>JAZNTX010000024.1:0-59432 GCA_045591965.1 Tidjanibacter sp. | reverse complement strand
GGAGAAGAGGGGGGGTGGGGGGGGTAGGTTTTTTTGGGGGGGGGGGGGGTTGTGGTGCTCTTCTGGGGAAGAGCATAAAATAGAACTCCACTGCCACTCAAACTCGTTTGAAAGTGGCGGTGGAGTTCTGTTTTAGGAACTGCGGTGAGGCAGCCATAGCCACGCCTTACCGCAAGAGCTACACTAAAAGTTTTTGGTGCCGCTTTTTACAAAAAGCGGCGAAAAGTCGCCTTTTTACAAAAGTTGCAAACGAAAACTACAACACAAGTTCGGCGCAGTTGTTTTCGGTTTCGTGGAGGCGCAAGGTGTGGAGGTGTACGCCTTGGGGGAGGTGGGGGGTGATGAGCGATGCGAAGTGAAGGAGGATATTCTCGCTTGTGGGTTGCCAATCGAAGGCATAGACACCCTCAAATGTGCGAGATAGAACCTCCACAGCCTCCTCGGTCTGCTCGCAACGGCGAAGCAGGAGCGAGTGGTCGTAGGGTTCGACAATGACGCGCTCGATGATGCTTTTTATCGCTCCAAAATCAATACCCATACCCATCTCCGAGCCCGCGGTGTGGAGTTCTTCGCCACACTCGACGGTCACTTCGAGTTGGTAGGAGTGCCCGTGCAGGCGGCTGCACTTGCCCTCGTATCCCACCAGCGCGTGCGCCATCTCCAAGCGGAAACGCTTTGTAAGCCTAAATTTACTCATAGAGTATCTGTTAAATGCCAACTCCCCACAATGGAGTATTGAGGGGAGCTGGTGTGTTGAGTGTATAAGGTGTGCCTATTTGATTACGCCGAGTTCCTTGCCAATCTTGGTGAAGGCTGCGATACACTTGTCGAGGTGCTCGCGGGTGTGACCTGCCGACACCTGAACGCGGATACGAGCCTGACCTTTGGGAACTACGGGGTAGTAGAAACCTGTCACATAGATACCCTCCTCCAAGAGTTTGGCAGCCATAACCTGCGAAAGGGGTGCATCGTAGAGCATTACGGCGCAAATTGCGCTCTGGGTGGGTTTGATGTCGAAACCTGCCTCCAACATCTTGGTGCGGAAGTACTCCACATTCTCCACAAGCCTGTCGTGAATCTCGTTACTCTCGCCGAGCATCTTGAAGACCTCGATGCTTGCACCAACCACTGCGGGGGGCACAGAGTTCGAGAAGAGGTAGGGGCGTGAACGCTGGCGGAGCATCTCGATAATCTCCTTGCGACCGGTGGTAAAGCCACCTACTGCACCACCAAATGCCTTGCCGAGAGTACCAGTGAGAATATCAACCTGACCGCGGCAGTTGTAGAGTTCGGTAACACCACGACCTGTTGCACCCACAACACCTGCCGAGTGGCACTCATCAACCATCACAAGTGCGTCATATTTTTCTGCCAGAGCCAAAATCTCGTCCATCTTAGCCACATTGCCGTCCATCGAGAAGACACCGTCAGTTACGATGATGCGGAAACGCTGAGCCTGAGCGAGTTTGAGGCAGTTCTCCAACTCCTCCATATCGGCATTGGCGTAGCGGTAGCGCACAGCCTTGCAGAGCCTTACACCGTCGATGATGGATGCGTGGTTGAGCGAGTCGCTGATGATGGCATCCTGCTCGGTGAAGAGGGGCTCGAATACGCCACCGTTTGCGTCGAAGCAAGCAGCATAGAGGATGGTGTCCTCGGTGCCGAAGTAGTCAGCAATGGCTTTTTCGAGTTCTTTGTGAATATCTTGGCAGCCGCAGATAAACCTTACCGACGACATTCCAAAGCCGCGATTGTCGAGAGCCTTTTTGGCAGCCTCAATAAGGCGAGGATTGTCCGAAAGACCAAGATAGTTGTTGGCGCAGAAATTGAGTACCTCTTTACCACCAACCTCGATGGCAGCCCTCTGGGGCGACTCAATAATGCGCTCTACTTTGTAAAGACCAGCCTCGCGGATGTCGGCGAGTTCTTTCTGCAAATGCTCTTTGATTTTACCGTACATAGTGTAGTTTAATTTTAGGTTTTGATTAGATTGCATTTTGTCACAAAGATACTGTTTTGAGTTGAAAGTTGAAAGTTGAAAGTTGAAAATTTGAGTACAGAAACAAAAGATAGGGTAAATTTTATTATCTTTGCGCTCGAAAAGAGATAATTCACAATAGCATACAGTAATAGGTTAGTATTATGCAGACAATCGACACTTACAATTTTGAGGGCAAACGCGCCATTATCCGCGTAGATTTCAATGTGCCTCTCGACAAAGAGTTCAATGTGACCGACGACACCCGTATCCGTGCCGCAATCCCCACCATTAAGAAAGTTTTGGCAGGTGGCGGTAGCGTTATCCTTATGTCGCACCTCGGTCGCCCCAAGAAAAACAACGACGAAAAATACTCCCTTTCGCACATCATCTCCGCAGTGGAGGCTCGCCTTGGTGTGAAGGTTCTCTTCGCAGGCGACTGCATGGGCGAGAAGGCTGCCGAGATGGCTGCAAACCTCAAAGCAGGCGAAGTGCTCCTCTTGGAGAACCTCCGTTTCTATGCTGAGGAGGAGGGCAAACCCCGCGGCTTGGCAGAGGACGCTACCGACGAGGAGAAGAAAGAGGCTAAGAAGGCTGTGAAAGAGAGCCAGAAAGAGTTTGTGAAGAGGCTTGCCTCCTATGCAGACTGCTATATCAACGACGCATTCGGCACCGCTCACCGCGCACACGCATCCACTGCACTTATTGCTGACTACTTCCCCAACGACAAGATGTTTGGCTATGTTATGGAGGGCGAGTTGAAGGCTATCGAGAGCGTTATGGAGAACCCCCAGCGTCCCTTTGTGGCTATCGTTGGTGGCTCGAAGGTTTCGACCAAGATTTCGATTATCGAGACCCTCATGGAGAAGTGCGATAAGATTATCATCGGTGGTGGTATGACCTACACCTTTGCGGCTGCGCTGGGTGGCAAGGTAGGTAAGTCTATCTGCGAGCCCGATATGTTTGACACCGCTCTCTCAATTCTCAAAAAGGCAGAAGAGAAAGGTATCAAGTTTGTGATGTCGCCCGATGCACTTGTTGCAGACGACTTCTCCAACGAGGCAAACACCAAAGAGGCTCCCGCAAATGCTATTGAGGACGCTTGGGAAGGTGTGGACATCGCTTCGGAGGGCAAAAAACTCTTCCGCGAAGAGATTTTGGAGTGTAAGACTATCCTCTGGAATGGTCCCGTAGGCGTATTCGAGATTGAGAAATTCTCAACCGGTTCTCGCGCCGTTGCTGAGGCTATTGCCGAGGCTACCCAGACCAAGGGCGCATACTCGCTCATCGGTGGTGGCGACAGCGTTGCTTGCATCAACAAGTTCGGTTTGGCAGACAAAGTTAGTTATGTTTCGACCGGTGGTGGTGCACTCCTCGAATTCATCGAGGGTAAAGAACTCCCCGGCGTAGCAGCCATCAAAAACGCATAGGACGGGTGCTTTTTGCACCAAAATTCAGAGAGCGGCTTCCTCATTTGCGCTAAGCAAACTGCGGAGTCGCTCCTTCTTTTGGCACAAAAATCCCTCCTCCCTATGCGTTTTTATTAGTCTACCATCTACTAACATAAGGAGTTGTAGGAGTGCTAAGACTATACTCTATTTTCCTAATTTTCTTAGTCCTCCTATAAAACATCGGGCGCCCCCCAAGGTGCGCCCGTCTAATTTTCAATTTTCAACCCTACTTATACCTAATCCACTTGACGAGTTCGCCGAGGGTCGGTTTTTTGCCATACATAAAGACTCCCACTCGGTAGATTTTGCCCGCCAAGTAGACCATTGCAACGAAGGTTACAAAGAGCAGACCAACCGAGAGTCCCAACTCCCATGCGGGAACACCATAGGGTAGGCGCACCATCATAACCACGGGCGATGTGAAAGGTATCATACTAAACCAAAACGCCAAAGGTCCATTGGGCTCCTGCATTGCGCTCATCATCACAAAAATCGCCAAAATCAGAGGAATTGTGATGGGCAATTGGAGATTGTTGGTATCTTTTTCGTTGTCCACAGCACTTCCCACAGCCGCAAACATCGCTGCATAGAGCAGGTAGCCACCAATAAAATATACAAGGAAACCACCAAGTATGCGCAGGAGATATACGGGGTCGGTGACGGTGCGGATTACCGAGAGCAACTCCTCGTCGAGTGCGGGCATTTGTGTTCCCATCATTGCCGAGGGGTCCATTGCTGCCGAGGAGGTTGCCGCGAGCATATCGCTCACACCAAAGAGACTCATTGCGGCACCACCAATCACAAGTATAAAGACAACCCAGATGACAAACTGGGTAATCGCCACCGAGGCGATACCGAGAATTTTGCCCATCATCAACTCGAAGGGCTTAACGCTCGACACCATAACCTCCATAACCTTGTTGCTCTTCTCCTCGATGACACCCTGCATAACCATGTTGCCATAGAGGAATACGAACATATATATAAGGAAGCCGAAGATGTACGCCAACACAATGTTTAATGCCGAGGAACTCTCCTTTGTTTCGCCACTCTCGCCCAACTGTTTAACTTTCAGCGAAACGGGAGTCTTGATGGCTTCGAGTATGGAGTCGATATCTTCGATGTTGTAGGCTTTGAGTTTCTCAGCCTCTATGATTGTGCGGATCTGTTCGGTTATCTCGCTTTCGATGTTGATTGTCGAGGACTCATAGGTGAGCAGTTGTACATTCGAGGGGTTGTTTGCCACATCCTTGCCAATGATAAGAATACCGAAAATGTTGCCCCCGTCGCTCGTGATATCCTCCACGCTCCTATCGGAGAGGGTAAAATTGAGGGTTTGGCTATCTTGGAGTTGTGGCGCAATAACACCGCTCTGATCAACAACCACAATCTCCCTTGCCACATCGCTCTGTATGTTCATCATCAGTGCGGGTATGAACATTATTGCCACAAAGGCAATAGGCATAAGTATCGTGGTTATGATAAAGCTCTTCTTGCGCACGCGCTCGTTAAATTCGCGTCCTGCTATGATTGAAATTTTTCCCATAATCTAAGACTTTGGTATTGATGTTGTTATAGTGTTCCTGCCACTGCGCGGATGAAAATATCGTTCATGGAGGGTATGACCTCGCGGAAAGAGCGCAGTTCGGTGTGGTTGTTGATGATGCCCACAATGTCGCGAATATCCTTATCGTTGGGGATGTGGATTTTGAGCATCGAACCTCCGCCATTCTGAACAGCCTCGTCATCCGAAGCGGAGGTGTCGAGAATGTGGCAAGGAGTATCTGTCAAAGCCCCAACGAGAGCCTCGCGTGAGCCTCGGTGGTCAATCTCGAAGATGTTTCCTCCGTGTGAGCGGCGAATTTCATTGAGCGAGCCACTGAGGATGTTCTTAGACTTGTTGATGAGGGTTATGTGGTCGCAAACCTCTTCCACCGACGACATGTTGTGGGTGGAGAAGATAACCGTCGCTCCTTTGTCCCTAAGGGCAAGTATCTCCTCTTTTAGGAGATTTGCATTTATGGGGTCGAAACCGCTGAAAGGCTCATCGAAAATCAGGAGTTCGGGCTCGTGGAGTACGGTGACAATAAACTGCACCTTCTGAGCCATACCTTTGGAGAGTTCGCTCACCTTCTTGTTCCACCAACTCTCAATGCCGAACTTTACAAACCACTGTTTTAGTCGGCGTGTGGCTTCGGCTTTTGAAAGACCTTTGAGCCTTGCGAAGTAGAGCGCCTGTTCGCCCACCTTCATAGTCTTGTAAAGACCGCGCTCTTCGGGGAGATAACCGATGTGTGGAACATCTTCGGGTGCGAGCAGATGACCATTGAACCACACCTTGCCACTATCGGGTGCGGTGATGCGGTTGATGATGCGTATGAGGGTTGTCTTACCCGCTCCGTTGGGACCGAGCAGACCATAAACCGCTCCGCGAGGAATTGAGAGCGAAATATTGTCGAGTGCGGTGTGACCGGCAAACTGTTTGGTCACATTCTCAACCCTGATAAGTTCTTTCATTCTTCAAAACAGTTTTAATATGCACAAATATAGAAATAATTTGCAAGAGCGAGCGTTCTCTATTGTAATTTTGATTAAATTTGAAACCGAAAAAAGAGAAATAGAAGAGATTGTATGCTATATCCACTAAAATTTCACCCTGTTCTAAAAGAGGTTATTTGGGGTGGCGACCGCTTGTCGAAGGCTGGTAAACGAGTGGCACGAGGAGTAAATCCTGCCGAGATAGGCGAGAGTTGGGAACTCTCGGGCGTTGAGGGCGCAGAGTCGGTTGTTGCCGAAGGTGCTCTTGCCGACAACAGCCTCTCGGAGTTGGTGGAGGTCTATATGGGAGAGTTGGTTGGCGAGGGGATTTATGAGAGGTATGGTTTAGAATTCCCCGTACTGCTCAAATTTATCGACACGCGCGACAGGCTCTCTGTGCAGGTTCATCCTTCGGATGAGTTTGCTCAGCAGATGCACTCTTCGCGCGGCAAGAGCGAGATGTGGTATATTATTGATGCTAAGGAAGATGCCGCCATCTATCTCGACTTCAAACAACCGCTCACAGAGGAGGAGTACGACAATGCTGTTGAGGACGGCACTATTGTGGAATATCTCAACCGCATACCCGTGCGCAAGGGCGAAGCCTATTTTGTGCCCGCCGGCACAGCCCACGCCATCGATGGTGGTGTCTTTTTGGCGGAGATTCAAGAGACCTCCGACATCACATACCGCATACACGATTGGAACCGCTTGGACCGCAATGGACACCCTCGCGAGTTGCACACCGCTTTGGCTGCCGAGGTGGTCAGCCTGCAACCTCGCTCGGGACTCAACATTACCAAGGAGTCTGTCAGCAACAAGGCGGTTGAACTGCTCTCGTGCGAACAGTTCTCGGTAAACCTTGTGGAGTTGGAGGGCGCTTTGGAGTTGGACTACGCTCCGCTGGATAGTTTTGTTGCCTATATGTGTGTCGAGGGCGGGGCGACGGTGCGTGCAATGGGATATGATGTACACCTCGGGGCACTCGAAACGGTGCTTGTCCCTGCCGATGCCACCGATGTTAGACTCTCGGGCAACGGCACCCTCTTGGAGGTCTTTGTGAAATAATACAACCGTTTTTGTGATACCCAAGGGGAGGTTTTTGCCTCCCCTTCTTTTGTGTTTTCCGAAAAATAACATATATTTGTAAAATCAACGCAAATCGGAGGATTTGTGGCTAATCGAAAAACCAAGAGCCTAATATGGGAGAGAGTACTCCAAAGAGAATTGCGGGTCGTGTGATACAAGTTGTCGGACCCGTTATTGATGTAAGTTTCGAGAATGAGGTGGGTGGCGAAGTGGAGTTGCCCGCCATTCACGATGCGATAGAGATTCGGCGAACAGACGGCAAGAGGCTTCTTGCCGAAATCCAGCAACATATTGGTGAGTGGAGTGTCAGAGCTGTGGCTATGGACTCCACCGATGGACTTAGTCGAGGTGTGGAGGCGGTGTCGTACTACGCCCCAATCTCTATGCCCGTGGGCGAACAAATTAAGGGACGACTGATGAATGTTGTGGGCGATGCTATCGACGGCATCGGAAGCCTTGAAATGGAGGGCGCACTCCCCATTCATCGCGATGCGCCCAAGTTCGACGACCTTACAACCTCGCAAGAGGTGCTCTATACGGGCATCAAAGTTATCGACCTTTTGGAGCCCTATGTCAAGGGCGGCAAGGTGGGTCTGTTTGGTGGCGCAGGTGTGGGTAAGACTGTGCTTATTATGGAACTTATCCGCAATGTGGCAAAGAAACTCGGTGGCTACTCCGTCTTTGCGGGCGTGGGAGAGCGCACAAGGGAGGGTAACGACCTGCTGAGGGAGATGATTGAGTCGGGCGTTATTCGCTATGGCGAGAAGTTCGAGGAGGGTATGAAGAGGGGCGATTGGGACCTTTCGACTATCGACCACGAGGAACTCAAAAAGTCGCAGGCGACACTCGTCTTTGGTCAGATGAATGAGCCCCCGGGTGCGCGTGCTTCGGTTGCGCTGTCGGGTCTGACGGTTGCCGAGTCGTTCCGCGATGGCGGTGTCAATAGGGATATCCTCTTCTTCATAGACAACATTTTCCGTTTCACGCAGGCGGGCTCTGAGGTGTCGGCACTGCTGGGTCGTATGCCTTCGGCTGTGGGCTACCAGCCTACGCTGGCAACCGAGATGGGTGCCATGCAGGAGCGCATTACCTCGACCAAGAACGGCTCCATTACCTCCATTCAGGCGGTCTATGTCCCCGCCGATGACCTTACGGACCCTGCACCGGCAACAACCTTTACCCACCTCGACGCAACAACGGTGTTGAGCCGTAAGATTGCCGAGATGGGTATCTATCCTGCCGTAGACCCCCTCGAATCAACTTCGCGCATCCTCGACCCCAATGTTGTGGGCGAAGAACACTATACCACCGCACAACGCGTCAAACAAATTCTCCAACGCAACAAAGAGTTGCAGGATATTATCTCCATTTTGGGTATGGAGGAACTCTCCGAAGAGGATAAACTGACGGTCAATCGCGCAAGGCGAGTGCAGCGTTTCCTCTCGCAACCCTTCTCGGTGGCGGAGCAGTTTACGGGCGTAGTGGGCGTTATGGTACCAATTGAGGATACTATCAGGGGCTTTAAGATGATTCTCGATGGCGAGGTGGACCATCTGCCCGAAGCCGCATTCCTCAATGTGGGTACTATCGAAGAGGCTATTGCCAAGGGCGAGGAGATTTGCCGTAAGGTTGCCCAGTAATTGAATTTTCACACATCGACACAATCCTATGCAACTGAGAGTTATTTCCCCCACGGGCACACTTTTCGAGGGCGAGGTGCAGAGAGTGCTACTCCCCGGCACAAAGGCTCCTTTTGTGGTCTTGCGCCGCCACGCACCGCTCATTTCGTCGCTCACATCGGGGGTTATCTCCTATACGGCGGTTGATGGTGAGGTGGGAGAGTTGGCTGTTGAGGGCGGCTTTGTGGAGGTCAAAAACGACACTATTGTGGTCTGCACCGAATAAGAAAAACAAGAAGATGAAACTGAGAAATATACAACTTATCACAGAATTGGCAACCATACTATACGGTGTGGCACTGCTTGTTGTGGCTCGCTTGTGGGCTCCCGAGATTTTACCTCTTGGGTGGATTGCCCCCGCCTTTTTCTACATCTACGAAACCGTTTTTGTGGTGCTTGTGGGTAGGTACGGCAAGATGAAACCGCAGAGTGTGTTTATAACCTCGATGGCTATGAGGGGGGTGAAGTTTTTGGGCGTAGCGGTTATGATGCTTGTGTGGGTGATGGCTAAGTTGCCCGCTAAGAGCGAGTTTCTGCTCTATACGCTCGGCTTCTACCTGCTCACCTCCCTCTTTGAGGGATGGGCTGCGAAGGCTTATGCTAAGGAGATGACTACCAAACAATAAACATGATGAAACAACGACTGAGAAACCTTTCGCTACTGCTCGCGATGCTCCTTGTGGGGGTGTTGTGGGATGGCGTGTGGGCTCAGTCGGAGGTGCCACACGAGGTGGTTGATAATGCCGAGGAGGTACAAGAGGCGGAGGAGAGTTTCGATGTTGTGGGGCTTATCTTCGACCACATTAGCGACTCCTATTCGTGGCATATTGCGACCTACAAGGGACACCACATAGAGATACCACTGCTCTGCATTGTGCGCTCCGAAGAGGGTCGGTGGTACGCCTTCTCCTCTGCGAAAATATCACACGGACACCACTACGAAGGCTTCTATGTGGCACCCAAGGGCGAAAAGTGGGAAGGTAAACTTGTGGCAGTGGGGGCAGATGGCGAGGTTTATCGCCCCATCGACCTCTCGTTTACAAAGAACGCCGCAGGGGTTGTTATCAACTCGCTCCTTGTGGTGGTGTTAATTCTTGGTGTTGCGGGGTGGTATCGAAGGCGCAAATACGACATCCACGCAGTGCCTAAGGGGTTTGTGGGCGCAGTGGAAATGCTTATCATGAGCGTCGAAGACGATGTTATACGCCCTGCGGTGGGCAAGGAGTATAGACGCTACTCGCCCTACCTGCTGACGGCATTCTTCTTCATCTTTGTGAACAACCTTATGGGCTTGGTGCCGACCTTCCCAGGTGGCGCGAATACTACGGGCAACATTGCCGTTACGCTCATCTTGGCTCTGGCTACGATGTTTACGGTCAATGTCTTTGGCAACAAGGAGTATTGGAGGGAGATTCTTTGGCCCGATGTCCCCGTGTGGATGAAGTGCCCCATACCACTTATGCCCGTCATAGAGTTGTTCGGCATTATTTCTAAACCCTTTGCACTAACCATCCGTCTTTTTGCCAACACACTGGCGGGACACATGGTAATTCTCGCCCTCACGAGCCTTGTCTTTGTGTCGGTGAGTATGGGTACCACCATGAATATCGTTATGACCATCTTTTCGGTGTTGCTGACAGTCTTTATGTTGGTTTTGGAGATATTGGTGGCGTATATTCAGGCGTATGTCTTCACGATGCTCTCTTCGGTCTTTGTGGGACTCTCGCGCAAGGAGCACCACGAGGCAAAAAAACAGACGACAAAACACGACAAATAATTATATTAACCTTTTAACACACAAAAAATTATGTTGGCATTTATAACACTTTTGCAGGCGGCGAATTTGGGTGCTGTGGTTGCTCCTTTGGCTGCGGCTTTGGCAGTATTTGGTGCTGCTTGGGGTATTGGTAAGATTGGCTCGAACACTTTGGAGGCTATGGCACGCCAGCCCGAGGCTGCCAGTTCGTTGCAGTCGGCAATGATTATTGCCGGTGGTCTTATCGAGGGAGCAACACTGTTTGCTATTGTAATCTGCTTGTTGGCAATCTAATCGGTCGACAAGGGACAACAAAGGTAAGAAGTTAAAACCTAAAAAATTATGTCGCTACTTACACCCGACTTGGGGCTTCTCTTTTGGATGCTCCTTTCGTTCCTCATCGTCTTTGGGGCTTTGGCGAAGTTCGGCTTTCCTGTGATTACGGGGATGGTCGAAAAGCGTAGGACCCACATCGAGGAGTCGTTGCGTGCTGCCGATGAGGCGCGTGCGAGGTTGGAAGGGGTTGAGGATGAGGCTCGTAAGATGATAGAAGAGGCCACGCGCCAGTCGAATGAATTGGTGTCGGCAGCAGTGGCAGACTCTCAGCGTATTGTCGAGAGTGCTCGCACAAAGGCAGAAGCCGATGTTGCGGCGCGTATGGCAGCGGCAAAAAACCAAATCGAAATCGAAAAACAAAAAGCCCTTGGCGAAATGCGTACAACGGTGGCACTCCTCTCGGTGGATGTTGCCGAGAAGGTGTTGCGCCAGAGGCTCGAAGAGGGCTCTGCCTCGGGCGAGTATATCGACCGCCTGATTGATGAGGTGGAGCAAAATGGTGCACCACACAACTCATAGAGCCCACAACCTACCCACCGAACAATGAACAACAGTCTACTCGCAGGAAGATATGCCAAAGCACTCCTCGCCTACGCCTTAGAGGTGGGCGAGGCGGAGGCTTTGTACCCCATTCTTCGCGATTTGAGATGTAAACTCCACGCTTTGCGAGGGATGGTTTGCAACCCAACCCTTTCGGAGCAGACGCGTGCGGAGGCGGTTGTTGCGATGGTGGGCGAGGGAGCCCCTGCGAGCCTTGTGCGATTTGTCGATTTGGTTTTTAGCCACAACCGCGAGTCGCTTTTGGTCGATATGGCAACGGCTTATGTTAGGCTCTATCGCCAACACAAGGGGATAACTTTTGTGGAGGTGCGCTCGGCAAAGCCGCTTGATGATTGTACCCAACAAAGAGTTGTGGATATGGTTCGCCGCCAACGAGGTGGCGAGATTGAGGTGGCTGTTGAGGTCGAAGAGGAACTCCTCGGGGGCTTTGTCCTCAGGGTGGATGGAGAGGTCTTGGACGGCTCTGTAAAGAGTGCCATAGGGCGCATCCGCCAACAATTCATTAGTAAGAACAAAACAATAGTATAGAGATATAACGGTATAGAAATACTTACGATATGGCAGAGATTAAACCATCGGAGGTGTCGCGCGTGCTGCACGAACAGCTCGCAGGAGTAGATAGTGCGCTCCAATTTGAGGAGGTGGGCAAGGTTCTACAAGTGAGCGATGGCGTGGCTCGTGTATGGGGACTCGAAGGTGCCGAGGCTGGCGAACTTTTGGAGTTCGAGGGAGGTGTCAGCGGTGTTGTTATGAACCTCGAAGAGGACAATGTGGGCGTGGTGCTGCTCGGTTCCACCGAACATGTCAAGGAGGGTTACGATGTTAGGCGTACCCACCGCACAGCCTCGGTGCAGGTTGGCGAGGAGATGGTTGGCAGGGTTGTCAATCCTCTTGGAGAGCCCGTGGATGGCAGGGGAGAGATTGGTGGCGAGAAGTTCGAGATGCCATTGGAGCGTAAAGCCCCAGGTGTGGTCTTCCGCCAGCCCGTAAGCGAGCCCTTGCAGACAGGTCTGAAAGCCGTGGATGCTATGATTCCCATCGGTAGGGGTCAAAGGGAACTCATCATTGGCGATAGGCAGACGGGAAAGACTGCCATTGCCATCGACACCATCCTAAATCAACGCGAGGGATACCTTCGTGGCGAGCCGGTCTATTGTATCTATGTGGCTGTGGGACAGAAGGGCTCGACCGTGGCGACCATCGTAAACACACTGCGCGAGAAGGGTGCTATGGAGTATACGATTGTGGTTGCGGCAACAGCCTCCGATACGGCTGCAATGCAGTATTTTGCCCCCTTTGCAGGTGCTGCCATTGGCGAGTATTTCCGCGATACGGGTCGCCACGCATTGGTGGTCTATGACGACCTGTCGAAGCAGGCTGTGGCATATCGCGAGGTGTCGCTCATTTTGCGCCGACCCTCGGGTAGGGAGGCGTACCCTGGTGATATCTTCTACCTCCACTCGCGCCTTTTGGAGCGTGCTGCGAAGATTATCAGCCGAAAGGAGGTTGCCGAGAAGATGAACGATTTGCCCGAGAGCCTCAAAGGAAAGGTTAAGGGCGGTGGCTCGCTTACCGCACTGCCGATTATCGAAACCCAAGCGGGCGATGTGTCGGCATATATCCCGACCAATGTAATCTCCATTACCGATGGTCAGATATTCCTCGCCAGCGACCTCTTCAATCAGGGTATTCGCCCTGCGATTAATGTGGGTATTTCGGTGTCGCGTGTGGGTGGCAATGCCCAGATTAAGGCGATGAAGAGGGTTGCAGGTACGCTCAAAATCGACCAAGCACAATACCGCGAGTTGGAGTCGTTCACAAAATTTGGTGGCGACTTGGACCCCGTTACGGCATATATCATCGACAAGGGTCACAAGAATACCCAACTGCTTATCCAACCCCAATACTCGCCTATGCCCGTTGAGGAGCAAATTGCAGTACTCTATTGCGGTGTGAACGGACTACTCAAAGATATTGCGGCAGATAAGGTAAGTGTGTTTGAGAGACACCTTTTGGAGGTGCTCAGGGGCGCACATCGCGAAGATATCCTCGTGCCTTTGGCTGAGGGTAGGCTCGACGAGAGTGTTACTTCGGCACTCGAAAAGGTTGCAAAAGAGTTGAGAATTGAGAGTTGAGAATTAACACACGCCCCCGCCCTTCGGGCACCCCCTCTAACTTAGAGGGGGATAAAGAGGTGTTGATAATTGAGGCAACCGACGACAAACCGAGAGCAATCAAATTTATTTGAATTGCCGAGGTGCGAAGGAGGAAAAGACGCCGAAGGCGGATTAAATGCGAGTAAGCGAGGGCAGAGTGGGCTTGCACGCTATGCCGAGCGGGAGCATTTTAGAACACGCGTAGCGTGGTAAATTGAGAATTGAGAATTGGGCGAGCACATATCGCACCGCATCTGCGGCACGATATGCACTCGCTGGGAGGAGGTCGACCGTCTGCCGTCGAACTACCCAAGACCTATTGGTCAAATAGGGCAGAGTAAGGGTATAGCGATACGCAGTATCGGTGCCGTAACGGCACTTTTGTGAGGGTGGCTCCAAAGCAACAGATAGGGTAGAGTAAAGGTATAGCGATACGCAGTATCGTATAAAAATTTTGGGTGACTTTTTATAAAAAGTCGCAAAAGGAAAAAAAGAACAAAGGTGGCATCGCTTAAAGAGATAAAACAGCGTATTCAGTCGGTGCGCTCCACGCGCAAGATTACCTCGGCTATGAAGATGGTTGCGGCGGCTAAACTGCACCGTACTCAGAGGGAGGCTGCGGCTCTTGTGCCCTATTCGGAGGAGTTACAGGCTATTGTGGCTCACTTGGCTATGGGCGAGGGAGAGATTACAATACCCCTTGCCGAGGAGCGTGAGGTTGGGAGGGTGACAATTGTGGGTTTCGCCTCTAATTCGACTCTTTGTGGTGCTTATAATGCCAATGTGGGGCACGGGGTTGTGGCTGCTGTTGGGAGGTATGACGCTCTGCCCTCCGATAATATTCGCACTGTGGCAATGGGTCGTAGGCTCGCTGCTGAACTGACAAAGGCGGGTGTGGTGTACGAAGCGGGCGATGAGACTCTCTCGGAGCACCCCGATTACGAAAGAATCAAGCAGATGGCAGAGGGGTTGATGGCGGACTTTGTGGAGGGTCGTACCGATAGGGTAGAGTTGGTCTACTACAAATTTTTGTCGGCTGGTACCCAGAGGCTTGTGTGCGAAAGATTACTCCCCATAGAGATTCCCGATGGAGGTCAATATGAGCATCGAGAGGTGGACTACATCCTCGAACCATCACGCGCGGAGTTGATAGATACTCTTGTGCCTCGCTATGTGTCGCTCAAACTCTATACCGCAGCACTCTCGGCTCTCGCCTCGGAGCATGCGGCGCGAATGGTCGCTATGCAGGCGGCCACGGACAACGCCGACGACCTTATTGGCGAACTCTCGGTGGAGTATAACAAACAACGCCAACAGGCTATTACAACCGAACTGCTCGATATTATGGGAGGTCAGAAGGGCTAACCTCAACCTCGTTGTCGGTTGTTGGCTCTTCGACAACCTCTTGTGTGTTGGCTTGGTGGAAGTAGAGTAGTTCCTCGGCGGGGATATCACACATCACGATAAATGCCTTGGGGAAGTGAATTCTCACTTTCGAGAGAAGGATTATAGCCTCCTCGTGAGATAGGCAGTTGCCACAAGTTACAAGGAAGTAGGGATTCTCGTAGGCAAAATATACGGGGACCTTGTAGTGTTGCTCGAAGAGTTCAATGGCGGCCTCTGCGTCGGTACGAGCCGTTTGGCTATTGCTCGCAAAGATGCGTATGCGGTAGCCTTGGTAACTCTCTTTTGGCGAGGTTTGGGAGTTGTACTTATTCATTGCCTCCTCAGCACTGAAATGGATTGTCACCTTTGAGCGTGCACCACTGAGTGTGTCGGGCACCGAAAGCCTCTCTTCAAAGTCGCTAAGTTGTTGTCCCATAGCATCCATCGACACCAAACCCAATACCACCGATAAGATTAGATATAATATAATCCGCTTCATTATCTCTCCGTTTTTTAGTCCTTCAAATACTCTTTTGGCTCGCCAAAGATACTGATAAATTTCGAAATAGGCACATCGCGCCTTTCGTAACGCTTCCTAAACAGCCATATTTTACCCTCACCATACCCCGAAATCGTTAGGTCTTCGGGCGAGGATGTTAGTATGCCGAGTGCTTTGAGTGCCGCAATAGGGGAGGCAAAGCGCATCCCAACATCGAGAGTGGCGGTTGTGGTTGCTCGTCTTGGCAACACCACCGAATTTTTCATAAAAATCTCGCCAATAGGGTCGCCTTTGAGGTCGGCGACAAGTTCTCCATCCATTATCGTAACCTTAAAGAACGATTTGTTCTCAACGGTCAACTCCACCGTAGCCCCCTTTGAGAGGTCGAAAGAGAGTATCTTGGCATCTTTTAGCACAAAGTCGTTGAGCGAAAGGAGGTTACATCCCGAGAGGACCACCATCGTTACCACAAGTGCGGCAAGGTTCCATATTTTAATGAGAGGTTGTTTCATCGTTTTTGCAATCATTTGTGTGCAACATATAATTTTGCAATTCCGCCCGTGAGAGGCAGTGTTTGGGCATCTCTAAATCCTGCACTCTCCATAAGTGTTGCCACATCGACCCTCTTTGAGAAGGAGTCAATAGATGTGGGGAGGTAGCGGTATGCTTGCCATTTGCCCGAGAGAAGACCCCCCACAAAGGGCATCACATGGCGTTGGTAGAGTTGGTAGCACCACCTCCAAAGACCCTTGCGAGGGGTGCCAAACTCCATAATGTAGACCGTTGCACCGCTTTGGGTGACGCGGTATAGTTCGTTTAGGGCTGTTGCGGGTGCCGAGAAGTTGCGAATACCAAAGACGAGTGTTGCGCAGTCGAAACTCTCGTCCTCAAAAGGGAGCGACTCGGCATCTGCCACCACAACATCCACCCTCTTGTCTAACCCCTCGCGCTCCAATTTGCGTTTGGCAACACTCAGCATACCCTCCGAGAGGTCTGCTGCCGTGATGTGGCTTTGGGGCAGTTTTTTGGCAAGACCAATGGTTACTTCGCCCGTACCTGCTGCCAAATCCAAAATCTCTTGTGCGCCACTCTTGGCAACCATCCCCACAAGTTTACGACGCCACCTATCGTCTGTGCCAAACGAAAGGAGCGTGTTGATGCGGTCGTAGGAGCGAGCAATCTCGTTGAACATTCGCTCCACAGCCTCCTTGTTGGGTCCTTTGGGGGATAAAACAACCATTGTTCTATTGGTATTTAAGCGTTTGGTCGGGGCGCATACGCGAGGTTATCGCCACCGGTATCATCAGCAATAGGAGTAGCACGATGGGTAGTAAAATGTTCAATCCGAGCCACCAACCCCACTCAAAACCCACAGGGACTGCCGAGAGGAGATAAGCCGCAGGGTCGAGTTTTACGATGTGGGTAAAGTGTTGTAGCGCGAGTAGTCCTCCTCCAATGAGGTTGCCCCACAGCAATCCGGAGAGTATAATTCGCAATCCGCACAAGAGAAAAACTCTCTGCACACCCCTATTGCGCATACCGAGCGATTTGAGCGTGCCAATCATGCGGATACGCTCAAAGATGATAATGAGCAGAGCCGAAATCATATTGAGCAGAGCCACCGCCAACATTATGACAATAATGACCGCCCCGTTGATGTCGTGAGTGGCAAGCCAGTCGAAGATTTGGGGATAGTTGTTGGATATGTTGAGCGTGCGCCACAACTCCTCATCGCCCGCCAAATAGGCTTCGGCTCGCACCTCGCCACACAACTCCTCCATGCTGTCAAAATCCTCAGCCATAATCATATAGCCCGACACTTTGCCCTCTTCCCAGCCGTTGAGTCGTTGCACATTGCGAAGGTCGGTAATTGTGAGGTTTTGCTCCATTGAGGACATCCCCGTAGAGTATATGCCCGACACTTTGTAACTATCGCGGCGAATGGTGCTGTTGGGCGAAGTGAAGATAAATTCAACCTTCTCGCCCACACCCACATCCAAAAGATTGGCGAGGGTTTGGGATATAAGAATATCTTTTTTGCGCTCCGAGGTTGCAACGCGGGGAAGAGTACCCTCTACGAGTGCCGAGCGATAGAAGAGAGAGTCGTAGCCCTCCGCAATACCCCTCAAAAGAGCCCCCTGCATTGCGTTGTTGCTCTTGACAATACCTGCTCGTGTGGCAAATGGGGTTATGGAGTGGAAGTGGTCGAACTCGGCAACCTTTGCCTCAAATTCGGCGTTGCGCGTGAGAGGGTGTGTTTCGAGAGCCCCATAAGAGCCGGGGGGTTCAACCGTTATGTGCGCATCTAAACCAGTAAGTTTTTGGTGCATGGCGTCCTTGAAACCCGAAACAACCGAGAGCGACACCAACATCACCGCAACACAAATGGCAACACAAAGGCGTGCGATGCCCGTCATCGCACCACTCCGTTCACCCCTTTGGGGGGCTATTCGTCGAGCCAAAAACAGTTCTACCCTCTCTTTTGCCATAATTTCCCCTTGTGTCGGCTCAAAAGTACGAAAAAAACGGTATATTTACCATCAGAAAAACAACAAAAAACAAAACGAACAATGAGCAAGGTAGTTTTAGTAACAGGAGCAACCTCTGGAATTGGCGAGGCGACAGCACGCGCTTTCGCCGCACAAGGGGATAAAATCATCATTACAGGTCGTCGTGGCGAGCGTTTGGAGAGCCTCAAAGCCGAACTTGAAACACAACACAAAGTAGCCGTTCTCGCCCTCACTTTCGATGTTAGGAGTGAGCAGGAGTGCAACGATGCCATTGCCAACCTCTCTGAGGAGTTTGCCCAGATAGATGTTTTGGTAAACAATGCGGGGTTGGCTTCGGGCTTGGAGCATCTCAATGAGGGTCGTTCGGAGGATTGGAACGCAATGATAGATACCAATGTTAAGGGACTTCTCTACATTACCCGCGCGGTGTCGAATAGGATGATTGAGCGTGGCAAGGGTGGTCATATTGTCAATCTTGGCTCTACGGCAGGAACTCAGGTCTACGAGAATGGCAATGTTTATTGTGCCACCAAACACGCCGTACACGCCCTTTCGCACGGTATGCGTATCGACCTTTTGCGCCATCGTATTCGTGTTACGGAGATTCGCCCAGGTATGGTCGAAACAGAGTTCTCGGTGGTGCGTTTCCATGGCGACCAGCAGAGGGCAGACGGGGTTTACAAAGGCTTGCAACCTCTTGTAGGTAAGGATATTGCGGCGGCTATTGTGTGGGCAACATCGCAACCCTCGCATGTCAACATTAGCGAGATAGTCCTCACCCCCACAGCACAGGCAGACTCCTACTACAAATTTGTAGAATAATAGACCTCGCCCCATAAGCGTTATATTGAAAAACCAATTTGCGAAAAAAGTATGACAGGTTCCTATTTGTTGCTAATAGTCATTGCCGTTGTTGGAATGATTGTGCAGGCAAGGCTCCAATCGGTCTTCAAAAAATACTCCCACGAGCCCTTCCCCGCAGGTTATACGGGTAAGGATGTGGCGGAGAAGATGTTGCGCGACAACGGTATCTACGATGTGAAGGTTGTTGCTACGCGCGGACACCTCACAGACCACTACAACCCCGCAACTCGCACCGTAAACCTCAGCGAGAGTGTCTATGCGAGTGCGTCAATTGCGGCTGCGGCTGTGGCTGCCCACGAGTGCGGTCATGCTATACAGCACGCTCAGGGCTACGCACCGCTCCGATTGCGCTCGGCACTCGTGCCCGTCATTCAAATCTC
Source organism: Tidjanibacter sp. (assembly GCA_045591965.1). Classification (GTDB taxonomy): domain Bacteria; phylum Bacteroidota; class Bacteroidia; order Bacteroidales; family Rikenellaceae; genus Tidjanibacter. The sequence goes on along the minus strand of JAZNTX010000024.1, from coordinate 40,249 downwards.
CTCGTCACTCTCGACTTGGGTTGTACTTTTGGGTATTGTGTTGCTCAACTCATTCCCTGCAGTTTTTTGGGTGGGTATTGCAATGATTGCCGCCTCGGCACTCTTCTCAATCGTAACCCTCCCCGTGGAGTACAACGCCTCGGCAAGGGCTTTGGCATGGCTTGAAGGGGCACGAATTCTCTCCCCCGAGCAGATGGAGGGTGCCACCACTTCGCTCCGCTGGGCGGCTCGCACCTATCTTGTGGCGGCACTCAGTGCTATTGCTACACTGCTCTACTACTTGGGGTTTGCACGCGACAACGACTAACCCCGAACCGAAACAAACAACCCAAACATTTAGTGTATGAATTTGACGGCACTCGACCATAGTGCCACCCTTGCCCTCAATTTCGACGGAGGGGTGGTTGTGGATAGGCTTATGTGGCTCATCTCGGAGAAACTGACTTATGCTCCACTCTACCTATTGCTCCTTTGGCTTACCTATCGTAGATGGGGCTGGCGTTATATGGTGGTTATTTTGTTGGCGGTGGTGCTCAGCGTGGCACTCAGCGACCAAATATGCAACTACTTTAAGGAGACCTATCAGATGTTGCGCCCCAATAGGGTGGAGGGTGTAAAGGAACACCTGCACCTTGTGTGGAATCCCATTAGAGAGGCATACTGCATCTATGGTCGCTACGGCACCATATCGGCACACGCCGCAACTACAATGTCGATATTTTTGGTGACAGGCTGTTGTGCCTTGCGCGATAGTAGGTGTTATTGGCGTTGGATGCCTCTGTGGGTGTTCTTTGTGGGCTACTCGCGCATCTATTTGGGCGTTCACTTCCTTTCGCAAGTGCTTTTTGGCTGGATTTTGGGAGCGTTGGTTGGCGGGTTTGTTGTGTGGCTTACTCAAAAGTTTGGTAACAAATTCAAGGCGAGTAATTTATAGGTGCTTTTGCCAAGAAAAAATAAGGTACATTTGTATTCAAATGTACCTTATTTTTTCTTCATGCCAACCCACCCCTATTCGGGCAACCTCTTGCGGGCATAGAATCGTATGTTGTAGACAAATTTTACCAACCAATAACGCCCCATGCCGATATTTGTGCTAACCGTAATAGCCGTTGTATTAATGCCCCTGCGCGAAATTACGGCTCCTTGATTGAAGAGGTCGTTCACGCCAAAACTAATTTCGCCCAAACTTCGTGGCAGCACTTTGCGACCCACATAGAGGTTGCAGATAAGGCGACTGTTGTGATAGTCGGTGCCGAGAGCCTTGTAGTCGTACCACTCCGCCGAGGCAGAGAGCATAAAGTTGTGGGGTGTGACATACTTCACCTCGCCAGCGGCACTATGGGTAAGATAGTCGTTGCTCACATAGTCGTTCATAAGGCGGGTCTTTGTGCTGTTGTATCGCCCGTTGTAGGAGAGCGAGAAGTCCAAATACTCGCTGATGTTGCTGCTGAGATTGGCAGCAACCTCTCCATAAGCCATGTTAAGCAACAGGTGTGTGTCGTTAAGAATACTTGGGGTTTGTCCCACGCTACCACCAAGCCTTATGTTTAGATTTCCGCCAAACCACTTGACAGGCACACCGTAGCCAACCCTCAGGCGAGCATCCCAATATCCGCGCATATTCTCCGGCTTGGCAAATTGGTTACCCTCGCCGAGTAGTTCGCCATTGGGCAAGACATAATCGGGCGTATCAACAACAAGTCGGTCGGCAATGTAGGAGTTGTTAATTCTCACGCGCGAAGTTATCGAGAGCGAGGTGCCCTTTTGTGGCAAGGTGTAGAGCCAATTGAGATTTATACGGTGGAGATAGGACTGCTTCAACTCGGGATTACCGATACGCAGAAATTGCGAACTCGAAGTATTCAAAACGCTCTGCAACTGTATTGGAGTTGGGTTGTTGAGCGAACTTACGGCATCTATTTTCAGCCTGCTGATGGGACTGAAAGCGATGTTTGTAACCAGCGAGTAGACCACATCGCCATATCTCTGGTGCACCGTTTCACTATTGGGCTCAAAATAGGTGCCCACATAATCTACAAACTGATAGTGCAGACCACCCGTAAGCGTCGTCTTACCCTTGCCGTATTTATACTGCACACCCGCTCTGTGAGTTGTGTAGTTGGCATCGAAGATTGTTGATACATCGGGGCGATAGCAGGCTTCGAGGTCTTCGATGGGTTTGCTCGACTTGTAGACCTTCTTGTCGGTCGAGGAGCCACTGAGCGAATACTTATAAACCACCGTAAATATAGACCTGCGATTTATGGGTCGAGCATAACTAACCGTTGTTATGAGGCTGTAATTTGGTGTATTACGGTCGTGATGTTGGAAACTTGTCGAAGTGGCATTCTCGGGTATGAACTCGCTCTCGTCGAAGTTTTTGAAGGTGTATTGCTCGGGGTTTGAGAGGTAGTCTGTTGTGGTATATTTGGTGTTGAGCGACACAACAAAGACCTCGCGTTTTTGCCTCAGACGAAGACGATAGGAGATGTTGTTGGAGATATTGAGGCTCTGCTGCAACACCTCCGAGAGAGCCATGCGGCGATATACAAACACCGTGTCCGCGTGGAGAAGGTTGTTCGTAAGGCTAAATGTGTTGCTTGTTGTGGAGTGGTCCTGCCACACTACCGAGGGCTTCAACGAGATGGATTGTTTGGGCGAAAGAGTAATGTCGATGCGTCCTCCAAAGCGGTGCATCTTGCGCAACGAACGGTTGTCGGCTGTGGCATCGTAGAGTACCTTTTTGTGCTCCTTGGCGGTGTGTGTTATGCGGTCGGTGGTTGCGATGTCGTGGTTGTCGATATCGTTGAAGAAGTAGTGTAGCGACACCTTAGCCCTTTTGCCCCAACGGTCATTATAGTTCACACCAAACGACCCCACCTCGCTCACCCCCCTGAGGGGTTTGACCTCGAAAATACCATTCGACCCTCCGCCGCTCACAGCCGATACATCTTGGTCGGAGAAGTTCATTTGGTTTATGTTGTTCAGCAGTCCTATGGCTGCAATGTGGCGGTCGTTTTGCAGATAGTTGAGGCTACCGCCCACGACACCCATCTTCTCGCCACCGCCACCAACATAGACCTTGCCGAAAACGCCCCTCTCCTTGTCCTCGGCAGTGATGATGTTGATTGCCATATAGCCTTCGCCATCATCAATACCCGTCATCTCGGCATTGTCGCTCAGTTTGTAGTATGTTTCGACATAGTCAATCATATCTGCGGGGATATTCTTAACCGCAGCCATCGGGTCGGAGGCGAAGAACTCCTTGCCATTGACATACACACGCTTGACGCTGCGACCATGCACCTCTATGGTACTGTTGTCTATGGAGACACCAGGCATCTTGGAGAGCATCTTGTGTGCGTCGGCATCGCCTGCCACCTTGAAGGCAGAGGCGTTGTAGATTGTTGTGTCGCCCTTTATGGAGGTGCGCATCATTGCACCCTCAATCTTGATATCGTCGATGACTACACTCTGTGTGCGCAGTGCAAGGTTGCCCATATTGGCACCCACATCAGCCACCGCCACCTCATAGCGATATTGCTCATAACCCAGATACTCCACAACGATGGTGTAGTCGCCTGCGGGAACGGTGAACCCGAAGTTGCCTCTCAGGTCGGAGGTTGCCACATCGACCCTCTCTGAACGGGTGTCAAAAACCTCCACGACGGCTCCCACAAGTGGCTCGCCGGTTGTAGAGTCGGAAACCTTGCCCGACAGGTTAGGGCTCTGTTGTGCCCACAGCGAGGTTGCCGAGAGCAGAAGTACTGCCACGAGAGCCAACCTTGCTAAGTGCCGCCAAGAGATGTCTGGTGTGGGTTTTACCATAGTGAAATGGAGCGTGAAAGGTCTTTACGCGAGAAGAAGTAGAGTGCTCCGTTGTCGCAGCCGACAAGCAGATTGTCGCCCGTTGATACATCCCCCAAGCCACATATTGTGGGGGCAATGGAGAGTGTGCCGAGCGAGAGGTCGCGCCCCTTGAATAGGAGTTGGCGCGGATAGGCAAAACTCATCTCACTATTGGAGCCAATGTTCTCCAAGAGTAGTATATTCAACCCTTCGATGGGGTAGCGCGACCAAGGAAGACCCTTTGTTGGAGAGGGGAACGATGCTGTGATGGGCACACCCACCAGCAGGTCGAGGTCGCCATCGGCATCCCAGTCCACAAGGTGGAGTTTCTCGCGTCCTCTCTCGGCAAGCGAGTGCTCAACGGTTGCGCGATAGCCCGTTATGGGCTCCGAGAAGTTGAGGGTTGCAACACCTCGATCTATCACAGCGTTGCTTGCGCGACGCTCGTAGATGTGGACCCTATCCTCAATATCCATAGTTACCATATAGGTCACACCGTTCACTGTGGCTACTGCGGGTCGCATACGCCACATGCCGGCAATCTCCATATTGTCGAGTGTTACCTTTTCTCGCATACCAAGTTGAGGTACCGAGCCACCCTTGATGCCTCGCATAACCTCTATAACACCCTCGTTGAACGAGTAGACAACATCGAGCACACCGTCGCCATCCCAATCTACGACCGTGGGGCACAAAAAACCCCAGCCCGACTCCTGAGGACCACCGAGTGAGTAGTAGCCGGCTCTTATCTCCACCACTTCGCCACACGAGCAGAGCGGTTCGCCCTCGCCAAAGGCGGGTAGAGTATTGGTGCCGTGGTTTTTGAAGAAGATGAGGTTGCCCGAGGAGTTACCCACAACAATATCGAGTCTGCCGTCGCCATCCCAATCTACCACATTGGGAACAGCCATCGACCCCGCATAGAGTCCACCGCCCTCCATCATAATAGGCTCTGCAAGCCATACACCTTCGCTCTGGCGGGTGTAGAGTTGTGTAATACCCTCGCCCGAGGCGATAAAACGCTCCTCGGAGAGAGTACACAGGCTCTCCACAACCGACCGATTGCGCAGTGCCGAGCCATCGGGGGAGGTGGGTTGCGAAACAGCACCATCGCTACCGATGAACTTTATCGAGCCGAATGTGTTGGCTACCACATAGAGTTCTTTGGAGAGGGCGCAAACACCCGCGGGGGAGATTATGAGGTGGTCGGGACCCACTTGGGTAGGTTCGCCACAGAGAGCCAAATCCTCCTCATAGAGTTCTGCGTGCCAAAGGGCACCCACAGACATCTCGCCACGATAGGTGCCGAGGGTGTCGTAGTACGACTCCGTAACATCCTCCATCGAGGGCTCCTCTGCCACCACCGTAAGTCCGAGCAGGAGCAACTGAATCTTGCCATCGGCAACCTCCACAACCTCTATCGCTGCCACCTCGTGAAGCACTTCGGGGAGCGAGAGCGAGGCGATATGGTCGCCACCGAAAGAGTTTTTGTTCGCGTCGTAGAGCCAGATATTGAGCGCACCACTTTCGACCGTAAAGGCTAATGTGCGGTCACCCACACAAGCCACTTTGAGGTTACCGTCTGCCTTCCAAGGGCTCTCTTCCACAGGCGAACCTACGGCATAGATGAGCCTTCCATCGGTGGCAGTACGCACAAAGGGAGAGCGGTACAAACCGCCATTATCTATACCTCCTCGTCCAACGACCAAGAGGTCGGGATATGAGGCGTTGGCGGTTGGTAGCGCACCCACTACGCTATGCGAAATGTTCTCGCCAAGCACAAAGGGAGCCATCCCACCATTGAGCGTGGCGACAAGTGGTTCGCCACTCACAAGCGTGGAGCCCTCCACAGGGGGGTCTACGGGTGGTTCGTTTTTGGGTTGTTCCTCGGGGGTGTTGCATGCTACAACGAGCACCGCCATAGCCACAACCACCAATATATGTCTAAAAATCTCTTTCATGGCTCTTTTTGTTTATGGAATAGGTGTTGTGGTGAGATCGTTGCGGTGGAAGAACATAAACCTGCCACTCTCCACGCCGACAATAAGGTTGGGACCCTTGCTTGTTTCGCCCAACATACACCCAACGGGAGCGTTGGAGTGGGCTCCCAGAGGTCTATCCTTGCCATTCACAAGGAACTGCTCGGGGTAGGCGTAGCGAGGCTCAGCAGAGGTGCCCTCGTTGGTAAACAGCAACACCTGCATACCCGTTTTCTTCAAATTCAAACGCGACAAGGGAAGTCCTCTCTCAGGCGAGGGGAAAGAGTGGCGTTTGACAGTGCCGACCAGCAAATCGAGGTCGCCATCCAAGTCCCAATCCACAAAGTTGAGTTTGCCACGACCATACTGCACAACAGTCTCTTCGCGGTTGTTGTGACCTGTGATATGTTTGCCGTCAATCAACTCCACCTTGCCACCATCTGTTACCGAGGTGGGCGAGGTCTGCCAATAGATGTGTAGGGCATTCTCGCCGTCTTGAATCATCATCATGACCTTGCCGTCAATGCGGGCAATGGCGGGGCGTACGCGCCACACACCATAGAGTTCCATACCATCGCACATAATCGTGCGAGGCGCACCCAGCACAGGAGCGGTAGTCGTACCAATGTTGGGCATATACATATATTTACCCTCGTTGTAGGAGAAGACAATATCGAGCAATCCGTCGCCATCCCAATCGAATACCGAGGGACAGAGGTATCCCCAACAAGCCTCCATGGGACCCTGCAACTCGTAGTATCCTGCTCTCACACAAAACTCCTTGCCTCCGACGGTCATATACTCTCCCTCGCCAAAACTTGGGCTCTCGTCTGTGCCGTAGTTGTGGAAAAAGATGAGTCTACCTTCGGAGTTGCCGGTGATGATGTCGAGCGCACCGTCGCCATCCCAGTCTGCCACGCTTGGCACCGTAAGTGAGCCCGAATAGAGGTCGCCCTCGCTCATCATAACCATCTCGGCAGCCTCATATACGGGTGTTCCGTACGAATTGCGATAGCCAGCATAGCGATAGAGGTATGTTGCACCCTCTCCCGAGGTTATGAAGTCGTCGAAGTTACCGTCGCGGTCGCGATTGATCGTCAAAACTTTCTTTACATTACTGCGGTTTGTGAGTTGCTCTCCGTCGGCACCCACAACATAGTCTGCCGCATCGGTAGGCGACCAAGGGAGAAATTTGAGAACTCCCGCCTTGTTTGCCATGATGTAGCCACTCCAATCACTACCTTTTGCCAGAGCGATGCTTGTGGGATTAATAATATCTTGCTCTTTGCGACTAACCTTAACAACATCCTCCATTTGGGTCCATCCCGAAAGTTCCACCTTGGTACGGTAGACCGCACCCTCGGGGAAAGTTCCCAGCCATGCGCCACTACTATCATAGAACGAGTCGGTTTCGTAGTCGCTCTCGGGCGTTTCGCTCGGTGTGGTGTAGGCAATCATGGAGATGTCGGCATCGGTGCCATCCTTGCTTACCGCAACATCGAAAGCAGACATGGCATAAGGTAGTCCCGTTAACTTGTTCTCGTACTTCCACGCCGAGCCAAAAGAGTGAATTTCGCGGTCGTACTCGGCAACATAGATGCGTGTTTTGGTGATTTTCACGCCATAAATGGTGTTGCCGATTTTGATAATCTGTATGGCTGCACTGTCCAGTTCCCACGGAGCCTCAGTGACCATATAAGATTGGTTGTAGAGCAAGCGACCATCCTCCAATACTTTGCTGAACTCGTAGTAACTGAGTCCCAAGCGACCACCATAACTCTGCGACAGACCACCCGTACCACAAACAAAGAGGTCGGGATAGTGTGGCGAAGAGTCATAGATTGTACCCACCACCACATGTGAGTAGCAATAGTCGAGCGAAAGGGGTGCCACACCCTCCGAGAGGTTCGAAGGGATGGGGGTGTTGCTCTCAATTGCATAGTTCGACAATTCGGGGAAGTATCCCATCGAATCGTCGTCATCGTCGGGCGATGGTATATACTCTTCGGGGGTGTCGCAACCCGCTAAGACCATCGCAGCACACGCCGCAAAGTGTAAAACCACTCGCGAAAGAGTCTTATAAAGGGTCTTTGTCTTGCTCAACATAATAATCTCTCAATTATCCAACAACTATTGCTTTTTCTCGCCGTCAATAGTGAGATATGTAATATCCTTATGCTCAAAGAAGAAGAACTTGCCGCTTTCGCAACCAACCAGCAGGTTTACACCACCCGAGGTGTCGCCCAGCATACAGGGGATGGGTGCGTTGGAGTGTGCGCCAAGGTAGAAGTTCTCGCCCTTGAATTGGAGTTGTACAGGCTCGGCAAACTTCATCTTCTTGTTCGAGCCGACATTCTTGAAGAGCATAACCTGCATACCGACATCTTTGCGTTTGAAACTCTTGAAGGGCAATCCGCGCTCGGGCGAAGGGTAGGAGGAGCGTTTTACGGAGCCGACAAGCAGGTCGAGGTCGCCATCTCCATCCCAGTCTACAAAGGCGAGTTTGCCTCGTCCCTTCTGACCATAGCGTTCATTGTTTTGGTTGTGACCGGTGATGTAACGACCATCTTTGAGAGTCAGTTTGCCACCATCGCTCACATTGAGGTCGTCTTCGCGCCAATAGAGGTGGAGTGCGTTATCCTCGTCCATAATCACCATAGCCATCTTGCCCTCAATCTCGGCAATGGCAGGGCGTACGCGCCAAGTGCCCCACAATTCCAGATTGTCGCACGAAATGGGGCGAGGCTTGTCGAGGGCTGGCTCGGTAGCAGTGCCCTTGTTGAGCATGAGTTCATATTTCGCCTTCGAGCCCGAAACTATAACATCGAGCAATCCGTCGCCATTCCAGTCTACAACCGTTGGGCAGAGGTAGCCCCAAGCTGCCTCCAAGGGACCCTGCACTACGTGATAGCCGGGGCGGATACAGATTGGCTCGCCGTCGGAGTAGATAGGCTCCGACATCGCAAAATTGGGCTCTTGATTGGTGCCGCGGTTCTTGAAGAAGAGCAGTCTGCCCTCCGAGTTGCCCGCCACGATGTCGAGTGCGCCGTCGCCATTCCAATCAACGACATTGGGAACGGTCAGCGAGCCCGAGTAGAGGGGTGCATTGGGCTGCAACACCTCCATAGGGGTGCTGTAACGAGGCATACCGTCCTCGCCCATACCCATAAAGCGATAGTGGTAGACAGCTCCCTCGCCGCCGATAATAAGGTCTCGACGGGTGCCGTCTGCCGAGGGGAACGATATGGCTTTGGCACCGTGTGCGGGGTGGGTCAGCACATTGCCCTTCTCGTCGCGCACATAGTTGTAGTTCTCGCTCTTACGCGCGGGCACATATTTGAGCGAGCCGAGCGTAGAGGTTACGATATAGCCATCAATACCCTGCTTTTTGTCCTCCACACGCACCACACTCGACGAAGAGAGCATTGTGCGGTTGTCGGGAGTTATGAGGTTGCCCTCTTCGAGCAGAGCCATAGTTTTCAGGTCGAAGGCAGCACGATATACACCGCTATAAGGCAGTTCGCCACGATAGATGGAGGCTCCGTCGTAGTATGACAAGGCGTTCGAGATGGGGTTTTTCTCCTCGGTATCGCTGGGGCGATACTTACCCTTCTTGCCCGAGAGCATAACGCACTCGGCAGTCCTGCCATCGTTACTCCAAATCTCCAAGCCGCCAACCGAGCTGCTGAGTCCTTCCATTGTGGTCTCCTCCATAGAGTCGAAGTGACCGCCTGTGGGGTGGAGGTGTGCCACGATAAGTTTCTTGGCGCTCATCCACGTTCCGTAGGTGTCGCCATCCTCGGTCTGCCAGATGGTAAACCTCGAAGGTTTGCCCTTAGCCTTTTTCTCCCAGGGCATCAATACCTCCTCGGGCTTGCCGTAGACCAACTGACCGTTGGGCAGCACGCGCTTGAAGGGGCAGCGGAAGAGGGTGTTGCGCACCTCGGGGAAGCCTGCCGATATCCAAACGAAGATGTCCGGATACTCCTGGGAGGAGATGTAAGCATAACCCACAGGGCTGTTGCTGTATGTCATACCAAAGTCATAGGGCGCAAGTCCATCCTCCTCACCCGAGAGGAGTGGGGTGCCGCTTATGGGTTGTTGTGCTATGGTCGACAATGCAACGATTGTCACCGCCAACATTGAGAGAATCCATTTAGTGAGTTTCATGGTCATATTGTTTATTTACTGTTTTGTGCGGAAATTTTCTATCCTTTTGAAAGAGAGCATATTGGCATCGTGCTGACGGTTGGGCAGACCCCTCTCTTCGGGTGCTGCCATACGGATAACCGACACAATATCATCGCCATCGAACTGCCAATCGACATATTGGAAACCGTGGAAGAAGGGCTCATCAACAGCCATAATCACTCTCTCCTCGGTCCAATTTTTCAGGTCAATGGAACTGTATAGCACCATTCGGTTGCGCAACAAGTCGGCGCGAATACCATTGGAGTAGTAACCCTCGGCGACTTTGCCATAGAGGCTTTGGTCGGCGGGGTTGGTGATGGTCCAATACTTACCCGTGGTTTCGTCGTAGCGAATGGTAAACTTCTTACCTCCACCAGGGAGTTGGTAGAAACCGGTTGAGGGGTCAAAACTAATCTTTTTGGAGTTCTCCACATTTACCATTGCGATGGAGCGACTATATCGTTTTTCGCTCACACGCAAGATATCGACCAACTTGTTGTCGGGTGTTACGACCACATTACCCTCAATCATCTCGCTACCCGTGAGGTTTTCGCCATTGATAGCCCACGACTTGTCGTAGATAATCATATTGCTCATAGTCCACGAGGAGGCATCCAGCAGATTGGCATCTACGGGAGCCGACATCACAAAGACCTTTTTGTTGGTTTCGTTGGTCTCCATGCCTCGCCAGACACGCCCGTTCCAGATTGCCACAGGCACTGGTGCCGAGTGGAATTCGCCTTCGACCAACAGACCGTTTTTGTCGTCGGTAGCATCGGTCCAAGAGTAGCCGTTGTCGTAGGAGGCGTGGATTACCACATTACCTGCCGGCTTGTCGGTACCCATGATGTAGAGTACCCCTTTGTGGAGGAAGGTGCTCTGGTAGGACATTGTTATCTGCCCCTTGCTGCGCACCTGCCAACTTTCGCCACCATCGGTCGAGGCGAAGAAGGATACCCATGCGCCCTTGCCAGTGGTGTCGCGCAACGCGCCCGTACAAGCCGCCAACAAATCGCCGTTGGGGAGGATGATAATGCTCGGGTTGGCGATGTTGTGTGCCCTCAGTTGGTCTGCTTTGGCAATGAGGGTACCATACTGCTCGGTGTCCCTCACGATGATATCCTTTGCGAATAGGAGGGTGCTTGCGTATTGGTCCTTTACTACGGGAACATCAATCCAAGTGGAGGGCTCGTTGATTTTGTAGCGATAGAGCATATACTCTATATCCAAACCACCCTCGCCGTTGGTTACCGTGAAGCGCTTACCCGTATCGCTCCATCCCACAGCCTCGATAGGAGCCGTTGTGCCCAGATAGACACCTCTTGTCTCCGAACAAGCAAATCGCTCCACGCCGCGCATCTCCTTGACGCTCACAGCGCATTTGAGTTGGCTCAACTCGGTAGGTAGCGACTCGTTGTAGTGGTAGGTGTCGCAGATGGGGAAGACGCTATCTTTTGCGACATCGCGGATGTCAATCAACTCGCCGCAAACATTAAGGGCGCCATCAGAGGTCACCTCTGGACCACCAACTGTTCCGCCGTTGTCCTCTGTGCCGCCACCACAAGCGGCACAGAGCAACGAAATTAACAAACACAAACGCATTTTCCTCTGCATTTTTACTGAATTTATGGGATTACTCCTCAATAGTTATCGTGAAGGTATTAACCTCCTCCACAGCCTCGCCGGTGAGCGATACGCTGTGAGCCACAAATACCACCTCGTAAGTACCTGCCTCGTTGAAGGTGTAACTGTACTCGCTTACGGGGCTGTCGGTAGCACTCTGAACAACTATCGCAGTGTCGGGACCGAGGTTGGTGTTAGCAAGAGCCAAAGGTTTGGTCACCATGTATGAATACATATTCTCTGCGGGTTGGAACATAGAAGAGAACCAAACATAGTTGCCAAGCGTGTTGTTTTTCTTGAACTGAGGATAGTTCTTCTCTTGGTCATTCTCATACTCGTCGCCCAAAATCATTGTAGCGTTATCTGCAATAGCATCCTCAACAATCAAACTTGTGGTTGTACCATCTTCGGCAACACTATTGACATTGAATCGCGAAACGAATACCTGAGTACGACCGTGACCCGAAACTTTCTCGTCTTCGGGAATACCAGTCACGCGAGCAAAAAGACCAATATAGCACTCCTTGGTAGCATCCTCCAAGTATGGAACAAGGTCTACCGTTCCTGCCTCAATATAGTTCGCCGAGGAACTTGTAACTTCCTCGGGAAGTGTAAAGAGGTGGGTAATATCAGTCCAAGTTGCACTCAGCACCTCCTCTTCGGTATACTCGCCCGAGAAATCTTGCGACACCTTCACACGGAAGAGTTCGGGGTTGAGGTCATCACCATTCACATATCCGATATTGAACGAAAGAGTCAACTCTTTGTCGTACGCATAGCGGTCGGTGTTGTGGTAGTCGTAGTCGTGACCCTCTTCGCCGGTGTAGCAACCGATGGAGTCAGCAATGCCACTGATGGAGAATACCACGGGCTCGCCAACCTTACCAGTGAGGCTCTCAGCCGTGATGTCAAATGGCTCGCTCTGTACGAAGTCGTCAACAGAAACCTCAACAGTACGCTCGTAGTAGCCGTTAGCCTTGAAGGTAACGGCAGGCAGAGCAACGGTTGCCACCGAGTTGTCGATAGCAACAACCTCAATGCTGAGTGTACCCTCGGCATGGCTGCCGGGGAGTACCATCATATAGCCCTGCTGAGCCTCGGTGTTATTAATCACAAGGTGGTCCTCAACTGCGAGGGTGATGTCGTTGTTAGCCTCAACGGGGAGGATGTAACCATCGGTAAGGTTGATAGTGCCGCTTGTCATTGCAAGAGGAGTTGCGGTCGATTTGAGCCTTAGTTGTTTGATGTTAACATCATACTCCTCTTTCAGAAGCACATCGAAGCGAACAAAAGCAAAGACACTCTCGAAAGCCAAGTTGGTAGCACCACCATCGGTGACGGTGGTCTGAGCCGCCATAAAGTTGAGTTCTTTGAGGTGCTGAACATCGCCACTCGCCGACTGAGTTTGTACGCGAGGGAGCGACAAGGGGAACTCACAAGCCATCTCCGATGCCTCGTCATTATAGGGATAGTAGGCATAGAAGGTCTGCTCCTCGTCGGTGCCGTAGTATGCCTTCTGGGTGCTGTTGGGCAAGAGGTTGCAGAGTGTTGCATCCTCGGCGGGAGTTACATTGTAGCAGTAGTTGCGAGAGTCGTCCTCGGCGAGGTCGAAGATGCCGACCTGATCGCCAGCCTCCCACGCCAGCACGGGGCTCTGCTCGCCCACAGCGATGCTAACCTTGGTGGTGGCAGTGTTGGCTGTGAACTTCACAAGCCCCTCTTCGCCCTCACCCTGCAAGGTGTTGGGCTCTACCATTGTGCAGCCTGCAAGTAGCACTGCAAGTATTGCGGGAAATAATATATTGCGTTTCATATCTTTTCTCTTCTTTTATTGGTTATTATTTCCACTCTTCTTTTTCGGGTTGCGAGATGGAGCCTTCGTCGTATACAACCTCTACTTCCACCTGACGAACAACCTCTTCGCGACCATAGACACTCGCATTTACTCCAATGAAGGAGGCTGTGTAGGTGCCGGGGGTGTTGTAGATGTGGTAGTAGGAGGTCATCGCAGGGTCGGCGTAACTCTTGATAGACAAAGGACGGTCGAAACCAAGGTTTACATCATCCTGTTTGTCAATCCTGCCCGAAATGCACCATACCTTCTTATCCTCGGTGGGGCGGAACTCCGAACGGAACAAAACTCTCGAAGAGTTGATGTTGGGGAGGTTCGCCTCGGGAGTCAAACCAAAACTATTGTCCCAATCGGGATAGACGAACTGCCAACCAATTGTGGCGGGATCGTAGAGCACACCCGCATCGTTTTGGGTTTGTCCCTCAATCAAGAAGTTCATCACATTCCACTGGGTACGACCATTACCCTCGCCACCTGCGGCGGAGGCATCGTAAGTCTCCACCTGATAGTACATTGCGAGGTAGATATGGTCCGACTCAGCAAAGAAGTCGGTCATAGATACCGCACCAGAGGAGATCTGCTGACCCACATCGGTAGGCATCTTAAAGAGGTCGGTAATCTCAATCCAAGTAGCAGCCTCGATATCCTCCTCGGTGTAGTTGCCCGAGAAGTCGGTGGAGTAGTAGATGGGAAGGCGTGCAGGGTTGGGATAACCCTCAGTGCCCGAAGAGGTCATAATTGTGAACGACATATACATCTCCGCAGGCAAAATACGGTTGGTGGACTTGTAGTCGTAGTCGTTACCCTCTTCGCCCGAGTAGAACGATATGATATCTGCATTGCCCTCGAAGTTGAAGACAGCCCTCTCGCCAACCCTCACTACGGCCTTGTCAGCCTTCACATCGAAGGTGGGAGTGGTAACCTCCTTGTTCTCTTCGCAGGCTACCGCCAGCAGCGCGAACATTGCCACGCCACATAGCCTCAAAACAGTTTGTATCTTATTTGTATTCATAGTCAAATCATAAAAATTTGTTATAAACCATACTCTATGTGGTTCTACCAGCCGTTGTTCTGTTCGAGATACTTATTAAGGCTCATCTCGTAGTAGGGGATAGGCCACAGTTCATCCCTTGCCGAAACATTGCCGAAGTACTGGCGTGCAGCCACATAGTACGAAGAGGTGAAGCCCATAGGCACGCTGGGCGCAATGTCGCGCATATTGTTGTAGAAGACACCCCAACGAATCAGGTCGTCTTTGCGCAAGAGTTCGAAGCCAAGTTCCCTTGCCCTCTCCTCGCGAACATTGTCGAGCAACTCGATGCGGTCGCCAATGATGAAGTCTACGCTCTCGTTGGGAGTGTATACATCGACGCCATAGCCCCTGCGGCGTACCTGATTGAGGTACTCGCCCGCTGCGGTAATCTCCCCTGCGGTGCTGTTGTTGTCGGCAGCCACACACTCGGCATACATCAGAAGTACATCCGAGTAGCGCAAGATGGGGAAGTTGGTGGGAGTGTAGTTCACACCCTTGGTGCCCACCTCGTAAGAGCGGCGGAACTTGCCACACATACGAATCCAGAAGTTGGCAGACTGGTCTACCTTGTTACCATCGCTATCATAGGTGAAGGGCGCAATGGTCCAATCCCTACGAAGGTCGGCACTATCAAACATTTCGATGTAGTTGGGGGTTGCCCTAAGTGCACCAATCGAGTAACCGAGTTCTTCGTGCTTCTTGTTGCTGGAACTTACATTGATACCATTGTCGCGACCAACACGACCTGCAACAGAACTGTAAGAGGTCTCGTTGTTGCCCCAGAACTCCACCTCGAAGATAGACTCCTTGATGTCGTAGATATCCTGAATGAGGTTGATGAATACCTGCTGGTAGGAGGGGTTCAGAGAGTGGGTACCACAGTCGATAACCTTCTTGGCGTATGCCTTAGCACGAGCGTACATGCCATCCTCGTTCAGAGGCTCGCCCGCCATATACATACAAACCCTCGCCATGATACCGTATGCTGCACTCTGCGAGAGGCGACCCGCACACTCAACCTCGGCAGCCGTGGGAAGGTTGCCAACCGAAGTGGCCATATCATCCAACACTTTGAGGTATACATCGCGCTGGGTGCTCTGAGGAACTTGAAGGTTCTCCAAGTGGCACGACTCGGGGCTTTGCAGCACCAAAGGAATGTCGCCAAAGCGAGTGGTAAGCATAAAGTGGAAATATGCCCTAAGGAACAGAGCCTCGGCACGCCACCTCTCGCGCAACTGCTCGTCGCTAATCTCTGCCTTGTCGATATTCTCCAAGAGCAAGTTCGCGCGGTTGATACCATAGTAGAAGTCGCGCCAGTAGCCCATGACTTTGGTGTCAGTGGGCACTACATCGTAGTAACCAACGGTACCCTCGTCGGTCGAGTAAGCCTCGTAGCCGATATCTGCCGACAAGCCCATACGAGCCAGCATATTGCCGCCATAGAGGTTGGTGGAAGCAAGTGTCGCATAAACACCCCTAATGGCAGCATCAACATCTTGCTCGGTTTTATAGAAATCCTCAATAAGAATTACATCGGTGGGTTCAACCTCGAAAATGTCGCACGAGGTTGCAAATATGCTCGCCACCAAACAAATTCCAAGTTTGCCAATAATCTTTTTCATAGTCATTTTGCTTGTTTTTGGTGGTTAGAATGTAATGTTTATACCAGCAGTGAACACTTTGTTACGCGCGTATGCCGAGTAGTCGTAACCAGGGGTAAGTGCTGAGTGGCGGGTCGAAACCTCGGGGTCAAGACCCGAATAGTTGGTCCAAGTGTAGAGGTTCTGTCCCGAAACGAAAATCCTGAACTGCTCAATACCCATGCGACCAATAACACGGCGGGGAAGGTCGTAGGAGAGTTGTACGGTTTTCAGACGCAGGAACGAAGCATCCTCAATGGTACGGTTGCTATACACACCGCGAGGACCCTGACCACCGGGGCGGTAGTTCTGGCTGTCGGTATTCTCGGGTGTCCAGTGGTCGGTGTAACTCTTGTATTGGTTGATGTTCTTGTTTGCGTAGTTACCATCAAACATGATGCGGTTGGCATTCATAACATCGTTGCCATAACTCCACTGGAAGAATACATTGAGGGTGAAACCCTTGTAGATGAAGTTGTTGTTGAAACCACCAGTATGGATGGGCAGAGGATTACCAATAACAACCATATCTTGGTCATTAACCACGCCATCGCCATTCTGGTCTACATACTTGATATCACCAGGTTGGATGATACTCCTGTCGTCGCCGTTGGTGGGCACCTCGTCTTTGAGGACATACTTGCCACCAACAAGGTTGAAGTCGTCGTAGCCATAGACACCATCCCAAACCACGCCGTAGAACTGAGCCATAGGACCGCCTACCGAAGCGATATAGAGGTTGGTGGCGTTGAAGTCACCCGTGAAACTTAC
Source organism: Tidjanibacter sp. (assembly GCA_045591965.1). Taxonomy (GTDB): domain Bacteria; phylum Bacteroidota; class Bacteroidia; order Bacteroidales; family Rikenellaceae; genus Tidjanibacter. The sequence continues at coordinate 23,311 of JAZNTX010000024.1, read as the reverse complement.
GGTCGAGAGCAGATGCTCTTGATTTTCGGCAAGTTCCAACACCCTGCTACGGTTGAACGAGATGTTGAAGTCGGAGGTCCACATAAACGAGCGGGTGCGAACATTGATGGTGTTGAACGAGAACTCCAAACCATCGTTGCTAACCTTACCGATATTCTTGTAGGCGGTGCCATAACCCGAAGAGTAGGGCACTTTGGCATTCAGCAACAGGTCGTCGGTAATTTTACGATAGAGGTCTACGCGGAATTTGAGTTTGTTGTTGAACAGAGCCATCTCGTAGCCCAAGTCTATCTGTGTGGTGGTCTCCCAAGTGAGGTCTTTGTTACCGAAGGTGTTGGGAACAACCGCAACACCAGGAGTTCCATTGTTGAAGGAGTACCAGTCGTTGATGACCATTGTTTGGTAAGCCACAAAATCGCCCACACGGTTGTTACCGGTCTGACCATAGGAGAGGCTCAACTTGGCATCGTCGATGTTCTTAAACCTCTTCATCCAAGGCTCGTTGCTGATACGCCAAGCGATAGCCGCCGAGGGGAAGTAGCCCCAGCGGTTGCCCTTGTGGAACTTCGAAGAACCATCGGCACGGAACGATGCGGTCAGCAGGTAGCGCGAGCGATAGTTATAGTTTACCCTACCCAAGAACGACATCATGCGGTTGCTCGAATTGGAGGCAATGGTCGAATAGGGTGTACCTTCGTCAAGACCGTCCATACCCATATCCTCGTAGGGGAGGTTGATGGCGGTGAAACCGAACTTGTCGGTATCACGACCCTGTATGGTAACGCCCGTCATCACATTGAGCGAGTGGTGGCGGTTGATTTTCGTCTTCCAAGTGAGGGTGTTCTCGTTCATCCAGTCCGCAACCGAGGTAGAACGCCACGAACCATTCACACCCTTGGTGTTGTTGACCGTAGGATATCCTCGGTAGGTGCTCGAATTGTTGAACTCCTCGGCAATGGTCTCCTTGTCGGTATAACCACCCCTCACGGTAAGGCGGAGATTTTTGGTAATATCGTAGTAGAGAGCCGCATTACCCATAAAGGTTGTAACAGTGTTTACCTTATACTCATTCTTTGCCGACACAATAGGACTCATAGTCGCCGACATCACACCGTCGTAATCGTCGTCGAAGAGTTCCTCCTCGTCGAACTCACCGTTGAGCCACACGGGGCGGAATGCCCAGCAACGATACATAAGATAACTTGCGTACATGTTGCTATCTGCCTGCGACGAAGAGGCGGTCTGTCCCGAGGTGGTTGCAGAGGTGTAGTTTACATTGACATTGAGTTTGAGTTTGTCGTTCATCTGCTGGGTGAATGCCAAACGACCCTGAATCTTCTCGTAGCCCGAGTTGATAATCACACCGTCTTGGTTGGCATAAGAGCCCGAGATGGAGTACTTGGTATCCTTCGTACCACCCGACATGCTAAGGTTGTGCATCTGGATTGCACCATTGCGGAAGAGTAAATCCTGCATATCGATAGCCTCAATATCCTTGTAGTCTTCGAGCGTGCGACCCATGTTTGTGAGGTAGGTGTCTTGCGCACTGCTGCTACGCTCCAATTGGTAGGCGACGAAGTCGTAGGCATCCATCATCTCCATCTTCTTGGTAACCTGCTGGAAACCCATTGTGGTACCATAGGTGATGGTGGGTTTACCCTCGATACCCTTCTTGGTTTCGATGACAATAACGCCGTTTGCACCCCTCGAACCATAGATTGCCGTAGCCGAAGCGTCTTTGAGGACTACCATCGACTCAATATCTACGGGGTTGATTGCCGCAGCCGAGAAATCCTCAATGGGGAAGCCGTCTACGACATAGAGAGGAGAGTTGCTCTGGGTAAGAGAGTTTGCACCACGAATAACTACCGACATCTCCTCACCAGGCTGACCGTCGGCTGAGGTTACTTGTACACCTGCAACACGACCCTGCAAGGCTTGGTCGAAAGTCATAATGGGAGCTTTGAGCATATCGCTGAGTTTGACATTGGTGGCAGCACCTGTCACATCTTTGATGCGCTGCTGACCATAACCAACCTCCACAACAATATCCTCAATCACTGTGGCATCGTCTTTCATTGTTACCACAACGCGAGTTTGATTTTGAATGGGGACAGTTTGCTCTGTATAGCCGAGATAGCTAAATACGAGCTTATCGGTGGGTTTTGCAACGATGGAGTATTCGCCATTGCGATTGGTGGAGGTGCCGACTGCGCTACCCTCTACCATAACCGTAACACCCACCAAAGCATCTCCTGCCATGTTGATTACCTGACCCGTAATAACACCCTTCTGTGCGAAGGTGGGTAGGCAGATAATTAGTGCAGAGAGAGCCGCAAAAAGTGTTTTGTAAAAGTTTCTCATACTACTATGGTTAGTAGGTTATAAAAATTAGACCCTTGCAACACCGCCACCCTCACAGAGAGGGTGCGGTGTTACACGCGTCAGATTGTTGATTTATTTGTAAATGGGACCGTAGTTGTTGCAAGCGCGGTAGTCTGCACCCTCGGGGTCCATACCAAATGCGCCCCATGCCGAAGGACGGAAAATCTTCTCCTCCTCAACATTGTGCATACATACGGGGATGCGCAACATTGCTGCAAGGGTAATAAGGTCTGCACCAATGTGACCATAGGTGATAGCACCGTGGTTTGCGCCCCAATTGTTCATAACATCATAGACACTCTTGAAGGGACCTTTGCCCGTCAGACGAGGTGCGAAGTAGGTTGTGGGCCACGAAGGATCGGTGCGCCAGTCGATGTGGTTGTGAATCTCCTCATCAACGCCTACTGCCCAGCCCTCGGCAATCTGCAAAACGGGACCCTGACCTTTGATAAGGTTCAGGCGGCACATGGTAACGGGCATATCGCCTTTGGTGTAGAACTTCGACGAGAAGCCACCACCACGCATATACTCCCTACCTGCGGGGTGCCAAGTGGTTGCCTTCAAGCACTCCTCAGCCTCCTGCTCGCTAATCTCCCAGAAGGGTTTCATTACGGGCTCGCCCTCGGCGTTGCACTGGCGACCGGTTGCATCGAGAGTCGAAGAACCAGAGTTGATGAGGTGGATAACACCATTTGCTGCTTTGCCAGTGAGTTCTTTGCCGGTTGCAGCCTTCACAGCCTCGGGGCTCCAATAGGTGCGAACATCCGAGAAGAGCTGAGCCTGATTGGTCAGAAGGTGCATCAAGAGCATCGAAACACCATTGAGTGTGTCGTTCTCGGTTGCGAAGGTGTAAGCCTCGCGGATGCCGTTCCAGTCGAACGAAGAGTTGAGGATAGCCTCCGAGAAGTCACCATCGGGGCGGAAGTCGGTCCACTGACGCTGACCTTGGAAACCACCGGCGATAGCGTTGTGTCCCATAGCCTCCTCCTCAAAGCCCATCTCGGCGAGTTTGGGATTGCCAACCATAAGGTCGCGGAAGATGAGGGTCATCTTAACAACATACTCCCATACACCATCTTTCTCCTCGCGCGAGTAGTGGAGGTGTTCGGGGTTGAGGTCTTTGCCCTCGTTCACTTTGCAGTACTTCTCGGTCCAAGCCATTGCACGCTCGAACTCCTCGTGGTCGTAGATGCCGAGTTCGATGCGGCGTGCAATCTCCGAGCAGTCTACATACTCGCTACGCATACCCAGATACTCTTGGAAGAAGTCGGGGTTGGGCATGGAGCCTGCAATACCCATCGACACCGAGCCGATGTTGAGGTACGATTTGCCCTTCATCTCCATAACAGCCACAGCAGCCCTACCAAAGCGGAGCAATTTCTCCTCCACATCGGGGGTGATGGAGTTGTCGTCAACATCCTGAACATCGTGACCATAGATACCAAATGCGGGAAGACCCTTCTGGTTGTGACCGGCGAGTGCCGAAGCCAAATATACAGCACCGGGGCGTTGTGTCTTATTGAAACCCCAAATAGCCTTAGGCATCAGAGGATCCATGTCGATAGTCTCCGAGCCGTAGCACCAACAAGGCGTTACTGACAGCACTGCACCAACATTATTAACAGCAAATTTATCGGTTGCCATCGCCGCCTCTGCAACACCACCAATGGTGCGGTCGGCAATAACGCACTGAACGGGAGTGCCGTCAGAGTAACGCAACTTCTCGGTATAGAGTTTGGCAACGCTCTCTGCCATACCCATAGTCATCTCTTCAAGCGATTCGCGGATGCCACCCCTACGACCGTCGATAATGGGGCGAATTCCAATTTTGGGATAGTTTTTCATATCTTTTTTCCTATTTATTCGAGTGAAACAATCTTTACTCTGCCTTTTTGCGGCAGCATTTTTTCTCAAAAAGCATTGTCAGCAAGAAACCAACAAGCATAATTACGGTGGTGCCGAATACAATCGCCAACTTACCATTGATGGCAGGATTTGCCGAGGTAACCTGCATAAGTGCAATCCAGATAACTACCAACATACCTGCAACGGCTGCGATAATGGAGGCTGCGCGGTTGGGCTTGCGGCTGATAAGTGTGAGCAAGAACAGACCCAACACACCACCACTGAAAATAGAAGCCAATGTCCACCAAGCGTCCAAAACGCCATCAACCTGCATCATGAGGATACCGATAACGATACCTACAACACCGACAACAAGCGAAGTGAGGTAGAGGGTCTTCATATCCTTCTTGTCGCCACCCTCCTTCTTCGAGAAGTGTTTCACAAAGTCGGTAAGCACGATGGTTGCCGAGGAGTTGATACTTGTTGCAACGGTCGACATACCTGCCGAGAAGATTGCTGCAATCACCAAACCGGTAATACCTGTGGGCAGACCGTGTACGATGAAGTGAGGGAATACTTGGTCGGCGGGAATACCTGCGGGCAACAACTCGGGCTGTGCCTGATAGTACGAGAAGAGAGCGGTACCGATGAATACGAATATCAACGATACGGGAACATAGAGAAGGCTACCGAACATGGTCGATTTTACAGCCTCCTTGGTTGATTTGGTGGTCATATAACGCTGAACATAGTTCTGGTCGATACCGTAGTTGTTCATGTTAGTAAACAGACCATAGAGTAGCAGCACCCAGAAGGTCGATTCGCTCAGCGAAGCACCGAAACTACCGAGGCTGAACTTGCCGTGCTCGGCAGCAATCTCGAAGAGTTGCGAGGGACCCTCGGGCATACCAAAGATGAGGATGCCAGCACAAATCACCGCACCAATAATCAGGATGATACCCTGAATAGCATCTGTCCACACAACGGCTGCAATACCGCCCAAGAGGGTGTAGACCATTGTTACAATACCGGTTACGATGATGATGGTCTGGATGTCCCAACCGAACATCTTGTTGATGGGCAGAGCCAAGAGCAACAAGATGGAGCCGATACGACAAACCTGAGTCAGGAGGTAGAAGACCGAAGCGTAGCAACGAGCCCAATAGCCGAATTTCTGCTCCAAGTAGTGGTAAGCCGAAACGCTATTCACACCACGATAGAGAGGAATGAAAATCTTTGCTGCCAAGATGGTTGCAATAGGAATCGAAAGGCTGAATACGAAGGGGCTCCAATTGCCCTTGAAGGCATCACCGGGGAGTCCCAAAAACGAAATGCTACTTACGAAGGTTGCGAAGATACTCATACCCACAACCCACGAAGGAAGGCTACCTTCTGCTCTGGTAAATGCAGCACTGCTCTTGCGGCTCTTGAAGTAGAACGAGCAACCGAACAGCGCGGTGCCACCAACAAAAATAAAGAAGACTAAATAGTCCCAAAATGTAATTTCCATACTCTTAGTCCAATTTATTATGCGTTTTTAACTTCTGCGCCCAATGCTCTGAGAGCCTCGGCAACTTTTGCACGCTCCTCAGCGCGGAATTTGCGGTAGGGCCAAGCGAGGTGGTCGTTGCAGTAGCCCAAGAGCGATGCTGCGGTCTTAACACCTTTCAAATAGCTCGAACCATACTTACCAACACTATAAATAGTGGTGCTGATTGCCATAATCTGTTTCTGCAACTCGCGCACCTTGTCGATATCGCGAGCAACGGCTGCGTTGTACATGGCAACATAGAGTTCGGGGAACATATTTGCACCACCGTTCACGCCACCATCGCAACCCATCATAACAGCCTCACCGGTGAGTTCCTCGGGACCAACATAGAGAGCAAAGTCGGGCATATCGCGGAGCAAGTACTTCACGGTATTGAGGTAGGTCATGTTGTGCGAAGAGTCTTTCAGACCAACGATGTTGGGGTGTTTTGCCAACTCTGCGATGGTCTTAGCCTCCAAGAATACCTTTACATGCGAGGGCATGTTGTAGATGTAGAGGGGCAAGCAGAGAGCATCCGCAAGTGCTGTGTAGTACTCAATGAGTTCCTGTTGCGATGCTGCGAAATAGTAGGGAGGAGCAGCAACAACACCAACTGCACCACACTCTTTTGCCTTCTCAGCAAGTTTTACGCTCTCGGTAAGAGAGGTGTCGGTTACACCAACCAACACAGGCACTCTGCCAGCAACAGCACCACACACCAACTCAATGAAGTCGTAGCGGCACTGGTACGAAAGACTCTGAGCCTCGCCAGTAGTTCCGAGAATGAAGATTGCGTGCACACCAGCACCAATCATATTCTCAACCAAGCGTTTTGCACCCTCAACATCCAAAACATCGTCGTCGAGCAGAGGGGTAATCATAGGAGGAATGATACCTTGAATTTTTTTCATAGTTTTTGAGTTTTTATTGTTGTTATTATTGTTTGTTGTCTGCTAATAGTTGATTTTCGCAGCGATAGGCATAAAGCCTGCATTTATCTCGCTGTCGAACTTGACGGAGACTTTCTCGCCAGCCTCCACCTCGCGGTAAGCCACCCAGATGGTGCTCGAAATACCGCGTTGGGCATCTACATAGGTCATCTGGCTGTTGGGGAGAAGTTTCCAACCCTTTTGTTTGGCTACCCACTGCCACGAGCGGCAGAGCATATAAATCCTACCGTCATTCTCTGCAATGAAGGTCACTTTGCTGGGGATAATCTCCTCTTTTTTGAGCCATTCGGGGGTAAGGCAGTCAAAGCCAAGCAGTCCTTCGACGGGGTCTTGGATGGCGAACTTGCGATTGCTCCATGGTTTGAAGTTGGGCTCGAAGATGGAGCGAGTAAATCTGCCACCCTTCACGGTAATTTCCACATTGGAGAAGGGCTCAACATAGGGGCGGCAACCGACATTTTCGTTGTCGCTGTCGGTGCGGAATGCAACAACGGGCAAAGAATTGGTGCTCTGTAAATTACCAACGCTCTCGTTGAAGCAGTAGCGAACAGCCGTGGGCTTGCTTACGCCCTCTGCCCATACTGCCACACAATTGTTCTCAACAATCTCGGCTTGTGCGAGGTAGAAGTCGCCACCGTCGCTAATTTGGAAGCCAACAATCTCCTTGTCGTAGCAAACCAACCTTTTGCCTACATTGTCGAAATAGATGTATGCCTTACCACCCTTAACCTCCATGTGGTTGTAGGTAGGCGAGCGGAACTCTGCCTTCTTGCCGTAGTGCTCGCCAATTGCGCAGTTTGCCAACCTTTCGCCAACAACCATCTTGTTGCGGGGGTGAATGTCGCCCAAGCGGTCGGTCTGGTCGATGGTGGGAACAAGTTCAACATGAGCCATCTTGGCAGCTGCCAAAGCCTGCTGCTCGCGCAACATTGCGCCATTGATGCCGCTGTAAGTGTGAGGAGCAATCTGAACAACATAGAAAGGCATCTCGGGGTTGTTAAAACGCTCCCTCCAAGCACCAATCATGGCCTCCAACTGCTCTGCATAATAGGTTGCCGAGTAGTTTACATTGTGGCAGCCCTGATACCAAATCACACCCGCAACAGTAGTGTTTACGATGGGGTTGATGTTGGCGTTATAGGTGCCGCCTGCCAAGTAGCGAGGTTTGAGCTTGCCGGTCTCTTTGTCGGTGTATTTCTTCTCATTCTCAGATATTTGCTTGTTGTAGCCAAGGGCAAAGAGGGTGTTGTCGAGAACAACCTCTCGGGGGGTCCAAGACTCAATGGAGGTACCACCATAGGCAACGCAAATCAGACCTACGGGCACTTTCAGGCTCTTTTGGAGTTTGTCGCCAAAGGCGTAGCCTACAGCCGAGAAGTTTTTCAGATCGGCAGGGTTGCTGGTGGTCCAGCTTACGCCGGCAATATCATCTTGTGGCTCCTCCTCGGCGATACGACCCGAGTTGTAGAGGCGGATGTTTTCGTTGGGAAACTCCATGTACTCTTTAACATCGATAGATTTACCAACGGTCCACTGCATGTTGCTTTGACCCGAGCAAACCCATACCTCACCAATCATAAGGTCGTCGAAAGAGAGGGTCTCGCCCACAGAACTAATGGTGAGCGACTCGTAGTTGGAGGCTTTGCCTGTGGGGAGGTCGGCAATCCAGCGACCTTCGCCATTGGCAGTTACGCTTACGGGTGCATCGAGCCACGAAGCCGTCACTTCAACCTCGGCACCAGCCTTTGTCCATCCCCAAACATGGGCGGTAGACTCTCGTTGGAGTACCATGTAGTCGCTAATAATCGAGGGTACGCGCAGCACTCCCGCAAACGACATCAAGTTTGTCGCAAGGGCGACAATCAACAAAAAGACTCTTTTTTTCATAGAATGTGTTGTTGTGATTATACCTAATATTATATATATGCTTATTTTGTCTGCTCTTTAATCCAACGGATAATCATAGGATAGGTTTCGTTGGCATATTTGTAGCGATCGCGGAACCAGAAGCCGTGACCGCCCGAGGGGAAGATGTGCATCTCAACCTGAGCCTTCTTCTCCTGCATTGCCGAGTAGAACATCACAGCGTTCTCGTAGTCCACAGCCTTGTCGTCGCTGGTAAGTACCATCATCACAGGGGGCATACCTTTGTGTACGCTATTCTGGGTGGAGTAGAGTTTGCGGCTCTCGGGGCTCTTGTCGCCACCGAGCAGGTTCTCGCGAGTGCCCACCGAGGTGAACTGCATAGAGATTACGGGGTAGATGAGTACGCCGAAGTCGGGGCGGCTCTCTGCCGAGGTATAGCGAGTGAGGAGGTTGGAGGCGAAGTGACCACCTGCCGAGAAACCAATCACACCTATGTTATTTTTATCGATGCCCCACTTGTCGGCACCCTCGCGGATGAGGCGTATAGCCTGCTCGCCATCTTCGAGAGGAATCTCGGGGTGACCGTTGGGAAGCCTATATTTCAGCACAAAGGCAGCAATGCCGTTCTCGTTGAGCCACTCGGCAGTCTTGTAACCCTCGCGGGTGACGCAGACGCGTGCATAACTACCACCGGGAACAACCAACATAGCCTCGCCTGTTGCTTTGCCCTCCTCGGGGAGGAATACCAACATCTCGGGGTCGGAGATGTTGAGAATATAGCCGTTGCTATTAACCCTCTCACGCATGTGTTCCAAGCCGTTGGACGAAGGTACGCCCTCGGGGTAGAGTTTTACAACATCGTCGGGGGTGGGGACCTCCTCGGGGTTGTATTTGAGTCTGTTTTCGAGCAGATAGAAGTGACCATCCTCGGCACCAAGCAGAATATCCTCTTTGCCGTCGCCATTCCAATCAACCACTGTGGGTGATACGGTGTGACCTTCGAGCACCTTGCTCGACAGGTTGCCCATATACTCAAACCAAGTGTTGCCATCCTTCTCCTCGATATTGCGGAACCAAGCGGCATTCTGCGAGTCTACGATAAGGTCGAGTCTGCCGTCGCCGTCCCAATCCGAGAAGCATATCTTGCGCCTACCCGACTTGCCAGCGATACCATCGTTGAGCCTCAAAACGCCCGCAGTGGTGTCCACCGCGCCCGTCTTGTTGTTATAGAGCGAGCAGTTGGTGCAGTAGAATACCCTCTGTGCGGGTTTGAGTACAATCTCGCCACTCGCGCTCTTGGTGCCCTCGTAGAGTGCGAGGTAGCCCTCGGTGTCGAGTATTACAAGGTCAAGTACACCATCGCCAGTCCAGTCGATAGGTACGGGAGTGGTGCGCCACTGAGTGGTGAGGGTGTTGGGCTCGGGAGTCCACCAGTTCCATTCCACACGAGGCATCTCCGCACCTGCGAAATCAACCTTCACATCGCGGGGCTCGGAGAGTTTCATACCTCCAAGACCTTTAAGCCACTGAATCTTGCCAAAAATGGAGTTGATGATAATGTCGAGTCTGCCATCGCCATCCCAATCCGCAACGGTGGGTGCGGTGTAGCCCCATTTGCGCTCGGCAGGACCCTGAATAGAGCCGTTGTCGCCTGCCATAAGTCTAAAAGACTGACCCTTAACAGTAAAAGGTATAGGCTCTGCCCACGAGGGGTTCTCGCCACCCGTAAGGTTGCGAATGAGTGCCAACTCGCCAGCCGAGTTGCCGCACACAAGGTCCTCTTTGCCGTCACCGTCCCAATCTACACTCCAAGGGGTAGCAAGTGCGCCATACTTCACAAGGTCTGCCTCCTGCTCGAAGTAGTAGGGAGCCTCGAATTGGGGCATACCCTTTTTAACCTTGCCCGTATTGCGCAACCAAGCAATCCTACCATCCTCATCGCCTACGACCAAATCCACAAAGCCGTCTTTGTTGAAGTCGCAAGCAACGGGTACAATCATCTCGATATGGAAGCGCACCTCTTTGCCTTTGCGGTCTACAATCTGACGAGCAGCAGCAAACTTAGGCTCCTCGCGAGTGCCAATGTTCTCGTACCAAGTAAGACCATCTACAAACTCGCCGCAGATGATATCCAAGTCGCCGTCGCCATCGTAGTCGGCAATACAGGGGTTGGGAGCACCATAGGTGTCGATAATGGCACCGCCAGCCTCCACCTTACCGGTGTTTACATACTCGCCATTGATGTTTTCGAGCAGATAGACATAGCCATGCAAGGGACCATTTGTCCACTCGCCCTTCTCGTTGTAGGCATTGTCCCAGCCGTAGTCGTCCCAAGTGTCGATACCGACCAAGATATCCTTGTCGCCATCGGCATCCCAATCCACATAACTCCACATATTCGAGCGCGACTTCTTGTAGGTTGCGCCCAAAACCTCGCCTGTGTAGGTAATCTCCTTGGGTGCCTTGTAGACCTTCTTGTTGAAGTCGGTCCACTCGGTGCCTGCCGAAAGAACATACTCCACTCCGTCGACAACCGAGAGTTTGATGTTGTTTCTGCCCTTTGTGGAGATACGCTTTGCGGGAGCAAAGAGGGGTTTGTCGAGAGTGCCCACATTGCGGAAGAAATAGAGTCCCTTGTAGGGTCTATCGGGGCACGATACCAAGAGGTCGGTTGCGCCATCATTGTCGTAGTCGGTGGGAATAGGAATACCCCAAAGACCAACGCCAAGGTCTACGACCAACTCGGGGTTGTTGTACTTAATCTCTTTGCAAGTCGCGTCTTCTTGCGCATGCATAGGAAGCGAGAGCAATACGATTGCCATCGCAAGTAGTAGTTTGGGAAAGTGTTTGTTCATAATTATATTGAATGTTAAATCGTTTTAGTCAATTTAGCAACATAAAACTGCATCCCTGTACACCCCTCTGTTGTCTACCTCTTTGCTGCCGATTCGCCGGCGATGTAGTTGGGGGCAAGGATTACGCTCCGCTTGGGCTCTTCGTTGTTCTCAATCTGCTCCACAACCAGTCGCAACGCTTGGTGAGCGAATTCGCTGACGGGTTGCTCGATGTGAGCAATAGAGATTGGGTAGAGGTCGAAAGTGTCACTGCCGTCAAATGTCGCAACGGAGATCCTGTCGGGAATGGGGATGCCAAGTTTGCCGAGCGCCTTGATACCAGCAACCGCCAAACTGTTGGTCGCAAAGAGTAGCGCATCGACACTCTTGAAATCCATTTTACCCATGAGCATCTCCATTGACTCGTCAATTTTGGCATAATCAACCTTGTGAACAGCGGGAACAAGACCACGAGCCTCAACGCCCTTACGGTAACCCTCCTCGCGACCCACGATGTTGGAGAGCGACATGTTGTAGGATATCATCTCCACATTGCGGTTGCCGTTGTTGAGAAGAGCCGTAACCAAAATCTCGGCAGCCTGCTCATTGTCGAGCAGCACTCGATTGACATCCAATGTTTCGATATCCCTGTCAAGCAACACCAATGGGATTTCGCGCTTGATGAGGTTGGCAATCACTCTCTCGCAATTCTCGCAAGGTACGATGATTAGACCATCTACACACTTGTCGAGGAAAGTATTGACGATAGCCTCCAATTTGTCTACACTCTCGTCGGTCGAGCCAAAAAGCACAGAGTAGTTTACTTTGAATGCCTCGTTCTCAATCCTTCGTGCAATCTCCGAGAAGAAGTTGTTGGAGATGTCCGAAAGGACAACTCCGATGGTTCTGCTCTTGCGCGAGCGAAGGCTGCGGGCAACACTGTTGGGCTTGTAACTGTGCGCTGCGGCAATCTCTTTGATTCTGCGGGCGGTGTCTTTGTTTACCTTGTAACGTTTCTGTCCATTCGAGCCCGTATTGTTGAGTGCGAACGACACAAGCGCAGGCGAAACACCCGCTTCGCGTGCCAAATCTTTAATCGTGTAGTGTTTTTCAGCCATTCGGAAAAACTATTATTGGGTTTTGTTTGAATTTTCGGGGAAATATGTTTACCTTTGCAAAGGTAATTAAATCGTTTTAGTTATGCAAACTTTTCGCCACATTTTTGTGGGAATGGGTATAAAAAGCCATTTTTGGTTATTTTGAGAGCAAGATACGAAATGCTTTTCGTTTTACAAAGGATAAAAACAAGAGATTAAAACGCATAAAAAACCCTTATTATGAATGACAAAAAGTATGTAATCGGAGTAGATTTTGGTAGTGACTCGGTGCGTGCGCTGGTGGTCGATGCCGCAACGGGTGCAGAACTTGCAACAAGCGTCTGTTTCTATCCTCGTTGGAAGAAGGGGCTTTACTGCAACCCCAAGGAGAATCAATATCGTCAGCACCCCAATGACTATATCGAATCGCTCACTTTTGTTGTGACCGACGCTCTTAGTCGCTGTGAGGAGAGCGTGCGTCAGGGCGTGGTGGGTATCTCGTTTGATACCACCGCATCAACCCCCGCACTTGTGGACCAACAGGGAACACCTTTGGCTCTTCGCGAGGAGTTTGCCGAGAATCCTGATGCCATGTTTGTACTTTGGAAAGACCATACGGCAATTGCTGAGGCTGAGGAGATTAACAACCTCGCACACGGCTGGCATACCGACTACACCAAGTATTCTGGTGGCACCTACTCGTGTGAGTGGGCGTGGTCGAAGGTGCTGCACATTTTGCGCCACAACCCCGCAATTCGAGAGGTTGCCTATTCGTGGGTAGAGCATTGCGACTGGATTAGCGGTATGCTGGTGGGTAATATCAAACCCGAGAGCATCGCTCGCAGTCGTTGTGTTGCGGGTCACAAGGTTATGTGGAGTGAGGAGTGGGGCGGTCTGCCCGATAGGGAGTTTGCCGCAACTCTCGACCCACAACTCGCCAATATGCGCGATACTTTTGCTTCGGAAACATACACTGCCGACCACTGCGTGGGCAAACTCTCGAAAGAGTGGGCTGAGATTTTCGGACTCTCGGAGGAGGTTGCCGTTGGTGTTGGTGCCATCGACTGCCACATTGGTGCGGTGGGTGCAGGTATTACCAACAATGTACTCGTGAAGGTTATGGGCACCTCGACATGTGACATTATTATCTCTGATTACGAGAGTGTTGGCGGTCGCACCGTGAGGGGCATCTGCGGTCAGGTTGACGGCTCGGTGGTCCCCGGCAAGGTGGGCTTCGAGGCGGGTCAGTCGGCATTCGGCGACATCTACGCTTGGTATAAGAGGTTGCTGGGCTGGACTCTCTCGGCTGTTGCAAATATGCCCGAGGCTGAGGATAAAATTTTGGCGGCACTTACCACCGAGGCGGAGAAGTTGCCCCTCAGCGAGAATGATGTGGTGGCTATTGATTGGTTTAATGGTCGCCGTACCCCCGACGCAGACCCTCTGCAAAAGGGCTCCATCCACGGACTCACTCTTGCCTCTACGGCTCCCGAGGTCTTTAAGGCTTTGGTGGAGGCTACAGCCTTTGGCTCGCGTGCCATCAATGAGCGCATGCTCGAAGAGGGTGTCAAGATTGAAGGCATCATTGCAGTTGGAGGTATTAGTAAGAAGTCGAGGTTTGTGATGCAGACCATGGCTGATATTATCGGCGTGCCCATCAAGGTGGCTCATAGCGAGCAAGCGTGTGCGTTGGGTGCTGCCATGTATGCAGCAGTGATTGCCGGCATCTATCCCAATATTGAGGCGGCACAGCAGGCTCTCTCGTCGGGCTACGATGCGGAGTATGTTCCCAATCCCGAGCGTCACGCTATCTATTCGACTCTCTACGCCCGTTATAAGGCACTCGGTAAGGGTATTTAATCCCTCTCCCGATTTTGTGATAGGCAATCGCCACCGTCTTTGGGGTGCTAACTGCACTTGTCACCCCTCGGATGGGTGGCGGTTGTTTGCTTTTGGGGGTAGGGGAAGAGGTTATTTTGGAGAGAAAAATTTTTTTTGCTCGAAATTCAAGACTATCTTTGCGCTATGGAGGCACTTTTAGGAAAAAATATTGAGGAACTTAGGGCTGTTGCTCAGAGTGTAGGGTTGCCCAAATTTGCAGCCACACAACTTGCCGAGTGGATGTATAAGAAGGGGGCTACTTCGTTTGACCAGATGACCAACATCTCGCTCGCGGGGCGCAAGGCTCTTGCGGAGAACTATACGCTCGGAATGAGTGCGCCAATAAGCGTTGCAGAGAGTACCGACGGCACCAAGAAGTATATCTTTGTGGTGGGAGGTGGTCTGCGCATAGAGAGTGCCTACATCCCCGATGGCGACAGGGCTACGCTCTGCATCTCTTCGCAAGCGGGTTGTAAAATGGGGTGCAAGTTCTGCTTTACGGGCAGGGGTGGCTACCATGGCGATTTGACGGTTGCCGAAATTCTCAACCAGATATGCTCACTGCCTGAGCGCGAGAAGATTACAAATGTGGTGCTGATGGGTATGGGCGAGCCCCTCGACAATCCCGACAATGTTATGCGCGCCTTGGAGGTTATGACCTCGGCGTGGGGTTTCGGGTGGAGTCCCACGAGGGTTACGCTCTCCACTGTGGGCGTTATTCCCAACCTTCGTCGCTTCCTTAGCGAGTCGCAAGTCCACCTTGCCGTATCGCTCCACAATCCGTTCTCGGAGCAACGCCGCGAGATAATGCCTGTCGAAAAGGCGTATCCCATTCGCGATGTTGTGGCTCTATTGAAGGAGTACGATTTCAGCCACCAACGCAGGGTCAGTTTCGAGTATATTGTCTTGAAAGATACCAACGACTCGGCGGAGCATATCAAAGAACTTTGCCGCCTGCTCGATGGGCTAAAATGCCGCATAAATCTCATCCGTTTCCACGCAATTCCCGACTCGCCTTTTGTTAGTCCCGACTCGGAGAAGATGATTCGTTTCCGCGACACGCTAACCAAAAAAGGAATTATGACCACCATCCGAGCCTCACGAGGCGAGGATATAAAAGCCGCTTGCGGACTGCTCTCGGGCGAGGCAGGGCGCAAATAAAGCGCAAGTAAAACAGACCAAAAACAATGGCAGCAAACCTCACAAAACTTGCAGGACAAGTAGCAATTTATGGTATCAGCAGCGTCGTTGCGCGACTGCTCAACTACCTTTTGGTGCCTTACTATACCCGCATTATGACACCTGCGGAGTATGGTGTTATAACCGACATCTACGCCCTCATCCCCTTTGCTTTGGTGGTGCTGACGCTCGGTATGGAGAGTGGCTATTTCCGCTTTGCCGCAAAGGCTAAGGACGAGCAGGAGTGCAAAAGGGTCTACGCCACAGTTTGGGGTACGGTGCTGGTTGCTGCTACGCTCTTTTTGGGCGCAACACTCCTCTTTGAGGGGGGTATTTCGCGTGCGCTGGGTTATGAGGGAACGCCTTATGTTTGGATTACGGGCGCGATAATATTCCTCGATGTTGCCGGCGCGATACCCTTTGCCCGACTACGACAAGAGGGTAAGGCGATGCGCTATGTCTCAATTCGTTTGCTTTCGGTGGTTGTGAATATCGGCTTGTGCTTGTGGTTCTATAATGCACAGCCAGAGTGTGTTGCATTTTTTGAGAACCCCACCGACCCTGCCTATGCCTTCATCGCCAACTTGGTGGCAAGTGGTGTAACTTTTGTGTTGCTGTTGCTCTCGTGTAGGGGCATTGCACCGAGGATTGAATGGGCGAGGTTCCGCACCATTTTTGCCTACTCGCTCCCGCTGCTAATTAGTGGTATTGCTGGCACTGCAAACGAGTTTATAGACCGCCAAATGATTAAGTTTCTGATGCCCGCAGGGGAGAGTCTTGCGGCACTCGGAATTTATGGTGCGGTGGTCAAAATCGGTGTGGTAATGTTGCTCTTTACGCAGATGTATCGACTCGCTGCCGAGCCCTTCTTTTTGGCAGAATTCAAGAAAGACGAGTTCAAAAACTCCTCTGCCGAAGTGATGAAGTACTTTGTGATAGCGAGCCTTGCTATATTCTTGTTTATCACGCTGTTTAGCGATGTTTTTGCTCTTATCGTGGGACCCGATTTTAGGGAGGGTATGCACATTCTGCCCATCATCCTTGTGAGCAATGTGCTGAGTGGTGTTGTTCTCAATCTCTCGTTCTGGTATAAGCAATCGGGCGCAACGAAATATGCCATCTGGATTACGGGTACAGGTTTGATTTTTACGGTAGTTTTCAACATCATGCTTGTTCCCACATTGGGCTATATGGGTGCCGCCATCGCAAGGCTTCTTTGCGAGAGCGCGATGGTCGTTGTGAGTTACCGACTCGGACAACGACACAACCCCATACCCTACGACCTTAGGCGCATAGTGTTCTATGTGGCGGTGGCGGCTGTGCTGTATGGCGCATCGCTCCTCTCGGCACACTTTGCCCCAATGGCTAAATACCTCATTAATACACTGTTGTTGGTTGTGTTTGTGGTGATTGCTGTGCGCCGCGAGAGAATTAATATTGGCGGTCTTATCCGCTCCGTTTTACGCCGAAAATAACCTAAAAAACGAAGATAGATATGAAAGTGAAAGTTATCAATCGCTCACACCACCCCCTGCCACGCTACGAAACAGCACTCTCGGCAGGTATGGATGTTAGGGCAAACCTCTCGGAACCCATTGTTCTCGGTTCGCTCGAAAGGGCTCTTGTGCCTACCGGACTCTATGTTGAACTTCCCGAGGGATATGAGATGCAGGTGCGCCCCCGTAGTGGCTTGGCTGCAAAATATGGTCTTACGGTGCTCAACTCACCCGGCACAGTCGATGCCGACTACCGTGGCGAGGTGAAGGTGATTCTTGCCAACCTCTCGGCAGAGGCGTTTACCATTAACGATGGCGAGAGGATTGCACAACTTGTTGTGGCTCAGCACGCTCGTGTAGAGTGGGAGGAGGTAGATATCCTCTCCGATACTTCGCGCGGAGCAGGTGGTTTTGGCAGCACCGGAAAATAGCGAGCGAGCCTTGCGGGTGCTTTTTGCACCAAAATTCAGGGAGCGAGTTCCTCACCTACGCTTAGTAGGCTGCGGACTCGCTCCTTCTTTTGGCACAAAAATCCCTCCGCAAAACCCACTCGCGGTCTGCCGTCAACCATCAACCGTCTGCCGTCAACTGCCTGCCGACCTACGCCCCCCTTGTTCACGGGTATCTTTTTTAATACCCGCACCACCGAAAGACTCAATTTTTGCAAATGCGAGTAAGCGAGAGCAGAGGCTGCTTGCAGACTATGCAGAGCGGGAGCATTTTAGACGAAAAAACATTTTCGTCAACTAAGAGAATTATTTGACATTAGTCTTTTAGACTAAAAAATAAATTGACAAATGGAGATTTGTCGATTTATTTCTTACCTTTGTAGTTTACAAAGCACCGAAAAGAGGGCGAAAATGAAATTTAGCGAGATTGTAGGGCATAGGGAACTTGTTGAACGCTTGCGTCAGAACATCGACTCGGGCAGGGTGAGCCACGCGCAACTCATTGTGGGAGAGTGTGGTTGGGGCACTTTGCAGGTTGCGTTGGCGTATGTTCAGTATCTCCACTGCGCCCATCGCGAGGGTGGGGAGCCTTGTGGCAAATGCCCCTCGTGCGCGCAGATTGAGGCTCTCGCACACCCCGATGTTCACTTCGTCTTCCCCATCGTAAACCCCTCAAAAACCCCAACAAGCGACTCTTTTATGGGCGAATGGAGGGATATTGTGGCGCAAAACGATGCCATTTTTGACGAACACGATTGGTATGATGCCATAAATGCCCAAAATGCACAAGGTATCATCCCCCAAAAGGAGGCAGACGAGATAATCCGCAAACTCTCCTTCAAGGCGTTTGAGGGCGAGCGCAAGAGTGTTGTCATTTGGCTCCCCGAGAGGATGAAACGCGAGGCGGCTAACTCGCTGCTGAAAATCCTCGAAGAGCCGTGGGAGGGAACTCTCTTCCTGCTTGTAAGCGAACATCCCGAATCGCTCCTTACGACCATCACCTCGCGTACCCAAAGTATCAATGTGGGTCGTATATCGCCCGAGGAGTTGGCGGACTATGCTGTGCGCAAACTCGGCGCAACACCCTCAGCGGCAGCGGCAGCAGCGAGAGTGGCAGATGGCTCGGTACTGAAACTCCGCAGGGCTTTGCAGGGCGAGGGGGCAAATCTCTCGGACAACTTCGAACTCTTCACGAGGCTTATGCGCCTTTCGTTTAGCAACCGCCACCTCGAACTATTCGAGTGGGCAGAGCAGTTGGCTTCGATGGGTAGGGAGAGCCAAAAAAACTTCCTCGAATACTCGCTCGGCTTGATTCGTGAGAGTTATATGCTTACGGCTGGTGTGGAGAGCGTAAGTCATTTGTGGGGTGCAGAGAGGGAGTTTTGCCTCAAATTTGCCCCCTATGTTGCCAACCACAATGTGGAACAGTTGGTGGCAGAGATGGAGCGTGCCTTGCGCGATATTGGGCAGAACGGCAACCCGCGTATGGTCTTTACCCACTTTGCACTTGCAGTGAGCAAACTCATCGCACTCCGAGGATAGACGATAACCTAAAACAATAATAGATATGGCAAAAGCGATTATTATAACGGGCGGCAATATTGGTGATGTGAAAGACACCTTGCGACGCGCACAGCAGGAGATAAACAAGCAGTTGGGTATTATCCTCCGCTGCTCGCACTCCTACGAGAGTAGGGCTTGGGGCTTTACCTCCTCGGAGAACTTCTACAATCAGGCGATAATCCTCGATACGGACTACTCGCCAGAGGAACTCCTCGACAAGGTCCTCGACATCGAGCAACAACTCGGTCGCGACCGCGAAGAGGAGGCTCGCATTAAGGCTCAGACGGGCGAGAGGTTTGCACCTCGCAAAATTGATATCGATATCCTCTTCTACGAAGACGAGATTATCAATACCCCAAGGCTCACAATTCCCCACCCCCTGATTCAGGATAGGGACTTTGTGTTGCGCCCACTGAACGAGATTGTGCCCGACAAGATACACCCCGTTCTTCGCAAGACTATACACACTCTCTTCGAAGAGATGGAGGCGTAGCGAGCACATCTCGCTGGCGAGCGTGCCTTGTGGGTGCTTTTTGCACCAAACTGCATATCGCAAGTTCCTCATTTACTCCGAGTAAACTGCGGACTTGCTCATTTGTTTGGCGCAAAAATCCCTCCATAAAACCCACTCGCGGGGATTTCTTGGAACTCTTGTTCTTCTTGTTTTTCCTGTTTTTCTTGCAGGAATAACAAGAGTAACAGGAGTGATAGGAGAAACAGGAGAGTTTGAGGGGCAGACCTTTTTCGGGGAGGTGTGAGGCTCTCCGCGAGGAGAGTAGCGGGCAAAAGAATAGCCCACTCAAACTTGTTTGAAAGAGGGCTATTGTTTAGGTTGCCATACTATCTGCAAAGATAGCCACGCCTCACCACAAGGGCTACACTAAAAGTTTTTGGGCGACTTTTTACAAAAAGTCGCGAAGAATACCGCTTTTTACAAAAGCGGCGAAGAAGAAAGGCTTTTAACAAGAAGTCGCAAAAAGAAAGAAGATAAAAGGAATGAAACAAAGGTTGGTTAAGAGAATTTTGCAGGTTGCAATGGTTGGGCTGTTTGGTAGCAGCCTATTGTGGCGTTGTGCCAACATATCGTCGCCTCAGGGAGGTCCCAAGGACTCGCTCCCTCCGATTATTGTGAGTGCAAACCCCAATTTCTTTACCACCAACTTTACGGGCAAGGAGATTTATATCGGTTTCGACGAGTATGTGCAGATTAAGGACCAGCAGAAGGAGTTCTACACCTCGCCGATGATGAAGAAGACCCCCACGATTACCACAAGTGGCAAGGGTATCCGCATCACCATTCTCGACACGCTCGAAGAGAACCAGACCTATGCTCTCAACTTTGGCAACTCTATTGTCGATAATAACGAGGGTAACCGATTGAGCGACTTCCGCTATGTCTTCTCTACGGGCGCGGAGATTGACTCGATGGTTATGAGTGGTTATACGGTAAGTGCGAGCAAGGGCGATAGTGTGAGCAGTTCTCTTATATTCTTCTATCCTGCCGAGGTGGATTCTATTCCTGCCTACGACTCCATACTCTTCAAGCATAAACCTGCGGCGGTGGCAAAGGCGGCAACAAACGGCATCTTCATCGCTCAAAACCTTAAACCTATCGACTATAAGGTCTACGCCATTGCCGATAAGAACAACAACTTTACCTACGATCCCGAGACCGATATGGTAGGTTTCTTGGATTCGACCTATAACCCCCTCTCGCAGCCCGATTTCAGGGTGTGGTACGACACCACGCGCCACTATCTTACCGCCGAGCCACAACTCTACTTTAAGATGTTTACCGATGGCAGGTTTAAGCGCCAAAGCCTTGCGGAGTCGAAGCGCGATATGCAACATAAGGTGACGCTCTTTTTCGGTGCGCCCAACCCTGAGGTGTTGGAGTTTGCCATTGATAGCATTGCCCCCGAGGAGATTGTTACGGAGTATGTCACTCGTGGCAAGGATACCATCAACTATTGGCTCAATGTCCCCTCGGAGCGATTGGGCGACACGCTAAAAGGCAGGGTTGTTTACCTCAAACACGACTCTGTCAATAACCTTGTGCCCGACACCGCTAAACTCTCGCTCTTCTGGAAATATTTTGAGAGCAAGGAGGAGAAGAAGGCTCGCGAAGAGGAGGAGAAGAAGATGGAGAAGGCCCTCAAAGATAGTGTGGAGTATGTTCCCCCAACGCCCAAGAACCCCTTTAAGGTGGATGTGGCAAAGGGCGAACTCAACCCCGAGAAGACCATATCGTTCAAGTTTGAGATGCCACTTGTGGCTGTTGATACGGCAGCCATAGACCTACGACTTGCGGGTGCGGCACTCTCGGCAGAGGAGGAGAAGAAGATTGCCGATGCGAAGAAAAAGGAGGCTCAGAAGAAGGGTGTGGATGTTATTGCTGAGGATGTTAGCGAACTACCCACGGTGCCCTATGAATTCTTCCAAGATAGCGTTGATATGAAGATTTGGCACCTGAGGGCTGCGTGGGAACCCAAGCAGAAGTATAAACTGACAATCCCCGCAGGAGTATTCCGCAATGTTGCAGGGCAGTCGAATGACACCCTAAGGAGCGACCATACGACCCTCGACCCCGAGAAGTTCGGTACGGTAATAGTCAATGTTGTGGGCAAGAGCCCCACAGACCACTATGTCCTCTATCTCAACGACGAAAACGGCAGAAAGATAGACGAAATCAGAGGGGTGCAAACGGGTAAGTATAAGTTCAACTATGTCAAGCCGAGCAAGGTGAGGATTAGTGTCCTCGAAGACCCCAACGGCAACGGAGAGTGGGATACGGGCAATCTGATAGAACGCCGCCAGCCCGAGCGCACCGAGCCCTATGTTGATGAGATGGGCGAGGAGGTTATGGAGGTAAAGGCTAATTGGGAGGTGGAGATAACCGCCGATATGAACACCATCTTCAAACCCATAACCTTTGAGAGTGTGAACGAACAACTCCGTAAGACAGAGGCCGTAAGGCTTAAAAAACTGCTCGAAGACAGGGAGAAGAAACGCGAGGAGGCCAAAAAACGCGAGCAACAACAGCAGGGCGGAGGCTTGGGAGGCTTCTCCTCGGGTATGGGCTCGATGAGGGGCGCAGTGAACTCCATAGGTAGCAGTAGCGGTATGGGCAGTATGGGTTCCCGCAACCGATATTAGAACAACTACAAAGACGAATGAAGAGTATAGGTAAAATATTCCTGAGCGCAACACTTTTGTTGCTTCTCTCAACCCAGCACTCATTTGCGCAGTATCAGTATATAGGCGTGAAAGGTGGCTGGGGCGAGGGCGATGTGAGGCTCTATCCGCACTGGGAGAGCCCTCCTGTGTGGGGGAAACTCAACGGAGGTATCTATTGGGTCTACTATGGCGGAGGTAAATCAAACTCCTACCTTGCTGACGACTATACCGGTGGCGTGTGTGTGGAGTTGGAACTGCTGCAAAGGGGTTTTAGGTATGCTGCACTCGATAAGAATACCAAACGCTACACCTATGGCAGGGAGATGAATACCATTATGGTCCCCGTTATGTGGCAACCCCATGTTTTGTTGCTCCAAGACCGCTTGCGACTCTTCCTGAATGCGGGTGCTACGCTCTCCTATAACCTCAATTGGGGCTCCAAGGAGTTCTATATTGACCACGGACCCGATGGGCGTCAAGACGATGACTACTCGACAGGCACACGCGAGGAGTATGACTACGAATGGATAACGGTGAGAGATAACCGCTGGGGCTATGGCTTGGTGGTGGGTCTTGGTGGTGGCTGGTGCTTCGACAATTTGGAGGTTATGTTGGAGGCAAGGTACTACTTCGGCTACTCCGATATTGTCAAACGCAAGACCATCTACCTCGGCACCCAATTCTTGCGCTCGCCACTCGACAATATCAACCTGAGCCTTGGTGTGGCTTACCGCTGGGGTCACTCGGGAAGGTTGTCGTTCAGCCCCGCCAAACGCAGGGCGCAAAAGGCGGCACAAGTGGAGATGGTGCCTTCTGAGTTGAAAATTGAAAATTAGGCGAGCGTGCCTTGTGGTCGGCTGATTTCTGTGGGCGATTTCTGCGTTACGCTTTTGATTTTACTTCCTCATTTACGCCTTGTAAACTGCGGAGCAAAATCAAAACCAAGCCTTGAACTCGCCACACATAAATCACCCTCAGGGTGGAGGAGTGGTGGTACTTGGAAAACCCACTTGTAAGGGATTTCTTGGAACTCTTGTTCTTCTTGTTTTTCCTGTTTT
>JAZNTX010000023.1:0-38159 GCA_045591965.1 Tidjanibacter sp. | reverse complement strand
CACTTTTGGTGGCAAAAGTGGCGCAAAAGCCACGCACCGCATCTTTGGCAGGAGCAAGACTCGCAAAATCTAAAACGAACGCTACGCGGGCAAAGCGTTTGCCGTCTTCATTTCTTAACGCTTTTGCGAGTCTTGCTCGTCACGACCGCACACGGCGGTCGCTTATCCGCCGCCGATGCGAAGTGCGATTCTCACAGACCCCCTCCCCCTACGGGGCTCTCCCCCTGAGTTAGGGGGAGATGTCGCAACGCGACTGAGGAGGTTTGTACTCCCCCTCTAAGCACTCCTCCCCTACGCAAGGGGAGGTCGGGAGGGGTGGTCGAAATTGCGTGCGCGTCCCCGCGCACAGGGGGGGTGCCCGTCAGGGCGGAGGGGTCTGTCACTCCTGTCACTCCTATCACTCCTGTTCCTCCTGTTTCTCCTGTCGCTCCTGCAAGAAAAACAAGAAAGACAAGAAATACAGGAGCCCCCCAACCTCATGGGTATTAAAAAAGATACCCGCGAAGAAAGAGAGAGCAACTCTCAACTCTTGTTTGGGTATGTTAAATTTGTGTTATGCCCATTTTAAGTTTGTGTTAATTAAACACATGTGGCGTAGGTTGCACCAAAAAAGCGACTACATTTGTAGCACCAAAAAAGCGCAAATAAACAAAAAAACATTATAAATGTCAGCAATTTACATCTTCGCCGTAGTGGTCCTCATCATGTTGGCTGTCGGCGGTCTTTATGTGGGTGTGTCGAATGACGCAGTGAACTTCCTGAACTCTGCAATCGGTTCCAAAGCCGCACCCCGAAAAGTAATCCTCACTGTTGCATCTATTGGTATTCTCATCGGTGCGCTCACTTCGAGTGGCATGATGGAGGTGGCTCGTAGCGGTGTCTACTACCCCGAATTCTTCACATTCCACGAGGTTATGATTCTCTTCCTCGGTGTGATGTTCGCTAATGTAATCCTTTTGGATGTCTTCAACAGCCTTGGTCTGCCCACCTCGACAACCGTAGCCCTCGTGTTTGGCTTGCTCGGCTCGGCAATTGCGGTAGCAATCTTCAAGGAGCCTGTGATTGGCGCAGATGGCAATCCCGAGACGCTAATTAACTCAGGCAAGGCTTTGGCGATGATTGCAGGTATTCTGCTCTCGGTAGTGGTGGCGTTTGTGACGGGTACCATTTTGATGTTCCTCAGCCGCCTACTGTTCACCTTCCGCTACCACAAACAACTCCGTCGCTTCGGTGCGCTTTGGTGCGGTGTGGCATTCACCATCATCGTCTACTTTGCGCTTATCAAGGGTCTGAAATCTTCGGGCTTGGCTGTGGACCTTGTGGCATATATCCACGACCACACACTGTTCTGCATATTTGTTGTCTTTGTGGCAAGTTCGCTCCTGATGTTCTTGTTGCAACTCTTGAAGGTCAATATCCTCAAAGTGACAATTCTTGCAGGTACCTTCTCGCTGGCTCTGGCATTTGCGGGTAACGACCTTGTGAACTTTATCGGTGTGCCCCTTGCAGGTCTTGACTCGTGGAGAATCGCCAACGCAACGGGCAACCCCGATATGCTTATGGGCGCACTCAATGAGCCCGTTGTTGCCAACACCATCTTCCTTGTTACCTCGGGTTTGATTATGATTTTCACCCTCTGGACCTCGAAGAAGACCCAAAATGTGAGCGACACCGAACTTAGCCTCTCATCCACACAGGACGATGGCGCAGAGAAGTTCGGCTCGTCGGCATTCTCGCGTGCAATCGTTCGCGTGGCAGTGGGTTGCAGCCGTTGGTTCGAGGATCACACCCCCAAGCGTATGCGTGCCGCTGTGGCGCGTCGTTTCGAGGCTCCTTCGGCTACCGAACTCGGTGCAGACTACGGTCAGTACGACCTCATTCGTGCGGCAGTAAACCTCACCGCAGGCTCGATGCTTATCATTATAGGTACATCGTTGCAGTTGCCCCTCTCGACCACCTATGTAACCTTCATGGTGGCTATGGGTTCTTCGCTGGCCGATAAGGCTTGGGGACGCGAGAGTGCTGTATATCGCATTACGGGTGTTATTACCGTAGTTGCAGGTTGGTTTGTGACGGGTTTGGCAGCATTTGTACTCTCGATTATTATCACCATGTTGCTCTATTGGGGTGGCGTTGTAGCAATCATCGTGCTCTCCATCGTATGTATCTACATGATGTTGCCCAAGAAGAAAAAGGGTGTTGCCGAGGAGCAGAAAGGTGTTCAAGTGGCTCTTCCCGATGATGAGAATGAGGTGCTGACCAATGTTGTTATAGAGGTGTGCCAGACTATGCAGACCACAACCGACATCTACGCTCAGACCATTGCCGCAACACTCAAAGAGGATAGGAAGGCTCTGCGCTCGCTCGTGCGTCAGTCGAACGACCTCTTCTATGCGGCTCGCGAGAAGAAGTATGCGATGTTGCCCACGCTCCACAAGTTCCACGAGGAGAACTATATCGACACCGGTCACTACTATGTGCAGGTTGTGGACTACATCAGCGAGATGTGTAAGGCACTTGTCCACATCACTCGCCCCTGCTTTGAGCATATCGACAACAACCATCGTGGTATGAGCGAGGAGCAGGTGGAGGACCTCACTACAATCAACAACTCCGTGTCGGAACTCTACTCGCGTATCAACGAGATGTTGCAGTCCAACGACTTTGCAAATATCGACTTGGTACTTGCAATGCGTGACGACCTGTTCGACCTTATTGCTCAGGCAATTAAGAACCAGCTGCGCCGTATTCAGAACAACTCCACTTCGACCAAGGCGAGCATGCTCTACCTCACCATTCTCAACGAGACCAAGACTATGGTGCTTCAAAGTCGCAACCTCTTGAAGTCGCAGAAGTATTTTGTCGAAGCCCAGCGCACTGAAAAAGCAATATAACGAGCAACTACTGCGTTGCACTGCGATAAGCGGGCTCCTCATTTACACTTAGTAAACTGCGGAGCCCGCTTTCTTGTGCGCCTTGCATTTATCTCGTTATATTGCTTTTTCGTATATCCTGTTTTTCCTATTCCTCCTGTCACCCACAACAAAAAAGTGCCACCTCTACACGAAGGCGGCACTCTCTTTTATCTTATTCCAATTCTATTTCCAGCCGTGGGAGTCGTAGACTTTTTGGCGTACATTTGCGGGACCGTCGCCATTGCAGTCATAGGTTACCGTATGCAAGCCCAAGAGGGATGCCGCTTCGGTGTTGGCGATTTTATCGTCGGCAAAGAGGGTCTCCGAGGGCTCCAAGCCATAGCGTGAGAGTATAATCTCGTAAATCTCCCTATCGGGTTTGTTGATGCGCTCCTCGTACGACACCACAGCACCATCGAAGAGTTCAAAAACGGGGAATTTTACCAGTTCGGCATAGAACTCTTTGGACATATTCGACAGCACATAGCAACCAATACCTTTGTCTTTGAGTTCCTCAATAAGTTCTATGGTCTCGGGGATGGGTTGTAGCAACTCCAAGAGTTTTTGCACTTGTTCGGAGGCATCTTCTATGGTGAGGTTGTAGTCCTCGGCAAGCATCTTTGTTACCTCTTCGCGAGTGTAGGTACCCCTATCGAACTCGCTCCAATACTCGGGGAAACTCTCGTCGGCAGAGATGAATGCAAAGGTATTGCCCAGCACCTCGCCAAGCCTCTTGAAGTCGCGACCGAGCACCACGCCTCCGAGGTCGAATATTACATTTTTAATCATTTGCAGTTTGGGTGTATTCGTTTTAGTCAATTTCGATGTGTCGTTTGGTGGGGCTGAGTACCTCAATGTGCACCTTCATGACATCGTCGGGCAACAACTCCTCAATCTTCTCCGACCACTCCACAAGACATAGTCCATCGGAGTAGAAATACTCCTCATAGCCCATATCAAATGCCTCCTCGGGTCGCTCTATGCGGTAGAAGTCGAAGTGGTATATTGGGCGTTCCTCGCTACTCTCATAGCGATTGACAAGTGCAAAAGTAGGGCTTGTGACAACATCTTCGCTGCCCAACAAGGCACAAATCTCGCGTATAAGTGTGGTCTTACCAGCGCCCATAGCACCAAAAAAGGCTATTACATTCCTGCCATCGAGCGCATCCAAAATCTCCTCTGCCGCCTCGGGCAAGTCGCCCAGTCCGTTTACATTAATTTCTCTCATACCTTATCTCGTTGTGCGAGTTCATCTCGCGGGCACCTGCTGCGTTACGCTCGGACTCGGAATGCTCATTTACATTCGAGTAAACTCCGCTTCCTCGCCCATCGCAAGCCTTGCATCTGCTCCGCGATATGAACTCGTTATGTCTTATTAATTCTCAATTCTCTCTCACGCTTTCGGTTTAAGAACAATGTAGGGCACCATCATCTCCTCCATCGACACACCTCCGTGCTGGAAAGTGCCACGGTAGTAGCGTATGAATTGGTTTGCATTGGTCGGGTAGGTCAAAAAGTCCCTGCCAAGAGCGAAGATATAACTGCTTGTGAGGTTACTTTGGGGCAGTTGTGCCTCCTCGGGGCGGGTAATCTCAAAGACCTCTTTGGGATTATAGTTAAGGTTTCGACCTGTTTTGTAGCGTATGTTGGGCGATGTCTCTCTGTCGCCCTGCACCCTCACGGGGTTTTCTACTCGTGTAGTGCCGTGGTCGGAGGTAATGATGACCGTATGCCCCGCCTCGGCAAGCACTCGGAGCATTGTGTTGAGTTCCGAGTGTTCAAACCACGAGCGAGTGAGCGAGCGAAAAGCCGCCTCATCCTCGGTCAGCGAGCGGATAATCTCCGTCTCGGTACGCGCATGAGAGAGGATGTCGAGGAAGTTGTAGACTATCACCGACAAGTCGGCATCCTTGACATGCTGGAAGTTGTCCAAGAGTTTACGCCCAGCCTCTGGTTTTATAAGTTTGTCAAACGACACCTTCCACCCTTTGCCCATACGGGAGAGTTGGCGACGCAGAAACTCCTCTTCGTACTTATTCTTAGCCCCCTCCTCGTTGTCGTTGAGCCACCTGTCGGGCATAATCTTATCTATCGCCAGAGGCATCAGTCCTGCAAAGAGCGCATTGCGGGCATATTGCGTTGCGGTAGGCAGAATGCTACAATAGAACTCCTCGGTGTGGATGTCGAAAAACGAGTACAACTGAGGGAAGATTGTGCGCCACTGGTCGTAACGGAAGTTGTCTATAACGAGGAGTGTGACCTTACCTTCCGAGTTCTCCACATCGGGGATTATTCGATTGCGAAAGAGGGTATGCGACATTGTCGGTCGCTCCTCGCCCTCGCCCTTGACCCAATTGAGGTAGTTGCGCTTAACGAACTTACCAAACTCCACACCCGCCTCGTTTTTTTGATAGGAGAGTATATCCATTACCCCTTTGTCGGTCGATTCGGAGAGTTCCATCTCCCAACCCACAAGTTTGCGGTAGATGGCACACCAATCGGCAAACGAGCGAGCCTCGCCCAAGAGTAAACTTATCTTGCCAAACTCGGCACGATAGTCGGCGGTGGTCTGTTCGGTCACCAACTTCTCCCTCATAACATGTTTCTTGACCGAGAGGAGTACTTGGTTGGGATTGATGGGTTTTATGAGGTAGTCGGCAATCTTCGAGCCTATGGCTTTGTCCATAATGCTCTCCTCCTCGCTCTTGGTTACCATAATGACCGGTGTCGATGGGCGCACCTCTTTGATTTGTGGCAGAGTTTCGAGTCCCGTCATACCAGGCATCATCTCGTCGAGAATAATCAGGTCGTAGGGGGTGGTACGCGCCATATCAACAGCATCGAAGCCGTTGTTGCAGGTATCCACCTCGTAACCTTTGCTTTCGAGGAAGAGGATGTGGGGTTTGAGCAACTCCACCTCATCATCAACCCAGAGTATGTTAATCTCGTTGTTCATAGAAGCCATTTGTTAGATTTTTGCACTTTCCTGTCGAGATGATAATGCAAATCTTGGGCTTTTTATTGTGCCACAGCGGAAGATTATTTCTTTTGGGTGTTTTTGGGTGAGCGGGTTGTTTGATTCTCGTTCCTGTCCACCCTGCGAGTGCGCTCTGTGCGGCGACGGCGCAGTGCCACCTTCACCGACGAGGCAGTCCTACCGGTCACCACATTGTCCAGTGCAATCATCGATTTGTCGAAGAGTTTGCGCAGAGTGTTGTTGCTACGCTCGATGCCCTTTGTGTGCCTCTCGACCTTGTGGGGGTACATATCGGGAATGGTAATCATGATACCCGTCTCCTCCACCTCGCCGAAGTCGGGATTGATGACCGTGTCGAAGACCATCATTGAGGGCGAAACATTCATGTAGGAACTAATCATCGGAGGAATAAACTCTCCCCTCTCTTTGAGTTCGCGCACGAGGATTTTGTGGTCCTCGGTGTAGTCTTCGCCCGTAAACAGACGCTCCATACTCTCCACATTGATACCCAGTTCAAGCGGATAGATAGGTCTCAAAAGCCCCTCCCTTGCGGGGAAGTGCTTGTGGAGGAAGTACATTAGCATATTGCGAGCATCCACATTGTAATGCCCATACATGGTAACTTTGCCGAAGAAGTATTTTGCCTCGGGGTTATTGACGATAATTGCGCCCAAACCATCCCAAATGTTATCCATCACATAGAGGCTCTTGGCATTTGCGCGAGTGCTCTGGTAGTTGGGGTGGACATAACTCCTGCCGAGTTCTATGGCGTAGGGTAAGTACTCGTTACGGAACTGCTCCGAGAACTCGAAGTAGTGCTCCATGGAGAGATGTTTTTGGTGGGGTGAGGTACAGATGATGAAACGGTAGCCTCCCACAATCTCCTTTGCCACAGGGTCCCAAACAACGAGTTGTTTGTAGCCATCGGGTGCCAAATCGTCTTCGTCAATATCGACACTCTCGCCGGTGCCACCTCCTGCACTGCGGAAAGCCCACTCGCGAAGCCTGCCAATCTCTTTCATGACATTGGGACACTCGGTTGCGGTTACGACATATATCTCATTGCCTGCACGGTTGGTTTCGCGCAAGAAAAATTCTTTACTGAGTTCCTTCATCAGAAGGGTGCGTGAAATGGGTTTGATGATAGGTTTCATATCCCGAAGAGTTTTGGTTTAACGAATGTTTTTGGGAGCCATAGCATAGACTTTGCTCCTAACATACTCGGTACTCTTTGTAGGCGAGGAAATCTCCGCCAACTCCTGCCAACTAATAGGCTCGCCAATGTGCAGAACGATGTGTTTACCCTTCTGCTTGAACATCTCGTCCACCAAGTAGAGCATCTCGATGTTGGCTTTTATGCCGAGGAATTTGCGGATGTTGGCAAGGTTGTAGAAACGGTTGGATAACTTACCCTCGACATATACAGGTACAACGGTGCGTTGGTGCTGTATGGCTTTTTTTACAAAACTTGGACGCCATTCGAGGTCGGTAATCTTGCCTTTGATGCGTCTTGAACACAATCCCGCAGGGAAGGTTTGAATGGGAATATCGCCTGCAAAAGTATCCTCAAAGATGCGCACAGCCTCTCTCGACTGTCTGCCGTGCTTGTTGACGGGCAGGAACATTGGGCGCAGTGGGTCCACAAACAAGAGTAGGTCGTTGGATATGCTTCTGATATCTTTGCCGAAGTATTTATCAATCTCCTGAGCCAAAATAACGCCATCCATACCACCAAAGGGGTGGTTCGAGGCGAAGAGGTAGCGTCCCTCCTTGGGCACACGCTCCATACCCTCCACCTTCCAAGTCACTCCCATATCGCCGAGTGCTGCGCGGATAAACTCTGCATGGCGCAAGTGACCGTGTTTGGCGAGTATCTGGTTAATCTCGTCTTGATGTACGATTTTGATTAGGTAGCGGACAAGAAAGCGGGGCAACTTCTTTGCCAACTTGGGAGCTTTGCTCTCCAATACTTTCTGAATGTCAATTTGCATAAAGGTTGAATGTTTAGTAATGTTTCTCCATTTTTGCCTTTTCGATTACACAAAAATAGTGGATTTTGGCTAAAATCCACTATTTTATTCCACTTTTCTCTACGCGCGAGCGCAAAATTGCCATGTAAATGGCTATAAATCAACCCCAAAGCGTTTGCGTAGAATACCCTCGTCATCCTTCACACTCTCCCTCATCCAACGGTAGAGCAGTTCGCTACGCTCCTCGGGCGCGAGTCGCCAATCAACCTCCGAGCGGTGGATTTTCTCCACCAAACCCTGAATCAGGATTGCCGCACAAGCCGACACATTGAGGCTCTCCACAAAGCCATACATCGGAATCTTGATAAACTCGTCTGCCACCGCCATAATCTCGGGCGAGATACCCTGCTTCTCGGTGCCGAATACAAGGCAGAATTTACCCTTCGACACATCGAAACTGTCGGGTGTCAGGTCGTTTGTGTGGGGTGTTGCGGCAACAATGCGGTAGCCCTCCGCTTTGAGGTGTGCCACAGCCTCCGAAGTGGAGCCATAACGCTGAATATCAACCCACTTGTCTGTACCCCTTACGATGTGCGTGTTTGCCTGAAAGCCACACAAAAACTCTATGGCATGCAACTCCTGCACACCAAAAGCCTCACAGTGACGCACAAGCGCACTCGCATTTTGGGGATGAAAGGTATTCTCGGCACAGACGGTCATATACCTCGTGCGGTCCGCCACAACCCTCTGCATTGTAGCAAACCTCTCGGGGAGCATAAACTCCGCAAGGTACTCCGTACGCTCATCGTACCACTCTTTGGGTTTAGCGGTATTTGCCATCGTCGTCGAGCATTTTAAGGTAACTTTCGTAGCGACTCTCCGTAATGCGTCCATCCACAACGGCAGCCATCACTGCACACTGGGGCTCGTGGGTGTGGGTGCAGTTGTAGAACTTACAACCCTTGCTCTCCCTCATAATCTCTGGGAAGTAGTGGTACAACTCCTCGGGTTTGATATCAATGAGTCCAAAACCGCGAATTCCGGGGGTGTCTATGAGCCTGCCGCCAAACGAGAGGGCATAGACATGCGAGAAAGTTGTTGTGTGCTTACCCTGCAAGTGCGCCTCCGAGATGGCACCCGTCTTGGCGGCAGCCGAAGGCTCAATGGCATTCACGAGGGTTGATTTACCAACACCCGAGTTGCCCGCAAGGAGCGTTGTCTTGTCCCTAAGCAACTCCACAACCTCCTCCAAACCCTCGCCCGTGAGTGCCGAACACTCAATAATTCGGTAGCCGGCCGAAGCGTACACTTCGTGGAACTTTTGTAGCAGTTCGGGGTGCTCGCGTGCGGTATCTATCTTATTGAGGATGATTACTGCTGGCACTTTGTACGCCTCGCAAGTAACCAAAAACCTATCGATAAATTCGGGGGCTGTAACGGGGGCTGCAATGGTCACCACCACAGCCGCACGGTCGATATTGGCGGCAATGATATGGCTCTCCTTTGAGAGGTTGGAAGCCCTACGGATGATGTAGTTGCGCCTCTGTGCGATGCTCACAATAACGCCATCGCCCTCTTCGGAGAACTCCACGCCAACCCTATCGCCCACAACTACGGGCGAGGTCGAGCGCACACCTTTGAGCCTTAATCGTCCCCTTGTGCGACAGTCGTAAACCGCGCCATCAATCTCCACCTTGTACCAACTACCGGTACACTCCACAACAAAACCTTCGTGTATCATAGTTCGTTTGTTTTATCCTCCATAGAGGGTGTCGCTTGCTCTTTAAGACCAAACGCCTCGCTATCCAAAATGGCATCTTTTGCCTCCTCCAAGTAGGGGAACACCACATCGGAAACCTTCTCGACATACTCCACCAGCACGCTCTCTTCCAAGACCTTATCTTCAACAATGTGGAGCGAGGAGTTGATGTTGCGGAAGAGCCCCAAAAGTAGGCTCAATACCAATGTGTAGAGTGTGAGTGAAAGTACCGCGCCACCAATTTTATCGACCACACCAAGCCCAATACCATTCAGCAGCCACCCAGAGATGCGCGAACAAAGCCACGCCAAGAGCAGACCCGCAGCAAAGAGTATGGCGTAGGCAGCAATGCCTTTGATATCCACACCTATCCACTCCGAGAGTTGGTCGTTGAACTTATATGCGAGCCACACACCAAGGAGCAAACCTACAAATGAGGATGCCTGCGAGATAAGTCCTTTTCGTAGACCACTTACCAATGCCCACACAAGTACAATGGCAATAATTATGTCGATGATGTTCATGTTTTCCGTAATTTACTCTACTCGTACTAAAAATTTTCTCAAATGTAGTAAATTTTTTATCTTTGTGCAAATATGGCGAGTTTGGTGCTCGCAAAAGGGATAAATAAGATGATAAAAACTCGTTGTACCATAAAATTTGCACTGCTGATGGTGGTGCTGCTCGGAGCACAAAGACTTGCGGCACACGAAACATATAGTCTTAACCGCGATTGGAAATTCTTTACCTACTCTGAGAATAACTCCTCGATAGTAAATCTGCCCCACCAGTGGAACTCCGATGCACTTGGTGGCAGGCTCGACTACTATCGTGGTACGGGCAACTATTTGCGCTATGTCGATTTTCGCCCCGAGTGGCGTGGCAAGCGTATCTATTTGCGCTTTGGGGCTGCTAATCTCACGACCGACCTGTTGATAAACGGTCGTCATGTGGGTCGTCACGAGGGCGGTAGTAGTGCCTTTACATTCGAGATTACCGACTTTGTGAATTTCAACGGCAGGGATTTGATATGGGTGATGGTGGGCAATGTGAGCCATAGTGAGGTTATGCCAACGGCTGGTAACGAGGTCTGCTATGGAGGACTTTTCAGGGGTGCTCAGATAATCGTTGAGGAGCCAACCCACATAGCCATCGACCACTACTCCTCTGGTGGCGTGTATGTTCACAACAAAATGGTGACCTCCGAGAGCGTCGAGGGCGAGGTTGAGGTGCGTATCAACTCTCTCTCTTCGCAGAGCGCATCGCTTGCACTCTCGGTTCTTAGTCCCGAGGGTAAAGAGGTCTTTGCTACAACGCAGAGGGTGCGCACCACAAAGGGTACGACTGCCACCTTCATCCCTTTCGAGATTGAAAATCCCACTCTTTGGCACGGCACCATCAACCCCGCACTCTACACCTTCCGACTGACCCTCTCCTCTTCGGGCGAGGTGGTTGATGAAGTGACCGTATCGAGCGGTTTCCGCAACTACAAGATAACCTCCGAGGGTTTTGTACTCAACGGCGAGAGTTATCCCATAAAAGGTGTATTGCTGCGACGCGACAGGGCATTGAGCGGTACGGCGGTATCGGAGCGTGAGATTTTGGAGGATGTGGAGTTTGCATGTGAGATGGGAGCCAACACCATCCGCGTGGTGGGTGGCTCGCACCATCCCGCCTTCTATCGCATCTGCAACAACCTTGGCATACTTGTCTTCAACGACCTGCCCTTGATGGGTGCTACAACCCTCAACGGCAAAGGATTTTTCGATACTCCCGCCTTCCGCGAGAATGGCAAGGAGCAATTGCAGGAGATGATTTACCAAAACTACAACCACCCCTCTGTTGTTGCTTGGAACCTCTTTTCGGAACTCGAAACACGAGGCGAAAATCCCGTAGACTACATACGCGAACTACACTCTCTTGCCAAAAGGCTCGACCCCGACCGTTTCACTTCGGGATGGAGCAACCAAGATGGCGAGATAAACTTCGTCACCGACCTTGTGGTGTGGAGCCACTCCTTTGGCTGGATGGAGGGGTTGCCGAGTGATATTGCCGTATGGCAGGAGCAACTCCACTCCGTACCCGAATGGAACGCTCTCCACTCGGCTGTGAGTTACAAGTGTGGTGGTAACATATTCCACCAAAATGGCACACTCGAAAACCCCCTCTCGTCGAGTAATTGGCACCCCGAGAGGTGGCAAACTTTCTTCCACGAAACATACATCACCTCGCTCGAAGAGGATAAAGGTCTTTGGGGTATCTTTGTTGATGGACTCTTTGACTACGCCTCGGTGGACACCCATCGCTCGGCGGGTGGTGTGTGTGATATGGGCGTTGTGACCTTCAACCGCCAAGAGCGCAAGGATGCCTTCTATCTCTACAAGGCTCGCTGGAATACCAATGATGAGTTTCTACACATTACCGAACGCCGATGGGCTCGTCGTGCAGATACGCTCCAAACCATAAAGGTATACACCAACTTACCCGAGGTTGAACTCACTGTGAATGGTAAATTTCTGGGTTCTAAGGAGTGTGTGAATGGTAGCGCAGTGTGGAGTGATGTGGATTTGGAGTGTGGGGTAAACACCATCGAGGCGACCTCGCGCGGACTCACAGACCGCACAACTATCGAAATCCCCCTAAGTTATACCGAGGATCTTTAATTGTCGACCGACGATCCGACCGAAGGTTTAGATTAGAGAGTAATCAGTGGTGAGTAACTAGTAATGAAGCGAGCGCAGAGTTGCGCTCGCAGTTGAAATACCCCCTCAAAAGATCGGATGAAAAACCTTTGAGGGGGTATTGCATTATCTAATTTTTTCTAGAATTACAATATATTCATGGCTCATGGTTTGAACATGACATCCTGTTTTGTTTGTAGGACTTGTTAGTGACGGCATTCTTTTGTTTGGGATCTCTCTTACAATAGTATTAATATGTGTGAATCCACATTGTTCAAAAATTTCTGCTGTAAAGTAGTCAAGCGGAATCTGAATACCTTTTACTCTCCTATCACCCACAACATAGCAGACTCTACCACCTATTCTGACGGTATTAGATACATTTTGAATGGAACATGCATAATCATTTAAGAAAGATACAACCTCCCAGTAGCGTTTTTCGTCAAGTTTTTGGATATCCGAGAGAGTGTTTGTTAATTCGGTACTATTAAATTTCACCTCTCTGCATTTGCCACCACCCATTAACTCGTTATCGAGAATTTTGGCATTGTCAAACCCAAACCATTCATTTGCCCAACGAGAGAACTGACCATAGGCAACAGTTGTTCTACTGTCTCCATATGGGGGAGATGTCACCACCATGTCTATAGATCCTTCTGTTATAACATCGTCGGGAATGCCATTCGTGCTGTTAAAATCGCAAATAGTAACCTCTGTTTTGTGTGTGATTTTATTGTATTCACATAATCCGGCGATGTTTCGTTTTGCCTTTCTCTCAAACAATTCAAAAGGGTTTGGATTGTAATTTGCGATTTTATCTTCACTCATTCTAAATCGCTTAAATTCTCCATTTCTTGTAAAGGAAACTTCCCTAACTATCTCTGCGAGTATAAGCCTAAAAAAATCGCTATCTTTTGCGTATGTGTTTATCAACTGGTGAAGATATGATAGTTTCAATAATACATCTTCGGAATACCAATAGGTATGGTTAGATATATGCTCAAAATTGCGATTAAGGACCTTGCTTGGATCGTAAAACGACAATTGAAACGAAATCTCAACAAATTGCGACTTAATTAAATCTTCGTTATAATGGGTCGTTTTTACCTTAGACATCATTCGAGCAAGAGGATTGAGATCTGTTCCAATGGAGTTTATGCCCTTTACCGTTGCCTCAACCAATGTTGTACCACTACCCATATAGGGATCTAATATGGTTTCAAATTTGCCTTTAGGTCCATATTCTTCTATTAGGGTTCTTGCTATCTGAGGAATCATCATAGCGGGATAGGAGTGATAACCATGAGTATACTCCTTGGTATCAGCTCTCCTAAAAGTCCACTTGTCGTCTATTTCCCTATTATATGGCATGGTTGTACATTCTTTGCGTGCAAATTTACTAAAAATAATAATGCATGGAGTAAAAATGATAAATCTTTTTTTGGAACTATAAGTAGGTTTTTGTTTTGATTTCTCTCAAAATGAGGGAACATATCGAATTTTATTCAATTACTTATCTCATAATTTCCTTTAACTTTGTGCAAGTTACGAGTTGTGCTAAAATGAAGAAAACAGAATATCAACTTGCGATAATTTTTAGGATTAAGCAAGAAAGAGAGGCGAGGGGGCTAGGGCAAAAGAATATAGCTAACCTGTTGGGGATTAGCGAAGGTCATGTTGGTAATATAGAAAGTCCTAAATTTCCTCATAAATATACTCTCAAACAACTTAATATCCTCTGTGAGTATTTCAAAATACCAACAGAACAATTGTTTATACCCGATGATGTATATATTCAAAAAGATATTAACATTGCTACGCTATTGGTGGAGAAAATTGTGGAATATGAAGACTAATAAAGATCTTATCATTGAACGATTCCGAGAAATAGAAAGATTAGGATTTGTGGCAAGTAATCGTAGTCATAACACTGGTATAGGAAAAACTTTTGAAGACTACATTGGCGTAGTTGAAAATAATATTGACGAGCCTGACTTATATGGTTTTGAAATAAAATCCCACAGAGAACTTGCTACATCATATGTTACATTATTCACCAAAGCTCCTGTTTTCCCATTAAGAGCAAATGCTTATCTAAAGGATAACTATGGAGAGCCTTATCCTAACAATGTTGCTCTTAAGAAGTTGCATGTTTCCATGTTTGCTTCTAAGTATACTTTAGCATACGATAAATTCAATTTTAGACTTATTAATGATAGGAAACACTCTGTTGTCAGAATAGGTATATTTAATCATAAAAACAATCAACTTATCGATAGTTGCGTAGGATACACATATGATTGTTTGGAAGAAATATTAAAGAAGAAATTAAAAAACCTATTTTATGTCAGTGCAGAAACTAAGACAATAGGAACAACAGAGCATTTCTATTTTAATAGAGCAGAAATCTTCACCAATCCGACACTAAAAAGATTTCTTAAATTGATTGACGAGGGTGTAATAATGTATGATATTCGCATAGGGTCATATGGCTCAGGTCGTAATTATGGTAAAGCTCATGATCATGGCAGTGGTTTTAGGATTTTAGAAAAAAATATGCACTTGCTATTTGAAACCCACGAAAGTATATAGTAAACAACACACTTGCTCTTCCGTCTGTATATAGTTGATAGGAATCTCTCAGTTAGTAAAAACACATATAACGGAGGAAATTTTGCACCAAAATTTCCTCCGTTATATGTGTTTTTTGCCTTCGTTAAAAAGAGAGTCGATGATGGAGCAGTTAGACTCAAAGGGAAGCCTTTCGGAGAAGACTTGATAGTATGGCTCATCGCCCTCTCTCGCGCCGAGGAAGTTGTGACCTCTTAGGTCAGTGTCGCCCTCTTGGGCAATAATATACTCCTCCGAGAAGGTCGGCACCCTCCACCCCTCAATCTTGCATACCGCCTCTACCAAACCGCGCGAAAAGTCGTAGAGGAACTCCTCTTTGCGCTCGAAGAAGGGGGCTAAACGGTCGGCGTAGTAGTCGTAGTAGGGCGAGGATTTGTATGCCGAGCGGATGGCTACGGAGTGTTGGTGTTGCCAACGCTTGGAGTAGTCGAGTCGCATATCTTTCACTGCCTTTTTGTGGATACTTGCGCCCTTTACGACATTGGCGGTAAGACTCATACGACCGCTCGCTGTGGCAATCTCACAGCGGTTGCGGGCGGTCTGCTTAACAAAGTGTTCGCCAACATCTATGACAGCATCGGGCGAAAGAGCCTCGCGCCACCACTCCAAGGAGCCAAGATATGCAAGTGGAAGAATTTTCATCTCTTTTTCTCTCTCCTTATTTGGGATCCACCCAACGACCATCGGCTTTAATGAGTTCCACAAGCCTATCAATTGCCTCCTCTTGGGGCACATTGCGCTCCACAAGGGTTTTGCCACGATAGAGCGATATGTGGTCGGGAAGTCCGCCAACATAGCCATAGTCGGCATCTGCCATCTCCCCAGGACCATTTACGATACACCCCATAACGCCAATTTTGAGCCCCACAAGGTGTGAGGTGCGAGCCTTGATGGCTGCAAGGGTACTTTCGATGTCGTAGAGTGTTCTGCCACACGAGGGGCAGGCGATATACTCGGTACGCGAGATGCGCACACGCGCTGCTTGGAGAATAAGGAGGGCTATTTCGTCAATCTCTTCCTCGGAGAAGTTGGGATTTTCGATGCGTATGCCGTCTGCCAGCGAGTCGATGAACATCACACCAAAGTCGGCAGCAGCCTCAATGGCAAACTGCTCTTTGTCGGTGGTGTTGTATCTGCGCGAGAGGATGATGGGGCGCGAGAACTCCTTGCCCACAATCTTGCTCCTCCACTCCTGCACGGGGTGGTGGCTTGTCGCTTCAATAACCTCATAATCATCGGGGTTGGTCACCTCGCTCCACAATATGGGAGTTGTGCCCCAAGGTCGGGGAGTGTAGCAGTAGGCGGAGAATTTGCTCTCGTCGACACTCTCGAAACTCTCCTCGGGGCGATTTTCGTAGTGGGCGACAAGCAATTGTGCGGCAGGAATTTCATTTTCGGGGGTCTCGGTTAGCGATACGCGGATGGTGTCGCCAATGCCGTCTGCCAAAAGGGCTCCAATGCCCACAGCCGACTTTACACGACCCTCCAAGTGGTTACCCGCCTCGGTAACACCCAAGTGGATAGGGTAATCCATACCTGCCTTGTTCATAGCCTCGACCAAGAGTCGGTAGGCATATATCATAACTCTTACATTGCTCGCTTTGAGCGACACTGCGACATTGTGGAAATCCAGACTGCGGCAACGCTCCAAAAACTCCATAGCCGAAGCCGCCATACCCTCGGGGGTGTCGCCATAGAGATCAAAAATCTTCTTCGCCAGCGAGCCGTGATTGACACCAATGCGTAGTGCCGCACCTCGCTCACGACAGAGGTCTATGAGTTCTTCAAATTTTCCGCCCCTATCGTTGTAGTTACCAGGGTTGATGCGCACCTTATCTGCCGTACGAGCCGCCACCGCTGCCACCGCCGGAACGAAGTGTACATCCGCCACCAAAGCCACATCGGGGTAGTGTTGGCGCACTTGCTCGCCAATGGGCGCAAGGTTCTCTGCCTCACGCTCATCGCGCGTTGTGAGCCTCACGATTTTACCACCTGCACGAGCAATAGCCTCAATCTGAGCCACCGAGCCTTCGGTGTCCATCGTGCGGGTGTTGGTCATGGTCTGCACCACAACGGGTGCGTTTCCTCCTATCTTGTGGGAACCTATCCTAACCTCTCGCGAGGGGCGGCGAAGGTAGTGTGTGAGCGAAGAGCAATAATTTTTCATCTTTTTTCCTCGTTTAATTATGCAAAGATACGACTAATTTTCACTATCTTTGTATTATGCGAGCCGATATGGACATAAAATTTCTCAGTGGCGTGGGCGAGAAGCGTGCTGCACTGCTTGCCTCGGAGTTGGGCATCCGCACCGTGGGCGACCTGCTGCACCACTACCCCTACCGCTATATCGACCGTACAAAAATCTACCGCATAGGCTCTCTTTCCGAGGAGAACTCCTCAACTTTTGTGCAATTGAGAGGTCGTATCATCGGTAAGGCGTTCCTTGGCGAGGGGCGCAAGCAGCGACTCTCGGCAACGCTTGCCGACTCCACAGGGCAGATAGAACTCGTGTGGTTTCAGCAGACCAAGTGGGTGGAGAAACAGTTGGAGGTTGGCAGGGAGTATATGATTCTCGGCAAGCCCTCGTTCTTTGGTGGCAAGCCCAACATTGTCCATCCCGAACTCGAAACTGTTGAGAAATTT
This sequence comes from Tidjanibacter sp., assembly GCA_045591965.1. GTDB lineage: Bacteria > Bacteroidota > Bacteroidia > Bacteroidales > Rikenellaceae > Tidjanibacter. Next base: position 20,583 of record JAZNTX010000023.1, on the reverse strand, counting down.
CTCTCGCGCGGCAACCTCGGAATGCAGGGTGTGTACAGCACCACCGAGCGACTAACCTCCGTAGGTCTTGCCTCGAAGGGGCTATATGCTTTGGTTTGCACTCTTTGGGAACATATTTCGGATAGCATAACCGAAACCTTGCCCGAACATATCGTTAGGCGACTCGACCTGCTATCGCGTCGCGATGCTCTCCAAAATATCCACTTCCCCTCCTCGCCACAGATGCTCCAAAGAGCCATCTACCGACTCAAATTCGAGGAACTCTTTGGGGTGCAACTCGGCATTTTGAGCGTCAAGGCGGGTAGGACCACCCACCTGAGCGGCTTTATGTTCCCTCGCGTGGGCGAACTCTTTCGAGACTTCTACGACAACCACCTGCCATTCTCGCTCACGGGGGCACAAAAGAGGGTTATTAAGGAGATACGCTCGGACTGCATCTCGGGACACCAGATGAACCGACTTTTGCAGGGTGATGTGGGAAGTGGTAAGACACTTGTAGCACTCATGGCGATGCTCCTTGCGAGCGACAACGGCTACCAGTCGTGTATGATGGCTCCTACCGAAATACTTGCACGACAGCACTACGCCTCCATAACTAAAATGTTGCGAGGCACCTCTGCCGAGGGACGCGTGGCGGTACTTACGGGCTCGACAAAGACGCGCGAAAGGCGAGAGATTTTGGAGCGCACACTCTCGGGCGAGATACAAATTTTGGTTGGCACCCACGCGCTGATTGAGGATAGGGTGCAGTTCGATAACCTTGGGCTTGTGATTATTGACGAGCAACATCGCTTTGGCGTGGAGCAGAGGGCGAAACTTTGGACAAAAAACTCTCAACCGCCCCACATCCTTGTGATGACCGCGACCCCCATCCCTCGAACCCTCGCAATGACGCTCTATGGCGACTTGGATGTGTCGGTGATTGACGAGATGCCCGCGGGCAGAAAACCCATCAAAACATACCACCTCAAAGAGGGTATGCGTCTGAAACTACACGGCTTTATGAGGCAGGAGATTGCCAAAGGCAGACAGGTATATGTGGTCTACCCGCTCATCAAGGAGTCGGAGGCTATGGACTACCAAAATCTCTACGATGGATTTGAACACATCACTCACGCATTCCCGTTGCCCGAATATAAGGTGGGCGCACTGCACGGCAAGATGTCGCCCGAGGATAAGGCTGAGGCTATGAGGCTCTTTTCGGAGGGTATAAACAACATACTTGTTGCCACGAGTGTTATTGAGGTGGGTGTTGATGTGCCCAATGCTACGGTTATGGTCATTGAGAGTGCCGAGCGATTTGGACTCTCACAACTCCACCAATTGCGTGGCAGGGTCGGCAGGGGCGGCAACCAGAGTTACTGTGTGCTGATGAGTGGCGATAGCATTTCGCGCGATGCCGAGGCGAGGCTCTCGGCAATGGTCGAGACTAACGACGGTTTCCAACTCTCGGAGTTAGATTTGAAGTTGCGCGGTGCGGGCGATGTGAACGGCACACGACAGAGTGGCGAGGCGATAGACCTCCGCATAGCATCTCTCTCCTCCGACGGGCAGATATTGGAGCAGGCAAGGATGGTAGCGAGCAGCATTTTGGAGGGCGACCCCACGCTCTCGAAGCCCGAAAACCGACTCCTTGCAGCCCTCCGCGACCGCTACAAACCCAAGAATAGCATAGATTATGGTATGATTTCGTGAAAAGTTGGTTAGACAACTACTAAAAATATACTATCTTTGCAAAAGGAGAATTCAAATATACTATGATAACATTGTTAAACTAAGTGAGAATTGTTGATAGCCTGAAGCGTATATTTATTACCATTACACTTGTAATGTGTTCGTTACTTACACAAGCCCAATTGTATGATGGATTGGAAAGAACTTGTGATACAATAACCTATAATGGGGGAACATATATAAAGCAAGATTATATAGATCTTTTTACTGTTATTGGTAATGCGGAGGATGAGTTCTTTGATGTAAAACAACTTATGAAAGATGGGACGACTCCTGCTCGCGGATATATCACGAGGGAGAATCGCCCTATTGATATGTCGCAGGGACAAGCAAGAGCCCTGAATAGCATCATTGACAACTCGTTTAGCCAAGAACAAGTAGAGCAAATTGTAGATGAACACGAAATTATAATACATGTAAACATTTCATCTACAACTGGTTTGCCAACGGGTGTGTCGTTTACATATTACCTTAATAGTGGATATGAAAACATTCCTATGTCGGTATGGCAAAACATAGAGACTCGCATTATGAATGAATTTTGCTTTACGATTACGGATGTGGGTAAAAACCTTAACCATAATAGTATAGTTTGGTCGCAATGCCCCAAGGGGCGAGCAGAGGCGGTTGCAGAGGAAGAACCCGAGGAGGAGACGAATGATGATGAAAAAGAGACCGAGATAGAGGTTGTAACACCTGTTCGTGGTACGGTGGGTAAAGGAACGATAACTCCAACCATAAATAGGGGGAGTATAAAAGGTACGGTAGTGACCCCATAAAGGCTATGCTAAAAGTTTTAGGGCGACTTTTTGCAAAAAGTCGCAAGCAAGAAGAAAAAATATAAAGGTATGAAGAAGTATACAGACGATAAAGACCTCTACGAGGACGATGAACTCGATTACAGTTACGAGAACGAGGAGCCTACGCCCGAGGGCGACCTGCAAAAGACCCTCAAAGGCTACCGCATTATAATCATTGCGCTGGTGGCGGTGTTGGGACTCCTTACTTTCCAGCACTTCCGCGTGACCTCCGACATCAAGGAGCAGTTCCGCATTGAGCGCGATACACTCAACAGCCAGATTAACGGACTGATTGTCGAAATTGATAGTATTCACCTCCGCAATACGGCTGTTAATAACGAACTAAGGGAGCACATCGCTGCCGAGCGTAACAAGGCAGACTCGCTGATGGCTCGCCTGAAAAAGGAGCGTAATATGAACCGCGAGAAGTTGCGCCAATATGAGAAGGAACTCGGCACACTGCGCACCATCATGAAGCGATATGTGCACCAGATTGACTCGCTCAACACGCTCAACAAGCGTCTTGCAGATGAGAATATCACCATCCGTCAGAAGGTTGCATCCGAGACAACTCGTGCAAACATCGCCGAGGAGAGGGCGCAGGAGATGGCAAACAAAATCAAACTCGGCTCCATTGTGAAGGCTCGCGGTATTGTGCTCGGAGCCTACAACACTGGCGGCTCGAATGTCACTCGCGCTTCGCGTGCCTCGAAGTTCCGTACCGACCTGACGCTCACAGCCAACGAACTGACCATCCCTGGGAAGCGTAGTGTCTATGTGCGCATTGTGGGTCCCGATGGCGCGGTACTCTCGGGTGGTGCAGACTGCATCATGGAGTTCGAGGGCGATATGATTAGTTACTCCGCAGAGCGCGAGGTGGACTACGACAACAAAGACCTCGATGTGAGCGTCTTCTTCAACTATGAGGATATCGTTTCGGGACTCTATAAGGTGGAGGTCTATATGGACGGCTATATGATTGGCGAGGCAGAACTCGCGCTGAGGTAAAAGATTAACGACACAAACTGAAATAGATGGAACAAAATAAGAAGAGTATAAAAAGTTGGGTGCTGTGGGCGATTGTCGCAGGCTTGGTCATCGTTGACCAGATAGTGAAATTCTCCGTCAAGACCACCATGACCCTCGGCGAGAGCCACAATGTTTTGGGCTCGTGGTTTCGCTGGTGCTTCATCGAGAATGAGGGCGCAGCCTTTGGTATGGCACTCGGTGGCGAGTATGGCAAGTTGGCGCTGAGCCTCTTCCGCCTTGTGGCGATAGGTGTCTTGGTGTGGTTTGTAGGCAAACTCCGCAGGAGTGGCGCACCCTGCGGTGTGGTTGTGGGTTTTGCGATGATTTTGGCAGGTGCAATAGGTAATATGGTCGATAGTGCCTTCTATGGTCTGATTTTCTCCGAATCGACCTTTACGAGCGTGGCACAACTTCTGCCCGAGGGTGGCGGTTATGCTCCTTTCCTCTACGGCAAGGTTGTCGATATGCTCTACTTCCCACTCTTCCACTTTCCCGAGTGGATGCCTTTGGTGGGTGGCGAACTCTTCTTCTCGCCCGTCTTTAATTTTGCAGATAGTTACATCACGATAGCAGTCTTTTACCTAATTATCTTCCAGTGGCGCTACTTTAAGTAAAAAAACGATTTTAGCGGGTAAATTTTGCACCGCTCTGCGATAGGCGAGTTCCTCACATAGATCTACTATGCTGCGGACTCGCCTTCTTGTTTGGCACAAAATTTCCTCCGTTAAAATCGTTTTTTATGGCAATTGTCGACCGTCTACCGACCCTAAGGAACTCCTCCCCTAAGTTAGGGGAGGTGCCGCAAAGCGGCGGAGGGGTCTGTCCACTCTCCACTCTCAACTTTCAACTAACGCAAACGACAATTCGCCCTTGCAGCAGAGGTTGTCACCAACCCTCAGTTCGGCACTGCAAAAGGTCAGCGGACCGCGTCGGTTGGTTATGGTAGCGGTGATTTCGCACAGGTCGCCCGGGCGCACGATATGTTTGAACTTCATGTTGTTAATGCCCGCATAGAGCGTGGTCTTGCCCGCAAGGTCGTCTTTTGTGATGAGTGCACAACTCTGCGCCATAATCTCGCACAAGATTACCCCTGGGACTATCGGGTTGCCCTCGAAGTGACCGCGACAAAAGTACTCATCTTCGCGGATGCGATACTGTGCGTGGCAGACTCCCTGCTCGTCAACTTCCGCCTCGTCTACGAGCAACATGGGCTCGCGGTGGGGTAGGTAGTGTTTTATCTCTTCTCTATTCATTGTAGTCGCGTTTTAACAAAGTCCTCTATCACTCTCTCGGCACCGAGTATGATATCCTCCACAATAGCCTTTGCGGGCTCTGCTTTGTGGACAAGCCCCGCGCTCTCGCCAGCCATATAACTGCCATACTCGTCGCCCTCCTGCACAGCCTTGCGGAGCGAGCCAGCACCGAAAGCCAAAATATCATCAGGGTTGGTCTGTGGGTCGCTCTCCATACGGGCAAATTCGCGCGAGAAGGGGGTTTTGAGCGAGCGTACAGGGTGACCGAGCCTCTTGCCCGTAACGGTTGTGGAGATGTCGGTGGCTTTCAGCACACGCTCCTTATATGCGCTATGGATATTACACTCCTCGGCAACAAGGAAGCGAGTGCCCACCTGCACGCCCTCTGCCCCAAGCATAAAGGCTGCCGCTGCACCCCTGCCATCGGCAATACCTCCGGCAGCAACCACAGGGATATCCACAGCATCGACAATCTGAGGTATGAGTGGCAGGGTGTGGAGTTCGCCAATGTGACCACCAGCCTCGGCACCCTCGGCAACAACCGCATCAGCACCTGCTCTCTGCATCTTCACAGCCATAGCCACCGAAGCAATAACGGGAATGACCTTGATGCCGGCATCCTTCCACGCTGCCATATACTTGACGGGCGAACCTGCTCCCGTTGTAACAATTCTCACACCCTCCTCAATTATCATCTCGGCAATCTCGCCAGCATTTGGGGCTTGTAACATTATATTTACACCGAATGGCTTGGAGGTCAGTTCTTTGCACTTTCTAATCTCTGCTCGAACAGCCTCACTCCCTGCATTGATGGAGGATATAAGCCCCAAGCCGCCTGCGTTGGATACGGCTGCTGCAAGGGAAGCGTCTGCCACCCAAGCCATACCGCCCTGAATGATGGGATACTCAATGCCGAGCATCTCACAAAGTCTACTCTTAATCATAGAGGTTCACAATTTTTGTCTTTTTTAGCGAGCAATCATTATGCCCGTAGTGTTGTGATTACAAATTTACTATTTTTTTGCAAAAGAGAAAAAATACACTACCTTTGCGACATCATTTAGGAAAGATGGCAGAGTGGTCGAATGCGGCGGTCTTGAAAACCGTTGAACAGCGATGTTCCGGGGGTTCGAATCCCTCTCTTTCCGCCCCAAAGATTTTTTTGACGGACGATTGCCCAAAGGCAATCGTCTTTTTTTGTTTCCACTCGCTTAGGAGTTTACTCATAAAAGCGAGTGGAAACAAAAAAGAAAAACACCCGAAAGGTGTTCGTTAAAAAAATCTTTGAGCAAAGAGATGGATTATAGTCCTCCTTCTTATCCTCCGCAAAAAGAGTGCGAGGGCAACACAAACAACGATGCGCCACGAAATACGCGGCGCATCATTGTTTATTAGAGTTCCTACTTTTTTAGAGGTTATCTTTTTCGATATCCTTGAAGTATTTGTAGGTATTAACCTTCAATTCGCCTGCGGCAGCCTCGTCGGTTACAAGGATTCCGAAGCGGTGAGTTTGCAGACCTGTAATTGTCCACTGGTGTGAGTAGGCACCCTCAACACCCTCCTTTACGGCACGAGCCTTCTTGGGACCAAATGCCAACACAATGACCTCATGTGCCGAGAGAACAGTTGCCACACCCACCGTGAGAGCCAACTTGGGTACTTGGTTTATATCGCCATCAAAGAAACGCGAGTTTACCAAAATGGTGTCCTCTGTGAGGGTTTTGATCCTTGTGCGCGAGGACATCGAGGAGAAAGGCTCGTTGAAAGCCAAGTGACCGTCTTCGCCCACACCTCCGAGGAAGAGGTCGATACCTCCTGCACTCTCAATGCGTTTCTCGTAGTCGTCACACTCCTTTTTGAGGTCTGCGGCGTTGCCGTTGAGGATGTTTACATTGTCGGGGTTGATGTCAATATGGCTGAAAAAGTTGTCCCACATGAAGGAGTGGTAACTCTGGGGGTGCTCCTCGGGCAGACCCACATACTCGTCCATATTGAAGGTTACAACATTTGCAAAACTCACATATCCCTCCTTGTTGAGGCGGATAAGTTCTTTATATGTACCCAGAGGAGTTGAGCCCGTAGGCAGTCCCAATACAAAGGGTGCGCTCGTGATGGTCGCTTTGCGATTGATAGCATCGGCTATGTATTTTGCGGTCCAAGCCGAGCCTTTTTCTTGGTTTTCGTGAATCAGTAATCTCATAATTATCTTCTTAAAGTTAGAATGTGATGAGCGAATAGACAGGTGCGAACCTCTCCAAGAGTTCCTTGCCGTGGAGGAAACCCAGGTCGGCAAGGAAGATGAACTCCTTAACCTTTACGGGGTAACTCTTGCCATCCTTCTCGACAGTGAGAGCCTCCAAATGCTCTGCCATTTTGAGAGCCGTACCACCTGTGGCAAGAATATCATCGAGAATGGTTATCTCCACCACGCCATTTGTAATTTTCGCATTCTGCACATCGCTCTTGCGGAAGAAGAGGCTATCCTCGCCATACTCCTTAACAATTGCCACCTTCTGCAAGTCGCCTTCGTTGGCAGGCAACTTACCATTCTTGCGGAATGTGATGAGGTTTTGAGCCTTCGAGCCATTTACAAGCAGGGGGGCTGCAAACAAAAAGCCGCGAGCCTCTGGTGCCGCCACATTGGGGGTTGTAAGGTGCTTGCCCAGCTCCTCAATAATTACACCAAAAGTGTCGGCGTCGCTGAGCAGTGGGAGCAAATCGACAAAATTGACACCCTCCTTGGGCCAGTTGGGATAGAATTGAATGAGTTTTTTCGCCTCTTCGAGCGTTACTTTATTCTGTTTCATTATGGTAATGTTAATTCTTATATCATAAAACCATCTTCAAAGATATAGTATTTTGCCGAAAAAACAAAATTTTGTAACTTTACACCTGCCAAAACATCAAACTTATGAATTTTAGAACTCTTTTTTATGCTATTTTGCTGGGTGTGATGCTGCCCTATGGTGCTCATGCTCAGGAGAGAAAACTACTTACTATGGAAGACGCAATACTCTCGCGCGAACTCGTACCGCAGAATCTACGCACCCTTTGGGGCACCGACTCCAAGGGCAAAACCATCTATGGCGAGGCTGTGAGTCGCGAGGAAATTAATTGGTTCTATCCTACAAATGGTAAACCCGCAATCCTCGCTACTGCCGAGGAGAAAACCCCCATGCCTCGTTACTTTACCGAGGAGAACAACCTCTTTGCAGAGATTGATGGACAGAGGATTGCCATTACTGCCAACGAGGACAAGAATATCGTCAGTGGCTCGCATGTGAGCCGCAACGAGTTCGGCATTGAGGGTGGCATATTCCCCTCGCCCGACGGTCTTTCGGTGGCGTTCTATCAGAAAGACGAGAGCCATGTTACAACCTTTCCACTCTTGGATATCACAACGCGCACAGGCTCGCTTGTGGAGATTAAGTACCCCATGGCGGGTATGCCTTCCGAGCGTGTGAGGGTTGGTGTGTGGAGCAGTGCAACGCGCGAGGTTGTATGGCTCAATGTTGCCGACTTTGACGAAGAGCGATACCTGACGAACATCACTTGGAGCCCCGATGGCAAACTTATCTATATTCAGGTACTCAATCGCCAGCAAAACGAGATGCACCTGAATAGTTACTGCGCCACCACGGGCGAGCAGGTGGAACACCTCTTCACCGAGAGCGACCCACGCTATGTGGAGCCTTTCTACCCTCTGCGCTGGGTTGATGGCTCGTCGGAGAGGTTTATCTACTCGACCAATGTGCGCGATGGTTATTGGAGCCTCTACCTCTATGAGCGCACAAAGGGTGTGTGGAGTTCGCACCGCCTGACCACTGCACCTGCCGATGTTAAGTGGGTGGCAACCATTGGAGAGTGGGTCTACTACTACACCGCAGAGTTCTCCACCGCCGAGCAACACCTCGCAAAGGTTAGCCTCAAAAGTGGCAAGAGCGCGAGGCTTACCCACGAGTCAGGCTGGCACGACTGCTCCATAAGCCCCGATGGTAAATGGTTTGTGGATAACTACTCGGCACTCTATGTGCCTCGTATTGTAAACCTCGCTTCGACCAAAGAGGGTAGGGTGGTGCGCAACCTACTTACTGCCCCCGACCCTGCCGAGGCTTACAACTACACCCCCATAGAACTCGGAACTATCCCCACAGCCGATGGCAAGTGGGAGAATTGGTACCGCCTTATCTACCCCATAGACTTCGACCCCGCGAAGAAGTACCCCGCCATTGTCTATGTCTATGGCGGTCCTCATAGCCAGATGGTCAATAACTCCTACCTTGCAAGTCTGCGTCGCTGGGAGATGTATATGGCACAGCGTGGCTATGTGGTCTTTGTTATGGATAACCGAGGTACCCTCTGGCACGGTGCCGAGTATGAGAAGGCTATCCACCGTCAGTGTGGTAAGTGCGAGATGGAGGACCAGATGAAGGGTGTTGAGTGGCTCCTTTCGCACGAGTGGGTCGATGCCGAGCGCATAGGTGTCCACGGTTGGAGTTACGGTGGTTTTATGACCATATCGCTGATAACCAACTATCCGGAGGTCTTCAGGGTGGCTGTTGCGGGTGGACCGGTGATAGATTGGAAGTGGTACGAGGCGATGTATGGCGAGAGGTATATGGACTCCCCAGAGGAGAACCCCGAGGGTTACGCCGCAACCTCGCTTCTCAATCAGGTCGAAAATCTCAAAGGTAAGTTGCTAATCTGCCAAGGAGGTATAGACCCTGTGGTGCTGTGGCAACATAGCCTCAACTTTGTGCGCGAGTGCGTGATAAAGAATGTGCAGGTTGACTACTTCCCCTATCCCTGCCACGAGCACAATGTACGAGGCAAAGACCGCGTTCACCTGATGGATAAGGTGACAATGTATTTCAACGACTACCTCTAAAAACGCATATAACGCGCGTCTGCTGCGTTACGCTCAAAAATCCTCCCACGAAACCCACTTGCAGGCGACCATCGACCGTCAATTGACCTCCCCAACTTCATGGGTATCTTTTTTAATACCCACGAATGAAGGAAATTCTTGTTTTTCCTGTCCTTCTTATCAAAAAAAGACTCGGGCTCGGCAAACTGCCGAGCCCGCTTAACTTTCAACTCTCAACTCTCAATTCTTTATCTCTCCTCGTGGAGTGTTGTCGGGGGTGTAGGGGGCTTTTGCCAGTCGCTCGAAGAGATAGTCTGTAACGAGAGGTGTACGACCCTTCTCGGGACGACGAGCATAGTTGTAGGTCTTATTCTCGTAGACATAGTTCGACATTGCAACGGTGTAGACCTCTTTGCGCTGTTCGGGGCGGAAGCGCACCCTCACGCCGTCGCCCTTCGAGTTTGTAATAATGGTGTAGGTGAGCCCCGAGGGTATCAAATCCACGCGGTGTGACTCTTTGTAGTTGGTGGTGTCGTTGAATTTATTGAGAATTAACTCCTCAACCTCGGCAAGCGTCATCTCGGTAATTACAAGATTGCTCTTGAATGGCTCCAACTCGAAGATATCTGCACGCTTGATTTTGCCCTCGGCAAGTGAGGCTATGCGTGTGCCGCCAATGTGGTAGAAGGCGAGGTCGGTGCCTGCCACCTTGCGTCCCTCGTCTGCCATCATCTGAGCCAAACCCATCTTGGTGGCCTCGGCGGTGAGAGTGCCTACACCCTCGTTGAGGTAGGGGTCTTGCATATAGACTTTAAGTTCCTCCGCCACACTCTCTTTGCCATCTTCGGGGAGGGTGATGTGCTGGGTGTTGAGCGACACAATCTCTCCGCCACGCAACTTGATGGTCGTAAGTCCCACCTCGCGCAACTTGTTGTTACCCTGCACCACTGCCACATTGCCCACCTTCGATGCGTAGGGCTCGTGGGTATGACCGCTGACGATAAGGTCTGCATACGGGAAGGCTGCCGCGAGGTTGGTGGTGTCGCGGTCGAGTCCGCAATGCGAGAGCACAACCATTACATCACACCTCTCTCTGAGTTCGGAGCCATAACGCTCGGCAGTCCATTCGGGCGAGAAGAACTCTGTACCCTCAAAAATCACATCCTTACCGTCGGGATGACCGTTGGCGTAGTTGGTAATTATGCCGAGAAAACCTACCTTCACACCCCTTGCCCGCTTAATAACATAGGGCTTGGGTTGTGAGAGAACGGTGTTTTTGGTGTCAATGTTGGCAAGCACAAGGTCAAAGTCGGCATCCTCTACACGCTTTTGGAGTGTGTCGAGCCCCATATCGAACTCGTGGTTGCCAAAGGTTGCCACATCGTAGCCGAGGTGGTTCATTTGCTCAATGATGGGAAGTCCTGCATGGGCAGACATATCGACATAGGGGTTGCCTGTCCACCTGTCGCCAGCATCCACCACAAAGACCCTTGCGGTGTCTTGTGCGTGAGCCTCGTCGATGAGAGTCGCAAGGCGTGGAAGCATATCCAATTTGGAGTGGATGTCGCTCGTGGAGATGATTATAAGGTTCTCTTCGCGTGGTGTGCAGGCTACTATTGATAGCACCGCGCCCACAAAAAGAAGGGCAGATTTCATCTTTTTCATACTCTATATTATTTTCTGAACTATTTTCCCACTGTTTGTGCAAGGACAATGACTTGGTCTTTGCCGAGCGCGAGGAGTTTTTCCACATCGTCGAATTTGAGCGAGCCGCGAGTGATGGCTTTCAGGTTGTTGCCCGCAGCGTAGAGATTTACATTCTCGGCATAGCCTGCCGCGTCCTGACCCGCCAGAAACTCCAATTTGGTGCGCTCCATGCGGAACTTGGCGTAGCGCGAAAGGTCGGCAACATAGACAAGATTGAGGGGTGCGCCGTATGCCCACTCCTGCACTGCACTGAGCGAGCGGTGGTCGCCCTCCACAACGCGGGTGAGCGTATGGGTATTGCTGTCGTAGAGGTAGACACCCTCTGGCGTAAAGGCGTAGACATCCAAGGGGTAGACAGCCATTGCCGAGGGGGCTGTGAGGTGATTATTCTCGGGGCGGTTGACACCTGCCGCAGCCCACATAACGCCACTGAGTTCTTCGAGCGAGAGAGGCTCCGAGGAGTATTCGCGCGAGGAAGCCCTCAGCGAAAGAGCCTCGTTGATGGTAAGTCCCTCTTTGAGGTTGGGTTGGAGGAGTGCGATGGTGTCGCCGTATGTCACGGCAGAGGCGACCTTTTGAGGTTGTTGTTCGCCACAAGCAACCAAGAGCGATGCGAGCATAATGTAGACGATTTTTTTCATAGTTAGGTACTTTTGGTTTGTTACCACAAATTTAGCAAAAAGCGCGAGAAATAAAAAACCGCACCAAACTTTTGTTTGATGCGGTCTTCTTTGTGCCCAGGACAAGAGTCGAACTTGCACGACCTAAACGGTCACTACCCCCTCAAAGTAGCGTGTCTACCAATTCCACCACCTGGGCTTAAAATAAGGAATTTTGGGGTTTTGCCCCTCATTCCTTCACTAACCTAAAACTACTAACCTAAATGAACCTTGAAAACTTCGCCGCAAAGGTAAGTCAGAGTTTTTGTTTCGCCAAATTTGCAACGCAAATTTTACGATTTATTAACAATTCCCTCCTCTAAGAGCCTCGCTTTTGCGGAAAAGCCCACAAAAGTACACATAATTTTTTAACCGCCAAATTTTTTTCGCGAAAAAGTAAAAAAAGGGGGTCGCCCAACGGGCAACCCCTTTGATTTTTGGCGGAATTAATATTCCTAATTTTGTGCGGACTCAAACGAGGTCCACTCGCCAATAACATCGTAACCCTCAATTGTAGCATTGAGAACAAATGCGTAGTAGGGTTTGACGATACCCTCGTCACCTGCGTCTGCGGTGTCCATGTAGCGTTTGATGGCAATACGGCTACCCTCCAAGAGAGGCGCACTGAAAACATTCATAACACCATCGGTAAATGTACCGCTTGTGATGTCGTACCAAACATAGTCGCCACTACCCTCAGCAGGAAGTTCGCCTTCGATAGTGATGTCCATAGCCAATGTTGCGATAGGACCGTAGAAGGAGAGAGTGTGAGTAGTGCCCTCGCTTGTAATATCAACATACAACGACTGCATCTCCAATACATACTCCTCTTCTTCGTTTGTAGCCTCGAAACCGAGGGCACCCTTATAGATTGCATTCAATGTGCTCACGCTTTGATCGATAACCGAACGAATTTTGAGTGCAAAGGTAATTTCGTAGTAGTCACCTTCGCCCGAGTCCATATTGGTAGTTACCTGAATGTAACTATCCATACCGGTCTCAATGGTGTAGGGAGTGATACCCTCCTGATAGAATGAAGTGGTAGAAATCCAGCTATTACCCATACCCATAGCCTCAGCACTCTGGCGACTATCAAATACGGGATAGAAACCGCCGGTAAGATAACTCTTAGTGGGGGCGCTGTTGATGATAAGGTCGAGCATGGTAGAACTATCGTCGGAAGGAAGGAACTGTATCTCGTGCCAACCAGGCTCAATGCCTTCCATACCCTCCGCAGCAGTCAGGTTGCGTACTGCATTGAAGGTTACCGAGGCTTCTCCGCCCTGACCGGTACCAAAGATAGTAACAGCACCATCGTATGCAAGAGTTACACTATCGCCACTTACAAGTGTGAAAGTACCATCGAGGCGGATGTTTGCACCCTCATTGTAGAGTTCAATATTGAGTGTACCCTCCGAAATAACCAAAGGCAAACCATTAACCTCCAAAACAAGGCTACCAAGGTCGATACCACCCGCAGCCACAAAATTACTTACGGTGTACTCGCCAGCAGGAATTACGCCATTGCTACCCTTCTCGGTGTAGATGTTAAACGAGAAATAGAGGCTATTGCTCTCGTTCGACAGAGCAAATCCATAGCGGTCTACGGTGCTGAGGGTTGTGAGGTTTACATTGCAATAGTCGGGAGTGGGCAGTGCCTCGGTGGAGTACTGCTTGCTGTTGGTGGTCATCTCCACGCACTCCGAGAGAACGCTATGCTCCTCGTCGTCGGTCATACCTGCCGCATAGACATAGTACTTGGTGTTGGGAACGCGACCTTCGAAGGTGATGATACAAGGCTCGTCTGACTCAACTTCCACAATATTGGGCGAACTGAGAACAAAATCAAGGTCTACCGTAACATCATTGATTACACTCTCATCAATGGCAACATAAAATAACCAATCTGCGCCTGTCGAAACGATTTCAAATTTGAGGTATTCGTCGCCAGCCTCAATAGGCACAACTCTTACCGAGAGTTCGGGCTGCTCGGGCTCGGGATTAGGAGTGGGTTCGGGCTGCTCGGTTTGGGGATCGTCGCAAGCCACCATCATTGCGCCCATCGCTACGACGAGCAACATCGAGAATAATTTTGTAAGTTTTTTCATAATTTCCTCCGTTTTATTTACTTGTTTATGATTGTTCCACCACAAAGTTAAGAAACTTTTTGCAATAAAACCAAATTTTGCAGAAACAAAGTAGCAGAAAACAAAAACGACACCACTCGGTGGTGTCGTTTTAGTTGAGGTCAAGTAGTCCGTCGGGGAGGTCGAAATGCACCGTCTTTCTTGTTGGCGAGTACTCCACAATGAAGTCATCCGTGGCAGGAATCATAACCTCCTTGCCCTCCACCTCAATGATAAACAGCGGGTTCCAGTCGTCATCCTCGAAGTCGGCAATCCTACCCGCAAGGTCGCTACCCTCGAAGGTCGCGCAGAAGCCCACGAAGTCCTCCAAGTAGAGCTCGTCGTCTTCCGAAAACTCCTGAGCCTCCTCTTCCTCCTCCCAGCCGAGGAGTTCTGCCTCCAAGCCCATGTGGAGTTCCTTGCCTATAAGTTCCGATGCTCGGTGTGGGGTGTCGAAGTCGGCAAACGCCACCACGCCACCACTCTTACCCCTGCGCTCGAAGCGTTCCATAAAAAGAGGAACCGCCAATTTGTCTACATAGACAAACAGCGGTTCCTCAATTGTGAAGTCCGAAGGGAATGTGTCGTAGAGATTGATGGTGAGTTCGCCCTGAGTACCGAAACTCTTGCCTATTTTGGCAACTGCAAATCCCTCCATCGCCTCTCTCCTTCCAGCCTTGGTGCTAACTTAGCCCTAAAACTCTTATCCCTTCTGCCTCGAAGTTCAGACTAAGCCTCCTCTGCGGGAGCAGCCTCTTCTGCGTTCTCCTCAGCAGCAGCCTCAGCCTCAGCAGCAGCGGCAGCAGCCTTCTTCTCTGCGATTTTAGCAGCAATAGCCTCTTTGGTCTTAGCCTCCTCAGCCACAGCAGCCTTGTGAGCGGCTACTTTGTCAGCAGCGATTTTGCCAGCCTTAGCAGCGATTTTAGCCTCTTTCTCGCCCATCCATTTGTTGAACTTAGCCTCAGCGGTAGCCTCGTCAAATGCGCCCTTTGCTACACCACCCATGAGGTGTTTCATGTAGAGTACGCCTTTGTACGAAAGAATCGCACGGCAAGTGTCGGTGGGTTGTGCACCCTTCTGCAACCAAGCGAGAGCCTTCTCGAAGTTGAGTTCGATAGTTGCGGGGTTGGTGTTGGGGTTGTAGGTACCGAGTTTCTCGATGAATTTACCATCGCGGGGAGCCCTACTGTCAGCGGCTACGATGTGGTAGAAAGCATAACCTTTCTTACCGTGGCGAGCCAAACGAATTTTTACAGCCATTTGTGTAAAGTTTTGATAATTAATCTAATGCGACCCTTCCCGAGGGTCTGTTGTTACACTCCGAGCCCTTCACGAGAGCCCAATGAGCCCGCAAAGATACGAAGAAAATGCAAAATGCAAAATGCAAAATGCAAAATTGTTTGAAAAAAAGGCACTTGGTACTTGGCGGTCGACGAAAAAAAGCGAGCGCAACCCTGCACTCGCCAAATTACTCTTTACTCTTTGTTAACTACATTGCTTGTTCGATGTTCCACACGAAGGCTCGCAAGCCTTGGAGTTGTGTATCCTTGTCAATTTCGCGCAGGGCAGCCATTGCGGGCTCCACCTTCTCGTCTGCGACCATCGCAATAATCGTTGAGTTCATGGCGGGCCAAGTGTGGTTTGCCATGTGGGGTTCGCCCGTATAGGAGCCCCTACCGTGGGTCAGTGGGAAGAGGGTATAGCCCCTAATTTCCAACCTGTCGAGCATCTCGGCGATACGCTCAGTAGTCGCCTGATTGTATGATATAAAAAGTGCTTTCATGTTTTTGAATTGAGAATTGAGAATTGAGAATTGAGAATGAAAAACTTTCAACTTTCAACTCTCAACTAATTAATTATTCGTTTTGTTCTCGCTCGGCAACAGCCTGCAACTTCTCTTGTGCCTTGCGCTCCTTGCGCTCCTTGCGGCGTGCCATAAATCGCTCGCTCCTACCCATCAATACATAGTAGAGTATAGGAACAGCAACGAGGGTCAGCACCGTAGAGAAGGTCAGACCACCAATGATGGCGATACCCATAGGTTGCCACATCTCGGCACCATTACCCATACCGAGAGCCAGAGGCAACATACCGAGGATGGTGGTGAGTGAGGTCATAAGTACGGGGCGCAGACGGCTCCTGCCAGCAGCGTAGACCGCATCGTACATACCCACACCACGCTCTCGGAGCAGGTTGGTGAAGTCCACCATCACGATACCATTCTTAACCACAATACCTACAAGCATCACGATGGCGATGAGTGCCATGAGGCTTAGCGAGGTGTTGGTCATCCACAGAGCAATAGCCGTGCCTGGGAGTGCGTAGAGGATTGTAAACATGATGATAAAGGGCATCACGAAGGACTCGAACTGCGTCGCCATAACGATATAGACGAGTAGAACGATAAGTATGAGCAGTATACCAATCTCGCTAAAAGACTCTTGTTGGTCCTCCCAGTCGCCACCAATATCGGTGTAGACATCTTCGGGCAGGGGGTAGTTGTCGAGCACGCCATTGACTTTTTCGACCATATCGCCCAGAGCCACATTGTTACCCAGCGCAATGGTTACAGTCACGAGCCTCTGTCGGTTTTGTCGCTCGATGGTGGGGGGAGCATAAACCTCCGTAACTTTACCAAGATCGCGCACCCTCACACCCTCGCCACGCGAGTTGTAGATGAGGATGTTCTCCACATCTTCGAGCGAGGTGCGATGCTCCTCGGCATAGCGTACCTTGATGTAGTACTCCTCGCCATCTTCGCGGTAAATCGAGGCGGTCATACCATTGATGCGGTTGCGGATGGCACTCGACACCGTAGAGGTGTTGAGTCCATAGTAGGCGAGTTTGTTCCTGTCGAACTCCACATTGTATTCGGGGCGCATGTCGTCCCTCGACAGCCTCACATCCCTTGCGCCCTCCAATTGGGAGAACTGCTCCACAAGGTCGCCCGCAATCTCGTTGGTGCTCTCGATGTCGTGACCAAAGATTTGTACCTGAACGCTGCTGCCACCGCCCATCATACCGCCCATGCCGCCGCCAGCACTCACATTGGAGCGTTTAATCTCGGGTATGGTCGCAAGGTCTGCGCGGAAAGCATCGGCAATCTCAAATACGGTACGCTCCCTATCTTGTGGGTCGGTAAGGCGGAAGGTGTAGTTGATGATGTTACTACCCGTGGTGCTCATAGCCGCAAAGACATTCGAAGAACTCGAAGAGCCCGCCGAGGTCGAAAGCAACATCACCTCAGGGTACTTGGCATAGACGATACTGTCTATCCTGCGAGCCACAGCAGTTGTGTACTCCACGCTGAGATTTTGGTCGAGTGTGATAGTCGCGCTCATGGAGTCGCTATCACTGCTGGGCATAAAGTCGGTAGAAATCTTTGTAGCAAAGAGCCATACGCCCAACACCAAAAGGAGCATAGGCGCGAAGAATACTATCTTTTTGTGGCTCAAAGCCCAGCGGAGCACCTTGGCATACGCCCTATCAAGCCATGCAAGAAATTTGTCAATGGGGCGATAGATAGCACTCAGACCCTTGTAGGTGTGTTGGTTGTTCTCCAATCGGAGCAGCAGTGCCGACATCATAGGCGTGAGCGAGATAGCCGCAGCCGTAGAGGTGCAGACCACAAGCGACACAATCCAACCGAGTTGTTTGAACATCACACCAGCCATACCCTCAACCATTGTCAGGGGCAGGAATACGGCAACAACAACCAGCGTTGTGGCGATAACCGACAGCCACACCTCGTTGGTACCATAGATTGCCGCCTCGCGAGGTTTGGAGCCGCGCTCAATGTGGGTCGTAATGTTCTCCAACACCACAATAGCATCGTCCACAACCATACCGATAGCAATCGATAGCGACGACAGCGAGATGATATTGAGTGTTCCGCCCGTAAGTTGCAGGTAGATGAACGCCACAACAAGCGAAATGGGAATGGTAAGGCAGACAATAAGTGTAGCCCTCCACCTGCCAAGGAAGAAGAGTACCACCAAAATCACAAACAGAAAGGCGAACATCACCGTGTCTGTAAGTGTCGAGATGGAGTCCTTAATCGTCTTCGAGGAGTCGCTCAGAATGTGTACTTTCACATCCGAGGGGAGGTTGCGCTCAATCTCGGGCAACATCTTCTTGACCTTCTCCACGATTTTTACGGTGTTGGCACCCGATTGCTTCTGAATCATCACCCTCACACCCAACTCGCCATTCATACGCTCATCCAAGGTCTGTTTTTCGAGTGTATCTCGAATCTCGGCGATATCTTTCAGGTAGACCTCCTGACCGCCAAGGTTGCTGATGAGAATGGTTTTTAGGTCATCTGAGGAGGTAAACTCGCTGTCGGCTTTGAGGTTGTAGGTGTGGTTACCAATATCGAGCGTACCGCCCGAAGTGTTGATATTCTCCTGCGCGATGATACCACCAATTTGCTCCACCGAGAGTCCGTATGCCTCCAACTTCACGGGGTCTACATTGACCTGTATCTCCCTCACGGGCGCACCCATAACACTTACCGAGCCCACACCATCGATGCGGCTCAGGCGGTTTACAAACTGCTCTTCGAGGATTTTATTCAGCGCAGGGTAACTCTCGTCTGCCGTAATCGAGAAGCCCATAATAGGCATCAGCGAGGAGTTGAAACGGAAGATGATGGGGTCCTCGGCATCTTCGGGCATATACTCCGAGAGCCTACCAAGAGCATCGCGTATATCATTCGATGCCTCGTCGAGGTTTGTTCCCCACTCAAATTCGAGCGACACAAGCGACACGCCATCGCTCGACTTGGAGGTTATCTCTTTGAGGTTGCTCACAGTATTCAGACCGTCCTCGATGCGCCTTGTGATATTGTTCTCAATATCCTCGGCATTGGCACCCGAGTAGGTCGTGATGACCGAAATGGAGGGTAGATCCATCTCGGGCAGCATATCGATAGCCAGATTGTTTAGCGAGAAAAGACCAAAGACTATGACGGCAACAAAAATTAGTGCCGTAGAGATAGGCTTTTTAACCGCTGATTCGTATATCTTCATTGCTTTTACTAAAATCTAATGGTGAAAACCTATATCTCCTATTGAGCAACCTCAACCAAGGTGCCGTTCTTAATCTTCGAGAGTGCTGTGATAGCCACCATCTCGCCAGCCTCTACACCCGAGAGTATCTCTACGCGAGTACCCACTTGGCGACCCAGAGTGACAACCCTGCGCTCGGCAACACCGTCCTTAACAACATAGACATAGCGGTCATTGACACCCATCTGTTTCTGCACAGCCACATCGGGCACCGTAAGGCTCATACGGTTACCCATATTAAACTCGGTGCGTGCAAACATACCGGGGCGCAAAATCTCTTTTGCATTGGGCACCAGCACCTCCACATTGAAGGTGTGTGTGGCAGAGTTGATGGCGGGGTATACGATGTTCACTACGCCCTCGAATACCTTGTCGGGGTAGACATCGGCAGTGACCTTAACCTTCATACCCTTGTAGACCTGAGGATAGTATTTTTCGGAGATAGCCACAGTGGCTTTCAACTTATCAATCTGCATAATCTGCAACACACCAATGCCTCCATCGGCATTGCCCGCCATGGCGAACAAGTCACCGGCCTCGTTGTAGCGACCCGTAACAACACCATCGATGGGTGAGCGAAGTTCAATGTTGCGCTCCAAGTTGGCAACCGTTTCGCGCAACACCGTAACGGAGGTTTCGAGTTCGTCAATCTGCGACTTGCTAATGCCACCTGCCTCATAGACCGACTTCATACGCTCGAGGTTCTGCTCGGCATTGCGGAGTTGCACAGCACTCTGGTTGTACTGGTTCTTGTCGAGCGTAGCGACAACCTCGTCTTTCTTGACATGGTCGCCCACCTCCACCATTATCTCGTCAATCCTCAGAGCCATCTGGGGGGTTACAAAGGTCTTTTTGAATGGCAGTAGAGTTGTTGTGAAGTCGATAGTTTCTGCCACCTCCACCTGCTCTACGGGAGCAGTCTTGGTAAGCACCTTTACGGGGGTGCTCGCATCGGTAGTCTTCTTCGAGGTGGTACTCTCGTCACACGAAGCAGACAAAAGCATAGCACCCATCGCTACAAGCGTAAAAATTGTGTTGCGTTTCATTGTTTATATTTTTTGTTTTTTGTTTCCTTCTCCGCTTTTTATAAAAAGCGGAACCAAAAATTTTTATGCGATACTGCGTATCGCTATAACTTTGCTCTACCCAATTTTGAATTCTCAATTCTCAATTGACCACGCTGCGCGTGCTCTAAAATGCTCCCGCTCGGCATAGCGTGTAAGCCCGCTCTGCGCTCGCTTACTCGCATTTAATCCGCCTTCGGCGTCTTTTCCTCCTTCGCACCTCGGCAATTCAAATAAATTTGATTGCTCTCGGTTTGTCGTCGGTTGCCTCAATT
>JAZNTX010000022.1:0-74058 GCA_045591965.1 Tidjanibacter sp. | reverse complement strand
GGAGCCCCCACCCTACGATCACCGAGCGAAGAGCCACCGTGCGTGGCTCGTAGCGAGGTTATCTATTTGCAAAAATCGCGGAGGACAAAACAAAAACGGACGGCTTACAGCCGCCTTTTGTGCTCAAATTGACAGCCACCCCACAACCTACGATCACCGAGCGAAGAGCCACCGTGTGTGGCTCGTAGCGAGGTAATCTAATTCCCAACAAGGCTAAACTTTGTTTATTGGTCAAAATTAGTAGACATCTCCGAGCTCCTTGACTATAAAACCTCCTGCCCTTGCGCAGGTGATTTGTGTGGAGCGATTTTGAGCGTAACGCAGCAGATGCGGTGCGAGATGTGCTCGCAGCGAGTGGGTTTTGTAGAGGGATTTTTGTGTCACCCCCATACGCCCCGCGAGCGCATATCGCTGAGATAATTTTTTGCGAAATGAAAAAGCGACACCGCAGTTTGCTTGACGCAAATGAGGATGTCGCTTATCGCAGTGCAACGACCTAATCGCCCACAAGGCGTAATCGCTATATCACGCCAAAGATTTTGATGGTTATAAGTACCGCTGCGATGAGTTTGATGCCGGTGCCGCAGATGAATGCCGCGAAGGAACCAAACGCCACCTTAAAGGCGCGGGCACTGTCGGAGCCATTGTGGGTCAGTTCGCCCACAAGAGCACCAAAGAAGGGACCCAAGATGAGTCCGAGGGGACCCATAAAGAAGCCCACAACGATACCTATAAGTGAGCCTCGCGTTGCCGCCTTCGAGCCACCAAATCGTTTGGTCATAACGGCGGGCAGAAAGTTATCCAAAAGGGTCACAGCAACAGCCACCACCGCCCACACAACAAGTTCGTTAGTCGTAAACGCGCCGCTGGATAGGCGACACAAAAGCATACCCACCCAGCAGATGGGTACTCCTGGGAGGATGGGCACAACACAGCCCACCACCCCCACAAGTGTTGCTATCAAAGCCAAAATTTCGAGCCAATCCATAGTAAAAATCTCTTTGTTGGGGTAAAATCTTCTCTACAAAGTTAGCAAAAGTTGGCGACTTTGCAACCCATTTGGGGGCGGAAGCAATGATTTTCACGCCTTTTTGCAGAGTGTGGCACCAATGTTTCTACTCGGCATCTGCATTAACAAGTACCCAATAGGTGCCCTCACCGGTGCCGAGCCACCACGCAGAAGAGTCGGGGAAGTTCTCCTTTTTGAGTTCCCTAACTTTCTCTATATGCTTGTAACTTGCATCGTTAAGATAGATCTTCACTGGCTGATTTGTGGCGTTCTTACCCACATTTCTGAACATATATGTACCACCCCAAGAGTTTGTGCCGCTTCCCGAGGTTGGCAATTTTGTGAGGTCGAACGAGGTGAGGTCGAGTTCTTCGAGAGCGGTACAGCCGTCAAACATATACCCCATATTGGTTACTTTCGATGTATCGAATCCGCTCAAATCGACGCTTTTGAGCGCAGAGCACTCATTGAACATTCCGCCCATGTTAGTTGTATGGGAGGTTTTGAACCCTGCACCGAAGGTTATCTCTTCCAGTTTGGGAACTATAAGTGTAAAAAACAGTGGGGAGGCGGTGGAACTTTCGGCTTTTTTTATATCTTTGTAGGGTTGTTTGGCAGCGTTGGACATCGGAGCAAAAAGGGCTTTTGGTGGTCGTTTATGGCTGATGCACAACACATTGAGCATCCCACAAGAGGGTGTCGGACAGCGTAGTATTTTACCCTTAAAAAGCAAAGTGGATGGACAAACCCACCTATAATAAGAAAAATGAGCGGCGAGAAGGGGTGTTCGACCTTGTGAAACTTATGAGCAAGGCGGAGAAACGCAACTTCAAACTCTACTCCACCCGACTGGGCAGCAACGAGGGTGCCAAATTCATCCTGCTCTTTGATTGTTTCGATTCGATGGAGCAGTATGACGAGGCAAAGGTTCTCGCGCTCTGCCCCACCATCAGCAAGCAGCAACTCCCCAACCTCAAAGCGCATCTCTACCGACAACTTCTTGTGTCGCTGCGCATGCTCAGTGTTCAGCACTCGACCACTCTCGAAATACGCGAGCAGATAGATTTTGTGAAGATTCTCTTCGACAAGGGGCTCTATGGCGAGGCGCAAAAGTTGCTCGACAAGGTAGAAAAGAGGGTCAAGGAGTGCGAACTCATGGCGGACTATTTGGATATTGTGGAGTTGCAGCGACAACTCAAAGTGCTCAGTTATTCGAGCGAAATGACCAAGGCTGCCGACCAGACGGCCAAAGCAGCGGTTGTCATCGCCGACCACCTCAACAATGTGGCAAATCTCTCGCGCCTTGCGGTGCAGTGCTACGCCCTCCACCAAAGCATCGGCTTCGCTCGCTCGCAGAAAGACCTCGACAAACTCGACAGTTATTTCAAACCCCGCATTGAGGCCTTTGAGGGCAAGCAAATGGGCTTTACGGAGCGTTTCTACTTCTATCAGGCAAAGGCGTGGTACTACTACATCTGCCACAAGACAGGTCTTTCGTATCGCTACGCGCTCAAATGGGTTGCTCACTTTGCGGCACGCCCCGATATGAAGGAACTCATGTATGATAGTTACATGCGTGGCTACTCGCAGGTGTTAGACGGAATGTTCCTGATGCACAAATACTCGGCATTTATCCGCACCCTTGAAGAGTTCGAGAAGGAGAGTCAAAGACTCGGCTCGCTCAACGATAACGCCGCGATGATTTCGCAGGGCATACTCTTCACGGGGCAACTCAACAAGTGCCTGATGTCGGGAACATACAAAGATGGTCTGTGGATTGCCAAGAACATCGACTCTTACCTGAAAAAGTATGGCGACCGACTGACCATACAAGAGAAGATGCCCCTCTACTACAAGGTGGCAACGCTCTACTTTGGCGATGGCAACTACGCCAAATGTATTGAGTATTTGTCGTATATCATCTCGGTCAAAGACCACAACATCCGCCGCGACTTGCAGTGCTACGCAAGGATGCTGAACCTTATGGCTCTCTACGATGCGGGCTTAGACTTCAACATCGACTACCAAATACGCTCGGTCTACTCGTTCATTGTTAAGATGAAGGATATGAGCGAGATGAAAGATGAGTTGCTCTCTTTCTTCAAGAGTTTTGGTAATGTAAACGCCATAGACCTCAAAAAAGAACTCAAAATACTCCACGAAAGGCTCAAACCCTACGAAAACCACCCCTACGAAAGGCGCACCTTCTATTATATAGATCTGCTGTCGTGGTTGGAGAGCAAGATGACGGACAAGAGTATGGGCGAGATTGTGAGGGCGAAGTTTGAGGCATCACAGGCACAAGAAACAAACAAAACTAACGATAAAAAATGGCTACATCGACTATTCGGAATATAGAGACCGATGCGGATTTCGAGAACAAAATCCGCCCACAGGAACTCGAAAACTTTCATGGTCAGCAGAAAATTGTGGACAACCTCCGCATCTTCATCAAGGCAGCGCTGATGAGGGGAGAGTCGCTCGACCATATCTTGTTTCATGGTCCCCCGGGATTGGGTAAGACCACCCTTGCCAACATTGTGGCAAACGAGATGGGCTCGACACTCAAAGTTACCAGCGGTCCGGTGCTGGACAAACCAGGTGACTTGGCGGGTCTGCTAACCAACCTCTCGGAGGGCGATGTGCTCTTCATTGACGAGATACACCGCCTAAGCCCCATTGTGGAGGAGTATCTCTACTCGGCGATGGAGGACTACAAGATTGATATTGTGTTGGACAAGGGACCTTCGGCTCGAAGCATACAGATTGAACTCGCACCCTTTACGCTCATTGGCGCAACCACTCGCAGTGGTCTTTTGACCTCGCCACTGAGGGCTCGTTTTGGTATCACTTGCCACTTGGAGTACTACGATACGGATGTGCTGAGTGGCATTGTGAAACGCTCGGCAAGGATTTTGGGGGTTGATATTGACGACAAGGCGGCACACGAGATTGCGCTCCGCAGTCGTGGCACACCACGAATTGCCAACTCGCTTCTGAGGCGTGTGAGGGACTTTGCGATGGTCGAGGGCAACGGCTCAATCAACCTCTCCATATCGCGCAGGGCTTTGGAGGCTCTGAATATCGACTCGCGAGGTCTTGACGAGATGGACAACAAAATCCTTCGCACGATTATTGAGAAGTTTGGAGGAGGTCCTGTGGGTATCAACACCATTGCAACCTCCGTTAGCGAAGAGGCGGGCACATTGGAAGATGTCTACGAGCCCTTCCTCATAAAAGAGGGCTTCCTCAAACGCACACCTCGCGGTAGGGAGGCTACCGACTTGGCATACTCCCACCTCGGTTACACCAAAAATCCCGAGAGTGGAGTGCTGTTCTAAGAAAACCAAAAGAAATAACCTATTATACGTTAACATAAATACACAAAAACTTATGACGCAGAAAAAACAAAATTCGAATGTACCTGCAATCATTGTGTGCATTCTTCTGTTTGGTATGATTTCGTTCGTCACCAACCTCGCATCCCCTATGGGCGATGTTCTCAAAAACCAGTTTGGCGTGCCCAACTGGATGGGTACACTTGGTGTATTTGCTAACTTCATTGCATACGCTTGTATGGGTATTCCTGCGGGTAACATGCTCCAAAAGCGTGGTTATAAAACCACCGCACTCGTAGCCGTAGCGGTTGGTTTTGTGGGCGTAGGTATTCAGACCATCGCAGGTCTTTTGAGCGACAATCTCGCATTTGGCATCTATCTGCTTGGTGCTTTTGTTGCCG
Source organism: Tidjanibacter sp. (assembly GCA_045591965.1). GTDB lineage: Bacteria > Bacteroidota > Bacteroidia > Bacteroidales > Rikenellaceae > Tidjanibacter. The sequence goes on along the minus strand of JAZNTX010000022.1, from coordinate 69,310 downwards.
GTTTCTCTATGTGTATGCTCAACATTGTCGTAAACCCCTTGCTCAACAAACTCGGTGGTGGCGGCAACAAGGGCAATCAACTTATTCAGGTTGGTGGCTCGTTCAACTCTTTGATGGGTACGGCTGTTATCTTCCTTACGGGTGTCTTTGTCCCCAACATTGTTAAGGCTGAGATTAGCCAAGTATTCCCCTTGATGTTTATCGCTTTGGCAATTTTCGCTTTGGCATTTGTGGTTATTGCTCTTACTCACATCCCCGAGAACGAGCCACAAGCGGCTGTGGCAGGCAAGGAGAGGTCGAAATATGGTCCCATGTCGTTCCGCCACTTTGTGTTGGGCGCAGTTGCCATCTTTGTCTATGTAGGTATTGAGGTTGGTATCCCCAATGTATTGCAGAAATGGTTGCAGAATGGTGGCTTGAATGTGGAGAGTGGTGCCGAGGCTATTGCGGGTACTGTTGCTGCCACCTATTGGCTCCTAATGTTGGTTGGTCGCTTGGTTGGCGTTGCTATTGGTGGCAAAGTGTCGGCTAAGACAATGCTTTCGGCTGTTTCGGTTGTGGGCTTGGCGTTGGTAATTGGCGCTATCGTACTCAACCCTGCCAACACCGTAAATCTCCCCGTATTCAAAGGCACCGCAGGCTTTGGCGTTGCACAAGTTCCCGTAAACGCTGCACTGCTCGTCTTGTGTGGTCTTTGCACCTCGGTAATGTGGGGTGGCATCTTCAACTTGGCTGTCGAGGGTCTTGGTAAATACACCGAGAAGGCTTCGGGTATCTTCATGGCACTCGTTTGCGGTGGTGGTATCTTGCCTTTGCTGCAAAATGCGGTTGTAGACGCTGCTGGCAACTACCTTGTTAGTTATTGGGTAATTGTCGTAGGTCTTGCATACTTGCTCTTCTACGCGCTCGCAGGTAGCAAGAATGTAAACAAAAACATCCCCGTAGAGTAGTCCACACGCGACCTTGCCCTACAGCACACAAAAAAGGCTCTCCACTGCGGAGAGCCTTTTTGCGTTTGGTATATATCTTATCTATATGCCTATTTTATTATTTGGTGCTCCAAGCGCCAGTTACACTATCCCACTCGCCACCAGTAAGGGTGTAGAGGTTTTTGCCATCGGTTGGGATAACAAGGTCGCCTGTCTGGTTCCACTTATTATCCCAGGTGTTTGCAACTGCGTCGGGGTTCATACGGCAGAAGATAACTTTGTCACCAAGTGCGTAACCCACGGGGACATTAACCTCATAGATGCCATCTGCATCAGCGTCGGTCAAACTTACCCAAGCATTGCCACCATCATTGAAGAAATATGCTGCAAAGCGTGCGTTAGCCTGAGTCCAGTTTGCGTGGGGAGCAAAATAGAGAACATTCTCGGTAACTTCGGGCTCCTCAACAACGGGCTCCTCGCCATTCTCGGTCTGCTCAACTGCGGTGGTATAGTCTGCACCTGCCTCCATAATATAAACAACCATATCGGTCTGGTTGAGGTAGATGTCGTAGGTACCAGCAGCCTCAACGGTGATATTTGCGCTATTGCCATTGTTCTCGACTGCGATGAAGTGGTTTGCTTTGATGTAGTTTACAGTGTTAGCGTTGCGACCAATATTGGTATCGCCCTCCCAAGTACCTGCGGTGCGAATCTTGAACGAATCGTATGCTGCGAGCTCAACGCCCTCTGCTACGATTACGCCCTCAACAGGAGTAGTGTAGAGAACAGCATCGGTAGTCCAGCCACTTGCTGCGAACGAGCCAACTACGCCCAACTCGGTAGCCTCGGGAACAAATACCTCGGGCTCGGTACCCTCGTTACCTTCGCCGTTGTCGTCGCCACCTTCGCCATTGTCGTCGCCACCTTCGCCATTGTCGTCACCGCCTTCGCCATTGCCACCTTCGCCCTGCTCGGGAGTGTTCTCCTCGCTGGGGTTGAACTGCAACTCGCTGTCGCCTACCCAGTCGGTAATCTCTGCCGAGAACTCGGTGCCAACCAACTCTTTGGTAAGAGCGATGTTTGCGGTAGCAACCTTGCCAGCAGCGAAGTCAGCAGCAGCCTCGATGTTGAAGACATACTGTTTCTCGCCCTCGATAGTTACGATGATGCGGGGCGAAACCTGCTCCTGAGGAACAACGATAAGGGTGTAGGACTCTGCGCCAGCAACCTTAGCGGCTTTGATGGTGCCTTTCTGACCATTAACCTCCGAAGTACCCTCTGCGAGATTAACAACTGCCGAGCCGTAAACATCAGCGAACATAACGCCTACAACAGCCTCATCCAAACCGTTCTCGATGTTGATAACAACTTTCGAAAGAGCGTGTTTGAAGGGGAGAGCAACAACCTCTTTGGTGGGGAAAGAGGTGGTCGAAGCAACCAAAAGGTCGGAAGCAGCATAGCCACCCACAACACTCTGGTCAGCCTCTACGGTGAAGGTGTAACCAGCCTCTTTGTAGGAACCGGTTGCTGCGTAGGGGTAGTAAGCCAAAACCTGTGCCTCTACACTCTCGCCGTCGTACCAATAGTTAGTCTGCTCTGCTACAAGCGCACCCTCGGTGTAGGTGTATTTTGCGTTGTTGAGGTAAGCACCCTGAGGAACAACGATGTGAAGACCAATCTGGTCGCCCTCCTCAAAAGCAGTGTCGGTAGCCTTTGTGAAGTTGTACATCTGTGCGCTTACTGCGATCTCCATGCCCGCATTGGGAGTTACATTCTCCACAGGCTCTTGGCAAGCGGTCATAACGGTCATAAGACCCATTACCACTGCAAAAAGTTTTGTAATTTTCATTGTGTTTTAGTTTTAATTATTTGGTTTTGTATTGGTTTGTTCGTCAAGACACAAAAACGACTCCCCTTCAAAAAGGGTGCCGTTTTTGCCTTTGCGCTATCTTATTTCACACTCCAAGAACCCGAGCCTCCGTCGGTCTCTTTCCACGAGCCGAGGGTGAAGAGGTTTTTGCCATCGGTGGGGATATCGAGGTCGTGAGTCTGATTAACCTTGTTGCTCCAACCGTTTGCAGTACCCTTCATCGAGCAGAAGATTACTTTGGTGCCGTAGCCAACGGGGATGTTAACCTCATAAATCTTATCGCCATCGTTGTCGGTCATACTTGCCCAAGTGTTGGTGCCTGCAACCTCATCCCAGAAGTATGCTGCATAGCGACTACCAGCAGCTGCGCTACCAACGGAGAAGTAAATAGTGTTGTCGGTCGACTCGGGCTGCTCGGGCTCCAACTCCTGACCATTCTTAGTCTGCTCAGTAGCAGTGGTATAGTCAGTGCCTGCGGTCATAAGGTAAACTAACATTTTGGACTGGTTGAAATAGATGTCATAGGTGCCTGCTGCGGCAACGCTAATATTACCAGCATTCTCACCAACAACAGTAAAGTATTTGTTTGCCTCTGCAACGCTAATATTACCAGCACCAATGTTGGTCTCATCCCAAGTACCAACGGTACGAATCTTAAAGCCCTCGCCAGCATTGAAAACAATGTTCTTAGCAACGGTAATTCCTGCATCGGTGGTATTTACAAGGGGAACATCTACACCCCAGTTGCTTGCAGCGAAACCACCAATAACAGCAAGACCCGACTCAGGTAATACAACAACATAGCCATCGGTATTCCACTCGCCGGTGCTCTTCTCGGTACCCCAACCAGAGATGTAGTAGTGGTTGGTGGGCTCTACGCCAATGGTGAGGTCCTCTGTCTGATTGTAAACATGCTCCTCGGTCATCTGGTCGTTCTCCCATTTATTCCAGCCAAACTCGGTCCACTGGGGATTCATGCGGCAGAAGATAACGCTGGTCATACCTGCGGGAACGCCACACTCATAAACGCCATCGCCATCATTGTCGGTCATAACAGCGTTTGCGTCGCCACCATCGCTAAAAAAGTATGCTGCAAACCATACATTGTCTACATTCCATACACCGGGGTGGAGGTAGATGGTGCCACTTGTTGCGCCACCACCATTGTCGCCGCCACCGATGTTGCCACCGCTATTGTCGCCACCTTCGTAGCCCTCGCCCTGACCGAACTGCAAGTCGTTGTCGCCAACCCAGTCGGAGATGGTGGGAGTGAATGCGGTCGAGATGCTCTCGTCCGAAACGGTAATCTCTGCGGTGCTAACCTTACCTGCCGAGAACGAGATGTTACCCGAGAGTTGGTAGGTGTACTGCTTGGTTGCGGTCTTGATGATGAGTTGGGGACTTACCTCCTCCTGAGGAGCAACGATAAGTGCGTATGCGGGCTGCTCGTCGATAGTAACCTTCGCGGTTTTGATGGTACCCTGCTTACCCGAGGGGGTCGAGGTGCCATCTTTGAAGTTTACGGTTGCCGAGCCGAACACATTCGAGAAGTAAACATCCTCTATCTCCTCCTCCAACTGGTTGTCGATTTTGATGACAATCTTCGAGAAAGCGTGGTGGAAGGGGAGCTCAACAGCCTTAGCAGTGGGCTTCGAGGTGGTTGCTGCAATCATAAGGTCCGATGCAGTGTAAGCACCCTCGCGGCTCTGGTCGGCATTCACAGTGAAGGTGATGTTGCCGGTCTTGTTGTAGGTCGAGGTTGCCGAGTAGGGATAGTATGCATATACATCCGACTCGAGAGTCTCGTCCAAATACCAGTAGATTACCTCCTCAGAGGTGAGTGCGCCGGCATTGTAGGTGAACAAATCATTGTTGCGGTAGGTGCCCTGAGGAATAACAATGTGAAGACCAATCTGGTCGCCATCCTCAAAAGCGGTGTCAGTAGCCTTTGTGTAGTTGTCTACATCAACGCTGAGTTTAATCACTTTACCTTGCGCAGCGGGCTCCTCAAAGGGCTCCTGACAAGCAGTTGCAATGGTTGCGATACACAACACAGTTGCAAAAAGTTTTGTAAATTTCATTGTAATAGTTGTTTATGTTTGTGAATATAATTAGTCTAAATTCTCACAAATATAGTGTTTTTTTGTGATTTCCGCCTCGCGCGCGACAAAAAGGCGTGATTTTGAGCTCGTTTGGGCATTTTTAGTGACGAACGGAGGGAGTTGAAAGTTGAGAGTTGAAAGTTGAGAGTTGAGAGTTGAAAGTTGAGAGTTAATGGAGAACTAGGAGGACTAGGAGAATACAAAAGGCGGCTCCGCAGTTTACTCGACGCAAATGAGGATCTCCAAATGTTCAGAAAAACGCAGAGAATCGAGCGAGTTATAGGCGCACAAGAAAACCACCTCCGCAGTTTACTCTTCGTAAATGAGGAGGTGGTTTATCGCAGTGCAACGACTAAATCGCCGATTATATGCGTTTTATGAGCATTTGGACCAACCGCAAGAGTGACATGTAGGACAGCCATTCTGGTAAACGAGGCTCTCGCTACCGCAGTTGGGACATTTTTGTTTGCTCTTGGTGCCGTCTTTGATATACTGTTTCAGAGCGCGAGCAACACCCGCCTTCCAAACATTGATACCATCGCTGGTGAACTGCAAACTATCCACAAGGTTCACAACATCCACAATAGGCATACCGTTGCGCAACACGCCCGAGATGAGTTTTGCATAGTTCCAGAACTCCATATCGAACAGACGCGAGATACCACCAATGATGTGGGGATAACCACCCTTATCGTTGAAGCGGAAGTCGTAGCGTTTGGTGCCGTCGTCCTCGCGCACCTTCACAATCCAACCCTTCTTGATGCTCTTGGGGATAAAGAGTTCCTCCTCGTCAATCTGACCGGTGAAGATCTCATAGGGTTTACCGTCGTGCATACCCACAAATGCAATCCACTCCTCTTTGCCATTTTTGAAGCGTACAACATCTGCCTCCAACTCTGCGGGGCGTTTGATGGGAGCAACGCTCTCGGTGGGTGTGGGGGTTTTGCTCTTGGTGTCCACAAGCACACCACTACGCGAGCCGTCACGATAGACGGTGATACCCTTACAGCCACACTCCCAAGCGGTCTTATACACATCGGCAACCAACTCCTCCGACACATTGTTGGGGAGGTTTACGGTAACCGAGATGGAGTGATCAACCCACTTCTGAATAGCGCCCTGCATCTTAACCTTTGCCACCCAGTCAATATCGTTGGCAGTTGCGTGGTTGTAGGGCGAAGCGGCAACGAGTGCGTCAATCTCGGCATCGCTCATCTCATTGAGCCTCTCCACATCGTGACCCGTAACCCTCAGCCACTCAACAAATTTGTGGTGGAATACATAGTACTCCTCGAAGCAGTCGCCCACATCGTCTTTGTAGGTAATCTTCACATTTTGGTCGGTAGGATTAACCTTGCGGCGGCGTTTGTACACGGGGCGGAAGACGGGCTCAATACCCGAAGTGGTCTGCGACATAAGCGACACCGTACCCGTAGGAGCAATGGTCAGCATTGCGATATTCCTACGACCATAGCGCACCATATCCTCATAGAGTGCGGGGTCTGCCTCGCGGATACGAGCAATCATGGGGTTGCCCTCCTCTTTGAGGTTGTCGTACATGGGGAACGAGCCACGCTCCTTGGCGAGTTTCACACTTGCGCGGTATGCATTAAGGCACAACTCCTTCTGGATGCTTACGGCAAAGTCGATAGCCTCATCCGAGCCGTAGGTCAATCCCAAAGCGGCGAGCATATCGCCCTCGGCAGTGATACCAAGACCTGTACGGCGACCTTTGAGAGCCTTCTCGCGAATCTTCTCCCACAACGAGAGTTCTACGCGGCGAATATCCAACTCCTCGGGGTCTTTGCCGATTTTCTTATGAATGAGGTCGATTTTCTCCAATTCGAGGTCGATGATGTCGTCCATCATCCTCATAGCCATCTCGATGTGCTTCTGGAATTTCTCGTGGTTGAACGAAGCCTCGGGGGTAAATGGCTTGTCTACATAACTATAAAGGTTGAGCGCAAGCAGACGGCACGAGTCGTAGGGGCACAAAGGAATCTCGCCACAAGGGTTGGTCGAAACGGTGCGGAAGCCCTCGCTTGCGTAGCAGTCGGGCACACTCTCGCGCAACACGGTATCCCAGAACAAGCAACCAGGCTCGGCACTCTTCCACGCATTGTGGATAATCTTCTGCCAGAGCGCTGTTGCGTCTATCTCCTTGCGATAGAGGGGCTCGGCGGCATCGATGGGGAACTGCTGAACATACTTCTCTCCGCTCATCACACAACGCATAAACTCGTCGTCAATCTTAATCGACACATTAGCACCCGTAACTTTGCCCTGTACGGTCTTTGCGTCAATAAATCGCTCTGCATCGGGGTGTTTGATAGAAAGGGTAAGCATCAAAGCACCACGACGACCATCCTGTGCAACCTCGCGTGTGGAGTTGGAGTAACGCTCCATGAAAGGAACGATACCCGTAGAGGTCAAAGCACTATTGAGAACGGGGGCACCTGCGGGGCGGAGGTGTGAGAGGTCGTGACCTACACCACCACGGCGTTTCATCAGTTGCACCTGCTCCTCGTCCATGCGGATAATACCGCCATAGGAGTCGGCGGGGTTGCGATGACCAATCACAAAGCAGTTCGAGAGCGAGGCGATTTGCAAATTGTTGCCAATACCTGTCATGGGACCACCCTGTGGAATGATGTAGCGGAATTGGTCGAGCAAACCGAAAACCTCCTCCTCATTCATTGGGTTGGGATAGCCACTCTCGATTCGCGCAATCTCGCTTGCAATGCGGTGGTGCATCTCCTCGGGCGAACCCTCGTAGATGCGGTTAAACGAATCTTTCAATGCGTACTTGTTAACCCACACCATTGCGGCAAGGTCGTCGCCTTTGAAATACTCTTTGGTCTTTGCCAAAACATCCTCATACTTCAACTCCTTCATAGTAGAGGATACGCTCCCTTTCTCCATCTTTTCAGACATAGTTTACTTTGTGTGTTATATACTTTGTAATTTCTTACAGACAAAAACAACTGCCCGTCAAGCAGTTACCATTATGGCACACGCGGCGCCGATTTGGTTACAAAGTTGCACCAAATTTTTCAAGATTGCCCAATAAATTATTCACACTTTATAAACAAGTTATGAACACTTTTATAAGGCTCTTATTTTGATAGGGTTACACTCACCTTTTGAACTTTACCCCCGAGAGGTGGTGCGAGTTTAGAAACTTTGATTGTAGAGGTAACTATCTGAGGGAAAGTACTATGAATGCGTTCCAAGATGCGCCATGCCACATTCTCCAAAATATCGGAAGGTTTTTGTATCTCCTCAGCCACCTGCTCATAAACCGAGAGGTAATTGACACTTTTCAACAATTCGTCACTCTTGGGAGCGTCGCCGATTTCAACATCCATCCTTAGGGTCACCTCATAGCGATTGCCAACCACTTTTTCGAGGTCGTAGCAGCCATGCGGTGCGCGAAATTCCATATTTTCAAGTTCAATAATCGCTCTCATATTAGAAAAGGCATTTTTGGGCTTTAACATCCTCCACAAGCGAGAAAATCTCATTCCAAGCCTCCTCGCCAAAGGTTGTACCAACAACCTCAATAACCTTACCCGCGGTGATGGCACCAATGGTACCACACTGGCGCAGATCCAAACCCTCGCATAAGCCCGCCATAAAGCCCGCAGCGTAGAAGTCGCCAGCACCCGTAGTATCGACCCTCTTGGCAGCAGCCATAATACCCACATGTACCCTCTCCGAGCCCTGCTCTTTGATGAGCGCACCGCGAGTGCCAATCTTCACAATGGCGAGAGAGCACCTTGCGGCGATAAATTCGAGAGCCTTCTCGGGGTCGCTCTCGCCACTGAAAGCCGTAGCCTCCTGCTCGTTGGCGAAGATGATATCCACATACTTATCTACGATATCCAAGAGGAAAGCCCTATTCTCCAACACAACATTGTAACTTGCAAGGTCGATAGCCACCTTCAAACCACACTGTTTGGCGGTCTTGATGGCGTGGCGTATAACGGCATGGCTCTGCACCATAAAACCCTCAATATAGAGGCAGTCGTAACCCTCGAACATCTCGGCGGTGATATCTGCCTCGCAGAGTTCGAGAGCCGCACCGAGGTATGTTACCATTGTGCGCTCGCCATCGGGCGACACAAGCGACAGACACCTTCCTGAGCGGTTTTTGCCGTGAGCAACATAGGGGTTGATGCCCAAATTTTCGAGAGCCTGCTCGTAGAAATGACCCGTGGAGTCCTTGCCCACCTTGCCGATATAACCCACCTTTGCGCCAAGGCGCGCCATACAACGAATGGTGTTGCCCGCTGAGCCACCAAGCGAGAGGGTGTGGGGCAGATCAGCAGTATCGCCCTGAATCTGTCGCTGGAACTCCGAGTCCACAAGGTTCATACTCCCCTTACCAAGGTTGAGCCTTGTGAGTACATCGTCATTACGAAGGTTTACCAAAAAGTCTGTCAGGGCATTACCAATGCCAATTACTCTCTTTATCTGCATTGCCGTTTGTGTGTTTGGGTTTTACGAGGACAAATGTAGTCAAAAATTGAGAATTGAGAGTTGAGAATTGAGAATTTTGCACCTTTTTGTAAAAAGGTGTTACCAAAAACTTTTAGTGCAGAGTTCGCGGTGAGGGGAAAGGAGTGACAAGAATGACAAGAAAGACAGGAAAGACAAGATTTTGTTTCTCTTGTCACTCCTGTTTTTCCTGTTTGACAGTAGTCGGTCGACGGTCGACCTCATTGCGAGTCTATCCAAATGGTAACTGGACCATCATTGAGGAGTTCCACCTTCATATCGGCACCAAAGCGACCGCAGGGGATTGGTTTGCCAATGGCAACGGAGAGTTTTTTCTTGAAGGACTCGTAGAGTGGCACGGCAACGCTTTCGCCGGCAGCGTGGATATAACTCGGGCGGTTGCCCTTGCGAGTAGCGGCTTGGAGTGTAAACTGACTCACAACAAGCACCTCGCCATCCACCTGACGCACATCGAGGTTCATGACCCCGTTTTCGTCATCGAAGATACGCAACTGGGAGGTTTTGCGCACAAGGTAATCCACATCTTCTTCTGTGTCGGAGGTTGCCACACCGACAAAGACCAGCAATCCCTTGCCAATCTCCGCAACTCTTTCGCCCTCAATGGTTACGCTCGCATGCGAAACCCTTTGTATTAGTACTCTCATAGCCTATATTCTAATGCGCCTCCAACCAATTTTTACCCTCGCCAATCTCCACAGTCAGTGGTACACGGAGCGAGGCTGCGCCCTCCATCTCCTCGCGCAAAATCTCAGCCACACGCTCCTTCTCGTTCACAAGCGTATCGACAATAAGTTCATCGTGTACCTGCAAAATCATCTGCGAGCGCAAACCCTCCTCTTTCAGGCGACGGGCAACCCTCGCCATGGCAATCTTAATGATATCGGCTGCCGAGCCTTGCAGGGGTGCATTTATGGCGTTTCGCTCCGCCAGAGATCGCACATTGGCATTTGCCGAGTTGATATCGGGCAGGTAGCGGCGGCGCGAGAAAATTGTCTGCACATAACCATTGCTCTTAGCGTCGCGAATTGTTGTGTCAATATACTCCTTAACTGCTGGGTAGGAGCGGAAATAACCCTCGATAATCTCCTTTGCCTCGCCCATCGACATCTCGCCACCCATCCTCTGGCGCAGACCAAAAGCACTGATGCCATAGATGATGCCGAAGTTGGCGGTCTTGGCTTTGCGACGCTCCTCGGGTGTTACCTCCGAGGGTGTCTTGTGGAATAGTCGCGCAGCCGTATCGCGGTGGATATCCTCGCCCGAGAGGAAGGCTCCAATCATAGCCTCGTCGCCACTGGCGTGTGCCATAAGCCTCAACTCCGCCTGCGAATAGTCTGCCGCAAGCAGAACATGCTCGTCGTCGGAAGCCACAAAAGCCTCGCGAATAGGTCTGCCGAGAGCCTCACGAATGGGGATGTTTTGGAGGTTGGGGTTGGTCGAAGAGAGCCTACCCGTAGCAGCCACCGCCTGATTATAGGAGGTGTGGATGTGACCCGTCGCGGGGTTTACCAACAAAGGAAGAGCCTCCACATAGGTCGAGAGCAGTTTTTTGATTCCTCTATACTCCAAAATCTTGGGTACAATAGGGTGGCGGTCGGCAAGGAATGTGAGGTACTCCTCTTCGGTGCTATACTGTTTTGTCTTGGTCTTTTTAGGCTTGCTATCAATCTTCAAAACCTCAAAAAGCGCAACACCCAACTGGCGCGAAGAGTTTACATTGAGCGATGGCATCCCCGCCAAAGAGCGTATCCCCTCCTCCAACTCCACAAGTTTAACATTCAACTCCTTGGCATAAGCGTTGAGTTTCTCCACATCCAACCTTACACCCGCCCACTCCATGTCGGCAAGTGTTCGGATAAGGGGCTCTTCGATATTATTGTATAAGTCTATTGTCCCCTCCTTTTCGAGCCTTGGCAAGAGCACCTCAAAGAGCCTAAAAGTCACATCGGCATCCTCGGCACAATAGGGAGCAACGAGTTCTACCGCAACCCTATCCATGGAGAGTTGTTTGCTACCCCTACCAATAAGGCTCTCTATCTCTATGGGTTGGTAGCCAAGCAGGGTCTGCGCAAGATAATTCATTGAGTGTCTGCCGTCGGGCTCTAAGAGGTAGTGCATAATCATTGTGTCCCACAACTTGCCGCCAACAACAACCCCTGCACCGCGCAACATCTGGATATCAAACTTAATATTCTGTCCTATCTTCTCAATACAATCATCTTCGAGAAGGGTGCGTACCTCTTGGGGTATAATACCCCCAGCGGTAGGGATGTAGTATGCTTTGTGTGGCTCAGCACAAAGACCGATGCCCACAATGTGGTCGGAGAAATAGTCGAAGCCTGTGGTTTCGGTATCGAAGGTGAGTCTTTTTGCCCCCTTCAACGCCCCAACAGCCAATGCCACCCTCTCGGGGGTATCGCACAAAATATAGTCGTGAGCCACACTCTCAATGGTGGCATACAATTGCGCAGGTTGCGAGAAGAGGTCGCCACCAAAATCCATTGTTACGGGTGTTTGGGATGCGTTCTTTTTATCCTTCTCCACAACGGGGTTGCCGAAAAGGTCGATTGCAACCGCCTCTTGGGCTCTCTCCTTACACCTTTCCGCCTCCTTATAACCCACCGCCTCGGGGCAGACTTGGGTGTTGAATGGCGAGAAAGCGCCGCCCTCCATCTCGCGGAGGAACATATTGAAATCCAACTTTTTGTAAATCTCTCGGAGTGCTTCGCAGTCGGGGGCACACATTGCGAGTTCCTCGGGCACAAACTCCACCGGTGCGTCAAGCGCAATGGTCGCCAAGACCTTCGAGAGCCTCAGTTGCTCGGCACCCGCCTCCACATTCTCCCTCTGCTTGCCTTTGAGTTTGTCCAAATTCGCGAGAATATCCTCAATGGTACCAATCTCGTTCACAAGTTTTATTGCGCCCTTTTCGCCTATGCCCTTAACTCCGGGGATGTTGTCGGCAGCATCGCCCCAAAGAGCAAGGATATCGATCACTTTGCGAGGGTCGTCAAAGCCGTAGTGCTCCTTTATCTCGGCAGGTCCTACAACCTCAACACCCTCGCCACCCTTGCGCTGTTTGTAGATGCGCACATTGGGTGTCACGAGTTGCCCAAAATCCTTGTCGGGTGTTACCATATAGACATCGTAACCCGCAGCGGCAGCCTTGTGTGAAAGGGTGCCTATAACATCGTCTGCCTCGTAGCCTGCAACCTCCAAAATGGGGATACGCATTGCCCTCAACACCTCCTTAATATATGGCACGGCGGCAATGATATCCTCGGGGGTCTCGGAGCGGTTTGCCTTATATTCGGGGAAGAGTTCGTTGCGGAAATTACCACCCTTGGGGTCGAAAGCCACGCCGAGATGGTGGGGGTGTTCATTGATGATGATATCCCTTAGAAACTTCACAAAGCCGAAAATGGGCGAGGTATTCAAACCTTCGCGGTTTCGCATGGGGCGACCCGCAAAGGCGTAGTAGGCGCGGAAAATCTGCGCGTAGGCATCTATCAGAAAGAGTTTTTCCACCGAAGAGTCTTTTGTGTGGGTTAGTAAATTGTTATATCATAGGGCATACGAGCCTGAATGCCGGTGCCGCTTTCAACAACCCTGCGGAGCAATTGGAGTGTGCGGGCAACATCCCCACTCTCGCTCGAAAGTTTAGGTGCTTTGGCGGTAAGCAGAGAGTTCATTAGGGCGGTAAACTCGTCTTGTTCTTCGAGGATTTCAACCACTCGCCAATCGGCACCCAACTCCGCCTTTGCAGCCGCCACCGCAAGAGCCTTTTTGAGTCCACCAAACTCGTCTACAAGACCAATTTGAGCGGCATCAACACCACTCCAAACGCGCCCCTCGCCAATGGCATCGACAGCCTCGGGGGTCATCTCCCTACCCTCGGCAACATGCCCAACAAAGGTTGTGTAAACATCCTCAACGGAGCGTTGCATAAAGCCCATTTCGGAGGTTGTAAGGGGGCGGAACATGGTACCCATGTCGGCATGGGGTGCAGTCTTGGCAACATCTACGGAGATGCCAAGTTTGTCCTTCAAAACATCGCCACCCGAAACAATCAAACCAAAGACACCAATAGAGCCTGTGAGGGTTGTGCGATTGGCGAGAATGCGGTCGGCAGGCGAAGAGATATAGTATCCGCCCGAAGCGGCATAGTTCGACATTGAGACAACAATGGGTTTCTCCTCTCCCAAGAGTTTCAGTTCGCGCCACATAACCTCCGAGGCAAGCGCACTGCCACCAGGGGAGTTTACCCTCAAAACAACCGCCTTAACACCCTCATCCTCTCTTGCTCGGCGAATCTGCTCGGCAGTGGTTGCGCCACCAACAACTCCCTCTGCGCCTTCGCCATCGACGATATCGCCATCGGCATAGACAATAGCCACTTTGTTGGGGGAGATCTTCGTTTGGCGGACAACGGTGTGATACTCGCCAAAGGTCACGCTCTTGACCTCTTTGGTGCCGGCGATTGTTGTCAACCTCGCCTCCACCTCGTCCTCATATTTGAGCCCATCGACAAAGCCATACATAAGAGCCTTCTCGGGGGAGTCGACAGCCAGCGACGAGGCGTAGTGTTGTAGTTGTGAGGGAGTAATATTGCGCGAAGCGGCGACATCCTCCACAAGCACGCCCCAAAGAGCCTCGACCATCGCCTCGGTTTGGCGGCGGTTTGCGGGACTCATCTTATCGAGCATATATGGCTCAACAGCCGATTTGTAGGTACCGTGGCGCACAATCTGAACATCCACGCCGAGTTTGTCTATCGCCCCTTTGAAGAAGAGCGACTGCGAAGCCAAGCCGCGCCAATCAAACGAACCCTCGGGGTTCATATACACCTCGTTTGCCACCGAGGAGAGCCAATAGCCACCCTGTGAGTAGGTTTCGTGGTAAGCGACAATGGGTTTGCCCGAGGCTTTGCTAAACTCGGCAAAGAGTGAGCGCAACTCCTCAATCTGGGCAGTGCCACTCAACGAGCCCAAACCAGTCATGTTGATATAAAGTGCGCAAATGTTGGTATCGTTTGCTGCCGCCTCCAAAACCTCAACAATGTCGAGCATTGAGAGGGTCTGAACCACCTCCATCGAGGAGAGCGAGCCCGCCGAAAGAGTCGGCATTCGGGGCGAGTCGGCAATGTTCTCTTCGAGATTAAAGACCAAAACCGAGTGAGGCTCCACCTCTGTTGTGGGGGAATCGAGGGAGCCTATTAAGCCGCCCAAAGCAAAGATAAGTATCACTGGGAGGGTTATCATCGCCAACAATACCGCCAAAAAAATCTTGAAAAATCCCTTCATCGCTATAAATTTTACTTTTTATAATACAAAGGTATGTTTTTTACGGCAAAGAAAGAGTATCTTTGTAGAGTTTATTTTTCATTTTCTCTCCCAAAGGGAGAGTCACCAACGAGGTACAAACAAAAAAAAGAGATAGAAGAGATGATAACCAGAGAAGAGATTGTTGAGATTCTAAAAGGCATCTCCCACCCCGAAACGGGACAAAATGTTGTTGAGGGTGGTATTTTGCAAGAGGTTACAATTGGCGAGGGTGGAAAAATCCACCTCACTCTTGTTTTCCGTCGTCGTCGCGACCCCTTCGCAAAGAGCGTGGCTATGCGCTCCAAACTCGCCATTGAGGCGGCTGCCGAGGGTGCCGAGGTTGAAATCCTCATCCGCGAGGGGGAGGATGCACCCAAGCCCCGCCAACACGAGGGCATGAAGAGTGTCAAAAACATTATTGCTGTTGCTTCGGGCAAGGGCGGTGTGGGCAAATCGACCGTTACTGCCAACCTTGCCGTATCGCTCCAAAAGTTGGGCTACAAGGTGGGTGTTCTCGATGCCGACATCTATGGTCCTTCGCAACCCAAACTCTTTGGCGTGGAGGACTACGCGCCTTGGGCTGAGCAGGTGGATGGCTTGGACTACATTATGCCCGCCGAGTCAAATGGTGTGAAAGTGAACTCCATTGGCTTCTATATCAACCCCGAAGATGCCCTCATTTGGAGGGGTCCCATGGCCGTAAACGCTCTTAAACAACTTATTAACCAAACCCTGTGGGGAGAGTTAGACTTTTTGTTGATAGATATGCCCCCAGGTACGGGCGATGTGCAGATTTCGGTGGCCGAAAACCTCTCGCTTACGGGCGCTGTCATTGTTAGCACCCCACAGAAGGTTGCAACGGCAGATGTTGTGAGAGGTATGAAGATGTTTGAGGCAGAGGGAATTGGCGTTCCGGTGCTGGGTGTTGTGGAGAATATGGCATACTTCTCACCCGCCGAGTTACCCGACCACCGCTACTATATCTTCGGCAAGGGTGGAGCCCGCCAGATGGCAGAGAAAGAGGGTGTCGATTTCTTGGGCGAAATTCCTCTAATTCAGTCTATTGCAGAAAATTCGGACAATGGAACGCCCATTGCTCTCGGCTCTTCGGAGGAGGAGAAATATTACGCTGAGATTTGCCGAAAAGTTGTTGGCAAGTTGACAAAATAGTGTTGATAACCGAAAGAAAACTTGTTGATAGAAATCCAAAACTTTGGGAGGAAAAAATTTGGAAAAACACAACTTCCGTATAAGCCAGCGTCGAAAGAAAAAAGCAAGAAAAAAGAGTTATTTTTTCTCCTCAAATTACCAACAACTCTTTCTGACGCTCGGTTAATTTTTTGGGGCTGTTAGTTTGTTCAAAACCTTTTCAACAGCATGTTTACAACTTTCGTAAAAGCGCATATTTGCGAGAGATAACTTTTCGAGGTCGGAGAATAAATTTTTACAACTTTTCTCTGTCCCGAAAGTGAAAAAGTTACCAACACATCTAACAGCGTTTATTATTCTTATTATCTATTTTTTATTTATATTAAAGAAAGAATTTATTAATAATATAAAATTGCAGACGATGGAAATTCGCGAAAAAATCGAGCAACTCAAACGCGAGAAGCGAGCCATAATACTCGCACACTACTACACCAATGCCGAAGTTCAGCAGGTGGCAGACTTTGTGGGTGACAGCCTTGCCCTGTCGCAAAAGGCGGCAGAGGTGGATGCCGATATCATACTCTTTGCGGGCGTGAGGTTTATGGCAGAGACTGCCAAGGTGCTCTCTCCCTCCAAAAAGGTGCTACTGCCCGTTGTGGAGGCGGGATGTTCGCTTGCCGATTCGTGCGACGCAGAGGAACTTGCGAAGGTTAAGGGCGAAAATCCCGACCACCTTGTTGTGTCGTATGTCAATACCTCTGTTGAGGTAAAAGCCTTGACGGATATATGCTGCACCTCGTCCAACGCGCTCGACATTATCAACGCGCTACCCAAGGAGCAAAAAATCCTCTTTGTGCCCGACAGAAACCTCGGCTCTTATATTAATAGGTGTACGGGGCGTGATATGAAACTCTGGAACGGAGCCTGCCTTGTGCACGAGGAGTTCTCGGCAGAGAAGATATTGGCTCTTAAAGCCGAGCATCCCGAGGCGGTAGTTTTGGTGCACCCCGAGTGTAAGGCAGAGGTTGTAGCGCTGGCGGACTATGCTGGCTCGACGGCGGGCATTCTCGCCTATTGCGCCCGCCCAGAGGTTAAGGAGGTTATTGTTGTGACCGAGAGCGGCATCCTCTATGAGATGGAGAGCCGCCATCCCGATAAGAAGTTCTACCTTGTGGAGCCCGAAAAGAGATGCGAGAAGTGTGTCTCGTGTAGGGATATGAAACTTGTGACGCTCGATAATATCTACCAAACGCTTCTCAACGAAACCCCCGAGGTTGTTATTGACGAGGATATCCGCAAGGCTGCCGAGGGGTCGATTACAAGGATGCTCGAAATGAGCAAGTAGTTTTGAGAGGTGGGCAACTGGTGGTTTTTTTCTATGGAAGCGAAGATTTCCGAGGTGCCCAAGAACTTATAGAACTCTTTGCATAGAGTAAAGGTAGTTGCGATACACAGTATCACCTAAAAGTTTTTTGCGTCGCTTTTTTACAAAAAAAGCGACAGAAAGGTGAGAAAAAAAGAAAACAATAACCTAAAACAATAAAAGAGAGATGAAAAGATTGTTTGTGTGCGCCATGTGTGCGCTGATGTCGCTTGGGGCGTTTGCCGACGAGGGTATGTGGCTCTTGCCCCTGCTCGAAAAACTCAACTTGAAGGATATGCAGGCGAAGGGTCTGCAACTCACTGCCGAGGATATTTATAGCATCAACGGCTCTTCGTTGAAGGATGCTATTGTAATCTTTGGAGGAGGCTGTACGGGTGAGATTGTGTCGCCCGAGGGTCTTTTGTTTACTAATCATCACTGCGGCTTTGGCTCTATTCAGGCGCTCAGTAGTGTGGAGCACGACTACTTGAAAAATGGCTTTTGGGCAATGAACCAGAAGGAGGAACTCCCCGCGCCCAACCTGAGTGTTACATTCATCCGCCATATTGAGGATGTTACCAAACAGATGCTCAAAGGCGTAAAGGATGATATGACAGAGGGCGAAAGGGCAGAAAAGATTGCAAAGAATAGGAAGTCTTTGGAGAGCAAACTCTCGAAACAGTATGCAGATAAAACACTGTCTATTAAGGACTTCTTTGGTGGTAATCAATACTTCGCTTTTGTTACGGAGGTCTATGAGGATGTGCGCTTGGTGGGCACTCCTCCCTATGCTATCGGTAAGTTCGGTGGCGAGACGGACAACTGGATGTGGCCCCGCCATACGGGCGACTTCTCGGTGTTTAGGGTCTATGCTGCGCCCGATGGTAAGACTCCCGCAAAATACTCGCCCGAGAATGTACCTTATAAGACCGATAAGTACCTCACAATCTCGACCAAGGGGTATAAGGAGGGCGACTATGCTATGATTGTGGGCTTCCCAGGTACGACCACCCGCTATATGACCTCCTATGAGATTGATAAGATGCTTACGGTGGATAATCCCAACCGCATCTATATTCGTGGCGAAAGACAGGCAATCTTGAAGGAGAGAATGGCGGCAGACGACGCTATCCGCATCAAATACGCCTCGAAATATGCCTCCTCGTCGAACTATTGGAAGAATTCGATTGGTAAGTCGCGCGGCGTGGAGAAACTCGGTGTGAAGGCACAGAAAGCCGCCGAGGAGAGGACATTTACTGAGTGGGTAGATGCAAATGCCGAGCGAGAAGAGAAATATGGCAACGCACTCCCCTTGATTGAGAAATATGTGAAGGAGGGGGCGCAGTATGAGAGCGACGCACAGATTTTGAGCGAGACGCTCTTCCGCGCTGCGGAGATATTGAACGCCTCGACAACCTTCTATAATGCCTACAACCGAAAGGGAGATCTGGAAGCGGCTGTGGAGCGCACAATGGGTTTCTATAAGGACTACGACGAGGCTACCGACCGCCTTGTAACCTGCCGCATGATTGAGGTGCTGAGGGAGATGATTCCCGCCGAGCGCCGCCCCCAGAGCCTTGCGGTTATCGACGAAGTGTGGGGTGGCGATGTTAAGTCCTTTACCGAAGATTTGTTCGCCAAGTCGGCATTTGCCAACGAGGAGAAATTCCTCGCGGCAGCAGCAGGGGGTGTGGAGCAGTTGGAGAACGACCCCGCACTTGCGATTATGAAAGACGCATCTGCACTCTACAAGGAACTCCTCGCAAAGGTCAAACCCCTCAAAGAGGAGTATAAAAAGGGACACCGACTCTATATTGCCGGTCTTATGGAGATGCAGCCCGAAAATGCATTCTATCCCGATGCGAACTTCACAATGCGCCTGACCTATGGAACCATCCTCCCCTACTCCCCTGCGGATGGCGTGGAGTATAAATACTACACCACCATTGCGGGTGTTGTGGCAAAGGAGGATCCCAAAAACCCTGTGGATTTCACTGTGGATGAGGGGCTTAAAAAACTCTATGCCGAGAAGAACTGGGGCGGCTATGAGGATGCTGACGGCACACTCCACACCTGCTTCCTCTCGACCAACGATATTACGGGTGGCAACTCTGGCAGCCCTATTATGAATGGCAAGGGCGAACTTATCGGTCTGGCTTTCGATGGCAACTGGGAGGCTATGAGTGGCGATATTGCCTTTGAACCCAATGTGCAGAGGACTATCAATGTCGATGTGCGTTATGTCCTCTGGTGCATCGACACCCTCGGTGGCGCCAGTTGGCTCTTAGACGAGATGAATATCAAGTAGGATTTTTTCCTAAAACCAAACAAATCGGTGTGCTCAAAACGAGTGCACCGATTTGTTTTTTGAGAAATAATTGTTAGTTTTGTGGTGTTGATGGCATTGCGCCACCAATAAACATATTAATTGATGAAAGTGTATTAACTTATCCTTGACACGAAATCTGGAAAATTTCATTACCGCAAGGAAACTAACACACTCGTCACCTTGTATTAGAATCTTTCGTGGCATACCCTATGCCCCGTCTAATACGGGTGTGGGGTATTGTTTATTTGCGGTATAGGTATTCCAGAACCTCGTGTCAGATAAATTAATCGACTCCACACTTTCTTTTTGTTATATATCGCCATTGCGGAGCCGAATGACACAAAAAGGTTAAAATTATGAGTACTGAAACTACAACTCAAAACAACGCTCAAAAAAATCAAAATCGTTGGTTGGTTCTACTCTTGTTATGTTTCTTCCTTGGTGGACTCGGAATTCATCGCTTCTATGTGGGTAAGACAGGAACGGGTGTTGCTCAACTCCTCACCGCTGGCGGTTGCGGTGTGTGGTGGCTAATAGATTTTATAATGATTCTGTTGGGTAAATTCACAGACTCACAAGGCAATGTTATTGCGACACACGAGTAAAATAATTTTTCTACTCTCCATACCCATTGCTATTTATCTTATACCGTACGAATCGTGGTTTATAGGAGAAAGTTTGTGCCTTATTAAATTCGTTACGGGCGAAGAGTGTTGGGGGTGTGGAATAACTCGTGCTATTATTGCTGCACTGCACTTTGACTTCACAAGAGCGCTGGAATATCACAAGATGGTACTTGTTGTGCTTCCAATCTTGATATTTGTGTGGTTAAAGTTGTTGTGTAGTGGAATAAAACAGTTATTGCATTTCACGGCAATAAACAGCAGGAAATAGTATTTATCTCCATAACATTCGCGGGTATTAAAAAAGATGCCCGCGAAAATTTTATAGGGGCTTTAAGGTCTTTAAGGGCATTAAGGCGCATAAGTTCTATAAGTCTTATATGACCTATAACTGCGCCCTAATTTCGGGCGCACCACAAATTTCCGTTTTCAATTTTCCATTTTCAATTCAAATTCGTACCTTTGCACTAATATAGACAAATTAGGTTCGTTATGGAAGTAAAAACCGCAGAGGCACCCAAGGAGAGGTCGCTAAACTTCGTAGAAGAGATTATTGAAAACTATATAGCCGAGACGGGAAATGCTATTCAGACGCGTTTTCCGCCCGAGCCCAACGGCTATCTGCACATCGGTCACGCCAAGAGTATCTGCCTGAACTTCGGTTTGGCGGAGCGTTATGGCGGTAAGTGTAACTTGCGCTTTGACGACACCAACCCCGTAAAGGAGGATACCGAGTATGTGGACTCTATCAAGGAGGACATCAAGTGGCTTGGCTTTAATTGGGCCGTGGAGCGCTACGCCTCGGACTACTTCGACCAACTCTACGAGTGGGCTATCCTTCTGATTAAGAAGGGCAAAGCCTATGTAGACGACCAATCGCAGGAGGAGATTCGCCTCGGTCGCGGTACTGTGCAACAGCCCGGTACCGAGAGCCCCTACCGCAACCGCTCGGTAGAGGAGAATCTGAGGCTCTTCGAGGAGATGAAGGAGGGTAAGTATGCCGATGGCGAGAAGGTGTTGCGTGCGAAGATTGACATGGCTCATCCCAATATGCTCTTTCGCGACCCCATCTTGTATCGCATTCTCCACACCGAACACCATCGCACGGGCAATAAGTGGTGCATCTACCCCATGTATGACTATGCTCATGGTCAGAGTGACTCCATCGAACATATTACACACTCGATTTGCACCTTGGAGTTCGATGTTCACCGCCCCTTGTATGACTGGTTTATCGAGGAGTTGGGCATCTTCCCCAGCCACCAGTATGAGTTTGCAAGGCTGAACCTCACCTATACCGTTATGAGCAAGCGCAAACTCTTGCAACTCGTTAAAGACCAAGTGGTTACGGGTTGGGACGACCCCCGTATGCCCACAATTTGCGCACTCCGCCGTAAGGGCTACACCCCCGCCTCTATTCGTGCTTTTGCCGAGAGGGTTGGTGTTGCCAAGAGGGACAATGTTATTGACCTCTCGCTCTTGGAGTATTGCGTGAGGGAGGATTTGAACAAGGTTGCCGAGCGCAGGATGGCGGTGATTGACCCCTTGAAGGTTGTTATTACCAACTATCCCGAGGGCAAGACTGAGTATTTCAGTTGCGTGAACAACCCCGAGGACGAGAGCGCGGGTCGTCGCGATGTGTCTTTTGGCAGGGAGATTTATATCGAGCGTGGCGACTTTATGGAGGAGCCTCCTAAGGGCTACTATCGTCTTCGCCCCGATGGTGAGGTAAGGCTCCGCTACGGCTACCTCATTAAGTGCAATGAGGTTGTGAAGGATGCCGAGGGCAATGTTGTAGAGTTGCACTGTTCCTACGACCCAGAGTCGGCAGGCGGTAGTTCTTCTGATGGTCGCAAGGTTAAGGGTGTTATCCACTGGGTGTCGGCTGCCGATGCTGTTGAGGCAGAGGTAAGGCTCTATGACAACCTCTTTGCAAAGGAGAATCCCGACGATGTGGAGGAGGGCAAAGTCTTTACCGACTATCTTAATCCCGCCTCGTTGGCTGTTAAGATCGCCTATTGCGAGCGTTCGCTTGGCGGCGCAAAGGTTGGCGACAGGTTCCAGTTTGAGAGGGTTGGCTACTTCTGTGTAGACAAAGATTCTACTGCCGAGAGGGTTGTTTTCAACCGCACCGTGGGTCTTAAAGATACTTGGGCTAAGTTGCAGAAGAAATAATCTTTGCTTGCCCAGCAAAAAGGAGTGTTCCTCGTGGAACACTCCTTTTTTTGTATAAATCGTTCCACGAGGAACAATCACCTGCCAAAGTAAATTAGCAACACATTGATGTCGGCAGGGGACACCCCGGGGATTCGCGATGCTTGACCGATGGTGGTGGGTTGGATGCGCGAGAGTTTTTGGCGAGCCTCAATTGTGATAGATGTGACTTTCATAAAGTCGAAATCCCTCGGAATTCGTATCTCTTCGAGTCGTTGTAGTTTGTCGGCGGTTGCTTTTTCGCGCTCAATATATCCACTATATTTAATCTCAATCTCTACCTGTTCTATGACTTCGCGGCTGGGTTGGTGTGTTGCAACAAACTTTTTGAGAGAGGGAATAATCTCAATCAGGTCAAAAAGCGACACATTGTTGCGAATTAGCACATCGGCAATCTTCTTTTTCTGCAAAAGTTGCGCAGAATTGATGTTTTCTAAATAGGTCGAAATTTCGTGTGGAGCGACACTCTGTCTTTGAACAAAATTTTTAAGCAATTCTGCGAGTGATTTTTTTTGCTCAAAATCCGACCACCTCTCGTCTGTCACAAGACCAATTTTTCTGCCGAGGGGGGTGAGCCTAAGGTCGGCATTGTCTTGTCGGAGCAGGATGCGATACTCCGCGCGGCTTGTGAACATTCGATATGGCTCATCGACACCCTTGGTTACAAGGTCATCAATCAGCACGCCAATATACGCCTCGTTGCGCGAGAGAACAAAAGGCTCCTCTCCCCTACTCTTGCGCACCGCATTAATACCCGCCATAAGACCTTGCGCCGCCGCCTCTTCGTAACCCGTCGTGCCGTTTATCTGGCCGGCAAAATAGAGTCCGCCCACAAGTTTTGTTTCGAGCGTGTGGGTTAGTTGCGTGGGTGGGAAATAGTCGTACTCAATGGCGTACCCAGGGCGATAAATTTCCACCTCCTCAAAACCCTCTATTTGTTGCAAGGCGGCACACTGTACCTGCCAAGGAAGGCTTGATGAGAAACCATTGAGGTAGTACTCGTTGGTATCGGCTCCCTCGGGTTCGAGGAAGAGTTGGTGAAACTCCTTGTCCGCAAAAGTGCGGAGTTTATCCTCGATGCTCGGGCAATAACGGGGTCCAATGCCCTTTATGAGTCCCTGAAAAAGTGGCGAGTCGTCAAAGCCCTCTCGGAGCGTATTGTGTACCTTTTGTGAGGTGTATACAAGATAGCAAGGTTGTTGATTTTCAACGGGTTGTATGCTTTGAAGAAAGGAGAATTTCTGCGGCTCGCTATCGCCATCCTGACGCTCAAATTTTTCGAGATTGAGCGAGCGGACATCTATTCTCACAGGGGTTCCGGTCTTCATCCTACCCGCCTCAAACCCCAACTCAACAAGTTGTTCGGTAAGTCCGTGCGAGGCGCTATCTCCTGCCCTACCCCCTTCCGCGGAGTTGCGACCAATGTGCATCAAGCCTCCAAGGAAGGTTCCCGCAGTCAGGATTACCGCCTTTGCCGTAAAGACAACCCCCATTTTGGTAACCACCCCCGCAATGTGTTTACCCTCCTCGCTTTGTTCTATAATGAGTTGATTTACAGTGTCTTGCCAAAGCCTAAGGTTTGGTGTGTTTTCGAGGTTTTTGCGCCAGAGTGCCGAGAAACGAGCCTTGTCACACTGCGCCCTCGGGCTCCACATTGCCGCCCCTTTTGAGCGATTGAGCATGCGAAACTGTATGGTACTGAGGTCGGTAATAATGCCCATTTGACCACCGAGAGCATCTATCTCCCTGACAATCTGCCCCTTAGCCACGCCACCCACCGCGGGGTTGCACGACATGTTGGCATATTTGGTCATATCCATGGTTATGAGCAAGGTTTTGGCACCAAGCCTTGCGGCTGCCGAGGCTGCCTCGCAACCAGCATGCCCACCTCCCACAACAATTATATCGTAGTCAAATCTCATCGCTTAGCCGAAATTAGGGAGTTATCTCTATTGTGGGAAACGCGCCAAATAATAATCCTCCTTTTGGCGCATTTGAGCCGCATCTTCGGGCGATTTATCCTTGTAGCCGCAAAGGTGCAAAACACCATGAACGATAACCCTCAATTGCTCTTCGGCGGGGTCTGTGCCGAGCCCTTGGGCGTTGTCGTTCACAGTAAAGGGGTCTATAAAAATGTCGCCACTAACCACCTTTCGACTGCCTAAGTCGCTGTAATCAAATGTGATAACATCGGTGTAGTAGTCGTGACCGAGGTATTGGCGGTTAATCTCTATGTGGTTTTCCGAGGAGCAGAAGATATAGCAAATCTCCCCCACCCTAAAACCCTCGTTGTGGATGCTCTCGCGTAGCCAACGGTTGATTTTTACCCTACCCTTGGGCAGGTAGTCGTTATCCTGATTATAGAAATGTATCGCCATAGTATTGTGTTGAATTTTAGTCTATTAACTAATCCGCAAGCCAAATTTCGGGGTCTTGGTTGATGGTGTGGAACCAAACCTCGAAGTGCAGTTGGTAGTCTTCGGGGTTGTCGCCCGAGGAGATTGTTCCGAGTTGTGTGTTGGTGCTCACCTTGTCGCCCGCCTTGACATTGACCGTCGCGAGGTTGGAGTAGATGGTAAAGTAGTCGCCGTGGCGCAACATTATACAGTTGTTTAAGCCACTGATAAACATAACCCTTGCAACCTCACCTTCAAAGACCGCAAAGACCTCCGAACCCTTAGGGGCGGCAATATTCACACCCTTATTTACCATCGTGACATGTTTTTGGGTGGGGTGGGGGTGTTTGCCAAAACGCTCTATTATAATACCGCCATTGACCGGCATCAACATTTTTCCCTTATTTTGGTCAAACCTGCCATTGAGAGCCGTCACAGCCCTGCGCTCGGCATCGGTCATCTTGCGCTTGGTTTTTCGCGTCTCCTCGTCAATAATTTTTTGGAGCGTCTGCTGAGCCTTTTTCTTCTCTTCGCGCCTTTTTTTCAACTCTTTGGAGATTTTTTTCTCGTTGGCTGCGAGTTTTTTGCCCGCCTCGTTGA
Source organism: Tidjanibacter sp. (assembly GCA_045591965.1). Lineage (GTDB taxonomy): Bacteria > Bacteroidota > Bacteroidia > Bacteroidales > Rikenellaceae > Tidjanibacter. Next base: position 43,890 of record JAZNTX010000022.1, on the reverse strand, counting down.
GTTCTTTTTTCTCACTATTGAGGGTTTTTAGACTCTTTTGATGCTCTGCCTTGGTTTTGTCGAGCGAAGCCTGTTTTTCGGAGAGTTCTCCCACCTCGGAGGTTATCTGTTGGCTCTTGGAGGCAATCTCCTTTGCACGCTTGTCGAGGGCGCGATTGTAGCGCGAGAGAAGCCCTATGCGGTGTGTGGCAACCGTCAAATCCTCCGACGAAAAGAGGAAGTGGAGAGGGGTGCCGACAAGGTGGTTTTTGTATGCCACCTTCACCATTTTAGCATACTCCGCTTTGAGATTTTCGAGCTGCCCTTGCAGCGTGTTAATATCCGCTTGTTTGGTTGCTATGTTGTTGGAAATCAGTTTTATTTGCTTATTGAGCGAGCCAACAACCTCCTCGCGCTTATTTATCTTGCTTTGCAGGAGTTTGATTTCGGTTTGGTTGGTCTTTTTCGAGGCAGTAACCTCTTTGAGCAACCTTTCGTTTTTGGCAATCTCCTTCTCGGCACGCTTAATTTGCGCATCCAACTCCTCGACACTTTGGGCAAAGAGACCTTGTGTGCCCCAAAGGAGCAGCAAAACAACTATTTTAAGAATCTTTTTCATCGCCACAGCCTCCTCACTCTTTAAGTTTTTTGATTTTCTCCTCTATGAGTTCTGGGTCCTCGCCCGCCTCCAAAGCCCTCTTGTAATATATCTCCGCCATAAAAACATCCCCTTCGGCGGCAAGGATGTCGCCATAGTGGAGCAGGAAGATGCTATCTTCTGTGGTGTCGAGCGAGATGGCTTGGCGCATAATCTTTTTTGCCTCCTCGGTGTTGCCTTGTCGGAAGAGAATCCACGCCTTGGTGTCGAGATAGGTGGGCTCTGTGGGCTCCAACTCACACGCCTTGGTACTCATCTCCAACGCAAAATCCAACTCCTTACCAAGTTCACACAACTCATACGCCCAGTTGTTGAGAGCAGTTGCGTTTTGTGGGTCTTCGCGCAGGGCTTTTTCAAAGAGTTTTATCCTCTTTTTTGTGTTGGTTTCTATGGATGCAATGGCGCAGTAAATGTTGCTCTTGCCACTCGTAGACCACTCCAATTTAAGTGCCTTTTTGAAGAGTTTTTGAGCCTGTGCAACACCCGCCTCACCACCAACACGGAGGAGTTCATACCCTTTGCGCATAAGAGGCTCCGAGAGGGTAGGGTTGTGCTCTATCGAGAGGTTGATATAGTGCATTATCGAGTCTGGGCGACCCAAATGCTCCTCGCCCCCCAACACCACATAGAGGTCTTGGTTGGGGATGTAGCTTCTTTCGTGCGAGAGTTTTTTGAACAAATTCAACCCTTGTTCAACCTCGCCTATGCCAATAAGAAACTCTGCATAACACCTAACCACCGCCGGCGAGTCGGAGTGTTTGAGATGTAGCGATGTTATGAGTGTCTTGATGGTGAAGAAGTTGCGACGCAAAAACTCTTTGTCGCCAACCAAATCCTCCTCAAAGATTGAGATTGCCTCGTGCGGAGAAAGGTTGTCCAAGAGAAAGAGGTCTTTGATTGTCTGCAAAAACTCCTCGTCGCGCCCCTTTTGTTTATAGAGCGTTGCCAAGCCAAGCAGAGCATCTTTGTTTTGCGGGCTCAGTGCAAGTGCCGACTTAAAGGTACTCTCCGCCAATTCGTCTTGTTGCGTTTTGGCATAGAGGTAGCCAAGCATTGCTATTCGCTCCACATTGCGAGGGTTGTGGTCAAGTTCCTTTTTTATCTCCACAATAGCCCTGTCGTAGAGGTTCATGGAGTAGAGTAGGCTGAGTTTTTGCCCCATAATCTCCTCTCTCAACCCCAACTTATACTCGGCACTATCGAGAATAGAGATAGCCATATAGGGCATATTGTTTGCCCGATAGAGCGAGGCGAGCATCTGGTAGTTGTAGGTGTTGTGGGGCTCCAAATGCACAAGTTTTTCATAAACACCTCTCGCCTTTTGCAACTCGCGATTAGACACCAATGTGTAGCCATACAAGCCCAAATAATCAACATTGGTACTGTCGGCAGTGTAGGCGACAACTCCGTGACGCAGAGCCCTCTCGGGGTCGTCACGAACAACCATATCGCCAATCTGATAGTGTGTGGGTGCGTGGAGCGAATCTATTTCGAGTACCTTCTCGAAGTAGGGGAGTGCCTCGGCTCTATCTTCGGCAAGAGCAGCCACCTTTACCCCTTCGGAGTAGAGATATGCCACCCTTAGCGAGTCATTGTCAAACCACTCCGAAATATCCACAGCAACAGCCTCACTGCTCTTTTGTGGCTGACGCGCACACGATAGAAAGCAGAGAGCGAGTAGTGTATATACGAGTGGTTTGTGCTTCATTTTTATTGCCGTGGGGCGAGGTTTAGAGTACTGAGTCGAATTGGTTGAGGAATCGAAGATCGTTCTCGAAATAGAGCCTCAAATCTTTAACACCAAACTTCAACATAGCAATACGCTCAACGCCCATACCAAAAGCAAAGCCGCTATACTTGGTGCTGTCGATGCCGCTTGCCTCCAATACATTGGGGTCTACCATACCACAACCGAGGATTTCGAGCCAGCCTGTTCCCTTGCAGACATTGCAACCCTTACCACCGCAGAGGTTACACGACACATCCACCTCTGCCGAAGGCTCCGTAAAGGGGAAGTAGGAGGGGCGCATACGGATTTGAGTCTGCTCACCAAAGAACTCCTTAGCGAAGTAGAGGAGCGACTGCTTCATGTCGGCAAACGACACCTTCTCGTCAATGTAGAGTCCCTCAATCTGGTGGAAGATGCAGTGTGCGCGAGCCGAGATAGCCTCGTTGCGAAACACCCTACCTGGGCAGATTACGCGGATAGGGGGCTTTTGACGCTCCATGGTACGCACCTGAATAGAACTTGTGTGTGTACGCAACAGCACATCGGGGTTCTTCTCAATGAAGAAGGTATCTTGCATATCCCTTGCGGGGTGCTCGGGTGCAAAGTTGAGTGCCGAGAAGACATGCCAGTCGTCCTCAATCTCGGGACCATCTGCCACGGTGTAGCCGAGGCGTGAGAAAATCTCACAAATCTCATTCCTCACAAGCGAGATGGGGTGGCGCGAACCGAGGTTTTCGCTTGTTGCGGGGCGCGAGAGGTCGCCGCTCGAAGCAGCCGCAACAGGTGCGCTGTCGAGAGCCTCTTTGAGGGCTGCAATGCGCTCATTCGCCTTGGTCTTCACAGCGTTAATCTGCTGACCAAGAACACGCTTTTCTTCTGCGGGTACGGTTTTGAACTCCTCCAAAATATCGTTGAGTTCGCCTTTGCGACCAAGAATTTTCACACGAAAATCCTCAATCTCTGCCGCCGAAGTGGCGTTGAAATTCTCTATCCTGCCGAGCAGGTCGTTGATTTTGTCGATTAATGCCATAGTGGTATCGTCTATAAAGTATTAAATTATTTTCGCGTTCTAACCGACAAAATTAGCAACTTTTACCGATAGGTAAAAGAAAAAAGGCGATTTTCCATCCGAAAACCACCTTTTTCTCACAACACAAAAACTTCCATTAACGCTCGATGCCCTTTGTGCAGATTATTGCCACGCCCGCAGCGATGAGCAATAGGGGCAAAACAAGCCTCTCGAAAGAGATATTGAAATAATCTACCTCCATAAGTACCACACCAAGGGCGGTTGTGATACTTCCTGCAATCCAGTTGCGAATGCAGAGTAGCCACACACCAACAATCACAACAAGAGCCTGCCACGAGAGAATGGCATCAATTACCGCCACGCTGAGAAAGTTGTAGTTGCTACCAAGCCAAACAACACCACAGAGTATCATGATTGCACCCACAAGATTGTAGATGCTGTGGTAGGAGGGTAGGTTGTCCTTTTTAATCTCCTCTTTTCTCTCTTCGTTTATGATTTCCATAGTCTAAATCGCTTTTATTTAGTAACTTGTGGCGATGTGTTGAGGATTCTTACGGGCGATGTCACAACCGTATCGCCATCGGGAGAGGTGATGGTTATTGTGCGATAGAGCCTGTCGCCCTCGTAGTGATTATCAATGGTTACTTCCACCTTTTTGCCTCGCAGAAGGTGCGACTCCAACCTATCCTCGTATGGCTCCAACTCCTCGAAGCGGTCGCAGAAACTGTCAAACCTCATAGCCCCCTCTAAACCCTCAAAATAGAGAGTATAGGTGGAGTCCCACTCCTCGCTACCTTGCAGGTTGAGAACAGCACCTTCCCACTCGCCCTCAATGCGCTCCTCCCAAGCCTCAATCTCCTCCTCCCAGAGTTCAAACTGAGCCTCGGTCTGATATGCCCACTCTGCCCATTTGTCAGCGTTGCGGATGCCTGTAAAAATCAGCCAAAGGAAGAATATCAACCAGATGACACCTGCTGTCGCTAAACCTCTGAGGTTTATCTTTTTACTCCTAATTAGCGAAAATCCAATGTCGGCAACAATGCCCATAAAAAGCACCACAATGGCACAAATAAGTCCTGCGAAAACTACGGGCGAAATGCCATCAATGGGGACCATGCTTGACCACTCCTCGCCAATGGCAATAAGTGATATAAAGCCCACTAAAATACCTATCGCAGTGAGTACCCATCCTGCAAGAAAAATGCCGAGTAAGATTTTGCCACACACGATGAAAACCTTGCCAAGAGCGCTCACTCTGCTATTTGTTGGGGTGGGGGAGGTGTGTTGGGGTGTTTGGGATGTATGAGTGGTTTTGGGGGTGTAGCCCATCGCAAGGACAATATCTCGTGCCACCCCTTCCTCAATGACGGTATTGATGGACTGCCTCTTCAAAATTTGGGAGGCAAACTCACCCTCAATCTTTGTGGCAACCTCTTTACCCTCGTTCTTTGTGACCTCTTCGAGTAACAAGGAGAGTACATCATAAGCCTCCTGCTCAATTGCAAAGGTTGTGTCGGCAATTTTAACTTTGAGAATTTCTTTCATAATTATCAATTTGTTAGGTGTTCTATTTTTGCCTAATATTGGCAATCTGTCCCACGAGTTCGTCCCACGACTCGTCGAGTTGTCGGAGTGCGTCGCGTCCCTCTGGGGTCAGAGAGTAGTACTTGCGGGGAGGTCCCTGTGGCGACTCCTCCCAGCGGTAGGTGAGTAGCCCCTGATTCTTTTGGCGCGTGAGAATAGGGTAGAGCGTACCCTCCACCACAATCATCTCAGCCTCTTTGAGTTCGGCGATGATTTTTGGGGCGTAACTATCCTCGCGCGAGAGTATCGAGAGAATGCAGTATTCGAGTATACCCTTGCGCATCTGCGCCTTTGTATTTTCCACATTTATAGCCATGAGGAACTACTTGTTTTCGGGGATTAAAATCCACGCAATGATGTAGCACAAAAGGGCTGGAAGTGCGGGGAAGAAGAAGAGTAATACGGCAATAAACCTCACAAGTGTTGGGTCGAGGTTGAAGTACTCTGCCAATCCTGCACACACACCACCGAGCATACGATTTTTGCTACGGTAGAGTTTTTTGGGTTCGTTCATTATCTCCATAGTTGTAATATATTATAGTGTTGGGGGTTATTATTCTTTTTTGTTTAGGATGATGAGTGCGGCAATCACACCGGGGACCCAGCCACAGAGCGTGAGTAGCAACACAATCAAAAAGGAGCCACAACCCCTGCTAATTACCGCAAGGGGAGGGAATATAATAGATAGAAGTACTTGCCAGAAAGTCATAGTATTGTGTCTTTTTCGAGTTTGTTAATGTTGTTTTGTGTCGATGGGTATAAATATCCAAAGGATGAGGTAAATCCAAAGACTCAGACCACCGAAAATCACCAAGAGCATAGTTGCAATTCTCAGTAATGTGGGGTCGATGTTGGCAAATTTGGCTATGCCACCACACACACCACCAATCACCTTGTCGCTACTGCTGCGCGAGAGTTTTTTGACGGCATCCTCCTTGTCGAGATGACCGCCCTGTGGACGGCGCAACTCGCCAAACTCTTCGGGTCGCCCAATCTGCTCCTGCACTTTGCGCACAATGTAGATATCGACCACATTTTCGGGGTTTCCGAGCCAACCGCTCAGTAGGTCGGCAATCCTCATCTCCAAGTCGCTCATCGTTTCGGCGGCACTACCCTCTTCGAGTCTTTCGCGGATGTCGTCGAGGTAAATTTCGAGGGCGCGATAGGCATTTTCCTCAATCGAAAACGCCGTTGTGCCAATTTTTACATTTAGTTTTCTGTCCACTTTTTCTGTAAGTTTGATTGTTTTGTACTACAAAGATATAAAATTATTTTAGTACTATGCAATACATAGAACTAATTTTTTTGAAGATTATTTTTGTGTGGGTTTACGGGTGTGTGTTTAAGTTGTTGATTTGCAAACCATTGGTTGTCGTTATAAAAAATTATTGACGGGTATCTTTTTTAATACCTACGAGGAAAAGAACTCCTTGGAACCCCTGTAATCCCTGTGACCCTTGGTTTTTAACCAAGGGCTCCAAGGGTTTTAGGGGTAACAGGGATAAGCCACCTCTTGTTGCTCCTGCAAGAAAAATAGGAAAAATAAAAGGCGAGCACAGATATGCACTCGCCAAACTATTAGTTACTATCTAAAAGCACCCTTTACTCCGCCTTGGGGATGAAATCTATCCAATAGTGATCCATTGCGGGTTGTGTAACAGCACCGGTAGCAATATCGATTGCCCAACCAAAGAGGTCGGTAAGATTGAGAATTGCCCAAGGATTAAAGTTCTTATCTATCCAGATAGTCACAGGCTCATACCCCTCAACAGCAATACGCACCTCCGAATCCTTGAAACCGCGCTTTACATTAACCTTGTATGGGAGCGTCACATTTTTATACTGGCGACCATCAACAATCATTGTTGCGGGCTTGGATACTTCGCCATCGAAAGTTACCCTCTTATTTGTGCCACTAATAATGGTTGCACACGAGGTCATTGTAATTGCAAGAATTGCCAAAAGCAGAAATCTCTTCATGGTTTTATAATTTGGGGGTTATCTCCTCACAAAGGTAATACAATTATTTTCAACTTTCAACTTTTGCCGTATCTTTGCGACAAAAGAGTGTACCTTATATGTATATAGCACAGCAGAAACGAAAAGAGAACATCGCCGAGTATATCCTCTACCTTTGGCAGTTGGAGGACCTCCTGAGGGCTTTGAAGTTCAGCCCCGAGGCGATATACACCTCCCTTGTGCAGCCCAACGATTGTGACGAGCAGGAGAAACAGCAGATTTTTATGTGGTATATGAGCCTTGCGGGGCTTATCCAAGAGGAGGGTAAGAGTGAGCAGGGTCACCTAAGCCATACACTCCACCTTGTGGCAGACATGGAAAACCTCCACAACCAACTCCTCTCGCTCCCCATAGGGGCGCACTATCGTACCATTTGGGAGCCTCTTAAAGAGGAACTCTCGCGTCTGCGCATCGTCTTGGCGCGCGATGGAGTGGGGGATATCGAACTCTGCTTCCGCGCACTCTACGCCACAATACTCTACCGCATCAAGGGCGACAGCAGCAAGAACGGTGCAATAGAGGATGTTGTAACCCTCATTTCGCCCGTCATCGCCACCCTTGCGGATATGTATCGTAAGGTGGAGCGTGGCGAAGTGGACCTATTCAAAGAGTAATAGCGAGCACATCTCGCTGGCGAGCGTGCCTTGTGGGTGCTTTTTGCACCAAACTGCATATCGCAAGTTCCTCATTTACGCTTAGTAAACTGCGGACTTGCTCATTTGTTTGGCACAAAAATCCCTCCACAAAACCCACTCGAAGTATAGCGATACGCAGTATCGCCTAAAAATTTTTGGGGCGCCTTTTTATAAAAAGGTGCGAAAAAGACGACTTTTTGCAAAAAGTCGCAAGAGAAAAAAGACATTAGGCGTTAGACCAAACAAAATAGCCCTCGGAAATTTTCCGAGGGCTATTTTTGTTAGAATGGCAGGTCGTCAAGTGTGTCCTCCATTGCGGGTTGGATTGCAGGTTGCTGAGGCACTGCTGCTTGGGGTGCGGGGGTGTAGGTCTGTGCTGCGCCGTAACTCTGTGTGGGCGAGGCGAGCCCTTGACCTTGTGGTGCTGCGGGGGTTGCTGCACCGCCCTCGCGCTTACCGAGGAGTTTCATATCGTCTGCCTGAATCTCGGTGGTGTAGCGTTTGTTTCCTGTTTGGTCGGTCCACTCGCGGGTGCGAAGACGACCCTCGATGTAGATTTGCGAGCCTTTGTGGACATACTTATCTACCACATCGGCGAGGTTGCGCCAAAGGGTGATGGTGTGCCACTCGGTGTGTTCGGTAGCCTGCTGTGTCTCGCGGTTGTAGTATCGCTCGGATGTTGCGAGCCTTACGCGGGCGGTCTTAACGCCACTTTCGAGGGTGCGAACTTCGGGATCTGCACCCACATTGCCCACTAATATAACTTTGTTAATCATAGTCTGTGTTTGGTATTAGAGTGTTTTGAGTAATTCGGTAAATAGTTTTGTCATATTTTTCTCGGCGAGTTTGCCATTCTCCTGCACCTCTTCGTGCGAGATGGAGGTATTCTCCATTGTGTCGGTGATAATTGATACACCAAAGACGGGAATATCCATGTGGCGTGCGGCAATAACCTCGGGAGCGGTGGACATACCCACAGCATCACCACCAATGAATTTAACCCACATATACTCCTTGGGGGTCTCGAAGGTAGGACCCGTAAGAGCCACATAGCAGCCATACTGCAACTTGATACCCTCCCTTTCGGCAATCTTCGTAGCCCTCTCGATAAGTTCGGGGTTGTAGGCATCGTTCATTGCGGGGAAGCGGGGACCGAGTTCGTCAATGTTGCGCCCAATCAGTGGGTTGGGAATGAGGTTGATGTGGTCGTTGATAACCATCACATCGCCCACGCGGAATGTGGAGTTCATAGAGCCTGCGGCGTTGGACACGAAGAGGGTCTTAATGCCGAGGAACTTCATAACCCTCACAGGAAATACCACCTGCTGTGCGGTGTAACCCTCATAGTAGTGGAACCTGCCCTGCATAGCCACAACCTTTTTGCCACCCAGCACACCCATAATAAGTCTGCCGCTGTGTCCCTCAACGGTCGACACGGGGAAGTTGGGAATTTCGGAGTAGGGTATGGAGTGTTCTATCTCGATTTTCTCAACCAAGCCACCCAAACCCGTACCGAGGATGATACCCACCTCGGGGGTGAAGCTTGTGCGCTCGGTAATATACTGAGCCGCACCTTTTATTGCATTAATCATAGTCGTTCTCTCTTTTTTGGTGGTTTATTACATCTTTTCGAGCATACCGACAATCAGAGCGCTCATCCTCTTCTCTGCCTTTGCGCCCTCCTCTTGCACCTCTTCGTGGGTCGATTTTTGACCACTAAATGCGGCGTTTGTGATAATCGAGATACCAAAGACGGGGAGTCCCATGTGCCTTGCAGCGATAACCTCGGGGGTTGTGGACATACCAGCAGCATCGCCACCAATAGCCTTGAAATATCCATACTCTTTGGGTGTTTCGAAGGTGGGACCGGTGGTACCTACATAGCAGCCATACTGCAACTTTATGCCCCTCTCGGCAGCAACCTCCGTAGCGAGCGCACCAAGAGCCCTGCTATAAGGCTCGCTCATGTCGGGGAAGCGAGGACCAAGTTCACTAAAATTCTTGCCAATAAGCACATTGGGTATGAGGTTGATGTGGTCGGTGATGACCATCAGGTCACCCACGCGGAACGAAGAGTTGATACCTCCGCTGGCATTCGACACAAAGAGGCTCTCGATGCCGAGCATCTTCATAACCCTCACAGGAAATACCACCTGCTCGGGAGCATAACCCTCATAGTAGTGGAACCTGCCCTGCATAGCCACAACTCTCTTACCTCCCAGAGTGCCGAAGATGAGTCTGCCGGCGTGTCCCTCGACGGTCGAAACGGGGAAGTTGGGAATTTCGTTATAGGGGAGTGAATATGCAACCTCGATGTGGTTCACAAGACCACCCAAGCCCGTACCGAGGATAATACCCACCTCGGGCGCGAAGTTTACCCTCTCCTTAATAAACTCTGCTGTTTGTTTAATGGTGTTTATCATAGTTTTTTGTTTTTGAGTTCCTTTTTGAGCCTCTCGATAAAGAGGTTTGCATCGCCATCGCGGAAATTGAGTTCTATGGGCTGCACAAAGAGCCTTTGTTGTAGCGAGGCGGGAATGTGTTTGCGCGAAGTGAGTTTTACGCCATCCTTCTCGGTAGTCACAACTACAACATCCTCGCCAAGACTCTTAACAACCTCCGCCAAGCGTCTTACCTCCCTGACCTTGTAGATGTGGTGGTCGCTAAACGACAGCCTCTCGACAACCTCGTAGCGGCTTGCGAGCGAGTCGAAGAACCTCTCGGGATTGGCAATACCTGCCATAGCCACAACTTTGCTGCCAGAGGGTATTCTCTCGGGAGCCACATCGGAGAAAATTGGTCGTGGCTCACAAATCTTGGTGTCCGTAAAGAAGATACTTTGGTAGGGCGAGGGTTTGAGTTCCTTTTGTGCAATGTTGCGCTCAATGGGCGACATTGTCTTTGGGGTTTTGGTTATCAGCAACAGTTCCGCACGATAGAGTTGCGAGGGGGTGTCGCGTAGCGTACCCGCAGGCAGCATCCTGTTTTTGTATGGAGGCAGCGAGTAGTCCGAAAGCAGAATACTTACCGAAGGTGCAAGGGCGCGGTGCTGGAAACCGTCGTCCATAAGGATGAGGTTTACCTCGGGGTGCTCCGCCATGATACGCCTCACACCCTCTGTTCTCTTTTCGCACACCACAACCACCACATCGGGAAATTTGCGTTTTATCTGCTTGGGCTCATCACCAACCCTCAGGAAAGAGTCGTTAACCTTCGCCTCAATATACCCCTTGGTGCGTCTGCGGTAGCCCCTCGACAGAACAGCAATGCGATATTCGCCCGAGAGCCTGCGGAGCAAAAACTCCACAGCGGGGGTCTTACCTGTACCTCCCACTGCGATATTGCCAACGCAGACTATCGGAATGTCGAAATGCTCGCTACGCAAAATCTTCATGTCGTAGAGCCAGTTGCGAAAACCAACCCCCACGCCATAAAGCCCTGCGGCTATGCTCTTTAATACACCCATAACACTCTGTTTGTTATACTATTTCTCTTCTCAACAAGTTTCTAATCCTCTTTGGTATTACGCCCCTTTGCATCCAAAATCATCTGGCGCAACATCTCCGGCGCACCACAACTGACCATGTAGCGGTGTTTGGTGGTATGTATTGCCACACAGCCATCCCTGCGCGTTGCGTAGACTTTGTAGATTTGGCGCGAGGCATAGAAGCGTCCGTAGTAACCCCAAAAACCATAGATGCCCATCAGTGGGAATTTACCCTTCAAACCCCTATCAACAACCTCAACACCCACAATACTGCTAAGTGGTATGTAGGTGGTCTCCACCAAGCATCTTAACTCCAACTCCTCCTCGCCTACAATAATCCTCCTTGGCACCGACAATAGGCACAAAACAACAAGTGCCACACACATTGTTGTCGTCCACGCTGCAAGATAGAAAGCCCCCTCAGCAGTGAGCCACAGCACCGAGCAAATGCCTGCCAGCAGGAGGATTGTCACAACCGAAATCCACCACGCACGCTTATCCAAGCCCCCATATCTGAATTTTACTTTCATTCCTTTTTTTTCGCGACTTTTTGTAAAAAGTCGCCCAAAAACTTTTAGTGTAGCCCTTGCGGTGAGGTACGGCTATCTTTGCAGATAGTATGGCAACCAAAACACCAGCCCTCTTTCAAACAAGTTTAAGATGGCTATTCTTTTGTCTGCTGCTCTCCTTGCGGAGAGCCACCCACCTCCCCGAAAAATTCTTCTCTCAAAAAACTTTCAACTTTCAACTTTCAACTCCCAACCCCTCTTTATCCCCCTCTAAGTTAGAGGGGGTGCCCGAAGGGCGGGGGCGTGTGTTAATTCTCAACTCTCAATTCAACATCGCCTTGGCGATAATAAGGTCTTCGGGCGTGGTAATTTTAATGTTACCCCTCTCGCCATCGTAGAAGCCGAGCGTCACGCCCAGAGCCTCCACAACGGTTGCATCATCCGTAAAACGCTCGTCATACTCCTGCAAGTATGCCTTGTGGAGTAGTTCGCCATCGAAAATCTGAGGGGTCTGCACAGCCCTCAGCAGCGAGCGGTCTACAACCTTCATACTCTCGCCCTCAACAATGCGGAACGAGTCTACCGCTGCAATCGTAGGCACTGCCGAGCCCTTCTGTGTGGCGCACGCTAAGCCCCTCTCAATCATCTCCGACGACACCAAGGGGCGCACCCCATCGTGTACGGCAACAAGGTCGCAATATCCCAACACATCAAGACCGTTCTGCACCGAATGGAACCTTGTGGCTCCACCCACACAAACCTTGTGTGTACCCTCCAAATGGCACTCGCGACTCAACTCCTCCCACAGGGGAATATGAGCCTCGGGTAGCACCACGACAATGTGGTTGGCGTAGGGCAGAAACTTGCGCACCGTATGCGCGAGGATAGGCTCTCCACCCAACCTCAAAAACTGCTTGGGAACATCGGCACCCATACGGCTACCACTCCCCCCAGCAACTATCACAACGCCTATTTTCTTATCTTCCCACATTGTTATTTCTTCTTACGACTTTTTGTAAAAAGTCGCCCAAAAACTTTTAGTGTAGTCTTTGCTCTGCTCAATTCTTTATTTCGGAGTCACCTCCCCGAAAAAGTCTTCTCTCAAAAAACTTTCAACTCTCAACTTTCAACTCTCAACTCTCTGCGCCGGCAGCCGCGGGTGTTTCCACGGGGCGGGTGTCGGGGAAGAGGTCGTAGGAGGTTATCTTCTCGCTATCGGGCACATCGCCCTCAATCTCCGCCAAAATCTTCGCCTTGATAGCCTCAAAAGCCTCCATGTTTGCCTTTTTGATGGGCTCTACGGAGTTGGAAGGTATCTTCAATGGGTCTATTGCCTTGCCGTTCTTATAGACGCGGAAGTCGAGGTGGGGACCCGTTGAGGTGCCCGTATTGCCCACATAGCAGATGGTCTGACCCTGCGATACACGAGTACCGACATTGATACCCTTGGCATACCCTTTAAGGTGAAGATAGGAACTCGTGTAGCCATTGGTGTGTTTGAGTTTCAGCACATTGCCTCCGCCTTTCTTGTCCCAATATTTTGCCGTTACCGTACCGTCGGCAATTGCATAGACGGGAGTGCCCACAGGCGCTGCGTAATCCACACCGAGGTGGGGTCGGCGCACTTTATAGACGGGGTGTAGGCGGTTGGGGTTGAACTTCGATGAGATGCGGGTAAATTTCAGAGGTGCTTTTAGGAACTGCTTGCGCATACTGCCACCCTTCTCGTCCCAATAACTGAGTTTGCCACCCTGCTCAAAGGGGATGGCGTAGTAGTCTTTGCCCGCGTGGGTGAACCTCGAGCCCCATACGGTGCCCACGCCCACGCTCTTGCCGTCAATATACCTCTCGTCAAAGATCACCGTAAAGGTGTCACCCTCGTGTAGTGCGAAGAAATCGACACTCCAACCATAGATGTCCTCCATCTTAATGGCGAGTTCCCCGGGGATGTTCTGTGCCACAAGGCTGTTCCAGAGCGAACTCTCGATGCCGGCGGTAACCTTACGCCTTACGAGCCTTTCCTCTTTCTGCTCGGTGTGGATGGCGAGGCTGTCGCCATAGAGCGACACAAAGAGCATATCGCGGGTGCTGTATTCATAGACAAAGTGGCGCAGGTGCAATCCCAAAGAGTCGCTTTGGGCAAAGATTGTCCACTCGTCACCCACCTTCATCTTGCCGAAGTTGTAGGTTGGTTTCGACTCTTTGTAGATGCGATTGATATCTGCCTGCGAGGTGTAGCCATCGAGGAGGTGAGAGAGCGTCTGACCGCTCTCCACCTCGCCGTGCAGAATCTCATATTTGCTCGTATCAAAACCATAGAGCAACTCCACCTCGGGCTCTTTATCTCTACCATCCGCACCGTCACGATGCCCCGAAGAGCATTTCGTACAGAGCATAGAGATGATAATAATGAGCGAGCAGAGGATGGTGGGAACCTCCCAGCGTACAAAGCAATTTCCTATTTTAAGTCCCTTCATATATGGTTTCGATAACGGTGTTTGTTTTGTGTTAATTAGTTGAGAGTTGGAAGATTGGAGTAGTTTGCCGAGTAGTAGAGCATCTGCTCAATGTAGTTGTCGGGATACTCAATCTTTACATCCACAACCTTACCATCCTTCTCAACAAGAGTATAGATAGGGTTGATGAAGCCCGAGTAGGGTTTGATACCCAGCGAAGCGTAACGCTCCAAAACCTCTTTGTGTAATTCGGGGTCAATCTTAACGGCATATTTCTCAACAAGAGCCTTGCCTGCCTCAAAGTCGCCCTCCGATTTGATGCGCTGAATCTCGTAGAGCATCTCGCCAAAGAGCTCGCGGAGGCGTACAAAGTCGTTCACAACAACATAGGTTTTGCCATCCTGCTTAACCCACTCGATAACATTCTCCTCTTTGCCCCTCTCGTAGCACCATTCGGCAATGAGTTTGCGGTTTTGCATGTGGCTCTCAACAACATCTTTGCCGAGTTCGATGCGCGAGAACTGAGTCATAATGCCGTTCATGATATATTTTGCATACTGAGCCTTTGCAGCCTCAAACGAGGGAACAAGACCGAGTTCAACGAGTTTCTCGTCGCCCAAATAGTACAAACCGAAGAGGTCGGCACGAGTCTCTTCGAGGGTGGAGGTGTATTTGCCGAGTTCGCCACCCTTAACCCCAGGTGCGAGTTGTCCCGAGCCGTGACCGAGGCACTCGTGGATGTCGGTGTGGAGGTTGTCGCTGAGGGTACCATATTTTTCGAGGAGGTCGCGGTCCTCCTTGCGGAGCATAAACTCCTCGTTGAAACCGCTGCCCTTGCCGCTCTCGGAGTAAGCCTCAGTAATATTGTCGATGGTCACCGATTTGGAGCCGTGTTCTTTACGAATCCAGTCCGCGTTGGGGAGGTTGATACCGATGGGGGTTGCGGGGTAGGCGTCACCTGCGAGAGTTGCGGCGGTGATAACCTTTGCCGACACACCCTTAACCTCCGATTTGCGGAATGCGGGGTTGATGGGCGAGTGGTCCTCGAACCACTGAGCGTTGTTGCTGATGAGTTCGGTGCGGCGCGAAGCCTCTGTGCTCTTGAAGTTCACAATGCCCTCCCAAGCACCTTTCCTGCCAAGGGGGTCACCATAGTCCTCGGTAAAGCCGTTCACAAAGTCCACAAGACTCTCGGTATCTTTGGTCCAAGCGATGTTGAACTCGTCAAACTGGCGCAGGTTGCCACTCTTGTAGTACTCCACGAGTTTGAGAATGGTCGACCTCTGGGGCTCCTCGGCAACGCCGGCAGCCTTTTCGAGCCAGTAGCAAATCTGCTCCAATGCGTTGGAGTACATGCCACCCACCTTGTAGGTCTGCTCGTAGATTTTGCCATCCTTCTTCACGAGTTTGCTATTCAAACCGTAGGAGATGGGGCGAGGGTCGTTCTGCGCAGCCATACCTGCATAGAAAGCCTCCGCCTCGGGCTGGGTAAGACCCTCGTAGTAGTTCATCGAAGACGCCTTCAAAACATCGTCAACACCTGCCTGTACATTCCTCGAAGGGTAGAGCGCGGGGTCGAAGATGATGGGCACGATGGTATCGAGCAACAGAACCTTCGAGCCGAATGCCTCAATGGGGAACTTCGAACTATCGCTGTTGGCAACGAGTTCGCCCATAAAGTAGTCGCGCGAGAACTCGGGGATGAATTTGTCGTTGCCGTAGTGGTGGTGGATGCCGTTTGCGAACCACACTTTTTTGAGGTATTTCTCAAACTTTTGCCACTCTTTGCACTCTTTGTCGCCCTTGTAGGTGGTGTAGATTGTTTCGAGGGTGCGGCGAATTGCCAAGTTGTACTTAAAGTTCTGGTCGAAAATAATATCCCTACCCCAGAGCGAAGCCTGATTGAGGTAGTAGATAAGTTCTTTCTCTTGGAGTGTCAAATCCTCGAAGCCGTGGACCTTGTAGCGCAAGACCTTGATATCATCGAAAGAGTCAATTTGCCACTGAAAGTTGTCGTTTTTGTTCAAAGTACACGATGTTGCCATTGCCATAAGCGAAGCGAAAAGTGCAAAAAAAGTTAATTTTTTCATTGAGTTTTAGTTTTGATGTGTCTATTTGGGGCAAATATAGCAATTTGTTTTGGATTTTCTATATTTATATAGAAAAGAGTTGGGAAAGGAAAAGTAAACCCCACCAGCAGAAGGGACGAAATATCAAGTTCGTTTACTGCCGATGAGGGTACTAATTTAGTAGTACAAATATAAGCGATTGTTCTTTATCCTCCAAACAAAAGGTGGATTGAAAAATAAAAAGGCAAGCCGAGCGTGAGGACGGGCAACTCCGAGCGAAATAGCTCATTCATTTTTGTCAAAGCATTTACCAACGAGAAAGGTTCTCGCAATTATCTGTTTACTTCTGTGACAATTCTCAAAGATAGCAAAGAGGTAGTGGTATTTAATCAAGAAAAAGAGACACCCCGAATAGAGCGTCTCTTAAAAGAAGGTAAACTGGCTTACATTAGTGAAGCGACCTTGCCATTTGAATCCACCAATTCAACACAAGGAAACCAATCTACTATACTTGGTGGAGCAATTCTTTCTGACAACAGAGATACAACAAACAATCAAAATGACCAAATGGTCATTTTACTGATTGTTGGTAATGATGAAAAATACCGCAGGAATCTTTAAGACTTCCTACGGTAAGAATGGTGAGGTGGTGTATAGCCGCTATACTACGGCTAAACAGACAGCCGAATCTGTTGAAGTATCGCAAGAATCGGAGCAAAGCGGCTCAACCGAAACTCCCAGCATAAACACTCCTGCATCACCTTCTACCGACAAAGATACAACTTCTATTCCAGAAAACCAAATTTCGGAGAGAATGATAAAATAAGAAACGAGGAAGATGCCACACTTTTCCGCCAAGACATCTTTAACGAGGAGAATGGGACACCTGTATCTCCCAACTCTATTTCTTATGACAACAAAAATACAGACATCTTTCTATCAAACCACATTTTGTGGCAGAATGTTGTAGTTTGCTATATCGGGAAAGGAGAGAGTGCTTCGGGCGGTAGTACAGACATCGTTCTCGAACCGACAAGCGGCAAGCAGAATGGCACAGCTCCTCTGCAAAACACTCTTTCTAAATACAAAAGTACATTAGTTCAACTGAAATAGCAAGTATCTTACAAAAAAAACATTCACGGCAAATGCCACCAGCGATAAGCATTATACTTATGAAGTACAAGAAATGGAACTATTAGAGAAACGCGGGGCTAACCCGAACCGAGAGGGGGAAACTCCACATAACGGCAATAACTCTAATAGTTCCATTACTGGTGCAAAGTTACTAAAAGGAGTTAAGAAAACCAATAGTGAGAGATATTTTATCGCACTCAAAAGTTATCGATGCAAACAACAAGCCGATTGGTGTGCGGAAAATGATTTGCCCTCGCTCCAATGAGATTGAGGATTTTACTCCCGAAGAGCAGGAGATTGCTGCCAAAGCCAAAGCCGACGGCACCTATCTCCTTGCACCCAACGGCAAGCCCACCTACCTCACTCCCAAGCAATGGGTGCAGGTCCGCACCAAAGCATTTATAGAGTGGTTTGGTGATTGGGAGTTGGCGGAATTAGCAGAGTACCTAATGGGCGAAGATGTTGTTGCTATATTGAATGGTAATGAGTTTGCCAAAGATGGCACACTTTTAACAGAAAAGGTTACGAAATTCTATGAGGAGAATTACAACGGTAAGGTAGAACGCAAAGGTCTTGGAGATGTTATTCTTGACAAACGGAGTGTAAAGGATAGCACTATACACGGCTTTGGTAAGACAAAAGCAGCTGCATTTGCTGCCGTTCCTCAAATTATTACCAATGGTCGTATTATTGATGCTCAGAAAAATTGGAAGGGAAGAAACTATGATTCGGTGACCATTGCGGCTCCAATTAAGATAGGGAAATCAAACTATGTCGGTATTGTGATTATACACAAAGGATATGGTACGGATACTAATAGGTTCTATTTGCACGAAGTAGTGTTACAAAAAAATCTCCAAGATGAGAGTTTCAAGACCGACATTAAAGCGGACTCTCATCAAGGAGACATTGCAAATATAATGCAAA
Source organism: Tidjanibacter sp. (assembly GCA_045591965.1). Classification (GTDB taxonomy): domain Bacteria; phylum Bacteroidota; class Bacteroidia; order Bacteroidales; family Rikenellaceae; genus Tidjanibacter. The sequence goes on along the minus strand of JAZNTX010000022.1, from coordinate 25,674 downwards.
AAATCTTTTTTGCCAAAGAAAATGCCTCAAAAGTTGTCGATGCAAATGGCGAGCCAATAACAACACAAGACCCTCCCTCTTTGTGCGTAAATGGTCAAATTTTTGCAGAATTTTCAACTTTCAACTTTCAACTTTCAATTTTATTTGTACTTTTGCAGATTGGAAGGGGTGCGTAAGGCGCTCCGACCACCCAAAACAAGAAGTTGAACTAATGGCAAAAATGGAGATGGATGATGTCCCTGTCAGTAAAATTTGCAGCCCCTGCGACTCTCAGCGCAGTGCCATTGGTCTATGGCTTGCGCGTGGCTGAAAGGCTCACGGCAGAAGTCGCACTACTTTCACACAACGAAATTGCAGATGCTCTTCGCGAGGGGCGTGCCGATGTGGCACTCCTTGCGTCTGATGTCGCACGCACCATCGAGGGGGTAAAAATCGTCACCGATTTCTGTGTGGCACCCACCGAAAAGGGGGGCTCGCTGAGCCTTGCCGATGAGTGGGGTGTGGCTCCCGACGCACCCGTGTATGGTGTGCTCGTTGCGCGCGAAGGAACTCCTGCAGAGGTTCTCGACGAGATTGAAAAGGCCCTCACAAGGGGTGTTGAGCGCATCTATGAGGCTCTGCTCTCGCAGGCCGAGTGTCCCAAAGTTGAGGACTACTCGTACCTTACAACAACTGTTGACTATCTGTTTGACGCTAAAAAACATACGGCATTGGAGGCCCATTGGAAAAAACTCAAAAAGGCAGCCTCCCACGCCAACCCGGGCTGACTGAAATAAGGAGCCGCAGGGGGCGTAAGACGCTCGACTGACGGCTGTCCATTCGGACAATTTAAGGAAAACACGAACACCTCGAAATCCGAACAGCCCAGAACAATGATTACAATTTACCTCAAACAATACAACAAAATAGTGCGCGAAGCCGACATCAAACTCTTTGATGAACTCGGCTACGACGATATTTTGTGGATAGACCTCCTTTCGCCCACCATTCAGGAGCGAAAGGCGGTGGAGAATTTTATGGAACTCAACCTTCTGACTCGTCAGCAGATAGAGGAGATTGAGTCTACATCAAAATACTCCGAAACCGAAAACGCAATCTTCTCAAATACCAACTTCTTTGTTCCCTCGTCAGACGGTTTTACGGTCGAGCCTGTGTCGTTCATTGTGAGCGAGGGCGTGCTTATTACCACCCGCAATGCCGAGTTCCGCACCTTCAACGAGGCGGCAAAGAGGTTGCAAATGAACACTCGCGCCTATAATACCGGATATCATCTGCTTATCTCCATTTTGGAGGTAAGGATTGATGCCGATGCCGACCTTGTGGAGAATGTCGCAAAACAGATTGCCACCCTAAGTAAGGAGATTTCGGTCGATGGCGAGGTTGACAAGCGCGACATTACACGCATCAACACCCTGCAAGAGCAGACGATGTTGATTCGAGAGAATATCTTTGACCGCCAACGCATCCTCTCGGGTATTCAGCGAAGCGAGAGATTCCCCAACGATATTTATCCTCGCCTGCAACTGATGATGAGGGATGTGCAGTCACTTATCTCGCACGCCGATTTCAGTTTCGAGCGTCTGGACTACTTGCAGGATACCGCGCTGGGTCTTATCACCATTGAGCAGAACAACTCCTCGAAGATTTTGGCTCTCACTTCGGTGGTCTTCCTCCCCGCAACATTGGTGGCAAGTATCTATGGCATGAACTTCAAGAAGATGCCCTTCCTCGATATGGACGGCGGTTTCTATATTGCAATGCTTCTAATTGTCGCTTTGGCAGCAGGAGCGTACCTTATTTTTAAGCGAATAAAATAGGTTTTTAGGTATATGAAAATAGGGCTAAGCCACTGAGGTTTAGCCCTATTTGTTTTTCCAAATGTACCTTATTTTTCGACCATTTTTAGAAACGCAAAATTGTGCCTATTTGGAGCACCGAATTGCGGTTGTCGGGCACCGAAATGTAGTAATTTCCATTCAAGGTGTTAGAAATTCCATTGTGCGTTTGGGTTATGCCGAGGGCGTAGCGCACCTCAACAGAGGTGTTTCCTGTGCCAAATTCGATGGCTGCCACAACGCCAAAGTCCAACGGGTGGAACGAGTCGCTGTCGAGCCTTTCGCTGCCACTTACACGCCCATCGCCCAGCACCGAGGGTGCCGTATAGTCGCAATTTGCCGACAAGAAAATCCCAGCCTGACCACCTGCCGAAAATTGTAGAAACAACTCGGAGCCGATAGGTAGGCGGTAGTGAGCCATAAGCGGGATGTTGAGATAGTGGAAGGAGTAGTCTGTGATAACCCCCTCGCTATTTTCGTTGCAGAGTGCACCTTGCTCGGAGAGGGTTACATCGAGCCCCACGCCCCACTTTTCGCCAAAGTAGAGGTCGCTTGTGATGCCCGCATAGAAACTCGCTTGTGGTAGAGTGTCGTCTATGCCCACCAACCACGAGAGTGACATACCATCCCTCAGACCCACCTTGAAATCTTGTGCTTCAACCTTTTGATTGCTCACAAGGAGCAGAGTGCCGAGTAGTGCAAAAAGTGTAAATTGTCGTTTCATCTTAGTTTGAAATATCTCTTTTCACCCCAAAAGTAAACAAAAACTCCGACACTCACAAGGAGTATCGGAGTTGTGAGAGTAAATACCTATGGGCGGTTAGAACTCGTAGAATACGCCGAGTTGGAGAACGCCCTGCTTACCAAAGCCCTCGCGGGTAACCTCGCCCTCGTCATTTTTGAGAGTGGGGAATACGTTGGTAAGACCGATGTTGTAGCGAGCGTCGATGCCGATGTTGGCGGTCAGTTTGTACTGTGCGCCAAGAGCCAGCGAGAGGTCGAAACCGCTGTAATCCTCAACAGCCTCGGGCTCGTTGATGGTAGTCTTGTCGTTGGCTTTTACGGTCGACTTCGAGTTGAAACCGGTAGCAAAGCCCAACTGAGGACCTGCATAAACAGCGATGTTTGCAAAGTGAGCCTTTGCAAGGATGGGGATGTTTACATAACTCAAACTCCACGCTGTGTCGGTAGTCGATGCTGCACCCAAGAGAGAACTGCTCGACTCAACCTTGGTATTCACGCCCTGTGTGGAGTAGTTCAACTCTACCTGCACACCCAGCAGAGGCATAATTTTGTACTCGGCAAAGGCTCCCACATTGAAACCCACCTTCATGGATTGGCTGGGTGTTACTTTTGCCAAGTCGCCCCAGTCAAGACCACTATCCTCCGAGGTCATACCGCTAATGGTCGAGAGGTTACCCCCTGCCTTCACGCCAAAACTGAGTTGTGCGAATGCGCCGGTTGCTACAACCAACGCCATCATTGTTACAAAAAGTTTTTTCATACTTTTCTCTGTTTTTAATTGTTTTTTGTGGTTTATTGTGCGGTCTTTTTTTTGTGGTTTTTGCCGCATCTTGCATTGCGAAGATACAAATTTTTTTTGTTTCCCACCTCTTTGCCCCTCTGAAAAATCCACAAAAGAACAATTTTGTGGTCATAAAAAACACCTCCTCCGACTTTTATGGTGTTATAACAACCAACAAACCCACCCTTTGCGGGGTGGGTTTGTTGGTATGCACAACTCTTTTTTTGTGCTACTATCTCAATGGTTTGATATCCTTAATCCTCAACTGAGGGGTGGTAACACCGCGGTAATGGTTTTCCACGACTGTGTAGCACACATCTACAGGTCGTCCGTTGCGAATCCACTCGTAGTGGGTGGGTTGCTGGAAGGCAATAGAGCCAATCGAGGTGTTGGGTTTCTGCCTCTGTGTCAAATCCATCTTGATGTGCTCGCACTCCGCGCCCACAAGTTTTGCATCGCCCCTATTGCTCACGCCGCGCGTAACAAAAACAGGTGCCGTATTGCCAGGTCCAAAGGGTTGGAAGCGCGAAAGCACCGCCCTAAACGAGGGGGTAATGTCGCTAAACAACAACTCCGAATCAATATCTACCTGAGGTACCAACAGTGCTGGGTCGATGTGCTCCTCAACATAGGCGTGGAAGCGACGAGTAAACTCCTCAACATTCTCGGGTTTCATCGTAAGACCTGCGGCATACATGTGACCGCCGAAGTTCTCCAACAAATCCGAGCACGACTCCACTGCCTGATAGAGGTCAAATCCCGCCACCGAGCGAGCCGAGCCCGTAGCAAAGTTGTTGCTCATGGTGAGCACCACCGTAGGTTTGTAGTAGGTTTCGATAAGCCTCGAAGCCACAATACCCACAATACCCTTCATCCACTGGGGATTGTAGATAACAATGCTCTTGTGCGACTTCATCTCGGGGTTGTTCTCGATAATATCGTGCGCCTCCTGAGTGACATTTCTATCGATACTCTTGCGGCTCTGGTTGAACTCGTCAATAATATCGCCACACTTTTCTGCCTCCTTCTCGTCCCTTTCGATGAGCATCTCCACAGCCTTATGACCGCCCGAAGGTGCAGCGTCTGGGTCGGCAGGGTCAACCCTCATCCTACCCGCAGCATTGATACGGGGACCAATCTTGAAGACAATGTCGTCGATGGTGATTTGGTGTTTGTCGAGTCCGCAGATGCGGATAATAGAGTGCAGACCTTTGCGTGGAGCCTCGTTGAGGCGGCGAAGACCATAGTAGGCAAGGATGCGATTTTCGCCCGTCAGTGGCACAATGTCCGCTGCGGTACTAACCACAACCAAGTCTAAGAGTTTCTCCACCTCGCTGAAAGGAATACCCCTCTTTTGGGCATAGCCCTGCACGAGTTTGAAGCCCACACCACAACCCGAGAGTTCGTCGAAGGGGTAGTGGCAGTCTTCCCTCTTGGGGTCGAGAACCGCTACCGCCGCAGGAATCTCATCCCCGGGTAGGTGGTGGTCGCAAATAATGAAATCAATCCCTTTTGTGTTGGCATAGGCGACTTTCTCAACAGCTTTGATACCGCAATCCAAAGCGATAACCAAGCCCACACCTTTACGCTCGGCATAATCGATACTCGATATCGAAATGCCATACCCCTCCGTATAGCGGTCGGGGATGTAGAATGTGAGGTTTTGATGTCCTCTGCTGCGCAGGAATGTGTAGACCAGCGCAACAGCCGTACAACCATCCACATCATAGTCACCATAGACCATAATCTTCTCACCCCTCTTGACGGCTTGGTCGATTCGCTCGACAGCCTTGTCCATATCCTTCATCAGGAATGGGTCGTGGAGGTCGGACAGTTTCGGGTTAAAGAACCTCGTTGCCTCGTTGTAAGTCTCTATGCCTCTTTGTACAAGTAAGTTGGCAAGCACAGGGGGGATGTTGAGTGCAGAAGAGAGGTTTGCAACCTTCTCGCTCTCGCCCTGCGGCTTGATTACCCAACGCTTATCAATTGGCATAATCGTTTAGTATTTATTTTATTAATATCTAATTTCCGTGTAAGGTGCCAGAGGAGTCGCTCTTTGACCCTCTCGACATCGAGTCTTGTGCCCAACTCCCTCTCCATGGAGGTTGCCGTGCGGTCGGCAAAACCACAAGGGTTGATGAGGTTGAACCACTTTAAGTCGGTGTTCACATTCAGCGCAAAGCCGTGCATAGTCACCCAGCGCGACGATTTTACACCGATGGCGCAAATTTTTCTCATGGGCTTGTGTGGCTCTACAATCCACACCCCCGCGGCACCCTCAACCCTTTGGCAGGTGATGCCCCACTCCGCCATAGTATCAATGACGGCCCCCTCGATTGCGTCAATATATGCCTTCAAGCCAATGCCCAACTGGCTCAAATCGAGGATGGGGTAACCCACAATCTGACCTATGCCGTGGAATGTTATATCCCCTCCGCGGTCGATGTGGAAAAACTCCGCGCCAAGACTCTTTAAGAACTCTTCGGCAACCAGCAAATTGCTCTCCTTGCCACTCTTGCCGAGCGTGTACACAGGAGGGTGCTCAACGAGCAAAATCGTGTGCTCGGGCTTCTCGCCAGCCGCCTTTTGTGCTATGGCACTCTCGAAGAGCCTCTGTTGCAACTCCCAGCACTCGCCATACGCCATGGTGCCTACATCTACAACATTTATCTCTCCCTGTGCCATCGCTCTCTACTACTTTTTGCACGCCTCCACTGCGCGATCTGCCAAATACGAAGACCTCACCAGAGGGGCACTTGCAACATACTTAAAGCCCATTGCCAAAGCCTCCTCTTTGAGCCTGTCGAACTCCTCGGGAGTGACATAGCGGTCTACGGGGTAGTGCTTGGTTGTTGGGCGGAGGTACTGTCCGAGTGTTACAATCTCCACTCCCGCCTCGCGCAAGTCCCTGAGTGTCTGCACAATCTCCTCGTGCGTCTCGCCCAAACCAAGCATTATGCCGCTCTTGGTGGGGATGCCGCTCTTGGACATAATCCTCAGTGCTTCGAGCGAGGTGCGATACTTCGCCCTCGAACGCACCAAGGGTGTTATGCGCTCTACGGTTTCGAGATTGTGACCCACAATGTGCGGCTTCGCGCTGAGAGCCAACTCAATGAGTTCTCTCTTGCCGTCAAAGTCGGGCAACAATACCTCTACTGTTGTGTTTGGATTAATAGTCTTGATTGCCTCAACCACTCTGCGCCAATGCTCCGCACCTGCATCGGGTAGGTCGTCGCGATCGACCGAAGTAATGACAGCATGTCGGAGTCCCATCAGTCGAATGGACTCCGCAACCCTTTCGGGCTCGTTGTGTTCGATAGGTAGCGGCTTGCCCGTGGGCGTTGCACAAAACTTACAACCTCGGGTGCAAATATCACCCAAAATCATAAAGGTTGCTGTCTTTCGACTCCAACACTCGGCTTTGTTGGGGCACTTTCCGCTGCTGCAAATTGTGTGCAAACCGTGTCGTTCCACAATGTGCGCAACTTCGGCAAAACCCTCGCCATCGTGCAGTTTAATTTTGAGCCACTCGGGCTTAATTTGTCGCGTTACCTTGTCATTAAGGTTAGGCATTAAAGTATACTATTTTTCCAATTAGCGCAAAAGTACGCATAAGATTTGGATTTTCAAAATCCCGCCACACCTTTTTATATAAGACTCCCGTGTGTGCGTGTGAGCAGATTGCCGAAATGGGGTGACCGCGTGTGTTGTAATGCACTGATAATAAGGTGTGAAACTCCCCTGTTGGAGAGGGTGCTGAGCCCCTGAAAAAACAAATCCCTCTGCCCTCGCTGCTCGGATTGTCCGAACCTACGGTTCTCGCCCTCCCAAGATACTAAAACAAACGGAGAGCCAAAGACTCTCCGTTTGTTTTAGTAGCGGGGGGAGGACTCGAACCTCCGACCTCCGGGTTATGAGCCCGACGAGCTACCAACTGCTCTACCCCGCGGTACATTTGCGAGTGCAAAGGTAGTTGTTTTTTCCGATTTTGCAAAATTTTTCGTGCTTTTTGGGTCGCTCGCCCCGCGTCACACCCCCTACACACCTAACAATCACCCCCTTCCGCCCCACAAAAAAATCTACACACCGCCCCACGCTACAAGAAAGAAACTTCTTCCGCAATGTTGATTTTTGGGAAAGTTTGGCGGAAATTTGCGGGCGCAATTCCCCGCACACAATTACGACAATACCCCACGAGTGTTGCATTTTGCCAAAACATTTTCTAATTTTGTGGTGTCGGGTTGGCGATAGTCCGCTCGGCGAACATATTTAATTAGTGAAAGTGTTTCGCTAATCCTTGACAATAAAATTTGGCGATTTTAAGAGCACAAGGAGGGCAATAACACTCATCGCTTGTATTGGTATGTCTGTGTTGGCACATTCTGTGCCCACCCCATACTGTACAAGTGTGGGGTATTGTTTATTTGTGCTCGGGCGCCGCCAAATGCCTATTGTCAGATAAACGAACAACTCCACACTTTCTTTTTTTTGTAGCAACCGCACATTTGGAGTTGGTGGGCAAAATGAAACAATTTACTTATGAAAAAACTTTATTTAGTATTGTTTACTCTATTGGCCATGTATGGATGTGTTGAGAGCAATACGCCCCCCGTTGTTATTAATGCCCAACAACGAGAGTTTGCAGACATTCATAATCGAAATTACAAACAACACCTGAGATTGGGTAATGACATTTTAAAGAGCGAATTCGATGATAGCGTAAAACTGGCTATGGGGAAATACATGGATTCGGTAAAGTTGTTTGTCAATTGGAAAGCGAAGATATGGGGTATTAAATGTAGAGAGATTACAAGGAAGTACAATGAACTTCATTTTTGGTTAAGTTGTCATAATCCAAGTAGTAGTGCATATATTACATTTGTGGTAGACTATATGTTGCCCAAAGATAGCTTAGATTCGGATAAAATATACAATATAGTAAAGAATGTCAGTGATGATTCCACGGTTTATTTTGATGGTTTTATAAAGACAAAAGCAAATGGAGAAGCCAAGTATGAACAGTTTAGTTTTGAAAATATGCATCTTTTTTCAAACTATGCCTTTTCTATCGTGGATATAACCACCTCTCCCAAATGTGATACATTATCCACCAATCTTCAAAACGCAATAGATTTGTATGTTCAAGTTACGGATATAGCTGATTTGTACGCTCAAAATAAACTATCAGAAAAAGACTTCCATAGAAGAGGGAAAGCTATTTTTTCACAAATAGACAAAGTAAGAGAGGGGCTAACAGAAGAAGAGTGGGAGTATGCCCGCAGATTTGGCAGTTTATATCTAGAAAACTTTGCCCACACCAAGTAAATACAGAATACCAACATCTTATATTGACAAAAATAAAGAATAGATCTATGGCAGATAATGTATTTCTATTTTCCACTATGGCTCAAGTGAACTACTTTTCACAAGTGGGTAGGTTGATAGCACAGAAGAATAATAACGAGGCAGTACTTAATATGGAGGCTAATTCCGACAAAGAGAAAGCTTTGTGTATACACATTCCAGATTCATATGGACAAGCTGCGGATTTGTTGTCGGCTGTGCGGAGGGCTTGGCGCATAGATGGAGAGCGTTGTACAAAACCGTCAATAAAATGCATCTTCGCAATAGTTGATAAAACCATAGTAGGTGTTTATGAATTTTCAAAAAATGAAAATATCAGCAAAGTAATCGAGTCTTATGAGAATGGAAGAAAAGAGTTGAATATCGAGGTTGCAAATTTGGAACTGCAAATCAAGTATCTTGGCAGAAAAATAGACCTCGAAGCAACGCGACAACCCATTAGATATGTTTATGTTGATGATGTGGTAAAGTGAATATACACCCCACCAACCGAGTGGTTGGTGGGGTGTTGTTTACCTATATTATGCAGGATTATTTGCGTTCGTAGTCGACAAAGGAGAAGGGGCGGTCGAAATCCTTGCCGCGGGCGAACTCCTCGCGGTGCACCTCGTGCCACACTATGGGGTCGATAGTGGGGAAGCGGGTGTCGCCCTCGACCCTCATGCCCACATGGGTAATATACAACTTGTCGGCGAGGGGCATCGCTTGGCGGTAGATCTCGCCGCCGCCGATGATGAAAACCTCCTCCTCGCCCTCGCACATCGCCATTGCACTCTCCAACGAGGGGGCCATCTCGCAACCCTCAATACTCAGTTCGCTGTTGCGAGTGATGACAATGTTGCGTCTACGGGGCAGTGGGCGACCGATGCTCTCGTAGGTCTTGCGCCCCATAACGACCGAGTGACCGAGCGTCACAGCCTTGAAGTGTGCGAAATCCTCGGTGATGTGCCAAGGCATAGTCCCTCCTGTTCCGATAATGCCGTTCTCGGCAACGGCAACAATGAGCGAAATTTTGGTCTTCATATTCGGTGTGATTTTTTTAGAACGACATGGGGGCTTTGATGGTGGGGTGGGGGTCGTAGCCCTCGATGCGGATATCCTCAAAGCGCAAATCGGCGATGGATTTGACCTCGGGGTTGAGCCATAGGCGAGGCAGTGCGCGAGGCTCACGCGAGAGTTGCTCTTCGACCTGCTCAAAGTGGTTCAAATAGAGGTGTGTGTCGCCCAAAGTGTGGATAAATTCTCCGACCTCCAAATCACACAATTTTGCAATAATGTGCGTTAGGAGTGCGTAGGATGCTATGTTGAATGGAACGCCCAAAAATGTGTCGGCACTGCGCTGGTAGAGTTGGCACGAGAGCCTTCCCTCCGCCACATAGAACTGAAAAAGCACATGACAAGGGGGCAATGCCATGCCCTCAACATCGGAAACATTCCATGCCGAGACCAGCATACGCCTCGAATTGGGGTTGGTTTTGATGGTGTGGATGACCTCCTCGATTTGGTCGATAACCCTGCCGTCGGGTGTGCCCCAACTGCGCCACTGTGCGCCATAGACCGAGCCCAAATCGCCATAGCGGTAACCCTCAATAGGCGACTCCTCGGCACCTTTCGACCTCTCCAAAAACTCCTCGCGACCGATGGGCTCCACGCCCGCAACCTTGCACCTCTCGCCATAGAAGCGGTAGGCGTCATTGTCCCAAATATGCACCCCGTTTTCCACAAGGTAGCCGATGTTGGTGTCGCCCCTGAGGAACCACAAGAGTTCGTGAATGATACCCTTTGTAAAAACCTTTTTGGTGGTCAGCAGAGGGAAGCCGTCGGCGAGGTTGAAGCGCATCTGGTAGCCAAAAATGCTCTTTGTACCCGTGCCTGTGCGGTCGCCTTTTACAACCCCATTGTCGCGTATTGCTCTAAGTAGGTCAAGATATTGTTTCATAGTTTTTTATGTGCTTTTTGTGTCCCAAAAAATATGGTAACAATGTACCTTATTTTTGGAGCCTTATTTCTCCGTTTTCGTTCAGTTCGGCATAGACCTCTCCATTGAACCAATGCCCCAAGAAAAGAGCCTCGCCACCACTCTCCAAAGCGACCCTCTCGGCGCAGTGATTGTGCCCAAAGATGAAGTAGTCCACCCCCGCGCCCTCACAGTTGAGCCTTTCCGCCTCCTTCACAAGTGGGTCCTCCTTGCCAAGGAAGGGCATTGCCACCTCCTTCGACTTGCGGCTACCCTTCGACCAACCGAGTCCGAAGCGCATCGCAAAATCGGGATGAACGAGGTGTGAGAAGAGCCAACGCGCTGTGCGTGAGCGGAATATATTGTTCATGAGTTTTGTCCAGCCACCCAAGTAGCGAGCGTAGATGTCGTCGCCGTGGCAGATGCTAACCCTCTTGCCGTAGAGTTCAAAAACCTCGCGCTCGAAATGCACCTTCACTCCGCACTCGCGCTCCAAATAGTCGCGCTGCCACATATCGTGGTTACCCACAAAAAAGTGTATCTCCACACCCCTGTCGGTAAGTTCGGATAGTTTTCCAAGTAGGCGCGTAAAGCCTTGTGGCACAACCCTTTTATACTCATACCAAAAGTCAAACACATCGCCCACAAGGAAGATGGCTTTGGCTGTGGGGGCAACTCTTTCGAGCCACGACACAACAGCACACTCCCTCTCTTTGGGGTTGTGGTGTGCGCCACTACCGAGGTGCATATCTGAGGCGAAATAATACATTTGTTTGGGCGTTTTTGAGAGTTATTTTAAGAGTTTTTTCAGTTCTTGTTTGAGTTCTTCGCCGTAGACATTGCGAGCGACGATGTTACCCTCTCGGTCGAAGAGGAAATTTTGTGGAATGCTCGTAATACCAAACAGTTGCACCGCCTGCGAGTTTGCACCTTTGAAGTCACAAACCGAAATCCAAGGCAGTTTTTGCATCTGCACAATCTCTATCCACGCAGGCTTGGAGGTGTCCACCGACACTTGATAAATCTCGAAACCGTTGTTGTGGTATTTGGCGTAGAGTTCTTTGAGTTCGGCATTGCGGAACGAAGCATTCTGGTCGGCAATGCTCCAAAAATCGAGCAGCAGCACCTTGTCTTTCTGAACTGCCGTAAGGCTCTGTTTTTTGCCATACATATCGGCAACCTCTATTTCGGGGAAATTTGCAGGCTCGGCAGCGAGCGCGGTCTCAATCTTGTCGGCAAAAGCCACGCGATTGTCGTAGTCGGCAATAACGCTCTTCAAACCCGCAAGGTAGGGCGAGGTAGGGTAGTTTTTCTCGACCTCTTCGGCAACGAGGCGGAAATAAATCACATCTTTCTCGCCTCCAAAGAGTGACTGATCGCCGGGGATACGCTGATTGAGGGCATAAATTGCAGCCAACGACCCCGAATTTTTGACAATGAACTCTATCTGCTGGCGTTTAATATTTAGGTACTCGCGCGAGAACTCTCGGTTGATGATTTGCTGCTGGTTTTTGTTCGAGGTTTGGTTGTAAAGTGTTGTAAGTGAGTCGAGTCGCGCAACGCCAAAGCCCATAATATTCTTAACCTCGCGTACCAACTCCGACTCTTTCGAGCCCTCCACCGTGTAGCCATCAATAAGCCCAGGAACGGAGTTGACCACAACGCTCTCGCCCGACGAGAGGATTAGGGGAATATTGCGCCCAGCGCACCTAAGGTTATAGAAGGTAGGCTCGCCATCTTGCTGCAAAACTCTCATTTTGAAGCCTCCGTTGGCATTCGTTGTCACCGAGTCTGTCACGATTGCGCCATTGGCAGCCACGCTCTCTAATACAACGGTTTGATTGGGGCAGGCGGCAAACTCGCCTTTGAGCAACACCTTGTTGCCATTACAGCCACACAATGCGACAAGTGCGAATAGTATTGCAAAACTCTTTTTCATGGTTAATATCGTATCGTTTTTTTTCTCTCTTTTGGGGTTAAATTTTTGCTGCGAACAGGGGTCATGAAGGTGTTTCGATTCTCCAAAGTTCGCTACTTGGTGTGGGGTGTTCTTTTGGCTGTTTTTTTGTTTTTTGCCCCCTTTTTCTGGTACGCCAACTTTTTTTGATATCCTAAATAGTCAGATCTATATTCGCTTTTGATAAGCGAAATAGCCTCTTCGTCTACAAAAATATCGTAATTAGCCATCTTTCGTATATCCTTTATGATAACGGCGTTGTCGGGGTGCTCTTGGTTGAATTCAAAACTCTTGGTTCGCATATATCGAGCAATGTTGTAGACCACCGCATCGACAGTGTCGCGTTCTTGGATACGCTCCAAAGCCTTGATGATGTTTTTCACATTCCTACCATAGTGTTTCATTGTTATGCCACCCTTGGGGTACTCCATTCTGTGTGGTGGGGGCATGATGGTTGTTGCGGTAGGCTTGGGGTATGGCGAGTCCACATCTAATTGAAAATTAGAGATAATGAAGAGGTGGTCCCAGAGTTTTCGTTCAAAGTCGGGGGTCTCGCTCGATGCATGTTGGATGTTTGCCATGATGGCAACAAGAGCCTTTGCCCTCAGGTTGCGGTCCTCTCGGTTTTCGATGCGCATCAGTTCATCAACCATATCCTGAATATGCCTACCATACTCGGGGAGGTGGAGTTTTTCACGCTCTATATTGTAGTTTGTTTTCATTTTTTATTTGTGTTGAAATATGTCAAAAGCACCCTACAAGGTGGCTTTTTGATAGCATAATTAGTCAAAAAATGGTCTAAAAGTGCGATGTGTTGGCGCAAAAAATGACGCACAAATTCATTTTGCGACCTTTTTTAATTTTGGATTACAAAGATTATCTTTGACCACAAAGGTAATTCATTTTTTGGATTTTTTGCTCCTCAAAACCCAATTTGGTAACATATTTGTATGGTGTGGCTGGTTGGCGAGAAACAAACACGAAATAATTAACTATTAAAACAAATCAATCGTATGACAAAAATCCTTGTGATTGACCCACAGAGGGGCATTCGCAACTCACTCAAAGAATTGCTCGAACACGAAGGCTACCATGTGCAGACAATCGAAGGACTCCCCGAAGAGGGCATCCCTAACGACATTGAACTTGTGGTTTGCGGAACGACAAAGGGTGTTGTCGAAGGGGTGTTTGACTGCCCTTGGATAGCACTTTTGGGCACAACCTCCCACCAAGAGATTATAGATGCTTTCCATTGTGGCGCGGCAGATGTTGTCCCCAAGCCTGTTGATGTGGGCGTGCTTATCAACACAATTCGGAAGGTGCTTGCCGCATCGACCACCACCAAGACCCGCACCTCCAACACAAGGAAAAAATCGTGCCAAAGATACCAAATAGTGGGCGAATCGCCTAAAACCTGCCGCCTAAGGCGAATGATAGAAATGGTGGCTCCGACCGATGCAAGAGTGTTGATAATGGGCGAGAATGGAACAGGTAAAGAGTTGGTTGCCCGACAAATACACCTACAAAGCAATCGTGCAAGCGGTCCTTTTGTAGAGGTCAATTGTGCGGCAATACCCTCGGAGTTAATCGAGAGCGAACTCTTTGGTCACGAGAAGGGAGCCTTTACATCCGCCATAAAACAGCGCAAAGGGAAGTTTGAGCAGGCTATTGGTGGCACGCTCTTCCTTGACGAGATTGGAGATATGAGTATGGCTGCACAGGCGAAAGTTCTAAGGGCGTTGCAGGAGCGTAAAATCACGCGTGTGGGTAGCGACAAAGATGTGGATGTTGATGTGAGGGTTGTGGCGGCGACAAACAAGAATTTGGTTGCCGAGATTGCGCGTGGCAATTTCCGCGAAGACCTCTATCATCGCCTAAGTGTTATTGTGCTGGGTGTTCCGCCTCTCTCCGAGCGCAGGGACGACATCCCCTTGTTGGTCAATTACTTCCTGAAAGTGTTGTGCGAGGAGTATCATATTCCCACAAAACGCATCAACCCCGAGGCACTTGCCGAACTCTCCAACATGGAGTGGAAAGGCAATGTGCGCGAGGTACACAATGTTGTCGAGCGATTGGTTGTGCTCGGTAGCGACGACATTTCGCGCGATGAGGTTTTGGCTAATGTGTCAAACTTTTATTGATTGAGCCACTTGGCGAGTTTTGCGACGGCTCTGCCGCGGTGGCTTATGGCGTTCTTCTCTTCGGGTGCGAGTTCGGCAAATGTCTGCTCGTATCCCAAGGGTTTGAAGATGCTGTCGTAGCCAAAACCGCCCTCGCCACGCTCCTCGCGGGTGATTGCGCCCTCTACAATACCTTCAAAACACTGCTCTTTGCCTCCCTCAATAAGAGCAACGACTGTGCGGAATCGTGCCGTGAGGTCGGTCTTGTCCTCCAACTCGCGGAGCAGTTTGGTGCGGTTTGCCGCAAAGTCGTGACCATCGGTGGCGTAGCGTGCCGAATGAACCCCAGGGGCTCCACCGAGCGCATCAACCTCCAAGCCTGTATCATCGGCAAAGCAATCACAGCTGGTCTTTGCCCACACATAACGCGCCTTGGCGAGGGCGTTGCCCTCAATGGTGGGCTCCTCTTCGGGGATATCCTCTGTTATGCCTGCCTCGCGGAGAGTCACAAGTTCAAACGAGTCCCCCACAATGGCTCTAACCTCTTCGAGTTTGTGGGCGTTGTTGGTGGCGAATATGAGTTTTTTCATCATTTATAAACAGTTGATTTAGACCTCTTTGGCTAATTTGGCAATGCGAGCATCGGTGGCAATCTTGTCAAGGATGGTGCGAACAAGGGTGTCCATCCTGCCTCCCTCGGTATAGTCGGCGGGCGAAATCATCGAACAGCGGTTTTGCTCCAAAAGAAGTTTGGTTTTTTTGTAGCCACTCTCGGAGTTGGGGTCGTAGACACCAATGGAGTGTCCCTTGCGGTCGCTCACAAGCCTCATACAGGGGATGTCGGTTGTACCATCGCCCACATAAATCATGTGCTCGAAGGGCACTGCGCGTTCTGCATCAGGCACATAGGCGTTTACGAGGTGTGAGTCGGAAACGCTATCCACGCCCTTGTTAATCTTGTACATAAACTGCGTCTTGTTGGTGTAGTTTATCGCCACTGCGGGCCAATAAGCATCTCCCTTCTCGTTGTAGAGGAACTCGCAGGCGTAGATTTTCTTAAATTCGTGGGCTATGGGTGTGCCTTCGATAATCTCTTTCAAACCCGAAGAGTTGATGTAGTGCAAAATCTCAATTCCTCGCTCCTCGCCATAGCGGTTTATGCGCCCGAACCACTCGCGCACACCTTTGTATAACTGAATGTTACGCCCCGTTTCACGGAACGCCTCACGCTTAATGGGCACTTTGGTTTTGTTTGCATGTTCGAGCATTTTGAGCATATAACTCAGAATGGGGTCGGCATCGTGGATGTCTGCCAACACATTACTCTCCTGCCAAAACTCTTCGTTGCTCTTTCCTACCGAGGCAATAAAGCCATACTCCTGCATATTGCCGGGTGCAAGTGTGCCATCGAAGTCGTAGACAAGAGCCGCTTTCAACATTTTCTCCATATTGATTTTTGGTTTTATTGGGTCAAAGGTACGATATTTGCCCAAAATTACCTAAATTTGTAACCAAACAAATGAGAGATATGGATTTTTTTGAACTTGTAAAGAAGCGTCGTTCACTCCGTAAGTTCTCCGATAGGAGGGTCGAGCGCCATACGGTGGAACAAATTTTGGAGGCTGCACTCACTGCCCCCTCGTCGCGTAACAGCCACAGCACAAGGTTTTTAGTGGTTGAGGATAGGGACCTTATCAAACACATGTCTTATATGCGCGACTACGGCTCGGCGTTTATGGCGGAGGCTCCTGTGGCTATTTTGGTAATGGGCGATAGGAGGGCTACCGACCTTTGGATAGACAATTGTGCAATCTCGGCAACATTCCTGCAACTTGCAGCAGAGGCGGCAGGCTTGGGTAGTTGCTGGGTGCATGTCGCAGGGCGCGAGCACGCCAAGGGTCGCCCAGAGATGGGAGATGCCGAGAGTTACCTGCGCACCTTCTTGCCCATCCCAGAGGAGTGCGGTGTGGAGTGTGTTATTGCAATGGGTTATTCGCCCTACGAGGAGGTTAAGCCTCGACCCGCACAGGACGATAGCGACAAGGTTGCGTGGTTGTAGTACTCACACCATGTAAGACACAAAAAAGGAGGTAAATTTTTACCTCCTTTTTTGTATAAATGTACCTTATTTTTTGCTAAAATTTACACTCCACCGAAAGCGCGTAATTTCGTGGTGGCATTGGGCGTGAAAGTACTGATTGATAGTAGGTATCAAAGAGGTTGCACACCTCAAATCGTACCTTAAAATGTACCTTATTTATTTTTACTTGTCGGCTTATGGAAATGTCGCTTAGTTGATAGGCGGGAATTACACCCATTTCAAACGAACTGCCAGAGTAGGAGGTGTACCTTTCGCTGTAAAAACGCCATTTGTAGTCCAACTCCCACTTGCGCCACATTACACGCGCACTGGCCGATGCCGAGAAGACGGGAATATAGGGTAGTTGGTTGCCAAAAGTGTTGCTCTCTGGGTCGGCGTTAGTCGAGGAGGTGATACCAAAAATTGCGTTCAACTCCACTCGGAACTCTTCGGAGGGGTGGAAAGAGAGATTTGCGCGCGACTCGACACCACGACTTACAACTGCCACCAAATTCTCGGGAGTCCAAAAACCTTTGACGGTGGGAGTCCACATAATCCAGTCGGTAATATCGGTGTGATAGAGGGTAATTTTACCTCCCACGCTCCACTTTTTGCGCTCAATATTGCTTTCAATACCCACATCAAAACCCTCTCCTCGCTCGGCTCTAAGGTCTGGGTTTCCCCCAGGAACATAGTAGAGGTCGTTGAGTGTAGGTGCGTGGTAATTCCTTGTCCACGAACCACTTAAAATCAACCCAATTTCTGGAATAAGGGTGTAGTCTACAAATATGGCGGGTATAAGTGGCGACCAATTGCCGTCCCGCCACTCCTCGCGAAGGCTTACCGCCAAACCGAGTTGGTCAAAGGGTTTCCAACGAGCCGACACAAAAGAGGTTACCTCTTGTCGGTTTGCCGAAAATCCTATGGGGGTGATGGGTGCAATATCCTCACTATCTGCCGAGTAGAGTGAACCTTTGAGATTTGCTGCCAACATCAGATTGTTGCCAATGCTCCACTCTGCCGAGGTGGTCGCAAAGGCGTGGTGGGTTAGGCTCGTTGCATCAACACCCCTACTAACCTCTCCTCCGCCCTTTGAGAATTGGTAGATGTAGTGCAGGGTGTTGTAGTTGTAACCAGCCGATGTTGAGAGCCTTAGCCCTCCAAAAGAGCGTTTCCATTCCGCCACAGCACGCAGACTCCTCTCATCTTGCCACGCTTTGTTTAGGTCTTCGTCGCGGTAGTCCACCGAAAGGCGGGGTATGCCGCGCGAAGAGTCTGTAAACCAAACTTTTGCCGACCAAGCACCACCTTTGGCACCTCGCGCATAAAACTCTTGAAGTAGGTGTAGGTCGCCGTAACCACAATTGGTGTTGTATTCGAGAGGATGCCCAAACTTGTCGTAGTTGATGTAGGGGAAGTTGTTTTCTGAACTGCTGTTGAGTAGTCGGGTCGAGAGTCTCCACCTCTTTGAGCCATAGTCTACGCGCAGATATTCGTCGTGGGTGGAGAACGATGCAACATTTTGAATGTACTGAATACCAAAGCCTTGACGCTCTTGTGGCTTGGTTGATAGCATCACCGAGCCACCCAATCCTCCGCCGGAGGCATTAACCGAGGTTGCACCATGGAAGACCTCGCTGCCATCGACAAAATAGGAGGGAATCATCGAAAAATCGACCATTCCGAGCATTGGACTACCGAGTTCTATACCATTCCAACTAACAGTGGTGTGGGAGGGTGCTGTGCCTCTTATGGAGGCGGTGGAGAGTGTGGCTCTGCCCGAAGATTTTATAAATATGGTGCTGTTTTGTGCCAACACCTCAGCCATCGAAGCCGAAAGATTATCTTTCAAAACACGCTCACTCATTATGCTCTTCTGAACACCAATGTCGCGCAACGAGCGAGTGCCCCGAACCACAATCTCCTCCACCTCTACGGTACGCAACGAGTCCGCATTTTGGGCTCTCAAAAACCCAAAACTCACAACCAAGCACAAGGTGCAGACAATCAACCGTTTCATACTCTTAGCGTACCTTAAAAATGTACCTTATTTATTCGCTGAAAAAAGCAAACTTCGAAGGTAACAATCCAACCTCAAAAGTGTCTATCAGTTCGCCCTCGGAAGAGTATCTCTGCACCTCGCCATTGGATACATAATCCTTTGCGTCGGCGATGTAAATATCTTCGCTAATGGGGTCTATGCCTATGCCATATTGACCATAACCCTCAATGAAGATGAGTGGTTCGGAGGGAAGTTCGCCTGTGGCAACATCAATAGCCCACACCGCATCATAGATGAAATAAATGGTGTCGCCCTCGCCATTTATACCCAGCCTTGAACGGAACCAACCTTCCGCCTCAAAATCAAAAACTTTGGTCGCCTCGTGGGTCTCGGCACTGATTTTCCACAGCGAGGGATCCTCCTTTGTAACACCCTCGGGCAGAGTACTACGCTCATTGCCGCCATCGCACACAACCCACAGAGTGTCGTTCTTATCCAACACCATCGAGTAGGGCTGAACACCCACCTCTAATGTTGCTATTTGCTGGTCGGTGTTGGTGTCCAAGACGGCAATTTTGTGGTCGTTGCTCCACGAGGCAATGAAGAGTTTGTCGCCCCAAACAGCCATCTGCTCCGAGCCTGCCACCCCTTCGAGGGATATGCTACCCGTGCGCTCCAAGGTGCGGGGGTCGAAGGTGACAACCTCGGAGGTGTACATCTGCGAAATGTAACCCTTTGTGCCAGAGTTGTCTATGGCGACAAAACGAGGAGATACGAGCTTGTCAATTATACCCACAACCTTGCCCGTTGTGCGGTCGAGTACGAAGACCACGCCCGAGTTATTCACAACCACAAACAGCCAACTGTTGTGCATGTAGAGCGACTGAGCTGTGTCGCCCAATCTTGCATCATTCGCAGTGTGGAATACATTTGCCGTAACCTCCCTGCTCTCAGGGTTGTAGTGGTACAACGAAGAGTTGCCCGCGCCAAATGTACCTTCGCAGAGGACATAAACGCCACCGTCAAACCCAATGTTTGACTCGTCTTGTGGCTGTTCTTCGGATGGGTTGCAGCCTACGAGCACTGTGGCTGCCAAAATACACGAAATCCTAAATAACTTTTTCATCTTTTTTTGTTGAAGTTAGTTAGTGAAACATAAAACAAGTACTCCCGCTTGCGGTTTTTGCTGCAAGCGGCCACTCTGTTTTGTGCTTTTGTGTTTTGCTTTTTGGTGCTTTTGCACCGCAAGAATCTACACGAAAACCTCCCATTCGCCGCAGGAGCAATCCCATTAACGATGTGGCAGGTCTTCTGACTCGCCTCACTCTCGGACCGCCTTCCCAATGGTGTGCACCCCATCAGTGACATAGTATAGATTTGTCCGAGAGCCTGAACTCCAAGCATTTAGGAGTCGAGGCATACAGCAGCGGGAACTGTTGCCGATTCGCACGGCATTCCCTGTTAGTCCCAAATTCGGGAACCGCATCGCTACAAAGGTATGTAAAAAAATGGTTGGTTGTTCTTTTAGTCGGAAAATTTATTTACCTTTGCGCTGTAAATACTGCGGAGATGGCGTAATTGGTAGCCGCGCCAGACTTAGGATCTGGTGGCGAGAGCCGTGTGGGTTCGAGTCCCACTCCCCGCACAGAAAGAGCAGTCACAAAGGACTGCTCTTTTTTTTCGCGCGGGGAGTGAGGTGTTACCCTCCCCCTAAATCCCCCTCCTGTGAGGGGGACTTACTTTTGTTTGACGACCCCTCCGTTCTTCGGTCATCTCCCCTTTCGTAGGGGAGTTTTGGTTGCAGAGTCAAATGGCTCTGCCTTTTGTGAGCGAGCACCCAAGGCAAAAAATCGTACTCGGGGGAAATAAAACGCTCCAAATTCCTTGCAAACCAAAAATTATTCTTATCTTGCGCCACTTTTCGAGCGATAAGGCACCACGCCCCGCCGAAGAGTGACATATTTTGGAGAGGTGACCGAGTGGTTTAAGGAGCGCGCCTGGAAAGTGCGTATACCTCAAAAGGGTATCGAGGGTTCGAATCCCTCTCTCTCCGCAAAAGGCAAGAATTATTGCAGGGCTTCGATGAATATCGAAGCCTTTTTTGTTTCTGTAAGGCGGTGCCAAATTTATTTGAGCAACGACTTATAGAAACAAAAAATAGGCTCCATTGGAGCCCTGTAATAAATCTTGTTTGAGTTTGCAAGGAGCCCCGCGGGAGCGCAGGGATCACAAGCCGCCGTAGGCGGCGCAGTAATCCCTCTTACTCCTTAATTGCTTGCGTGGCGTGTAGTTTGTGGCGCAAAAGTTGCAACGATAAAGGGCGACAAGTTTCACTTAATTCAAAAAATGACTATGAAAGACGAAAAATGCGGTACCAAGCCTTCGGGCTGCGACACCAAAGATGAGAACAAGGGCGGCAGTTGCTCCACCACTAAACCCCACGAGGAGAAAAAGCGCGGCTGCGGTTGCGGCAGCAAAAAGTAACGAAGCAGATGGGCAACCATGGGCGCGGGTATCTTTTTTAATACCCGCGCTTTTCCGTCTTGCCACGACTGCCGATAGGCAGGCGGTTGGCATCTACCATACTTGTTTTTCTTGTTACTCTTGTTTTTCCTGTTTTTCTTGCAGGAGTAACTGGGGTGACAGGAATAACAAGGATAACAGGGGACAGGCCCCTCAGTCGCGTTGCGACATCTCCCCTAACTTAGAAGTGGAGTAGGGGTTGTTTTGCCAAACCTAATCAATCTTTTGTTGTTTTATTGACACTATTTATCAAGTGGTTTCTGTCTGCATTGGCTTTTTGCATAGACATTTTTCCCTCGTACTTAAATAGGGTTTTGTTCTCAAATTTGCCATTGGTCCAATCTATGCACAAGAATGATAATTCATCTTTTTTCTTTTTCTTCCAAGCCAAAGCAAATACACCCACCAACAAAACCCTTCCAAGGGTTACCTCTTTTTGAACTGATGTAAAATCTTCAATGTATATATTCTTAACACTTTCAATATCAATGCTTGCTAATTTATCTAATTCATCATCAGTTGTTCTAACACAAATGTTTATCTCATTATCTTTGACAAATACCAAAGGAGAATAGACAATATTGTCCAACAAAGGATGACCTCCTACATAGTCGCCAATATGTCTTGTGTCTAGAATCTCATTTTGTTTACAATATTCTGAGAATTTTTCATCCTTTCTATTTTGTTGCTTTACACTTGCTCGTAGTGCCAAGATGAATACTATTACCGCAAGAGCAAGAAGACTTTTATTGATTTCTTGAGAAGTACACGAAGATATCATTATAGATGTAAGTAATAAGAAACAAATTCTGAAAATCTGCATAAGTCACAAAAATAATTAGAGATTAGTTTTAATAAATCGGGTTAATCCCCTTGTCTGCGAATATCTTTTTTAATACCCGCAAACTTGGGGCTCCTGTTCTTTTGTTGCCTTTTACCTTCCAAACTCGCCGCAGATGGATTTTTTGAGCAATGCGGCACGGCGGGAGGGGGTTTGTTCGTGCGCCAAGACATACATCATCTTCGTAACTGCCGCCTCGGAGGTCATATCCCTGCCGCTGATGACACCAATCTTCTGCAACGCAACACCCGTTTCGTAAATATCCATATTCACTGCGCCATTGCTACACTGCGTTACATTCACAACGCTGATACCCTTGGCAATAGCCTCTTTGAGTGTGCCGATAAACCACTCGCCCGTGGGGGCGTTACCTGCACCATAGGTTTCGAGTACTACGCCCTTCACGCCACTCGACAGCATAGCCCTGAAAACACTCTCGGTAAGCCCTGGGAATATCTTGATGATGGCGACATCTCTTTCGAGAGCCGTATCAACCTTGAACTCTGCACCGCTCTTGGGACGAGCAATGAACTGCTCGTTGTAGTGGATGCTCACACCCACCTCCGCAAGTGGTGGGTAGTTGTTCGATGCAAACGCGCTGAGTTCCTCCGCACTCTGCTTGGTTGTGCGGTTGCCACGGAAGAGGCGGTTTTGGAAGTAGAGGCTCACACCGGGGACTGCCGCACGACCTTTGCTGTCCTTGGTGGCGGCAATCTCTATGGCGGTAATGAGGTTTTCCCTACCATCTGTCCTTAGCACACCAATAGGAATCTGGCTACCCGTAAAGACCACCGGTTTGGCGAGGTTGTGGAGCATAAAACTGAGTGCGCTGGCACTATACGACATTGTGTCGGTGCCGTGCAACACCACAAAACCATCGAACCTCTGGTAGTTCTCGCCAATCTTCTCCGCAAGCCTTACCCACAACTCGGGCGAGGCATTCGACGAGTCAATGGGCTCGAAAGGCAAGACCTCGATGTTGGCATCGAGCCTGCGCAACGAGGGGAACTCCTCGTAGATGTGGTTGAAGTCGAAGGGTACGAGTGCGCCACTCTCGGGGTCGGTGTGCATACCGATTGTACCTCCTGTGTAGATGAGCAGTACAGAACTTTTCATTTTGTTGTTATTGGTTAGGTCGTTATATTCCAAATAGTGTGCGAGCGTTGCGGGTGGTTTGTTCTGCCACTTCCTCGGGCGTACACCCCTTCAAACACGCAATCTGCTCACAAATATACACCAAATTTTTGGGTTCGTTGCGTTTACCCCTAAAAGGTACGGGCGAAAGATATGGGGAGTCGGTTTCGAGGACCATCCGCGAGAGTGGAATCTCGGGTATGCTCTCCAACAGTATGCTCTTCTTGTAGGTCGAAACGCCACCTATGCCCACCACAAAACCGCCAAGACGCTCAATGCGGCGGTAGACCTCCGCGCTCTCCGTGAAGGCGTGGAGTATACCTCGCACTCGCCCCTTATACTCTTCGAGCAGCGTGAGCATCTCGTCCCATGCGCTACGAGTGTGGATAACAAGTGGTAGGTCATAGCGTACAGCCAACTCCACCTGACGGCGGAAAGCCTCGGTCTGCTCCTCCTTGAAATCGCTGCTCCAATAGAAGTCCAGACCCACCTCGCCAACGCCATAGAAACGCTCCACGGGACGCTCGGGGCTGCCTATGGGGTGGTTGTTCGCCCCCGCACCATTGCAGGCTTCCAGCAGTCGCTCCACCTCGGCAAGTTCCTCCCTCCATGTGGGGTTGTCATTAACCGAAGTGGGGTGCAGACCTATGAGAGAGTAGCACCCTTTGTGCTCGCGTGTGAGCGCAAACTGTGCCTCGTTGGTCTGGTGGTCGATGGCAGGGAAGACAAATGCCTCCACGCCAACTTCCGCTGCACGCTCGAAGACCTCGGCACGATCGCTATCAAACTCCTCGCCGTAGATATGTGTATGTGTATCAATAAGTCGCATAGTCTAAATCAATCTTTCGCATCGCCTTGCGGGCAGAATTCTCACCGCACCACAAAGTTCCAAGCCCATCAGCAACGCCACAACCTTTTGTGGCATAAAGCCCGTACGCTCTGCCAGCACCTCATACTCCACAACTTCGCCCAACTGCATACTCACAAGGAGTGTTTGTTCGTCGGGTTGAAGGTTGAGTGTTTCGGTGGGAGCCTTGGTGGGTGCGAGAACAACCTCCTCCTCTTTGGTTACATCCCAGCCAAGTTCGTAGACCACATCGCCACCCGAGCAGACCATTGCCGCCTTGTTTTGCTTTATGAGTAGATTGGAGCCGAAAGAGTTCTTGTCGAAAATCCTCGCAGGGAGTGCCATTACAACCCTGCCGTAACTCAGCGCATACTCGGCAGTGATGAGCGAGCCTCCCTCGTAGGGCGACTCCACAACAACCACTCCACTTGACAGTCCTGCAATAATCCTATTGCGCGAAGGGAAAAACTTACCCGTATTTTTGTGTTGTGACGACACCTCCGTAACAATCGCACCCCCTTGTGCCAAAATCCTATCCGCCAGCGACCTGTTTCCCGCAGGGTTGACATCGGGCAGGGCGTTGGCAATCACTGCCACTGTTGTAGCACCCCCTTCGAGGGCTGCGCGGTGGGCGTTCTCGTCGTTACCATACGCCAAGCCGCTCACTATCGAAACTTTGGGCACTCGCTCGTGGAGTTGAGCCACCAACTTTTGCCCCGCAACCTGCCCGTAGGAGGAGATGTTGCGCGTACCCACAAAAGCCACCGAGGGTTGTATGAGCGCGTCAATATTGCCCTGCACAAAGATAATATGAGGGCGGTCGGAACACTCGCGAAGAAGCGGTGGATAGACCCCATCTGTGGCGGCTATGGCGTAGATGTGGTGCTTTTCGCAGTAGCGCATCTCGCGCTCGGCTGCCGCCATTCCAGCCTTCGAGAGAATACCCTCCACTACCGATGGGCGTGATATGTGGGTGCGTAAATCGGCTTCCGAAGCCCTGAAAATTGCCTCGGCAGAGCCAAAATCCTCCACCAATTGGGCTATCGTCGCGTTGCCTAAATTGGGCGTGAAGAGGAGTGCAAGGTCGTATATTGTCATACTTAATTTTATTTCGGAGTGGTAAATTTACGAAAAAAATTTGGAGTTTGCGAGAAAATGGTTACTTTTGTGCTCCGAAAGCAACACACCAAGATGACCAAGAGAGGTGTTTGTTGGCGTAAGTTGTTGAGGATAAAATATTTTGGTGCGATGGCCGAGTGGCTAGGCAAAGGTCTGCAAAACCTTCTACAGCGGTTCGATTCCGCTTCGCACCTCAAAAACAAGGCTCGCGTCGGCGAGCCTTTTGTTTTTGAGGTGCGAATGGCGCACCCCCTGTGTTACCCACCCCCTAAATCCCTGCTCGGCGAGGACGCCGACCGCAAATACGACCACCCCTCCCAACCTCCCCTTTAATCCACCTTTGGTGGCTTTCCCTCCTACTTGCGGGGCA
>JAZNTX010000021.1:0-138801 GCA_045591965.1 Tidjanibacter sp. | reverse complement strand
AAGACTATTTTGTGTCAGATATCTCGTCCTCTGCGAGGGCGCAATGCGGTGGCATTGTAACCGAGTAGGGGCGAAATAAATGCCAAAATAGGCTCAAAAGCAACCGTATAAATTCACAAAACCTCCCTTAACGCCTTTTTGTTCCGCGCTCGTCACGACCGCACAAGGCGGTCGCTTATCCGCCGCCGATGCGAATAGCTCAAAAAAAGAATAATCAAATCATCTTAAAAGGATATCCTGTTTTAGCAGAGACCCCTTGGGGAATGACAAACATAGATCTTTCTACATATGGTTTGACAATTTATTCCAACGATTATGGACAAATAGACAAATGTATACTACATCTTTATGATAGAGGCGTTGAAATTGTCTATGAGTAATCCCTCCCCCTAATTGCCCACAAGGCACAACCGAGTAAAAATTAGAGGGTTGAGCACATTGCTCAACCCTCTAATTTTTACTCCTCAGCCTCGGGCTCTTCGAGCGAGAAGTCGGTCATACCTGCCTTAACGAGGATATTGAACCACTGAACGAGTTTGCGCATATCCGAGAGGTGGAAACGCTCCCTATCGTAGTTGGGCAGCACCTCGTCGAAGAGCGAGCGGAGTTCAACCTCCGAAGCCTTATGCGAGAGTGTCTGCTCGCCTTTGGTGTGGGCGTAGAGCGAAGTGAGAACCTCTGCAAGTGCCACATCGTCATCCTCAGTGAAAATGCTAATCTCCGCAAGCGAACTAACCCTCGAATGGGTGCCCGAGAAGTTTTTGCGTTTACCATCAACAAGGCTCTCGGCGATAACACCATTGCGGCTACTTGCAATGTAGTTATACAAACCAGCCTCGCCCGAAATTGCCAAAATGTCCCTAAGTTTCATACTTTGCTGTGTGTTAGTTTGTTATGTTTATTTCTATTTGTCTTTTACTCTCTCGATAAAGTCCTTTGCAAGGTCGGAAATATCGTCCGTACGGTCTGCCCATTCGCCCCTTTCGACAAGCATCTCGCGCTGTCGGTTGATGGAGTAAGTTATGGGGAAGAGCGGGCGTTTCATCGCCTCGTAGCGTTTGCGCTCCGAGGGGTTGATAATCCAGTCGCCCATGATAATCTCTGCCGTGGGTCTATCCTCAGCATACCACACAAACTCGGGCATGCGCTGTGGTTGGTCGGCAGGTATTTGCGTCATCGGGTAAATCGTATAGACGGGGTTACCACGATACATGATGCCCTCCACCGTATTATCCTCAATAAAGAAGGTCATGTCGGCACTCTCGGCAACAAGGAAGCCCATCAGTGCGCCATCGGCATCGTCGACCATATAATATAAGGTCTGGGCATTGCCATTTATATCGGTGCGATACATAACGCCGTCATCGAAGAGTGCCTCGATGGTCTTACCTGCCACCTGATTGTAGCGCGTAGTGTCAATCTCGGAACTCATAAGCGGCTTACCCTCCGAGAAGATAACCTTGTATGGTTTCTGTTTGCGAGTGTATACATCCGCCCTCTCGCTGGCAATTTGGTTCAACTCGTTCCACATCACACTATTGCGGTGTAATTGGGCTGTTGAATCCACCGAGAACATCAACATCGAATCGCAAATACCCTGAAAATCCTTGCGAAAGACCTTAACATTGCGCAAGCCGAGCATTATACGGTCCGAACCGCTCTTCTTGGGTAGGCTGTCGGTTGTGGTCGTTGGGAGCGAATCAACGGGTTGCACCACGCCACCATCCACAAGCGAGTCAACCATCTGCGTCATTGCCGTAGAGTCCACGGGAGGATTTTGGAGGCTATCTATCACAAAGTCCAAGCGTTGAGTAATGGTTCTAATGCTATCGTTCTCCTCCACCGACACATACGAAGCACGGAGCGTAAAGAGGCTATCGAGCAAGGACTTGCGTTGTTGCTCCTCGACCTGTGCAAGGCTATCTGCCACAATCTTATCTCTCTCAGCCTTCACCACAGCCAAACTATCGGCGATGCGTTTGTCTATGATTGCCTGCAACTTTGCAGCCTGCTCTGTGGCAAGAGTTGCCGAATCGGGGCGAGTGAGCGTGCAGTATCCGAGCGAGTCAATAAGGTAGACATACATCGAGTCGGAACGCATATAGACCGTATCGTTCATGCCGTCACTATCGCTATCGGCATAGGATACATAGGCAGGATTTTGGGTTAGGAATGTGTCGCCCGTCTGGTTGCTGTAATTACCATAGTTACCAAAGACAATGCTCTTATGCTCCTCATCGCGGATTTGTGCGTTGTGTTTGAGTTCTATGAACTGCACCATTTCGTGGTAATCGACCGTATCTGCCCACATCTCCCTCTCTCCACTCAGGATATAGGCGTTATTGCGGAAGATGTAGCGTTGCTCCTTATTGTGGTACTCGCCATCCTCCGACGAGAGAATTTCGCCATCCTCCTTCCAAGTGACACTGCGGGTGAAATATTTTGCAATCTCTGTTTCGGTATTGTAGTTCACCGAGTCGGACCTCATCTGATAGGTTTCGTTCTTCATCTGCACCCTATCTACACCCACCATTTCATCAAAGTCGGCATAGAAATATCCCCTCTCGGACTCCATGAGGTTCTCTCCGTTGGAGAATGTGCCTCCGCCATAGAAGCGACCAATATTATCGGCAGTATTGAAGACAAGGTTGTAGGTGTAGAGCGTGGCATCCTTGTTCATAACCTTTACGAGTGGCGAATAGACCCTCGCCTCGCCCTCGTCGCGGCTATACTCTGCCCTATCGCCGTAGATGTATGTATCCTCCTTTTTGATGATGACATTGCCGAAGCAGGTCATCTCCCTCTCGCTATAACGCACAACGCTGTCGCAAGTAATTACCGCTCCGTTGTGATACAACACAACATCGCCCGTAAGTGCATAGCCCGTAGTATCGCCGACGGGAACGGGGCGTGTGCGTTTGGACTTAATATCTACGGGTGTCAGTTCCTTACCCTCGGCATTGACCCTCTTGCGCTGCTGGGCATAGGCACTCTCAGTGCCACCTACAAGGCAGCAGAGAGCCACAAACAACGATATAACAAAAGTTCTCTTCAAGTCTACTTAATCCAATTTTTATTCTCAAACTCGGATGTGTCCATCGAGGAATCGATACGAACAAACATCATCGAAATCTTCTTATTGAGCCACTTCTCAAACTCTATTTCTTGTTTGTGTTGTAGCGCAATCTGCTCAATTTGCAGATAGTCATTTGAAAGACTCGCAGTATGCGCGGGGATGATATCTATGAGTTTGATGAGTTTTGTGAGAGTATTACCCCTCATATCGCTACTCTGGAAGGGTGCCGACATCTCGCCAACCTTCAAACCACGCATATAGGTATAGTCACGCCCCAAGTCCTCCTTGTAGAACGCTGTGCGCGAATAACTCGTATCATTAGCACCATAGACCTCCAAAAGTTCGTGGTTGGTTACCAATCCGCCATTCTGTTTGGAGTATTTATCGTCCGAGTACTCCAAAGCCGCTTGT
The DNA here is from genome assembly GCA_045591965.1 of Tidjanibacter sp. Taxonomy (GTDB): domain Bacteria; phylum Bacteroidota; class Bacteroidia; order Bacteroidales; family Rikenellaceae; genus Tidjanibacter. The sequence goes on along the minus strand of JAZNTX010000021.1, from coordinate 135,314 downwards.
TCGAAGGTTATCCTCTGTTCGGAGATCTCGGTACGGAGGCTGTCAAGCAACTTCAAATCATCGGCAAGTTCGTAATCCGTAAAGGTGGGACGCAAGAGAATGTGGCGACACTTATACTCCTCGCCCCTCTTGTCGATCAACTGGATGATATGGTAGCCATAGACGGTTTCGACTACACCCGAAATCTGATTGGGTTGCAACTTGCCGAGAGCCTCGGCAAAAGGTTTCTCGAAGTTGGTAAGTGGAGTGTAATCCATCTCTCCACCCTGCAAAGCACTACCGGGGTCCATAGAATACATTCGCGCCAGCATATCGAACCTTGCGCCATTAATAACCCTCTCGCGCATCTCCAACAGACGCTCGCGGGTGCGCTGCTTTGCCTGAGTGGTCGAAGAGGGCATCTTGGTAATTTGGGCATAGACATATTGCTCGGGGATGATGGGTAGCATATCCGTACGCAACGAGTTGTAGTACTGCTCAACCTCACCAGGGGTAATCTTCACATCCTGCATAATGGTCGAGCGCATCATTTGTGCATACTGCCCCTCCTCTGCCATTCGGCGCATATCGGCCTTAATCTCGAAAATGGGTTTACCCGCATCCGCTTCAAGAGCAGCAATAGAGCCAACCTCGGCAATCATAGCCTCCACCCTACTCTCTACACTCTCCGAAACCATCGCTGTATTAATCTCCACCGAGTCGATGAGTGCTTGATTGTAGAGCAACTTTTGCATCAACAGGCTTTCGAGAGCCTCGCTCATAGGGTTGCGATCGGAGGTATAACCCCTCTCCTTGCGCTGAGAGAGTATCTGTTTGCTGTAATCCACAACCTCCGAATAGAGTATTGCCGAATTGCCCACAACAGCAATTACCTTATCTGCCACAACAGTTTGTGCCTGTGCGCCAAGTGTAGCCAAAAGAGCCACCATGGCAACAACCATTCTCTTTTTCATACTATTCTATCTCTACTTCTTATTTGCAATTCTAATTTTTCCCTCCAAGAGTGCCGCATTATAGAGGCTGTCGTTGTACTGTCCCACAATCTCTGCTCTGCTACGATTATAGAGCAAGCGGCGCACCAAATCCTCTGCTCTTTCGAGAGGGGCGGGCTCGCCTTTGCGGATAACCTCTTTTATGTCGATGAAGTACTTGCTGTCGGCATCCGACATCTGGCGTATTTCATCTCCCGAGAGGATATAGTCGTAATTCTTACCCTTACGCACGGGTAGGTAAGAGAGAAATTCGCTAAAATCTATCCACTGCTCAAATGTGTGGAGTTCAAAACCATTCTTCTTACACAAGTCGAGGAAGTCTTGTTGTTTCTCGGCACTCTTCGACCCCATAAGATTGAAGAGTTTTTTCGACTGGCGGTACTTATCCGGAAGCCTTACAATGCGACCTTTAAGAATGGTTCTATCCATCACAAAGTCCTTCCTATGGGTGGAGAAATAGTTGCGCACCATATCGTCAGTTACGAGCGTATCAAGTCTTCCCGAAAGGTAGTGCTGTTCGAGGCGATTACTAAGCAGCGACTGGCGATACTCCTCCACGAGCCTATTCACCTCGCCCATTTCAGAGGCGAGGACTCGTTCTGCCTCCTGACGCTTAACCTGACGCCTAACCCATTGGTCTATGTAGTTATTGGCTACGCGAAGGCTATCTTCGCCCTCGTAACCAGCCGTTATCTCATTCAACTCCGAGCGCAAAAGTCGGCTCCCATTCACCATTGCCACAACCTCGTCATGGTAGAGCAACTCACAGCCCGCAGACAAAAGAGCGAGCAACAAAATTGGTATATATAATTTCGGTTTTCTCATTTACGGGCGCAAATATAACTCATTGGAGTTAAAAACGCAAAAGGCAGAGCCTTTATTGTGGCTCTGCCTTGCTATTTTTTGACAAATCGGGCACGCTCTACTCTATCTCGGTATTCTCGCGCAGAGTGCGAACAAGTCGCCACATCGCCCAAAGAAAGAGGAGTGCCGAGAGTCCATAAACAATCCAATAAAGCCATTCGGTGGGTATCACATCTCGTAGCGTAACCTCCGAAGAGTTACCCAAAAGAGCCATTGTGGCATAGGCGATAGCGTTATTGATGGCATGAATGATGATGACCGACACCAACGAGCGCGTTTTCAGATAGACATATCCGAGTATCAAGCCCACAACAAAGGCGTTTATCATCTGCACAGGGATAATGTGTATCACACCAAAGAGTAGTGCCGATACAATCAACCCCACACCTCTGCCCCAGCGTTCAGCGCACGACTCGAAAATGAGCCCACGGAAGAAGACCTCCTCCAAAATGGGGGCGGCAACAACCGTAGAGAGTATAGCCCAACCACCCAAGCCGATGGTCTGTTGTACGCTGTCGTATGCCTCGGTGGGAAAGAGTGCAAGCAGAGGTTCGAGGACAACGCCCGAAGCCATCACAAGCACCACGCCCCAAAGTATCATTGGCAAGTGTAATCGTCTTAGCCCTAAATAAATGGCAGTATCCCTACCTGCCCTATGGCGTAACCACACTACAAAGGCAATGGGTGGCAGCATTTGTATGAGGTAGTAGATAAAAGTGATGTCGGGCGTGAGGTTTTCCGCCCCACGCATCCGCATCAAAACAACCGACAACAGACTGCCCAACAAAACAGAGAATACAAACACTCCGGCGGTGGCAAAAAAGTCCACCCATGAGGGGAATTTGCGCCTCGTTTTTAGGGGCTCTAAATTGTCGTTTTTATCTACCTCTTCAAACTTCATCTTTTACTTTATGTTCGATATCTTATGGTGTTTACTTTCCGAGAGTTGCAACCATCACAGCCTTGATGGTATGCATACGATTCTCAGCCTCGTCAAAAACAATCGAATGGCGGCTTTCAAATACCTCATTGGTAACCTCCAATTCCGCGGGACCGAACTTCTCGTACACCTCACGACCAATGCGAGTATTCAGGTCGTGGAATGCGGGCAGGCAGTGCATAAATTTAACCTCGGGATTGCCGGTTGCGCGGATGACATCCATATTAACTTGGTAGGGCATCATACACTCCAAACGCTCAACCCAAGCCTCGTCGCTCTCGCCCATCGAAACCCAAACATCGGTATAGAGGAAGTCGCAATCCTTCACAGCCTCTTTCACATCCTGAGTGATGGTAATTTTTGCACCGGTCTCGGCAGCAATCTTACGGCACTCCTCAACAAGCCAAGCCTCGGGCTCGTAGCCTGCGGGGCAAGCGGCACGGAAGTCGATACCCATCTTAGCACAACCGACCATCAGCGAGTTACCCATATTGTAGCGAGCATCGCCAAGGTAGCAGAATTTCATCTCGCTCAGAGGTTTGTCGCAATGCTCCTGCATGGTCAAAAAGTCTGCCAAAATCTGGGTGGGATGATACTCGTTTGTAAGACCATTCCACACGGGCACATCGGCATATTTTGCCAAATCCTCAACAATCGCCTGACCGTAGCCACGATACTCAATACCGTCAAACATTCTGCCAAGAACGCGAGCAGTGTCAGCAATACTCTCCTTTTTACCCATCTGCGAGCCGCTGGGACCGAGATATGTTACATGACCGCCTTGGTCGTGAACTGCCACCTCAAAGGAGCAACGAGTACGGGTAGAGTCCTTCTCAAAGAGAAGCACAATGTTCTTACCTACAAGGTGTTGTTGCTCTTTACCTGCCTTTTTGTCGGCTTTGAGTTGTGCTGCCAAATCAAGGAAATAGCGGATCTCTGCGGGAGTAAAATCGAGCAATTTCAAAAAGTCTTTACCTTTCAACGATTCCATAGAAAATTTGATATTTAAGTTAAAGTTTTGGTGAATAATTCAATCTGTTTGGAGTATAAACCCCGTTTCCAACCTCAAATATACTATTTTTCGCCGAAACAATAGATATTTTTCAAAGAAAAATAGTATTTTTGCTCCATAATTCAAATTGGGATACTATATACACATGGGTAAAATCGTAGCTCTCGCCAACCAAAAAGGTGGCGTAGGTAAGACCACAACGGCAATAAACCTTGCCGCAAACCTCGCCCTACTGGGCAAAAAAATACTCCTCGTAGATGCCGACCCACAGGCTAATGCCACTTCGGGTTTGGGCTTTGATATTCGCAACGAAGGTATCTATGAGTGCATAATCGGCAAACGCACAGCAGCAGATGTTATACTGCACAGCGAAGATGTCAAAAAACTGAGCGTACTCCCTTCGAGCATCAACCTTGTGGGTGCCGATGCCGAACTTGCTTCGCTCGAAGATGGACACTATCGCATGAAGAAAATACTTGACGAGGTTAGGGATAACTACGACTATATTTTTATTGACTGTTCTCCAAGCCTTGGCTACACAACCGTCAACGCTTTGGTGGCTGCCGACTCGGTACTCATTCCCGTACAGTGCGGTTACTTCGCATTAGAGGGCTTGGGTAAGTTACTTAACACCATTAAGATGGTTAAGGGCAAACTCAACACTGCACTGGAAATTGAGGGCTTTGTGATGACCATGTACTCGCGCTCGCGCTTGGCAAATCAGGTAACATTCGAGGTTAAGGAACACTTCAAACATCTGACTTACGACACCATCATCTCGCGCAGCGTAAGGCTTGATGAGGCACCCTCGCACGGAGTGCCCGTAATCCTCCACGATGCAGCCTCTTCGGGCAGCAAGTGCTACATGGAACTTGCCAAAGAGTTCATCAAACGCAACCGTAAGAAATAGAGATAACACACAATAAATAGCAAAACCAGATAGTTTATGAAGAAGCATATGGGACTCGGACGCGGATTGGGAGCAATCCTCGAAGCCGAAAATTATATTGAAAATCTCCCCGCTGTAAGCCGCATGGAGGAGTTGGAGGTGGAGAGCATCATCCCCAACCCTAAGCAACCCCGCTCGGTCTTCGACGATGACGCACTCGAAGAGTTGGCAGACTCTATCGCCACCCTCGGACTCATCCAACCCATCACCGTACGCAAAGAGGCAGATGGTAAATATATCATCATCAGTGGCGAGAGGCGTTGGAGGGCTTCGAAATTGGCGGGCAAAAAGACAATCCCTGCTTACATCCGCGAGGCTGACGACAAGGAGTTGCACGAGATGGCTTTGGTGGAGAATATCCAGCGTCAGGATTTGAATGCTATGGAGATTGCTATTTCGCTCCAAAGACTCATTGACGAGTGTGGCGTAACACAGGAGGTTGTGGCTCAGAGGGTGGGCAAAAAACGCTCTACGGTAGCAAACTATCTCCGCCTTATGCAGATGTGCCCCGAGGTGCAGGCGGCCCTCAAAGGCAACCTTATAACCATGGGACACGCTAAGGCTATTGCTGCTGCTCCCGAGGAGGCACACTCCTCGTTGGTAAAGAAGGTTATCAAAAAGGAACTATCGGTAAGGGCTACCGAGCAACTTGTCAAAAAACTCTCGGAGGCAAAACCTGCTGCTGCGGAGCAAGAGGAGGAGTTCCCCGAGATTTACACTCGCGCGGTGGAGAGTCTGTCGCGTATTATGGGTGAGAATATCAAAATCAAACGCTCGGGCGATGGCTCGGGTAAGATTGTAATCGGTTTTTCGAGCGACCAAGAGATCTCGGCTATTGTTGAGAGGCTCGAAGGGCTCGGTAAGTAGAGTATGAAGAGGACAAAACTTGGCATATTGCGTTTTGCTGTGATGGTGGTGGCAACTATCATCCTTCCCTCTATGCTCTTTGCTCAGGAGAGTAATACCCCCGAGGAGAAGAGCAAAAAGAGAAAGAAAAAGGAGGTGGTGGCTATTGCCGATTTTACACAAGGTTTTAGCGTAAGGAGCGGCAATAAAATCATGCCCATAGTTCGCACTCCCGAGCAAGACTCGCTCGAAGTGTTGGAACTCAGCCGCCTCATAGACTCATTGGTGGTGGCTCGTGAGAGCATACTGCCCGAAGACTCTCTAACGATGGCAACCACCTCGGTACGCATAGACTCCCTTGTGGCAAGGCGTACCACATTGCTCCCAGCAGATACCATTACCGAGAAACTCGACACCATAGCGACCGATACCATTAAGAAAGAGAGATACAATTGGCTCTTCCGCGACTCGTTGTCGCTCACCACAACCACACTTGCAAGCGTTGTCTTACCTGGTTTTGCACAACTCTACGAAGAGAAGTACTGGAAAATCCCGCTTGAATATGCCATGGTCGGTCTACCTTTGTGGGCAGGCTTGGAGCAAAACAAGAAGTATCAGACCTACAAGGCAGAGTTCGACAAACTTGCCGCAACGGGAGTATCACAAGAGGAGCGCACACCAGTGCAAACCAAGATGCTCAAACATCAAAACTACCGCACACTGCTATGGGGTGCAGCGGCTGCAAGTTTTATGGGTTTCTTGGTGGACGGTGTCATTAATTTCCCCTCGGAGATGAGTGATATTCAGAAAGCCACTACCCTATCGTTTGTTTGCCCTGGTGCAGGTCAAATATACAATGGTAGTTATTGGAAGGTTCCCATTGTGGTGGCGGGTATGGCTTCGATGGTCTATGTCATTGACTGGAACCAGAGGGGCTACGACCGCTTTAAGCGTGCTTATGACCTTGCAACCGATGGTGACGATTCGACCATCAGCGAATTCCCCTATACTCCGGAGGAGTCGCTACGCTCAATCAAAAACTCCTATCGCCGAAATCGCGACCTTGCAATTATCGGCACCGTCGCAGTCTACCTTGTGCAAGTGGCAGATGCCCACATCGATGCTCACATGCAGGCATACGACATTAGCGATAACCTCTCGATGAAGATTGAGCCTCAGATAACACAGACCGTAAGTCCCATAGGTGTTACCAACAACTTCGGTTTTAACCTTACGATGAATTTTTAGTGTAGATGAAACTCAAACGCCTTCTTACACTATCTTGTACCGCCCTTGCTTGCACTCTCGCAATGGCACAAGAGCCCATACTTATCCCCGAGGAGAACGACACCAATCCCGCAGAGAGGAGCCTCGACGAGGAACTCTCTATGCCACGACTCGACTCTATGCTCATTGCTTGGAGCCAGCGACAAAGCGAACTGGCGAGCGAAAAACTCCTCAATCCACTCCTTGTTGTAGATACAACCGACCTTCCTGCAAGCAATATCCCCGACTCGGTGTATATAGAGCGATTGAAGGCTATGGGCTCGGCAATACCTATGTCCTACAACGAGGTGGTAAGGAAGTATATCATCTCCTATACTACGCGTCATAGCGACCATATAAGTCGCATCTTGGGGCGTTCACTCTACTACTTTCCCATTTTCGAGGCAGAACTCGATGCACAAGGGCTACCGCTCGAATTGCGCATACTGCCCGTCATTGAGTCTTCGCTTGTTCCGAAGGCCCGCTCGAAGGTTGGAGCATCGGGTTTGTGGCAATTTATGTATGGCACGGGTAAAGGTTACGGTTTGGAGGTAACCTCATTCATAGATCAACGCTTCGACCCCATATTATCCACCAAAGCAGCCTGCCGCCACTTGAAATACCTCTACGATGTCTATGGCGACTGGAATCTCGCACTGGCAGCCTACAACTGCGGAGCGGGTAAAGTTAATAAAGCACTTCGTAGAGTGGAGAAGAAAAATGCAGGATTTTGGGATATCTACCCCTATCTTCCCGAGGAGACGAGAGGTTATGTGCCAGCATTTATAGCCACATCCTACGCCTACCATTACCACTCGTTGCACAATATTGAGTCCAAGGAGGCTCCCCTACCACTTGTGACCGACACGATACACATTGGTCGGATTATGCACTTTAAGCAAATTAGTTCCACCATCGGCACACCAATAGAGGTGCTCAGAACTCTAAATCCGCAGTTTAAGCAAGATATTGTGCCTGCCGTAAGGGGGCGTGCCTACGACATCGTGTTGCCACTCTCGGAGATACCAAAATTCCTCGACCACGAGGCAGAAATTATGGGCAAAGATACGCTCTATCTTGCCGAATATATGAGCCCTCGCAAAAATGGCGAGATGCCGACTTTTGTCATTGATAGCAAAATTCACAAGGTTAAATCGGGCGAAAACCTCTCGCTCATTGCCAAGAAATATGGCGTTACGGTGAAGCAGATTTGCAAGTGGAATAACATCAAAGATGCATCGAAAATACGCGTAGGACAAAAGTTGGAGATTTTCTTGAAGTAAATATTGCTAAATACCACAAACTCAAAATGATGCACCTTGACACCATAGTAGCACCTGCCACCCCATCTGGTGGAGCCATAGCCATAGTCCGCATTGAGGGCGAGAGGGCTTTGGAGGTGTGCGACAACATTTTCCGCAGCCCTAAGGGTGCTCGCATCTCCGACCAGAAGGGTTATACAATGACCTACGGTTACATCTACGATGGCGAACGCAGGGTTGATGATGTGGTTGTGGCGGTGTTCCGCGCACCTAATAGTTATACGGGTGGCGATATGGTGGAGATTTCGTGCCATGGCTCGGCATATATTGTGGGCGAAATTGTAAGACTTGCTATCGAACATGGTGCACGCGCCGCATCGGCAGGAGAGTTTACCAAACGCGCCTTCCTTGCGGGCAAGATGGACCTCTCGCAAGCAGAGGCTGTGGCAGATGTCATTGCTGCTGAGTCGAGGGCGGCTCTCACGCTTGCAGATACACAACTTAGGGGCTCCTACTCCTCTTCGCTTGCTACGCTGAGGGCAGAACTCGTGAGGCTTGCATCGCTCTTGGAGTTGGAACTCGACTTTTCGGAGGAGGATGTGGAGTTTGCCAACCGAGAAGAGTTGTTGCAACTTTTGGAGCGCATAGATGGCGAGATAAAGAGGCTTGCTGGGTCGTTCTCGGTGGGTAACGCCATCAAAAAAGGCGTTGCCGTAGCGATTGTGGGTAAACCCAATGTGGGCAAGAGTACGCTTCTGAACCGCATTGTGGGCGACGAGAGGGCTATGGTAAGTGATATTGCGGGCACCACGCGTGACACCATCGAGGAGTGCGTGACGATTGATGGAGTAAGGTTCCGTTTTATTGATACAGCAGGACTGCACGACACCGATGATAGGCTCGAAAATATGGGCATTGAGCGCACCCGTAGGGCTTTGAGCGAGGCACAGATTGTTGTGGCGTTGTGCGAGGAGCCATCGGAAGAGGTTGTAATCCCCTGCCCCGAACAAAAGATTTTGAGAGTGATTAATAAGTGCGACCTCAACACTGCTCCTACTCCCGAGGGCTGGATTGCTATCTCGGCAAAATTTGGAATTGGAATTGAGGAGTTGCTCCACGCCATTCGCTCACAAGTTGATACGGGCGATGTAATGAAGGGTGAAACGGTAGTTTCCAATAGCCGCCACTACGAGGCACTTATTAGGGCGCATAAGTCGCTACAATGCTCGCGCGAGGCGCTTTTGGCGGGCATCTCTACCGACCTCGTTGCTCAAGATATCCGCGAGGTCCTCGCCGCCATCGGCGAAATTACCGGCGAAGTCACCACCACCGACCTCCTCACCGAAATCTTCTCCAAATTCTGCATCGGTAAGTGAAATATAAGGTCATAATGCCGAATTTTTAACTTCAGTGTGAATAAAAAGAGTGCGCTCCTTGCAGGGAGCGCAACTCTTAATATTTTATTGCCATTTTCATGCTACAACACCTCTTCGGTGGCTTCCAGCAGACCCTCGTACATTGTGGGATGAGAGTGTATGGTCGAGGCTATTTGGCGTGCGGTAATGCCGAGTCGTTTGGCAAGAGCAGGTTCGCCCAGCATCTCCGTAACGCTCGCACCAATGATATGTGCGCCAAGCAGTTTCTCGCTCTTAGCATCGTAGATAAGTTTCACGAAACCATCCCTATCGCCCGCAGCCGTAGCCTTGCCCGAAGCCATAAATTGGTATTTTCCAACTTTGATTTCGTAGCCCTGCTCCACCGCTTGTTTCTCTGTCAGACCCACCATTGCCACCTCGGGAGTGGTGTAAACACACGAGGGAACGGTAGTGTAGTCAATAGGTTCGGGATTTTCGCCACAGATAGCCTCCACACAAACCGTAGCCTCTGCCGAGGCGGTATGTGCCAATGCAGGAGTTGCAATAATGTCACCGATGGCGTAGATGCCCTCAACGGAGGTGCGGAATGCCTCGTCAACCACCACCTTATCGCGCTCAATCTTCACGCCGAGTTCCTCCAAGCCAAGACCCTCGATGTTGGATTTCACGCCCACAGCCGAGAGGACAACATCGGCACGGAGGGTTTCAGCACCCTTCTTGCCCTCTATATCGACCTCACAACCCTCGTCGGTAACCCTCACAGCCTTCACAGCCGTACCACTCAACACCGTGGCTTTCATCTTACGGAACGAGCGTTCAAGCGTGCGGCTTACCTCCTCGTCGGCAAGAGGCAACATCTGGGGCAGGTACTCCACAACGGTAACCTTTACACCCAAAGCAGCATAGACCCACGCAAACTCGCAACCAATGGCTCCCGAGCCCACGATAATCATACTCTCTGGCAACTCGCTGAGCGTCAGTGCCTCCTTGGAGGATATGATGCGTTTGCCATCAACGGGCATAATGGGTATTTCGCGTGGGCGCGAGCCTGTGGCGAGAATTATGTGGTCTGCCTCGATGCTCTCGGTTGTGCCATCGATCTTTGCGACCTCCACAACACCCTTTGCGGCAATTCTACCAAAGCCCTCATAAACTACAATGCCTGCCTTCTTAAAGAGAAATGCCACGCCTTTACTCATCTGCTCAGCGACTCCCCTACTGCGGGCAACAATCTTGTCGAGCGAGGCTTTTACCTCTCCCTCGAACTCTATGCCATAGGAGGCTGCCGACTGGAAGTAGTGGTAGACTTGCGCACTTTTGAGCATAGCCTTTGTCGGGATACAGCCCCAGTTCACACACACGCCTCCCAATTCGGATTTCTCCACAACAGCAACCGAAAGACCCTTCTTGGCGGCTTTTAGAGCGGCAACATGTCCACCAGGACCGCTACCGATTACTACAACATCGTATTTCATTCTTTTTTATTAAGGTTGTTTTAGGTTATTCTCGGATTATTTTACATCTTTGAGGATTGGGTTATCCTCGGCAATAGCGCGGAGGAATTTCTCGCTATAACCAGGTTGGTCGGGGAATGCAGGCTGCGCGGGGTGGTGACCATTGGTCAAAAATTCGCCATTTGCACCCTGTTTTTTGATATTACCATCAATGTATTTAACCATCAGATAGTCATCCAATTCACTCCATTTCTTCCACAAAGTCTGAGCCGTTGCCACCGAATATTTGGTAGCAGCATCTTTCATGGCATCTGGGCAAGCGAGAGCCGCAAGTTCGGCATCTTTGGTTGCCACCTCAGCGAGTTTTTCATTCTCCCACTCGTCAATAACTTTGCGTACCTCTGCGCCAATATAGTCGTAACGCAGGTAGGCAAATTGTGCGATGCGGTTGGTAATCCAGAACATAGCCTTGTCGGAGTAGGTCAAGATGTTGCCCGTATTCTCCGAGAGGCACTCGGGCACCTCGGTAGAGCCACAATAGATGGGCGTAAGGGGCGAGGTTGCAGCATCGTCTGTACCAAACCAGATAATACCGCCAATGGGGTCGGGAAGTTGTGGACGAGCCTGAGCCACAAACCAGAAGCCTGTCTGCTGGGTGGCGATAGCCCTCTCCTGCACATATTGCTCGCCATCTACCTCAAAGCCCATGGGACGCCAACGATAGGGCACCTTGCTACCACCGGCACCGATGTCGGTAGTCATATCCATCTTGGTACCCTCGTAGTGGTCGCGCATCATATCGAAGATATCTTTGGGCGAGAGTTTACGGTTAGGCTTAACCCAAAGGGGCATACGGTTTGCGGGATTGTGCCCCAGCGCGTAGTCCTCGTAGGCATCCATACCATCGGCAAAGCGGCGGAAGAAACTCCATACCCTTGCCTCGCAACCCCTCATTGCGCTAAAATCCAAAGGCGCATAGGTGTCGCTGAAACTAAACTCCTCGTCAGAGCCCTCGTAGTATCCCATCTCGCGAGCAAACGATACCACATCGGGGGCATAGAGGCAGTTCTCGGGGTCATTGAGGGGGAAAGTGGTAATGCGTGCGTGGTTGGCGTGTGCCGAGATGTAGCCGTCGGGAATACGGCGTGCAACCCATACAATACCTTTGTGGTCGGGACCCTTACCAATAAGTTCCATAATCCACGCCTCCTCTTTGTCGGCAATCGAGAAACTCTCGCCACTGGAAGCGTAGCCGTAGGTGTTTGCCAACTCTACAATGCAGTGGATTGCCTCGCGAGCGGTCTTAGCCCTCTGCAAAGTGATGTAAATCAGCGAGCCGTAGTCGATACCGCCGTTGGGGTTCTCCAACTCCGAGCGACCACCGTATGTTGTTTCGCCAATGATAAGTTGGTGCTCGTTCATATTGCCTATTGTCGAATAGGTCTGCTCCACCTGAGCAATCTCGCCAAGATAGCGGCTTGTATCCCACTCGTAGACTTTGAGCAACTCACCTTTTGCCCACATAGCAGCGGGTGTGTGGTAGAGTGCGCCATAGAGTTGGTGCGAGTCGGCGGCGTAGGATACCATGTTGGAGCCATCGGTCGATGCGCCACGGGTTACAATAAGATTGGTGCAAGCAAAGACACTACCCCAAGCAAAAACTGAGGTCAAAACGGTTAGTAAGAGTTTTTTGTTCATCGTATTTTGCAATTATTAAATTAGTTTCTCCTCTCGGAACAACAAATATAGAAAATAATCCCTAAATTTGCCAAACAAACAGAGTATAAAATGTCCGTTAGAACCCAAATAGAAGAGTTACACGCCACCCTACCCTCCGATGTAAGGCTTGTGGCGGTGTCGAAATTTCACCCCATTGAGGCTTTGCGCGAGGCCTACAATGCGGGGCAGCGCATCTTTGGCGAGAGCCGCCCACAGGAGATGTGCGCCAAACAACCCCAAATGCCCAATGATGTAGAGTGGCACATGATTGGACACCTGCAAACCAACAAGGTAAAATACATCGCCCCGTTTGTTGCGCTCATTCATTCGGTTGATTCCGAAAGACTTGTGGCAGAGATAGACCGCCAAGCGGCAAAGTGCGGAAGGGTGATTGATATTCTCTTCGAGGTGCATCTTGCCGAAGATGAGAGCAAGAGCGGATGGGATGAGCAGGAGTTGCGCGACTTTCTCTCTTCGGGCAGACTTGCCGACTATCGCAATATCCGCGTGAGGGGGCTGATGACCATCGGCACACTGACCGACGATATTGAACTTAATAAGAGCGAGTTCCGCGCCCTACGAGCCCTTTTTGAGGAATTGCGCCCGCAGTTTGGCGAGAAGTTCGACACCGTTTCGATGGGTATGACCTCCGACTACCACGAAGCCATCGAGTGCGGCAGTACAATGGTCCGCATCGGCTCCAAAATCTTCGGCGAAAGAGCATAAAACAAAGAGTAATTGATTAAAGAGTAAAGAGTAATTTTTACATACCTCTCCCGCCTCCGGCACCCTCCCCTAAGTTAGGGGAGGTGCCCGTTAGGGCGGAGGGGTCTGTTACTCTTGTTACTCCTGTCACTCCTGCAAGAAAAACAGGAAAAACAAGAAAGACACGAGCCCCCAACCTCATGGGTATTAAAAAAGATACCCGCGAACAAAGGGGGCGCACTCAACTCTCAACTCTCAATTCTCAATTCTCAATTCTCAATTCTAAGAGCGGTAGATGCCAACCGCCTGCCATTTGGCAGTCGTGGCAAGACGGGGTTTATTCCTCCTCTAAGTACTCCTCCCCTACGCAAGGGGAGGTCGGGAGGGGTGGTCGAAATTGCGTACGCGTCCCCGCGCACAGGGGGTGTCGCTTTGCGACGGGGGCGTGTGTAAAAAAGGAGAGCGCACCAGCGCTCGCCAAAATACTCTTTACTCACTAAATCATTAAAGTCCTTAACGACTACTCAAAATCGTAGGGTTCTATAAAATTTTTATATAGACTCCAGTTATGCTCCGAATAAGCATTATCTTTTTTCGATGTGTATTGAGTGTATTCATCATATGAATTGCGGGGTACATATATTTTTAGAGTATGATAGGTTGTAAATATTCCGCCATAATCATTTGAATTCCACCAGTAATAGTATATTGCAGGTGGAGTTGTGGGTTTACAATAAACCTCTTTAAGTGGGCAATCTCTAAAAGCATACTTTCCTATGTTTGTAACATTTTCAGAGATAGTTACGCTCGCAAGACTCGTACAACCACGGAATGCACACTCTTCAATCGAAGTAACACCCTCGGGAATAGTAATGCTCGTAAAGCTCTCGCAATCATAGAATGCCCACTCTCCAATCGAAGTAACGCTATCGGGAATAGTGATGCTCGTAAGGCTCGAACAACCATAGAAAGCACTGCTACCAATCGAAGTAACGCTATCGGGAATGGTTATGCTCGTAAGGCTCGAACAACCATAGAATGCATACTTTCCAATCGAAGTAACACTCTCTGGAATAGTGATGCTCACAAGGTTGGAACAACCGTTGAATGCATACTCTCCAATCGAAGTAACGCTGTCGGGAATGGTTACACTCGCAAGGCTCGTACAAAAAGCGAATGCTTCCTGTCCAATCGAAGTAACACTCTCTGGAATAGTGATGCTCACAAGGTTGGAACAACCGTTGAATGCATACTCTCCAATCGAAGTAACGCTGTCGGGAATGGTTATGCTCGTCAAAGAGGTTTTTCCTTTGAAAGTATTATTGCCTATTTGTGTTGGTGCAGTATCGAATGTTATAACACCAACACCGTCGTTGTAGGTATGGCTAACTATACTATTAGCTCCAAAATTGCTGGCAGAGATAGAGAGTTTACTGCTTGCAGAATAGACTAATGAACAACTCGTGTCTGCAAAAGTCACATTCGCACAATCCATAAAAGCATTTGCTCCGATAGTTGTAACAGTCGAAGGCACTACAATAGACAAGTTGCCACAGTTATAGAATGCGCTATTGCCAATCTCAGTAACACTACTGGGAATGGTTACACTTTCGAGGCTCGAACAACCGTAAAACGCTTTGGCTCCTATCTCGGTAATGCCCTCTACGATAGTGACACTTTGTATGGAGGAGCGGGTAAATGCCTCGGCAACGATGTCAGTTTTGCAAAGTTTTGTGTTAGGTTTAATGGTCAGCGCACCCAAAGCGCCCTTAAAAGCCTCCTCTGAGATGTTTGTAGCATACATCGAAATGGTCGCAAGCCCCGAGCAACCCTCAAAGGCGAGTTTTCCAATCGAAGCAACATTTTCGCCGAGGGATAAGTCCGTCATTGCCGAGCAACCTTGGAATGCCCCATTGCCAATCTGCGTCACACTGCTTGGAACTTTGCACTGTGCAAGGCGGTTGCAGGCGTAGAAAGTGCTATCGGCAATGATGGCAAGGTCGGGAAGCATTGCGTTTTCGAGAAGAGCGCACTCTCGGAAATTTACCATCGTGAGTTTTGCGTTGCGGCGCAAATCCACACCTATCAGCGAACTACCCCTCGCGTTGAGTTCGTTGAGGTTCTCAAAATAGGCAATACCCTCAATGGAGTAGACTTTTTGGTTCGAGATATCAATGTATCTAACATTTGCAATCTCAGATGCAGCCAAAATGCCGTCTTTGTTGATGTCGAAATTCTCGGTGCAGTACTTGATAAACTCCACATCGTCCATCGCCTCGCAGATGTTTTCGATTGGTGGCACATCGGGAAGTTCGGGCTCTGGCTCCTGCTCTTCCTGCTCGTTACCACCACCATTGGGGTTTGGTGTCTCTTGAATCTCGTCCTCGCAACCCACCGCACAGAACATCGCAAGTGCGGCAAGAATCATAAAAAATCTCTTCATAAGCGTTTATGTTTTGAGTTAATTAATTGTTGCAACTCAAAACCATACAACTCCCCTATGGTAGAATTATTTTACAAAAAGAAAGTGTGGAGTTGATCAGTCTATCTGAATGGAGGTTCTGGAATACCTATGACCAAATAAACAATACCCCACACTCGTATTGAGTACGGGGTAAGAACACCCCAGAATTATCAATACGGAGTGACGAGTGTGATTGCTTTCCTTGGTCATTTGAAAATTTTCCAGATTTCCATTCAAGGATAAAAGCTAATACACTTTCATCAAAAATATATGGTGCCGAGGGCTGGGAGCCAACCCGACACCGCAAATATAAGAAAATAATTTTGAATTTTGGCAAATGCTCTCGCTTGGCAGATACCGACAAACAGCAGAAACAATAATTTTTCAAGAATAATTTTCAATTCTCAACTCTCAACTCTCAACTTTTTTAGTAATTTTGTGGGTTGAAACAACACATAATCACGACAAGTAAAACAAAACACATATTTAGGTTATGAATATCTCTTACAACTGGCTCAAAAACTATCTCAAAAGCGACCTTACAGCCGAGGAGGCTTCGGTAATCCTAACCGACATCGGTTTGGAAATTGAGGATTGCGAGAAATTGGAGGCTGTCAAAGGCGGTCTTAAAGGCGTTGTAGTGGGCGAAGTGCTCACTTGCGAGGACCACCCCGACTCCGACCATCTCCACATCACTACCGTAGATGTGGGCACAGGCGAGCCTTTGGGCATCGTTTGTGGTGCTGCAAACTGCCGCAAGGGTCTGAAAGTGATGTGCGCAACCGTAGGTGCCGAGTTGCACCCCATCGGCTCCGAGGAGGTATTCAAAATCAAACGCAGCAAAATTCGTGGCGTTGAGTCGCTCGGTATGCTCTGTGCCGAAGACGAACTCGGCATTGGCACCTCGCACGACGGCATTATGGAACTCGACCAAGACGCCATCCCCGGCACTCCCGCAATGGAGTACCTCCGCCTCACTGATGACTACCGCTTAGTTATCGGCTTGACCCCCAACCGCATCGACGCAGGCTCGCACTATGGCGTGGCTCGCGACTTGTATGCCTACCTCCGCTCGCAGGGCAGAGAGGCCGAGTTGGTATTGCCCAGCGTGGAGAATTGGAAGGTGGACAACACCTCTCGCGTAACCAAAGTGAGGGTTGAGTGCCCCGAGGCTGCACCTCGCTATGCAGGTGTGAATATCTCGGGTGTGAAGGTCGCTCCCTCGCCCCAATGGTTGCAGAACGCTCTTCGCGCTATCGGCATCAATCCCAAGAACAATGTTGTGGATGTTACCAACTATGTACTCCACGAACTCTGCCAGCCCCTCCACTCCTTCGATGCAGACAAGATTGAGGGCAATGAGGTGGTTGTTCGCACCTGCGCAGAGGGCACCAAATTCCGCACCCTCGATGGCGTGGAGCGCACCCTCTCGGAGAAGGACCTTATGATTTGCGACAGCGAGAAACCTATGTGTATTGCGGGTGTCTTCGGTGGCGAGCACTCGGGCGTGAGCGAGAGTACAACCAATGTATTCTTGGAGAGTGCTTATTTCAACCCCGTATGGGTGCGCAAGACCGCTAAGCGTCACGCTCTTTCGACCGACGCTTCGTTCCGTTTCGAGCGCGGCATCGACCCCAATATCACCGTCTATGCCCTCAAACGCGCAGCAATGCTCATTAAGGAACTCGCAGGTGGCGAGATTACCTCGGAGATTACCGACCTCTACCCCGCCCCAGTTATTCCTTTTGCTATCGATATTACTTTCGACTACATCGACAACCTCATAGGCAAGAAGATTGGTAACGACACCATCTGCGAAATTCTCACCGACCTCGGCATTGAGATTTGCGAGCGCACAGAGGAGGGTTTGAGCGTTAAGGTACCCCCTTATAGAGTTGATGTTCAACGCCCTGCCGACTTGGTAGAGGAGATTTTGCGTATCTATGGCTACAACAATGTAGAGATTCCCTCACATGTCAATTCTACCCTCTCCTACGAGCAGAAACCCAACAAAGACCGCCTAAGGAATATGGTTAGCGATATGCTCTCGGCGTGTGGCTTTGCGGAGGTTATGAATAACTCGCTCAGCAAGAGCAGTTACTACGAGAACTCGGAGGCTTATCCCATTGCCAACTGCGTGAAGATTATGAACCCCCTGAGTGCCGACCTTGGCGTTATGCGCCAGACACTGCTCTACGGTCTTTTGGAGGTTGTGAGCCTCAATGTGAACCACAAGGCGCAGAGTGTGAAGATTTATGAGTTTGGTAACACATACTCCTACGCTCCCGAGCGCAAGGAGGAGGGCGGCTTGGCTCCCTATTCGGAGGGTATGCGTTTGGCAGTGGCAATCTCGGGCGCAAAGAGTGTTCAGTCGTGGAACAGCAAGGCGGAGGCGAGCGACTTCTTCTCGCTCAAAGCCGTGGCTGAGAAGATTTTGCGCCGCTTTGGTATGGATATCTACCAACTTCGCAGCGAACCCATCTGTGGCGAACTCTACTCGGAGGGTCTGAGTCTCAAAGCAGGTAATAAAGAACTCCTTACCATCGCTACCGTATCGCCCAAGATCCGTAAGATGTTCGACCTCAAAGGCGAGGTTTACTACCTCGATATTGACTTCGATACCCTTCTGAAATATACCCGCAAGCACAAAGTTGCGGCTCGCGAACTCGCTAAGTTCCCTGCCGTTAAGCGCGACCTTGCACTACTGGTGGATACCGCAGTATCGTATGCCGAACTCCGTCAGATTGCCTTCCAGACCGAGAAGAAACTCCTTAGGGATGTAACCTTGTTCGATGTCTATACGGGCGACAAGTTGGAGGCGGGCAAGAAGTCCTACGCACTTGGCTTTGTGCTCCAAGACGAGAGCCGTACGCTCGACGACAAGACTATCGATGGCACAATGCAACGCCTCATTGATGCCTTCACTAAGAAGGTTGGCGCAACGATTAGGTAAAACGCCCGACCCATACAAACACAAAACGCACCTCGGTAGTGAGGTGCGTTTTGTGTTATCATCGTAGGGGTTACCCTACTCCTGCTCAAAGAGGGTGCGGAACCACTCGGGGGCGTGGCAGGGGCGGCGGGTCTTCATATTCACAAAGACAAGTTCCACAAATCCCGTATTAACCAACTCGCCCGCCTCGTTGCGAATTTCGTGGTCGAAGCGCAGACGCGCACCCTGAATGTTGTGCATCATAACTTTGATGGTCAGCAGGTCGTCGTACCTCGCAGGGGTAAAATACTTCATACCGACCTCTCTCACGGGCATCATCACTCCGCCATCCTCCATAGCCTTATAAGTAAAGCCTTTTGAGCGCAACAATTCGGTGCGGGCATACTCATAATAGACGGGGTAGTTGGAGTGGTGAACAAAGCCCATCTGGTCGGTTTCCTTGTAGCGAACACGCAGTTGTATATCACTGCTATATATTATTCTATCTTCCATAACTTAAAGTTTGTGTCCAAGTAAGTGTTCTGCTTCTTGTGTCTTACCCTCAGCAAGGAGTCGGCGCACCACCGAGGAGGATATTTTCTCTCCCTCGAAACGATATTCGGGCACTCTCAGCACCTCAAAACCATATTTTGTAGCCAATTGCTCAAAGTGGTCGTATGACACATCCCTATCGTGCCCAAAGCGATGATTGTAGCCCACAACAAGCGTATGCAACCCCAAACGCTCAATGAGATAGTCCCTAATAAACTCTTCGGAGGTGAGAGCCGCAAACTCGGGGGTAAAATCCACCACTACCATACAATCTACGCCCAACTTCGAGAGTAGTTCTGCCTTACGCTCAGTGGTAGTCAGCAGCCTAAAATTCTCTCCTCCTCGCGCCAACACCTCACGCGGATGGGGCGAAAATGTCACTACAACGCTCTCTCCCCCAACCTCTTGTGCCCTCTTCACAAGTCGAGCCACAAGGTCGGCGTGCCCACGATGCACACCGTCAAACGAGCCGATGGTAACAACGGCTCGCGAGGTTGGCTTTATGTCAAATCCGTAATTTACGCGCATTTGTGTGATAGGGGGTTATTGAAAGGGGGATTAAATATCCAAATTCTCCTGCTCTTTCACAAAGTATGCCACCTTTTCGAGCAGGGTCGTAATGTCGTAGTTCTCAACGACAATGCCGAGTGGAAAGTTGAGCGGCTTGGAAGTGAAATTTAGCACACCTTTTATACCCGCATTGACAATTGGCAACACAACATCCTCTGCAACCCTTGTTGGACACGAAATAATCGCAATGTTGATATCTAACTCCTCCACCCTCTCGGCAAACTCCAACATCGAGTAGCAAGGAATTTCGTCTATCGTGGTTCCCACCTTTTGGTCATCAATATCAAATGCCGCAACAATTTTCAAATTCAAACCCTTGCTGTTGAAATATTTGGTAATTGCCTGACCGAGGTGTCCCATACCTATAACGCCAATGTTCATAGGCTGTGGCGAGTCGAGAATATCACTTATAAAGTCTGCCAACACGCTCACATCGTAGCCTTTCTTCGTGTCGCTCGAAAAGCCTATGAGCATCAAATCTCTACGCACCTGCACAGCCGTAAGTCCGTGCATACCGGCAAGAACATGAGAGAATATGTGAGTGATGCCCTGCTTTTGGCAACGCAGCAATGTACGGCGATATTCACTAAGTCGCTCGACTGTCTTTTCGGGTAAAGCCTGCATTTCGGACATATCTTTTTCCACTTTTTTGGTTTCAACGATTTACAAAGGTAATAATTTTGCTTAAATTTGCACACAAATAGAGAGTATCTTATGGTAAAAGGTGTCATATTTGATATGGACGGTGTGTTGGTGAACAATATGGGTGTTCACTTTCAGGCCTTTGCTGCAATGGCAATGCGATACAATCTCTCTCCGGAGAGCGGTAATAATATAGACCTAACTCATCTCAATGGCAGGGGTAACGACGATATTATAACTGCCCTATTCCCTGCCGAACTCGTAGCCGAGAAGGGTGTACAGGCGTTGGCTGACGAGAAGGAGGCTCTCTATCGCGAGATTTACGAACCTACAATCAAGCCGACCGAGGGCTTGGTTAGATTGCTCGAAAGCCTCCATGGTGCGGGCATCAGATGTGCTGTGGGCTCTTCGGGACCACGCGAGAATGTCGATTTTGTACTCCGCAAGTGCCTTATCGAGCCTTTTTTCTCGGCTCGCATCAGTGGCGATATGGTTACACTCTGCAAACCCGACCCAGAGATATTTCTCACAGCCGCCCAAAAATTGGGCTTAGAACCCAACGAGTGCTTAGTTTTTGAGGATGCACTCTCGGGAGTGAGGGCAGCCAAGGCAGCGGGTATGAAGGTCATAGCACTCACAACTACCCACACCGCCGAACAACTACGCGAGGAGGGCGCACAGATTATCGCCAAGGATTTTACCACCATAGACCTCGAAACCATCCGCTCGCTATACAAGGAATAGAGAACAACCCAAACAATATACAAAGTGGCAAAGCAAGAAAAGAAAAAAGAGACTCCGCTGATGCAGCAATACTTCTCGGTCAAGGCTACACACCCTGATGCGATATTGCTGTTCCGCGTGGGCGACTTCTACGAAACATACGGTGAGGATGCTGTGGAGGCTGCCTCCATACTCGGCATTGCACTCACACGCAAAGGTAACGGACCCGGCAACTTTATAGAGATGGCTGGTTTCCCCTACCATGCCGTGAACAACTACCTGCCCAAATTGGTACGCGCTGGTCGCAGGGTGGCTATTTGTGAGCAACTCGAAGACCCCAAGAGTGTCAAGGGGCTTGTTAGGCGTGGCGTGGTGGAACTCGTTACCCCCGGTGTGGTTATGGACGAGAGTGTTCTCTCCTCGCGCGAGAACATCTTTCTTGCGGCATTGCACCTTGACGACAAGCGCAACGGCATAGCCCTACTCGACCTCTCTACGGGCGAGTTCTATGTTGGCGAGGGTGACGACAGTTACACCGACAAACTCATTGCAGCCTTTCAGCCCAAAGAGATTATCTACGAGAGGGGCAAAGAGGCAATGTTTGCGCACGCTGTGAGTGGTAACAACTACTCCTACCGACTCGACAAGTGGGTTTTCAACTGCGAGGTGGCACGCAAGAGGCTCTGCAAGCAGATGGGCGTTACAAGCCTAAAAGGCTACGGCATTGAGCGTATGGGTGCTGCTATCACGGCTGCCGGTGCCGCGTTGCACTATTTGGACTACACCGAACACAAGGATATTGCACACATCAACTCCATATCGCGTATCGACAGCGATGGCTATGTATGGATAGACCGCTTTACGATACGCAACTTGGAACTTCTCTCCTCGGGGGCAGCAGACGGCAAAGGCTCGCTCATCGGAGCCATAGACCGCACCTCTACCCCTATGGGAGCAAGGCTCTTGCGTCACTGGGTGACGATGCCTATCAAAGATGTTGAGAAATTACAGCGCAGGCTTGATATTGTAGAGGCAGTGAAATCTTCGCCCGAGATGAGTGAGGCTATTACCGAGAGTCTTAGTGCTATCAGCGACCTCGAAAGGCTCTCTTCGCGCATAGCCACAGGGCGCATAACTCCTCGCGAGGTAAACGCCCTTAGGGAGTCGCTCGGAGCCGTTGAACAACTCAAATTACTCCTTGCCGAGAGCGATAGCGAACCACTTGCTGGTATTGGCGAGAGGCTCCATGCTATGGAGGAGCAGAGGCGCACAATCGCCAAGACCATCTACCCCGACCCTCACAACAACCAGATACAAAAGGGAGGAATTATTGCCGATGGTGTTGATTTGGAGTTGGATGAGTTACGCAGCATTGCCCTTCACGGCAAAGACCGTATTGCCGAAATACAGCAGAGCGAGAGCCAGCGCACAGGTATTCCCTCGCTGAAAGTGAGTTTCAACAATGTTTTTGGCTACTATATTGAGGTGCGCAACACCCACAAAGACAAAGTACCCGCCGAGTGGATACGCAAACAGACACTCGTTGGTGCCGAGCGTTACATCACTGCCGAACTGAAAGAGTACGAAGAGAAGGTGCTCGGTGCCGAGGAGAGGATTCTCGCCATTGAGGCTCGTCTATGGGGCGAACTTCTGGGCTACCTCTCGCAATCACTCGCCGAGTTGCAGCGCAACGCCTCAGTTATAGCCCTCCTCGACTGCTTAGCATCCTTCGCAAGGCTTGCAACAGAGAGAGGTTATGTGCGCCCCGAGATTGCCGACGACAAGCGTATAGAGATACGCGATGGTCGCCACCCCGTTATCGAGATGCTGATGCCCGTAGGCGAGCAGTATGTACCCAATGATGTGGTACTCGATACTGAGAGTCAGCAGATTATGATGATTACGGGTCCCAACATGTCGGGTAAGAGTGCGCTCTTGCGCCAAACGGCTCTCATTGTGCTCATGGCTCAGATAGGCTGCTATGTTCCCGCTTCGAGCGCACACATTGGCATTGTGGACAAGATTTTCACTCGCGTGGGCGCAAGCGACAACATCTCACAGGGCGAGAGTACCTTTATGGTGGAGATGTTGGAGAGTGCCGCCATTCTCAACAATGTCACCGACCGTAGCCTTGTACTCCTCGACGAGATTGGTAGGGGTACGAGTACTTACGATGGCATTTCTATTGCGTGGAGTATGGTGGAGTACCTCCACAACCACCCCAGAGCCAAGGCTAAGACACTCTTCGCGACACACTACCACGAACTTAATCAAATGGAAGAGAGCCTCGCGAGAGTCAAGAACTACAATGTATCTGTCAAGGAGGTAAACCGTTCTGTACTCTTCCTGCGCAAGTTGCAGAGGGGCGGTACGGACAACTCGTTTGGTATTCATGTCGCAAGGCTTGCGGGTATGCCCTCGAAAGTTGTGGAGCGTGCCGAGGAGATTCTCTCGGTGCTTGTTGCCTCCCATGCCGACGACTC
This sequence comes from Tidjanibacter sp., assembly GCA_045591965.1. GTDB lineage: Bacteria > Bacteroidota > Bacteroidia > Bacteroidales > Rikenellaceae > Tidjanibacter. The sequence continues at coordinate 111,563 of JAZNTX010000021.1, read as the reverse complement.
GCTCGCCGTTGAGCAGTCCGCCTCAAAGGGTAAGGGTGGCAAGGCTATGCCCAAAGTAAAGGCGGCGCAACCCTCTCCACAGATGGGCATACAACTCTCTATGTTCCAACTCGATGATCCCGTTTTGGTGCAGATACGCGACCAAATTCGCGACCTCGATATCAATAATCTCACACCCCTCGAAGCCCTCAATACGCTCAACGAGATTAAGAAAATCACAGGGTTGTAGAATTGAAAGTTGAGAGTTGAAAGTTGCCCCCTTTGGTCACGGGTATCTTTTTTAATACTCGTGACCAAAGGGGGACTATGGCTACTATGACTACTAGGAGTACTAGGAGTACTAGGGCTTCTGGGATTTCCTAGTACTCCTAGTTCTCCTATAACAAATACTAAAACCAAAAAAGAGAGGAATCAGTCACTATTCCTCTCTTTTTTCTGGTTTTAGTGTTTCGAGCGGTATTGTTTCCTTTCGCGCTCTTTCAGCATTGCCTCTTGTTGGCGCTGAGCCTCTTCGAGCCTCTGTTGCCACTTGCTCTTCTTCTTGGGAGCCGCTGCCGCAACCTTAGCCTTGGCAAGCATCTTGGCGCGGAGTTTCTCCTCGCTGATGCCATAGCGGAATGCAAAGTTGATGATAATTGTAACTATCTGCGACACAAAGTAGTAGTAGCACAAACCGCTCGCATAGTTATTCATCCACATAAGCATCATAAGGGGCGTAAAGTAGAGCATCATAAACTTCATACCTGCCATACCAGGGGCTGCGGCGGTCTGTTGCTCTTGCTCTTTGTAGGTGAGTTTGGTGTAGAAGAACAAAGTCACAGCCATGATAAGCGCCATAAGGCTAACATGGTTGCCATACCATGGAATATTGAAAGGCAAATTCAAGACGCTATCGTAGGTCGAGAGGTCTTTCATCCAGAGGAAACTCTCGCCACGCAACTCAATAGCCGTGGGGAAGAATCGGAACATCGCAATCAGCACGGGGAACTGGATAAGCATAGGCAGACAGCCTCCCATAGGGCTCACACCATACTTCTTATAGAGTTCCATTGTTGCCTGCTGGCTCTTCATCATCTCCTGCTGGTCGGTCTGCGCCTTGGGATACTTAGCCTGAATAGCCATAATTTCGGGGCGTATAGCCCTCATCTTTGCAGACGAAATCATCGACTTATAGGTCAAGGGGAAGATGAGCAGTTTGATAAATAGTGTAAGAAGCAGAATTATCAAACCATAACTGCCAATAAAGCGACTCAAAATGTCGAATACGGGGATTACAATCCAACGGTTTACCCAACTTACGAGCCTACCACCAAGTTGTACAACCTTCTCCAAACCGAGGTCGTACTCTTTCAGGAGCGAATACTTGTTGGGACCATAGTAGAATTTGAAATTATATGTACTCTTCTGACTATCAAAGGGAACACTTACACTCGCCTTAAAGTCTTTAATATAGCCACTATCGGGTTTGTATGTATCGAAACCAACCTCGCCATTGCTAAAACCCTCGGGGGCAATCATAATCGAGGAGAAGAACTGCTGCTGGAAAGCAAACCACTCAAACTCGGTCTTAATGGTTTCACTACGGCTACCACCTCCGCGCTTACCGACCTCTGCCAAGGGCAACTTCTCCACCTTGCGCTCCTCGGGGAAGAGGTAGGAGATGGTGGTGTACATATTCTCATTCTTGTAGCCGCGCTCATTCTGATAGGAGGTATTGTTCCAAGTAATGTCAAACGATGTAGCATTGCGCAACCACTCGTTCATACCCACAAACCTCACATCGAAATCGACCATATAGTCGCCCTCGCGCATTGTGTAGACAAACTCCACTGCCGAGCCCTCCTCGATGGGCAGGCGCATAGTAACCTCTTGAACCTCTGTACCATCAGCAAGCGTCACTCTCTGCACACCATCCGAGATAAAATAGAAGCCCTCGGTATTGAGTTTGCTCTCGTTATAGCCACGGCGCATATAGAAGCCCAAATCGAATTTCGCACTCTCAGGGTCGAACATCTTTACAAGTTCGCCCTCCTCGCCCTCTTCGGCGTATTTGCGATACTCTTTGAGCGTTACATCCGACACCTTACCACCAAGCGAAGAGATGGTCATCGTCATCACATCATTTTCGAGTGTGTAGAATTGCTCCTCGCCACTCAATGCACCTACGAGCATCTCTCCAAAGTTACGCGAAAGTTCGCTTTCAAAGCGTTTTTGAGCCTCATGTTGGTAGGAAGCAATAGCCTCTGCGCGGCGTGTATCCTCTTGGTTCTGAGCCACTACCTCGTTGATATACTTCTCGGGGTACATGGCTCTATCAATGGAGTCTGCCACAAACTGCTCCCTCTGAGCAGCGTAATAAGCCTCCCTCTGTTTTTCTGCCTGCTCTCCCTGATACCAACTGTAACCGAAGAGTATCAAACCCATCAGTACGAAGCCGATTATACTCTTTTTATCCATTCCTTTTTACTCTATTTTTCTATTTTATATTCAACTACTTACGATTTTTAATTGCAGCTTTCACAAAGTCCACAAACAAGGGATGAGGATATTTCACCGTGCTCTTGTACTCGGGGTGGAACTGCGCACCCACAAACCAAGGATGGTCCTTAATCTCCACAGCCTCGACCAAGCCAGTCTCGGGATTGATACCCGTAGCGACCATACCTGCTGCCTCGAAGTCTGCCAAGAATTGGTTGTTGAACTCGTAGCGATGGCGGTGACGCTCATAGATAACCTCCTGACCGTATGCCTCATAGAGGTGCGAATCCCTCTTAACTTTGCAAGGATATGCGCCCAGACGCATAGTACCACCCTTGTCGGTAACATTTTTCTGCTCCTCCATAAGGTCTATAACGGGATGCTCGGTGGGCACCTCCATTTCGGTCGATGTCGCATCTTTATAGCCAAGCACATTGCGGGCAAACTCAATTACTGCACACTGCATACCGAGGCAGATACCCATAAATGGAACTTTCTGCTCACGCGCATACCTAACAGCCGCAATCTTACCCTCCAAGCCACGATGACCAAAACCAGGAGCAACAAGGATACCATCCCAACCTCTCAAAATCTCGTGTGCGTTGCCATCATTAACAGTCTCAGCATTGATGTATTCCACCTTGACTTTCACCTCATTAACTGCGCCTGCATGAACAAACGCTTCAACAATGGACTTATAGGCATCGGGCAGTGCGGTATACTTACCCACGAGTGCGATATTAACCACATCTTTGGGATTTTTTACCTTCTCTACAAACTCCTTCCACGAAGCCATATCGCTCTCACCCTCGTAGGGCAAGTGGAATTTTTCGAGAACTACCTCGTCGAGCCTCTGAGCCTGCATTTTAAGTGGCACCTCATAGATGGTTGGCACATCGATAGACTCAATAACAGCGTTGGGCGACACATTGCAGAACAAGGCAACCTTCTTCCTCAATTCCTGTCCCAACTCCACATCCGAGCGCAACACCAAAACATCGGGTTGCAAGCCATTCTCCAAGAGTTGTTTTACGGAGTGTTGTGTGGGCTTGGTTTTCAACTCGCCAGAAGCCCTCATATAAGGCACCAAGGTAAGATGGAGTACCATAGTGTTGCCAAAGCCCAACTCGTAGCGCAACTGGCGCACTGCCTCAATAAAGGGCAACGACTCAATATCGCCAACTGTTCCGCCAATCTCGGTAATTACAATATCATATCCACCCTTCTTACCAAGCATCACAATACGGCGTTTGATTTCATCGGTAATATGGGGAATAACTTGTACGGTTTTACCCAAGAAATCGCCCCTACGCTCCTTATTGATAACACTTTGGTAAATCTTACCCGTGGTTACATTATTTGCTTGCGAGGTGGTAATTGCCGTAAAACGCTCATAGTGTCCCAAGTCGAGGTCGGTCTCTGCACCATCCTCCGTAACATAACACTCGCCATGCTCGTAGGGGTTGAGCGTACCGGGGTCGATGTTGATATATGGATCGAGTTTCTGGATGGTTACCGAGTATCCCCTACCCTGCAACAAACGCGCAAGCGATGCCGAGATAATACCTTTACCAAGCGAAGATGCTACACCACCCGTCACAAAGACATATTTGGTGGTTTTATTGTCGTTGTTAAACATAATACAAGTCCCTTCTATTATTTAATCATTCTACTACTCTTGCTCGCTGTCGATGAGGTTAATTTTCTCAATGGTGTCTGCCATCTCCTGCTTAGCCCTCGCAATCTTGTTCTCCACATCGCGGATGAGTGCCTCAGCACCCTTCGAGCGTGCAAAGAAACCTATGTTGTTCTCCAAGGTTGCAATATCTGCTTCGAGTTGTTTTACCTTGTTATAGAGCCTATCGCGCTCGGTGCGCAACTTACCACCATTGCCTTTCATCGAGTTAATTTTATTCCTAAAATTCTCAGCCCTACGCTCCCTATCGCCACCGCGCAATACGGCAAAGAGGCGGTCTATTGCGGCACGATAGCGTTTTTGCAGAGCGTCTTTCTCCTTGATGGGCACATGACCAATCTCGCTCCAACGCCTCTGAAACTCCTTAATATCCTCTATTGAGCCACCCGAAATATCAAAACTCTCTATCTCGACCAAGAGTGCGTTTTTCTTTTCAAGATTGGCGGTATGCTCTGCATCGACACCCGCAAAGTACTCGCTCTTGCGTGCAAAGAAGTGGTCACAAGCAGCCCTAAACCTCTTCCATACAGCGTCTGAGTGACGGCGCGAAACGGGACCAATCTCCTTCCAGCGTTTCTGCAACTCAATGAGTTCGTCTGCGCTCTTCTTCCACTGCTCGCTATCCTGAATAGCCTCGGCAGCCTCACAAATCTCCAATTTGAGTTGTAAGTTGTGCTCCATTTCGGTCTTAACGCCCTCATAGAACGAGCGTTTGAGTTCAAAGAACTTGTCGCAAGCCGCGCGGAAACGCTCATAAATCTTGGTATTATCCTTCTTGGGAGCAAAGCCTATGGTCTTCCATACCTTCTGGATTTCAATCAGTTTGTCGGAGGCCTTATTCCACTCCTTGCGAGTTGTTATCATCTCGGTAGAGAGAGCCTCTGCCTTCTCACACAACTCGGTTTTCAGTGCAAGGTTTTTCTTCTGCTCCTCCTTGATACCCTCGAAATACTCCTGATGGCGACGGTTGATGCGCGAGGAAGCCTCCTTGAAACGCTCCCAAATAGCATCTTTTTGCTCGCGAGCCACAGGACCTATCTCCCTCCACTGCTCGTGCAAATCCTGCAACTTGCGGAAGGCAGCCACAATAGAGTTCTCGGCAGCGAGCGACTCGGCAGCCTCGCAGAGAGCCGTCTTAGACTCCAAGTTACGCTGCAAGTCCAAATCGCGCAACTCCTTATTAATCTTCACAAAATCATAGAAGTTCTCCACATGGAGGTTGTATGTCTCCCACACATCCTTCACATTCGCCTGAGGCACAGCACCAGCCTCTTTCCAACGCTGTTGTAATTGGCGGAAGGTCTGGAAGGTCTGCCCTACCGTTTCGCCCGTTTCGATGAGTGCTTTAAGTTCTTCGATGATTTGGAGTTTTACTTTAAGATTCTCCTCTTTGCTCTTTTCGAGCCCAGCCATGTACTCCTCGCGCTTGGTGCGATAGATGGCGAAGTACTCTTTGAGTCTTACCTCGTCCACATCTACGGGAGCCACAAACTCCTCTACCAAGCCACCTTGCTCAATATGATTCTTCTTCAACTCTTCAACCTCTGCACGATGTTTCTTGTAGAAAGCAACCTTCACTGCCTCTACATCGTAGCGCAGTGTCTGCACAGGTTTTTCCTCTAAGAGAGTCGCGAAATACTCCACAATCTCCGACTTTGCCATCTTGCCAACAACGGCAAGCGAAGCCGAGAGTTTGTCATTAATTTCAGCCTCCTCTTCCACAATCTCGTCATTTTCGAGACTAAATTCAGGGGACTCGGCCGCCAATGCAGCCTCTTCCTCTGCGAAGTTCACCTCCTGCAAAGGAGCAACTTCTTCATTTTCAACACCAGAGCACTCCACCTGAGCAGCACTCTCTTCGGTAGAAACCACTTTCGCATCTTCGGCAATGCCGACTTGTTCCTCGGGAACAGAATTCAATTTTTCGGTAGTCATAAAAAGTAATTTTTACGTTTCACTTCTCCGTATGGTCTTACAACCACACAGATAATCTACAAATGTAGGGCATTTTACCCGACTTTCCAACCACCAAGCAATAAATTTTACCCCCTAAAATAAATATGGTATCTTTTTGTAGGAAGTCTCGGCAAAAAGTACTACCTTTCGGGGTTGAAACGATTAATACCACCCAAAGACTATGAGTTACCGCATTCTGCTTGTAGATGATGAGCCCGACATTCTCGAATTTGTGGGCTACAACCTCACGCGCGAGGGTTTCGAGGTAGAGACTGCCTCCAACGGAATTTTGGCAATTGAGAAGGCAAAGGAGTTTCTTCCTCACCTAATTTTGCTCGATGTAATGATGCCCGAGATGGATGGTATGCAAACCTGCGAACAACTCAAAAAGATTCCCGAACTCGCAGGCTCTCTAATAGTATTCCTCTCGGCACGCGGCGAAGACGAGTCACAACTACAAGGTTTCGACCTCGGAGCAGATGACTACATCACAAAACCTATCCACCCACGACTGCTGGTCAGCCGACTCAAAGCCATTCTCAAACGCGGTGAGGGTGGCGAGAGTAGCGAACCAACTCCCTCTAACGACACCGTTACTATCGATAAGGAGAGGTTCGTGGTTATCAAGAATGGTAGGGAACTTGTTCTGCCACGCAAGGAGTTTCAACTATTGGCACTACTCTACTCCAAGCCTCATAAGGTTTTCTCGCGTGAGGAGATTTACGCCTGCGTATGGGGCAGCGAGGTAATTGTTGGCGACCGAACAATAGATGTTCACATCCGCAAACTCCGCACCAAAATTGGCGAGGACCATATCGTAACCATCAAAGGCGTGGGCTACAAATACCAATAGAATTCAAAATGCATAATTCAAAATTCAAAATTATATAAAAACACTATGGTAATTCTTGTTCTTAACTGCGGCAGCAGTTCGATTAAGTATCAGGTAATCAAAATGGAAGAGGGCGGTAATGACCTCCTCGCCAAAGGTTTGGTTGAGCGCATCGGCATCAACGATGGCGTAATCACCCACAAACCTTCGGGCAAAGAGCCCGTAAAAACAGTGTGCGACATTCCCGACCACACCGTTGGTATTGACCTTATCATCAAGGCTATTACCCACCCCGAGAGTGGCGTTATCGCTTCACTCAAAGAGTTGGATGCTGTGGGTCACCGCGTAGTTCACGGTGGCGAGCAGTTCAAAGAGAGTGCTCTCATCAACGAAGATGTTATGCAGTTGGTAGAGGGTTGCGTAGATTTGGCTCCCCTGCACATTCCCGCAAACCTCAAAGGTATCTATGCCATCAACGAACTCCTCCCAGGTGTTCCTCAGGTGGCAAACTTCGATACTGCATTCCACCAGACAATGCCTGCAAGGGCGTTCCTCTATGGTATTCCCCGCCGTTACTACGACGAGTATAGGGTGCGTGCCTATGGTTTCCACGGCACCAGCCACCGTTTCGTAGCGGAGGAGGCTGCCAAAATGGTTGGTTTGGACTTCCACAACTCCAAAATCGTCACTTGCCACATCGGTAATGGTGGCTCGGTAACCGCTGTCCTCAATGGCAAGAGTATTGATACTTCAATGGGATTGACACCCGTAGATGGTCTTATGATGGGTACTCGTTGCGGTGCTATTGACGCTGGCGTTCTCAACTTCATCCACACCAAAGAGGGTAAGTCGATGGAGGAGATTTGGAACCTCATCAACAAAGAGTCGGGCATCTATGGTCTGTCGGGTGGTCTTTCGTCGGATATGCGCGACATTAGGGCTGCTGTGGAGGCTGGCAATCAGGTGGTTATCGATGCTGAGGAGGCATATTTCTACCGCGTTAAGAAATATGTTGGCTCGTATGCCGCTGCAATGGGAGGCATCGACCTCTTGGTATTCACCGGCGGTGTGGGCGAGAACGGTCCTGAGATGAGGGAGTATGTCTGCAAAGATATGGAGTTTATGGGTATTGAGTTCGACAAGGCTGCAAATGCTGGCGTTAAAGGTCAGGACAAGGTACTCTCCACCCCCGAATCAAAAGTTAAGGTTGTGGTTATCGGCACCAACGAGGAACTCGTTATTGCTACCGACACATTCAACATTGTAAGCAAACTCAAAAAATAACCTAAAAACACTTTTATTTAAGACTATGATTAAACATTTGGAAGAGATTGTTGCTGCGGCAGTGGCTCGTGGCAAAAAAAAGATGATTGTAGCATACGGTCAGGACACTCACTCGATTGGTGCTACCGACATGGCTATCAAGGCTGGCTTGGCAGAGGTAACACTTGTGGGCGACCCCGAGGAGATTAAAAAATCGTGCGAGGCTGAGGGCGTAGATATGAGCCAATACACCATCATCCCCGAGAGTGAGGATGTTAAGGCTGTGGAGATTGCCGTTAAGGCTGTTCACAATGGCGAGTACGATGTATTGATGAAGGGTGTTGTTCCTACGGACAAATATATGCGTGGCATTTTGAACAAAGAGTGGGGCTTGCTTCCCGCAGGTACTACCCTCAGCCATGTTACCGTTTTGGAGGTTCCCGCATACCACAAATTGCTCGTAGTGAGCGATGTTGCAGTTCTTCCCTGCCCCACCATTGATCAGAAGAAACAGATTGCTAAATACCTTGTGCAGACTGCACAAAACCTCGGCATTGAGTGCCCCAAAGTTGCACTTCTTGCACCCAGCGAGCAACTCTTGCCCAAGGTTGTAAGTTCGGTTGAGGCTGCTGCCCTCTCGGAGATGGGACAGAATGGCGAACTCGGCGAAGGTCTTTTCCAAGGTCCTTTGGCACTCGATGTTGCTATTGATGAGGAGAGCGTGAAGATTAAGAAACTCACCGGTCCCGTTGCCGGCGATGCAGACTGCTTGCTCTTCCCCAACATTGAGAGTGGTAATGTATTCTTCAAGGCTTGCTCGAAGTTTGCGGGCGCAGAGTTGGCAGCAATGGTTGCTGGTCCTTCGGCTCCTTGCGTTCTCACCTCGCGTGGTGACTCAACCAAGACCAAACTCTACTCTATCGCTCTGGCTTGCCTCTCGGCAAAATAGTCGTATAACCTAAAACCACTTAAAACAATGGAGAAAGCGTATAAAATTTTAACTATCAACCCTGGTTCGACCTCGACAAAGGTTGCAGTATTCGAGAACGACAAGGAACTCTTTTCGACTACCCTTCGCCATTCGAGTGAAGAGATTGGTCGCTACAAAACCATCCTCGACCAACTCGACTTCCGCAGGGATGTAATTCTCAATGCTATCAAACAGTCGGGTATCGCCCTCACTGAGTTGGATGCAGTGATTGGTCGTGGCGGTCTGCTCAAACCCATTCCCAGCGGCACTTATGAGGTTAATGAGCAGATGATTGAGGATATCAAGGAGCGTCCCGCAGGTCATCATGCCTCGAACTTGGGCGCACTTTTGGCTGCCGAGATTGCTAAACTTGCAGGCGTTCACGCCTACATTGCCGACCCCGTGGTTGTTGATGAGTTGCAGGATGTGGCTCGCCTCTCGGGTATTCCCGCTTTGGAGCGTCAGTCTATCTTCCACGCCCTGAACCAGAAGGCTGTGGCTCGCGTCTATGCCGACAAGATTGGCAAACCCTACGAGGATCTCAACTTGGTTGTGGCTCACATGGGTGGTGGTATCTCGATTGGTGCACACCGCAAAGGCTTGGTTGTGGATGTAAACAACGCACTCGATGGCGAGGGTCCCTTCTCGCCCGAGAGAGCAGGTACCGTTCCCGCACTCGCATTTGCTAAGATGTGTATGAGTGGCAACTACACCCTTGCCGAGATTACCAAGATGATTAACGGCAAAGGCGGTGTTGTGGCACACCTCAATACCAACGATATGCGCGAGGTTGAGAACCGCTACAATGCAGGCGACAAGGAGGCTATTTTGGTTGCCGACGCTATGGCATACGGTGTTGGTAAGTTCATCGGTCAGATGATTGCCGTACTCAAAGGCGAGGTAGACGCTGTCATCCTCACCGGTGGTATCGCCTACGACAAGAATGTTGTGGGCTATATCAAGGATATGATTGAGCCTATGGCTAAGGTGGTGGTTATGCCCGGTGAGAACGAGTTGGAGGCTCTAGCAATGAATGCCCAGAGGGTTCTCGAAGGCAAACTTACTCCCAAGGTTTACGAGTAGTTCTTCTACCCGACCAACAAACAAAAAACTCCCGAACTCGTTTTGAGTTTGGGAGTTTTTTTGCGTCAGGGGAGTGCTTTTAATGAGGGTGCTCTTCTGCAAGTCCCCCAAGTGGTAAAAACACAGAGAATGCGATGGATGCAAGGTATACGAGAAAGCGGAGTCCACAGTTTACTAATCGTAAATGAGGAACTCCGCTTATCGAAGTATAACTCCGCAGACGCGCGTTATATGCGTTTTTTAACCAAGTTCGCTCTCTTTGAGTCGCTCGGCGTTCTCGGCTACAACCAATTGATCAATACAATCCTGAATGTCGCCATTCATAAAGGCAGGCAGATTGTAGATGGTGTAGTTGATGCGGTGGTCGGTAATACGCCCCTGAGGATAGTTGTAAGTGCGGATTTTCGCGCTCCTATCGCCCGTGCTGACCATAGTCTTACGCTTCGAGGCAATCTCGTCCATATACTTGGCGTACTCCAAGTTGAAGATACGGGTACGCAACTCTTCAAGTGCTTTGTCAAAGTTTTTAAGTTGCGACTTTTGGTCCTGACACTGAACGACAATACCCGTAGGGATGTGGGTAAGACGCACTGCCGAGTAGGTAGTATTGACACACTGACCACCAGGACCACTCGCGCAGTAGGTATCCTTGCGGATATCGTTCATGCTAATTTCAACATCGAACTCGTCTGCCTCGGGAAGTACTGCAACGGTCGCCGCCGAGGTGTGGATACGACCCTGAGTCTCTGTTGCGGGCACACGCTGCACACGGTGCACACCACTCTCGTACTTCAAGGTGCCATAGACACCATCGCCCGTAACCTTCATTACGACCTCTTTGTAGCCACCTGCGGCACCCTCCGAGAAGGAGTTGATTTCGTAACGCCAACCCTTGCTCTCGATGTATTTCATATACATACGCAAGAGGTCGCCAGCAAACAATGCAGCCTCGTCGCCACCCGTACCGCCACGAATCTCCACAATAGCGTTCTTGCTATCTTGGGGATCCTTGGGGATAAGCAGGAGTTTAATCTCTGCCTCCAACTGCTCTGCCAGAGGTTCGAGTTCTGCCACCTCCTCGCGAGCCATTTCGCGCATATCCTCGTCTTTCTCGTTGGCGAGAATATCCTTTGCATCTGCAAGGTTTGCGAGGGTCTTTTTGAACTTATCTGCCGCAGCCACAAGGGGCTCCAACTCTCTGTACTCCTTGTTGAGTTGCACAAAGCGTTTCATATCGGCAATTACTTCGGGGTCGGTCATCTGCTGACCCATCTCCTCGAATTTGATTTTCAAACCGTCAAGGCGGTTAAGTATTGCGTTATCTACCATAATTTTTTCTACTTTGGGCGCAAAGATATGATTTTTTGGGGATTTGTTCAAATGTCGAGCGGTAATAATACCACCCATTTAGCCCCACAATTCGCATTCTTATCAAAAAAAAGAGTTATATTTGTGAATAAATACAGAAAAATCAAGCCAAATCAGCGTATGAAAACAACATTTAGTCGTATCGCAATGTTGGGTGTGCTATTGTGCTCCGCCCTCTTTTGCGGTTGCACCAATACCGTCAATAAGTACATTCTCTACAACAACGAGACGGGTGGAGAGATTCCCCTCTACAAGTCCGTCAGCGAAGATGCAGCGGTAGTCAAGCAGGTGGAGTCTGGCACTCCCTGCTTCCTCTACGACATCAAGGTTGGGGATACCGATATGGCAAAAGTCGGTTTTTCCGATGGTACGGGCATACACAATCCAGACCTCACCCACTTTGTGGATAACGACTTCGTGTTCCGCCAAAAACTCAGATACAGAGCACATTGGAGTCACAGCGAGGATATCACAATGGACAGTGCGATGATACTCTGCGACCTTGCCGATGAGTTGCAGGACTCTCATTTCCACTTCCAGTGCTCGCCCGCACTGACAACGCTACTGCTGCTGATATTTATGCTGACTATGGGCGGTCTGTTGACTTGGGCTGCTGATGTTAAGAACGACACCCGTTTCAACCACAAGGCGATGCTCCCCACCCTGATAGTGTTCATTCTTACAATGGGTTTGGAGTTTATCAACTACCTTGTGTTGGGCGGTGGATATGTGGATTTCTTGAAGTGGGATTGGCTCTATAACGACTGGGAGTGGCTGTGGGACTTCCTTAGTTTCTGCCTGCGATTGGTGCTCACTTTTACCCTCATCATTGGTGCAGTTGTTCTGCCACCCTCTATGGGACACTTCCTTGCGCACCACACAAAGGCGAAAGACGACACCGTGTCGGTCGTTGTCAATCTCGCAATTGCAGTGGTAGCCTACGCTGGCACCGCATTGGCATACTTCTTGGAAAGTTTCGAATTCCTTTTGGTTATTGGTATTATCGTTGGCGTAGCCTCATTGTTTAACGCAATTTGGGGCTTGTGCAAGGGCAACGGGTGGGCTATTTTGTTCATCTTCTTCCCCCTCTTCTACCTCATCACTGCCGAGGCGCTCTTCAAGTTGCTTGGTGCGCTGATTGCGATGCTGATTATTGTTGCGATTGTGGCACTTGTTGGCATAGGCTCAATGCTCAACCCCATATCCCTTAGGGGCAGACGCAGTGGCGGTATGGTCATCAATGGCGAAGAGGTGCAGGAAGTTACCGCCTGCGATGGTTGGAGCCGAGTATTCCAATCCCCCACTACGGGTCATAAGTACGGCACCCACAACGGTACAGATTTCACACAATTTTAGCCACTCGAATAAGTAAGCAACACACTCTATGCCTACCGAAAGGCACATACCACTCTCGGAGTTGCTCTCCAATGTCAAGCGCACCCTTGCGGAGCGTTTCCCATTTGGTGTGTGGATAAGTGCAGAGATTGGCGAGATGAAGGAAAACCGCTACTCGGGTCACTGCTATCTCGAACTTATCGAGAAGGGCGACCAAGAGGGCGCACCCAAAGCAAAAGCCTCGGCTGCCATCTGGCGCAGTCGTTGGGCGGGTATCGCCTCCCACTTCCGAATGGCTACGGGATGCGACCTTGCAGCGGGCATGAGTGTGCTTTTGAAAGTTGGCGTAACATTTCATGAGTCGTATGGCTTCTCGCTTGTTGTTAGCGACATAGACCCTGCCTACACCATTGGCGAAAACGAAAGGCGCAAGAGGGAGGTAATCGACGCTCTTACTCGCGAGGGGGTTATCGACCTCAATCGTTCACTCCCCTGCCCCACTGTCATACAGCGCGTGGCTATTATTTCGTCTGCCACTGCTGCGGGCTTGCAGGATTTCCACAACCATCTTGCCGAGTCGCCCTTTGCCATCAACACAACCCTCTTTGAGGCTATTGTACAGGGCGCGGCTGCGGAGGAGTCGATAATCTCCGCTCTTGGCGAGATTGCCGAGCGCGACGAGGAGTTTGACGCTGTGGCGATAATTCGTGGTGGTGGCTCGCAGAGCGACTTAGAGTGTTTCAACTCCTACGCGCTCTGCTCCCATATTGCCCAATTTCCGCTGCCTGTGCTGACAGGCATAGGTCACGACAAGGACTCCTCGGTGGCAGACCTTGTGGCTGCCGAGTCGCTCAAAACCCCAACGGCCGTTGCCGACTATCTTGTGGCGCGTGCGGAGAGTTACCTCACAGAGGTAGAGAGCCTCCATGGTATGATTGGACAAGCAGCAAGTGCTATACTTATCAACCACACCTCACGCCTTACACTTTGTGGCGCAAGGCTTCAAAACAACGCCCAGCGCCTGCTCAGCACCCTTACATTAGGATTGGAGCGTGCATCTATGCGTCTGAGCCACGCCACCGAGCGCACATTTACCACCAACAACTCTCGTCTTGCGACCATCGAGGCTCGGGTGGGTGCTGCCTCGCCCGAGAGAATCCTCGCGCTCGGCTTTGCCATGGTACGCAGTGGCGGCAGGACTATAACCAACGCTTCTCAACTCACAGAGGGAGAGAGTGTTGAAATTCGCCTTGCAAAGGGTGGTTTTGAGGCTACAATTACGAAGAAAAATGATTAAAATATAACGACTATGGAGAAAAGAGAGATTGGTTACAGCGAGGCTCTTGCCGAATTGGAGCAGATTTTGCGCAGTATTGAGGATGGCGAGTCGGATATCGACACACTCGCATCGAAAGTCACTCGCGCAACAGAACTCATAAAACTCTGCCGCGCCCGACTGCTGAAAGTCGAAGGCGAAGTAAAGGATATATTGGGCAAAGAGTAAAGAGTAATTTTACACGCGCTCCACCCTCTAACTTAGAGGGGAAGTACCTTAATGGCGGTAGACGGTAGACGGTAGACGGTAGACGGTAGACAAACAAAAACCTCCCCGAAAAATCGGGGAGTTTTTTGTTTAAGAAGCCACTCTATTAGAAGAAGTAGCGTGCGCTAAGCAACATCGACCAAGTGGAGATGGTGTTGCCATAAGTGTTCCACTGAGCATTTTTGGTGTTGAAGGTGTAAACATCGTCCTGATTGATAGACAAGATTTCGTTAGCACCCCACTGCTGGATGTTACCCCAAGCAGGATTGATGAGGTTGCCCAAGTTCTTGATATCCAAACCGAGCTGAACGGTCTGTCTCCTACCTGCAACCATAAAGTTGATATCCTGGTTAATCTTGAAGTTCAACTGGCTGAACCAAGGCATAACAACGGCACCACGCTCCGAGTACTCGCCACGGTGCTGGCTGAGGTACTTGTCGCTCTTGATGAACTCGTTGAAGGCAGCCTTATTCTCCTCAGACGAGAAGGTCATACCCTCCAAATCTTTCTCGGTGGGGATATACATAAGGCTGTAAGCACCACCGTCACCATTCACATTGTAGTTTTTGTTTTTAACCTCATCTACCCTCATCATAGTGTAGGAAGTGCGGGTGTAACTATAATCACCAACATAAGCGTAGTTGTAACCCTCATAGAACAAGCCTACGGTAGTTGCAAACTTACCATTGCCATACGCGAAGCGGTAATTAGCGTTCAATACCAAGCGGTGAGGCGAAACATACGAGGAGTAACCCAACTCATGTGCATTCGAGCCATTCACACCATAGGTGTTGGTGTTGAATGCCGAGGTAACTTGGTCACCGATACCATCAATTACATTCTTCGAAGTGGAGTAGGTGTAAGCACCGTAGAGCGAAAGACCAAAGTTGAAATCTTTCTTCAAAGATGCGGTCAACGATGCGTAGTAACCCTGTTTGTCAATACCTTCGTTAGAAATCAAATAAGCATTTGCACCAACGCCCTCAATATTAGAGTAACTTACACGAGGAGCAGGCTCACCAGGGAGTTGAACCTCACCCTCTTTAAGACCGGTCTTGGTAACTGCTACGCTAACGAGGTCTTTGTTGTAGATACCCTCAATCGAACCCTTGATACCGAAGGGAAGGTCGAAGTCAGCAGCAAGTGAAGTCTTCCAAGTAGTAGGCATTTTGAGGTCTTTGTCCAAGATGGTTGCTTGCGAAGGAGCACTCAACTCGCCAGCCTTAAACTCGCCACCATAGATATCAGCGAGGATGTCGTTGATATTGGTATTGAAGCCAGAAGGAAGTGCATCAGGATTCTGTTTCGAAGTAGTATTGTATTGTGCCTGCATGCAGTTGCTGTTACCTGCAACCGATACGAGCCATACGAAGGGCAGACGACCGGTGTAGATACCGCTACCACCACGCAATACTACGCTACGGTCACCCAATACATCCCAGTTGAAACCAACGCGGGGCGAGATGTTGAGAGTAGCAGCGGGCATATCGGAGGTCTTGTAACCACCGTGGTTTGCATACATCTCAGTGAATGCTTTGTTCTCGTTGCCATCAATGTTGGGATAGAAAGGCAACTCCAAGCGAAGACCAGCGGTGAGTTTGAAGTTGTTGCTGATATTCATCTCGTCCTGAACATAAGCCGAAACCTGATGGAAGTCAAACGAAGGATAAACCTGCTGCAAGTCGTCACGGTTGGAGTGAGTAATCACAAATGCATAAGGCTCAGCATTGTTTACAAAATCATTCCACGAGTTATATACATAGTAGCCTGCACCACCCTGCATATAACCGTTCTTGGTGTTATCATACTCATACTGCAAACCACCTACAATATTGTGGATACCTGTGTGGTAGGTTACCTCGTCGGTAACAACAACAGTGCTTACATCGCGAAGGTTACCATAGGTGAAGGGGTCGGGACCAAACGAGGTAAGAACTGCTTTCTGAGTTTTACCTTCTGCATCCACATAGTCTTGAAGAATGTCCACAGTGGGGAACAAATCGCCCTCGAAACTACGAGGCTCGTACTGGTGCGAGTAGGTAGCACGGAAGGTGTTATTCAACTGACCGTCCAAGAACGAAGAGTTCAACTCAGCAGCAAGCGAGGTGAAGTTCTGCTCCTGATAGTAGCGCGAACTCTCAAAGTAGAGTGCATAGTTCGAAGTGCGACCATAGGTATTCCTATTGTAGGTACTACCGTCCATAGGACTAATCGACGACGAAGGTTTCGAAGAGTACTTATTTTTGGTGTAACTATAACGCAAGTTGAACTTGTGATCTTTGTTGATGTTCCAGTCCAAACGAGCCATTACCTTGTAGTTAGGAATCTGAATCGAGTAGTCCTCATAACGACCGGGGTCGTAGTTGTAAGTATCTTTCAAATAGGTCTTAACCTCCTCCATAAACTCTTTGGTAGGACGGTTAAACTGGCTATTCTTACCAACATCAACAGTCCACTCACCCTCGCTGCCATCGTATGCCTTGCGGCTCTGACCAGGGCTTACATTGTTCTCGTACTCAAAGTTAACGAAGAAGAAGAGTTTGTTTTTGATGATAGGACCACCAATGTTGAAACCAACGGTGTTGCTGAGCGACTCGCTGAGGCTCAACTCCTTAACCTCACCATCTTTGGTTGCATACTTAGTACCGATAAGAGCGTCAGAGGTGTAGTAGTCATAAACCGATACCTTATACTCGTTGGTACCGCTCTTGGTTACAGCGTTGATAGCACCACCGGTAAAACCACTCTGACGAACATCAAAGGGGGTGATGTTTACACTCATCTGGTCCAAAGCCTCCAACGAGATAGGAGCACCACCTGCGGGAAGGCTACCACCGATACCAAATGCGTTATTGAAAGCAGCACCATCGACAGTAACATACGACTGACGGTAGTTACCACCACCCACTGCCAAACCATTGGAGGTCGAAGCAGCCTGAGGAGTGAGTTTCATCAGGTCGTTCATGCTACGGCTAACAGTAGGCATGCTCTCCATAATCCTTGTGCTGATGGTAGTCTGAGCACCTGCGTTGCTGGTACGCATGTTGCTATCCAGACCGTCACCAGTCACAACAATCGCCTCAATCTCCTGACCCTCTGGGCTAAGAGTAGCGTTAAGAGTGTAGTTGTCACCAAGACCGATGGTAACATCCTGACGCCTAAGAGTACGGTAGCCGATGTACTCGAACTCGATGGTGTAGGGACCACCGGGGCGAACATTAGCAAGGCGATATACACCATTGCCATCAACCACAGCAGCATACTGGGTACCCGAAGGGGTGTGAACGGCAATAACAGTGGCACCAACAAGTGCAGTACCATCGTTACTGGTCACCTTACCGCTCATACTCGAAGTTGTAACCTGAGCCATTGCGCTCATAGCCACAAACAACGAAACAATCAATGTGTAGAATTTCTTCATACTCTTTTTGTTTTTGTTTGGTAAAAATGAATTGTGTTTATAAAAGTTTGTTTTAATTTATTTTCTCTCTTTATACATAATAAAAACAAAAGAGGAGGTGTCTATTGCTAAACACTTCCCCCGTTAGTAGAGCGAACACCGCACATCAACGCCAAATAACATTGAAGGAACACTTCTCTATTTGCCTTAATCTCAGCGGTATTCATATCTTTCACTGTAATCAACATCGTAATTTTGCTTTCCGACACCACAAAGATATGCAATTCAAACCCTTTTTCGCAACTATTTTCTCAACAAATTATCAACATTCCGCACCACCCTCCATAACTATGTTATGGTCGTGGTCTGCATTAGAACATTGCGCGAGGCAATTCCGACACCGAGTTGATAAATACGACCTCAATACCCTTGGGAAGTTTCAATCCCCTGCCTGCAAGGTAGCCGCTGACAATAATTTTACGAAAACCATGGCGGGCTGCCTCGGCAATCCTCTGTTCTGTGCGGGGTGCAGGGCGCACTTCGCCCGACAAGCCAATCTCGCCAGCCATACACACTCCCTCGTCAATAGCCCTATCGAAGTAGGAGGAGATAACAGCCCCCACAACCGCCAAGTCCAAGCCCGTATCTTGCACCTTAAATCCGCCTGCAAAGTTCAAAAAGACATCCTTCTGGAACATCTTCATTCCTACTCTCTTCTCCAACACCGCAAGTAGCATATTGAGCCTGCGCGAGTCGTAGCCCGTAGCCGAGCGTTGGGGAGTGCCGTATGCCGCATTGCTAACCAATGCCTGCACCTCAATAAGGTAGGGGCGTATACCATCAACCGCAGCACCCACACTCACACCACTAAGTGGCTCCTCGGGGTGGCTCAGCAGTATCTCCGAGGGGTTAGTAACCTCCACCAAGCCCTCCTCCCTCATCTCGAAGATACCTATCTCGAAGGTGGCACCAAATCGGTTCTTAATACCGCGGAGCAGGCGGTAGACATTGTTATTGTCGCCCTCAAACGAGATGACAACATCGACAATATGTTCCAAAATTTTGGGACCCGCAATGGCTCCGTCTTTGGTAATATGACCAATGATTATTACCGAAATACCGCTCTCCTTTGCCATTTTCAGCAGTCGGGCAGCACACTCGCGGATTTGCGACACGCTACCTGCCGAGGACTCAACCTGCTCACTATAAATAGTCTGTATGGAGTCGATGACCACCAAGTCGGGTTTCATCTCCTCGGCGTGGCTCAAAATATTCTCCAAAAGGGTTTCGGGGTAGATGTAACAATCATCGCTAACCTCGCCCAATCGAGAAGCCCTCATTTTGATTTGCGAAGCGGACTCCTCGCCGCTGACATAGAGCGTCTTAATGCCCTTTGTCGCAAGTGCAAGTTGAAGTGAAAGCGTAGACTTACCAATACCAGGTTCGCCACCAAGCAACACCAACGAGCCACGCACCAAGCCTCCGCCCAGCACCCTATTGACCTCCGGACTGGAAAGTTCAATGCGTTTGTGGTCTGCATCGGCAATATCGGCAATCCTCTGAGGGCGGTTTTCGCCCCCTCGAGAGTTCTTTACACTATCGCCCGCACGAGCAATAACCTCCTCCGAGCAACTTCCCCACACACCACATGCAGGGCATTGTCCAAACCATTTGGGCGACTCATTGCCACACTCTTTGCAATAATATGCCTTCTTAACCTTTGCCATATCTCTCTATTTATCAATCGTTTCTATTTCTCAAAACTACTTTTATTTGGGAAACGCACCTCCAAATACGCCCTCATTGAGTTGCGACAGCCATCCGTCGCCTCCTCTGTATCATTTAGACACATAAGCGTAGGGTTATATTTTGCAATCCTCTTTTCGACACCTTTGCCATGAAGGCTAAAAGCACGCGAATCTACGCAATACTGCCCTGTCAATAGGCAGACGATGCGTTCTTTTAGACTTTTTGCCGAGCCATAGTGGCGCACAATCTTCCTCTTTGCCCTACCATTCGCCAATGCCCAATAGAGGAAAATCACACGCTGAAGGTCTTGGGCTGTACGGAATGGCTCCCTACGAGTAGACTCTGCCATCTCGGCAAATTCGGCAATACAAGCATCCACATCGCTCTTTAAGTAAGCATCAATATTGTGGTGTGGGTTGTGTTTGTAGCGTTTGCCATATTTCTTATAAATCAACTCCTTAGCCCTCTGCACCACAACCGAATACAAAGAAGTATCTGCAAACTTCGTGCGTCTTGAAAAACGCGCAATGGGCACCCCCTTTGCAGTGTAGAAGAAATCGGGAGTTACGGAGCGTGCAAAAAATGTATCGTCGTTGGCATAAAGAAACCTCTCCGAAAGTCCGTCGATATTGGTCAGAGCCAACTCCAAAGCGTGAGAGTTGAAGGTTGGCAGACACTCGGCTGGGAGAATTTCCCTATGCGACACCATCTTAATTTTAGGGTGTTCCGTATTGAGCCACGAGGGTATTTGGTCGTCGGTTACGATATATATCTTATTAATCCACGGAGCATACATCTCCACCGAGCGAAGCGAGTAGCGCAACTCCTCATTATCCACAAAACGCCCCTTATGAAGTGCTTGCAGATTGGGTTTCACACCTCTCTCTGCGAGCATCCTCTCTTTCTTCATCTGCCACTGACTATCGTGACCATCCACCCACAAATATACAAGGTCGATCTTCTCCATACCACCAAGGTAAGAACTAAATTTAAGGGTTGAAAGTAGCAAAGCAGTCGGGCTCGCCCAGAGCGAGCCCGTAGTCTATTGTCTGGTCTAACGCGAGAAGTTATACATTTATAAACTTATTGACCAACTCTTTAACTTTCTCGGGGTTGGCTTGCAACTCTTCTCTCAGATTGCCATCATTGTGCGCCCTAAGCATCTTAATCCAGCCATCTATCAGAGCCGTACCAAAGACTCCCTTCGACTCGAAAATCTCGCGTTTAGCCTCCAAAGCATCCGCCGACACAGCACACGAATCGGGCAGGTGAGCAAGTCGCTCAGCAATAGCCTTATGCTCCTCGTGGAAGATATTTACACCCACATAGCGTTCCTCGGCGTATGCCACAGGATTCTCCATCTCGAAGCCATGACGAGCCGCTGCAACCAGACCTGCCAAAAGGAGGTAGATATCTGCCGAGCCATCGGGACAGCGGAACTCTACGGTCTGTTTGTCGGTAGCCTCCTTAACAACGAAGGTGGCATTGGGGTTTGCATCCTTAATCATATCGCCAGCACCCAAAGTCCAACCGAGGGGCACACGCACAAGCACCGAGCGGTTTCTATCGCCCCAGCAGATGTTGGTAGGGGCCTCCTGATGAGGCACAAGGCGGAGGTAGGAGGTTGGGTTGGTATTACCAAATGCGGTAAGCGCATCTGCCGCATCCAAGATACCTGCAATTACGGTCTTAGCCACATCGCTCAACTTGCCATCTTTAAGGTACATATTCTTACCATCCTTAACCACTTTGGTATGAATATGCATACCACTACCCGCCTTACCAACCGTAATTTTGGGAGCGAAAGTTAGCAACACGCCATAGCGATAGGATATCTCCCACAAAATCCACTTTGCAATAAGGAGTTGGTCGGCAGCCTCCTCGACATCTACGGGCAAGAACTCAATCTCGTTCTGCTCATACATCTTACCATCCACCGCAAAGTTACCCACCTCGCTATGACCATACTTGATTTTACCGCCCGCAGCAGCGATTGCCTGCATAGCCTCGCGGCGCATATCACCCCACTTGCAGAAGGGACCGCTCTCGTGGTAGCCACGCTGGTCGGGGGTAATGTAGAGTTCCTCTGCTTCGCTTACAACATAGTACTCCAACTCGCCCATAGCATGGAACTCCATACCCGTCAGAGCCTTAAACTCGTTGTGTGCGCGGTGGAGTGCTTGGTCGGGAGCCGAAGCGAAGGGTTTACCATCTTTGTCGTAGTAACCACACAGAATATCGACGGTGGGTATCTCGCTAAAAGGATTAAGAAAAGCGGTACGATAGCGAGGAATGACATAGAGGTCACTCGCTCCTGCCTGCACAAAGTTGGGGAAGAGGCTCGAGCCGTCCACCCTCTCGCCATAGGTCAAAATGGTGTCGAGATAGTCGAGGTCGTTGATTATAAAATTGAGCGATTTGAGCCTTCCGTCTGCCGCAGCGTAGCGGAAATTGACCATTTCGATTTCATTCTCAACAATAAAGCGGATTATATCCTCTTTTGTAAACTCTTTGGGCTCCTTTTCGAGAAATCTCACGAGAGGATTGGGGTGAATTGCGTACTTGTTCATAATTTGGTAGTTATAAGTTTTTATTTAGATATTTCTCCATTCACATCCACAAAGATAATAAAAAAGTTGTAAGTTTAGAATTATTTATTTCCAAGTCGGAGGGAAGAAGAGATACTTAGCATATTTACGCCCATGGCTTTATAGAGCGCACATTGCAAGGTGGATGTTTGTGCCCCCCGAAAAAAAGAGCGACACCGCAATTTGCTTAGCGCAAATAAGGATGTCGCTCTCTGAATTTTGGTGCCCAAAGCACCCACAAGATATGCTCTATTGGCGGGGATCGCGCATAATGGCAGTCTTATCAACACGGAGTGTTACATTGCCATCTACCTCCATAAGGATTGTGCGCTCCTCAATCTCCTTAACAACGCCATAGATACCGCCAGCGGTAATCACCTTCTGACCTTTGGCGAGCGAGTTACGGAAGTTATCCAACTCTTTCTGCTGTTTGCGCTGGGGACGAATCATAAAGAAGTACATCACCACAAAGAGCATTACAATCATAAGGAGCGAACTCCACATCGAGCCCTGCTGAGCAGGCACAGCTGCTGCGGTGGCTTCGAGCATAATAGTAGTAAAAGTCATAGTTTTTGTTTTTTATTGTGTTAATTTTCGGTTTTGCGTGGCACAAAAGTAGGGTTATAATTTCAAAAATCAAAATCCACCCTACTCCATATCAGCGACAACCACCAATTTCTTGGGAATTTGCGACGCAGAAGTCGTAATATAGAACGCTCGGGGCACGAAATAATTGTATCCCGAAGAGTAAAAAGTCATCTTTGCAGCACTACTTGCGCCTGCCTCCAAGGGCTCACGAGGATACTCCATTTCAAGGCAGCCACACGATGTTTCGGTAGAGAGCACAAGGAGTGGCTTCTCGGAGGTATTGGCAAGGGCGAGAGCAATCTCCACAACCTCCCCTGCACGCACCCTGCCAAAATTGAGCGTATCTACTCGGGCACAATCAGACACATCTATAACGGTACGAGCATCGAGGGTATTGGTTGTGGTTCTCTTTGTGTTATTTCCACCACACCCGACCAACAAAAAAGCAAATGCCACCAACCAAAGGTGACATTTTGCCTTATAGGTTCTATTTTGCTCTCTGCTCATAGTAATTAAATCTCCACCAAGCCCCTACCCTGCTTCACAACCTTGCCATTTTTAACGAGGTCGGTCGAGAGTTTATCCAGAATACCATTGATGAAAGTGCTACTACCGAGAGTGCTGTAATACTTCGATATTTCGATATACTCATCAAGGGTTACTTTCACAGGGATGGAGTCAAAGCCCACAAGTTCAGCAATAGCGGTAGTCATTATCACATTGTCCATCAGTGCAATGCGCTCCACATCCCAATTTTTGGTATACTGCTCCACAACTGCAAGGTTCTCCTCGTAGCCAACCAAAGAACGAGCGAAAAGACTCTTCACAAAGGCTTCGTCGTCCTCATTTTTATACTGAGGGAGGAGTTCAAGTTGCGACTGTTTACGCATATTGCCTATTGTGCGGAGTATCATAATCAGGATAAAGTCCAAATCGTCGCTCCACATAATCGAACTCTCCTCCAACACCTCCAAGAGCATCTCGTTGTCCTGCACGGTTTGGAGGTAGAACTCCTCTACAAGTTTTTTATCCTCAGCGTAGGAGTTCTTTTCGGAGTTCATATAGTCGGTATAGTAATCCGACTCGGTCATCTTTTGGTAGAGGTGTTTGATAAGTTCGGGATAATTTGCCCAGCCAAGTTTTCGTTCCACGAGCATACTATCCAACGCATCGCTACCCTCCAATTGGGCAACAACGGCATTTTGTACAAACTTACGATTGGGATTGAGTTCCTCGGCGGTTGGGAGGTGTTTTTTCAGACCTATCTCAATGCGCTCTTCGGCATAACGCTTAACATCAACTATCAGCGAGAGGATGTGTGGGTAGAGGTCGTATGATTTATTGATACCTTTGAGGAGGTTTTTCTCCTCTACTGCAACAGATTCGACAGCACCCGAGAGGTGTGCATAGATTGCTTTCAGAACCTTAATTCTCAAAAATCTTCTGCTAAACATAGTGTAGAACGCATTTTGCTTTTTTAATTTCGGGCGCAAAGATACAAATAAAGTTGAAAATTTAGAATGTAGAGGGGATAATTATTATCCCCCATCCCTTCAAATTTACAAAAGCAGACTACCCCCGATGGCAGATTTTGGCGAAGTCGCACCATTGGCACACCTTTTTATCCTCGGTGGCGACAAAGGGGACTGCGGGGTCGAAGAGTTCGCGGAGGGTTGCAGCCAAGTGTGCCTCGAACTCCTCGCGATAGTCGGCATAGGAATTCACCTCGCGCCCTACCGATTTATCGTTGAGCAGTGGCGAATACTCCTCCTTGCCGAGGTAGCGCACATAGTAGAGCGAAGGAGCCACACCCGAGCCTTCGAGTTCTCCGCGGTGTTGCATACGCTCCGCCACCATAGAATAGATAAGTGTTTGCAACACTGCGCCATTGCGGCCCTCCGGCAAACGCGATAGCAGTGCCGAGAGTCCCGCAAAGTCCCTATGTAGTGAGCCCGTCTTATAATCCACAATCCTCAGCGAGCCGTCGGGCATCTTGTCTATGCGGTCCGAGAAGCCATAGAAGCGCACACTCCTACCCTTGTCGAAACAGAAGTCGCTCGCCATCTCCCGTTCGAGTGCATAGATGCGGTAGTCGCCCCTCTCGGGTGCACTATCGAAGGGTACAACGCATAAGAGGATATATTTCTCGACCGTATCCCTCACGACAATGACATTGCCACCATACTCCTCTTCGGGCACGCTCTCGCCACCATAGTACTCCTCTGTTATAGCCCTAACCACAACCTCGTGCACCCTATTGGCATCAATCTCGGGGAGGTAGTCGCGAGGAGCGAGTTTACACCCCTCCATAGGCTCATAGAGTAGTTGCATAGCCTTGTGGAAAATAGTACCAAAGAGTGCGTTATCCACCCCTTCCTCAATCTCTTCCTCGGTGCGAATGCCTGCAATTGCCTTAAAGTAGAACTTCAAGGAGCACTCCATATAATTATTGAAGGTAGAGGGCGACAAGCGGCGTTTTGTCCCCCCCATATCGTCTACTAAAAACTCCTCCAAGCGACGCAACTCCTCGCCACGCTTTTCGACCATAAGCCTACGCTCCTCGGCAAGGCTCACATTGAGGCTCTTTTCGATGCGGGTGAGTGTGTGGGGGCTCTCGTAGTCGAGTTGGTAGATATAACGACTTGGCTCGCCCGTAGCCCTCTCGGTAGCCACCGAGCAGTAGACCAAATCGACCCTCTCGGCACGCTGCAAAAGGCGGTAGAAGTAGTAGGCATAAACACCCTCGTTGTGACGCGGAGTGGGCATACCATAAGCATAGCGCAAGTTGTAGGGGATGAAAGAGGTATCCGTAATGCGCCCCGAAGGAAAGTTATCATCATTCATTGATAACAACACCACATTCCTAAAATCGAGGTTTCGGGTTTCGAGAATACCCATCACCTGCACACCACCGAGCGGCTCGCCCTTGTAAGGCACCCTAACGCCCTGCAACACACGCCTTAGGAGTGCTGCATAGGTGGTCTTTTTCATCTCCACACCACAGCGATGTAGCGAATTATCGGTCTTTACCACAATTTCAGCAATAAGTCCGAAACACTCCCTGCTAAGAGCCCTTCGCTCGACACTCTGGTGGGATACCTCCAAGCGAGCCACCTCGCCAATAACCTCTAATAGGTAACCTCCGAGCGACTGCCACTCCTCGTGGAAGGTAAAAATTTTATCCAACAAGGGCGCTCGCCCTACGAGGTACTCTTCGGCAACATAGATACGCCCTCGATTCACAATCTCTTCCCTCAGAGTAGCGCACACCTGACCTTCGGCAGCCATTATGAGTGGGTGCGCGAGAAGTCCCTCTACATCCGAGTGATAGAACGACAATGCTCCGGAGCGATTAGTACGGGCTCGTAGTTGGAGTTGCAGGAGTCGCTCCACAAAACTATATGACAGCGTCGCTCTGAGCGGATATCCCATAGTGATATTAACCTCTCCCACACTGTCGGGCAACGAATAGAGCAGGGGCGACAGCAGCCCCTCATTGGTCAGCACAATGGCAGTATTTCTATCTATTCTTCCCTCGCTCTGCACAATCTCCTCCACAAACTCGCCCACATACTTACACTGTAGTGAGTCGGAGGGGGTTGAGATAACATTTATGGTCTTAGGCTTTGCAAAACAACTATCGAGTGAGAATGTTGCGGGCATAGGATAGCGTCTTACATTCTCTCTTGCAAAGAGTCCTGCCTCTTGGTTTTCGTCTTTAAGATAATAGTCGTCGGCATCCCAATAGAAATCCGCTTCGTGGGCATTTTTCAGGTGGTCGAAGAGCACATTTTCGGCTGCCGAAAGGGCATTGAAACCTAAAATAACCCACCCTCCTTGGGGTAGTTGAGCCTCGCTTGAGCGCAACCTCTCCGCTGCACGACGGTATATCATACCAGTATACCCCACTCCCTCTTTGGAGAGTTTTTGGCGGAAAGTGTTATAGATTGGTAGCAGCGTGCGCCAAATGGAGAGAAAACGCTCTTTGTGCTTCGAGGTGCGGTGTTCGGCATCGAACTCTCGCCAAAAACGACCTACCATCTTCAACTGTTCCTCACTCATATAAGAGAGCAGGTCGGCATCCACATCCCTCAGGTCAGCAATATTACAAAAGAGCATCTCTGCGTCGATCAGATATTTATCCACCGCATCAAAGTCGTTGAGGAGCACCTCACCCCAGCGATAGAAGGTATCGAAACTCTCCTCCTTGTGGAACGACGAGTATATATTAAAGAGTTCTGTAATAGCCACAATAGGGTCTACCCTCTCCAACCCTGCAAGACTCACCATCAACGAGTCGATAGAGAGAAACTCGGGCGAAAAGAGTGGTTTGTGGGCAATCTTCGAGAGTGCATCCACAAAAAATATACGAGTACGAGTATTGGGGAGGATAACTTTCAACTCCCCAACCCTCTCGCCATACCTCTCCCAGAGGTCGGCGGCAACGCTCTCTAAGAATTTTTGCATAGCCAAAGGTACTATTTTTTTGCAGGGTTTACAAATATTCTCTACCTTTATGCGATAAAAAACTGTTTTTCGATGGGAAGAGTTGATATTCTGAGCGCATCTGCGGGCTCGGGCAAGACATATCGTTTGGCACTTAACTACATTAAGACCCTATTGGAGGAGCCTCACAACTACCGCCACATACTCGCCGTAACCTTCACAAACAAGGCTACCGACGAACTCAAAGGGCGTATTTTGGCTCAACTCAACCTGCTTGCTTGTGGCGCAAAAAGCGATTTCGATGGCGACCTTAGACGAGAAGGGTATGATATGGAACGCGTGGCACAAAGTGCTGCCGAGGCTCGAAACCTCATACTCCACGACTACAATAACTTCGCAGTGATGACCATCGACAAATTCTTCCAGAGGGTTATGCGTGCCTTCGTGAAGGAGATTGGTGTAGACCTCGGATTTAATCTCGAGCTCCACACAGACTCGCTCCTCGAAGAGGCAGCCGACCGCATGCTCGAAGAGGTTGCAGAGGACAAAAATCTTCATCGTTGGATAATGGACTACATTGGAGAGAACATCTCCGATGGCACCTCGTGGAATATCAAAGGGGCTATTGTGGAACTCGGAGGACAACTCTTTGGGGAGGAGTACAAGCACTCGCGTATCGGAGCAGAGGACAAGCCCGAACTCGAAAGGCTTGTGGCAACAATCTTCGCCAAAGCCAAAGCCCTCACCGCCGCCTACCGCGAAGAGGGACGACGGTTTATGGCTCTTTTGGAGCGCAACAACCTCACGCCAGCCGACTTCAAAGGTGGCGAGCGAAGTAGCGTTGCGACATTTGCACGCCGAGTTGCAGAGGGCGAACTACCCGAGCCCAAGACCAGTGTTATGAACGCCCTCGACAAGCACGAGTGGCACAAGGCAGGAAAGAGCGATAGTAACTCGCGCATTGACGCAATAGAAGAAGAGTTGCACGGAATACTCTTCAACATCGTTGAACTATACCCCAAAGTGCTCCTTGCCGAGAACAACCGAAAACTTCTTGGCGAGCACTACCGCGACTTTGCGTTGCTTGCCGACCTCCGCCAGCGCATCGACGACATTTGTGCCAAGGGCGACATACTCCCCATTTCGGATGTAGGAGAACTCATCTCGTCGCTTGTGACAGACAACGACGCTCCCTTCATCTACGAGAAGTCGGGCAACCGTTACAACAACTTCATGATTGACGAGTTTCAGGACACCTCCACAATGCAGTGGCGCAACTTTGTACCCCTGCTCCACAATGCCTTAGCCCAAAGCGCAGGCTCTCCCGTATTGCTTGTGGGCGATGTTAAGCAGTCTATCTATCGTTGGAGAGGTGGCGATTGGGGACTTCTCTCGCACGGTGTAGAAGAGGAATTTGAGGAGGTGGAACGCGAGCCACTGAGCATCAACCGCCGCTCCTCGCGTAGTGTGGTGGAGTTCAACAACGCCCTCACGGCTCACGCCATAGATGCCATATCGCTCTCTTTGGAGGCAGAGATTGACAAAGCACGCGCAGAGGGCAACATCACACAAAATCTTGCCAATCGGCTCAAAGGTATGGTCACAGAGGCTTATGCCGACTACCGTCAGGAGGTGAAGCCCGATGCTCGCGAGGGGTATATTACCGTTCTATCCTACGACAAGAAGAGTTCACCCCACCCCACCATTGCCCGCATTGAGGAGTTGCAATCGAGGGGATACAAGGCGAGTGATATTGCCGTACTTGTGCGCACCAACCGAGAGGCTTGTCAGATAGCAGCCGAGATTTTGGCACACAAGAACAATCCCAATCGTGACCCCAGATACACATTCGACATCGTCACCCAAGAGGCTCTTGCCATAAACTCCTCGCCGGCTGTGAGGTTCGTAATTTCGTGTCTAAACATCGCCACCAACCCAAGCGACCGACTCGCGCGAGCACTCTACAACGACTACTTCTCGCGCCCCTTCGAGGAGCCGCTTACAGCCGAGGAGGAAGAGTTCATATTCTCCCTCTCGCTGCTGCAACCCGAGGAGGCGTTCAACGAGATACTGCTCCACTTCCCCACCTGCACAACAAAGAGTGAGGTGCCATACCTACAAGCACTTCACAACCAAATTATAGAGTTCTGCAACCGCAACATTGCCGACACTGCACTATTTTTGAAGTGGTGGAACGACAAGGGTTCTTCGGAGTCGGTTGCTCTACCTCAGGAGTCAGACGCTATAACCATCATAACTATTCATAAAGCCAAAGGTTTGGGTTACAATGCTGTGATAGTTCCCTATTGCAGTTGGAGCCTGCGTCCAATGACGGGCTCTACGATATGGGCAGAGCCCAACTCTCCTCTCTCAAAGAGGATTGCGCGTTTTCCCGTATCCTATGGCAAGGCTATGGCAAGCAGCAACTTCTCGCATAGTTACTACACCGAGATGACCCTCGCCGCCATCGACTCACTGAACACACTCTATGTTGCCGTCACGCGAGCCAAAGAGGAGTTGCACCTCATGGTGCCAAGCGATGCAAACGCCTCGACAGTGGGGGCTATTGTACGCGACAACGCACACCTCGATGAGGTGGGCAAACTATACGAGCAGGGCACGCCTCTGCACTTTGAGAGCAAACCCCGCAAGAGTCCCTCGCAATGCAACTTTACCATTCACTCGCCAGCCGAGAAGATTGCTGTGCGCTACACCCACCAACGCTACGACGAGGAGAGCAAGGGCGAACATATTGCTCCGCGCGACTACGGAATAATGATGCACCGAGTGATGGAGAGTGCAACCTCGCGTGAAGATATAGAGAGGAGCATTGCTCACAACATCCTCGACGGTACGCTGTCGCCCGACGAGGTGGAGGTGTTGCGTCAAAGGATTGGCAAAGCATTTGAAGACGAGAGAGTTGCAGGGTGGTTCGATGGCTCGTGGGAGAGCATCCACAGCGAGAGGGATATCATCCACAATGGTCGTTCATGGCGACCCGACAGGGTTATGGTTAGGGGCAGCGAGGCTGTGATTGTAGACTACAAGTTTGGTCTTAGCGCGCCCGACACTCACCGCCGACAAATTGAACACTACGCCTCCCTACTGCGACAAATGGGCTATGAGAGTGTGAGCGGTTATTTGTGGTATATCACAATGGAAAAGATTGAGCAAGTGGTCTAATGAGGAGAAGTTTATATATTGTTTTGGGATGTGTGTGCGTAGCACTTGGTGCTCTGGGCGTTGCCCTACCAGGGCTTCCTACAACGCCCTTTTTGCTTGCCGCCTCGTGGCTCTTCTACC
Source organism: Tidjanibacter sp. (assembly GCA_045591965.1). Taxonomy (GTDB): domain Bacteria; phylum Bacteroidota; class Bacteroidia; order Bacteroidales; family Rikenellaceae; genus Tidjanibacter. The sequence goes on along the minus strand of JAZNTX010000021.1, from coordinate 80,965 downwards.
GCTCCTCACCACGCCTTCAAGAGCGACTACTCAACTCGTCCCTCGGAGCCTACATTCGTAATTATCAACGCCTCGGAGGTATGCGCCCCAAGACCAAAGCGTGGGTCGTGGCGTTTATGTGCGCAATGGTTGCCTGCTCAATTATTTTCTTTGTACACAACGCATTAGCCGATTGGATTGTCGGCTTGGCGGGCGTAGTTGGTTGCCTTGTGGTTATCTTTTTGGTCCCCACAGCGAGAGAAATTGAAAGTTGAGAGTTGAGAGTTGAAAGTTGAGAGTTATGGTGCGCTCTTTGCGAGCGCACCTTTTTTAATCCCCCTCTGAATTAGTGGGGGCGCAGAGCACGGGGGCGTGTGTAAAAAATAGTAATTGAGTAAAGAGTAATTTTTACATACCTCTCCCCCGCTTCGCGGACCCTCCCCTAGGTTAGGGGAGGTACCCGTTAGGGCGGAGGGGTCTGTCGGTCGGTCGACGGTAGTCGGTCGACAAAAAAAGGTTGAGGACTATTCCTCAACCTTTTTGTAAATAGTGGCTGTTCGTGCCACATTATAAATTTTCAGGTAGTGGCGCACCACCCCATCGTCGCACTTGCGCGAGAAGGAGAAGAACTCGCCACCCAACTCGTTGCGCTCGAAACCTCCGAAGCGTTCCTCGTCGGTGGAGAGAATGATTTGGTACTTACCCGCCTCGGGAACGGGGATGATATAGTTGGGCACACTACGCGTAGGATTCCAGTTGAAGACATAGACCAACGGTCCCTTATTATAGACCATCACTTGGTCGGCATCGTACATTGCAAGGTTCCAAGCATAACCCAACGCGAGTTGGTTGTACTTACGCAGCACTTTTAGCATAGCCTTATCGAACTCGCCGAGTGCGTGGTATCGCAACTCCTTATTCTCAACCAGCGACCATTGGCGGCGTGCGTGGTCGTAACTCCAATTATTACCAACCCTCGGGAAATCAATCCATTCGGGGTGTCCGAACTCGTTGCCCATAAAGTTGAGGTAGCCCTGACCGCCCATCGAAGCCGTCACAAGCCTTATCATCTTATGCAGAGCCATACCTCTATCGACCATCATATTCTGACTACCCTCGTGCATCGAGTCGTACATTGCAGTCTGCAACAAGCGGAAAGCGATGGTTTGGTCGCCCTGCATGGCTTGGTCGTGCGACTCGCAGTAGGCAATGGTACCCGTATCGTTACCCCTATTGTTCATCACATTCCAAATATCCCACACATTCCACTTCTCATCGGGAATCTCTTTGAGCATCTTAATCCAAAAGTCGGGGACACCCATAGCCAAGCGGTAGTCGAAGCCGATACCGCCCTCCTCAACGGGGCTTGCAATACCAGGCATTCCACTCACATCCTCAGCGATGGTAATTGCATCGGGTCGCAGGTCGTGAACAAGACGGTTAGCGAGTTTTAGGTATGTTATAGCGTCACGATTAACCCCCTCGTCAAAATACTTCTCTCTCTCGCCAAACTCGGTATAGCCGTGGTGGTGGTAGAGCATCGATGTCACTCCATCGAAGCGGTAGCCGTCAATGTGGAACTCCTCAATCCAATACTTCACATTCGAGAGCAGGAAATGAGCAACCTCCCTCTTGCCGAAATCGAAAATCTTGGAGTCCCAATACTGCTGATAGCCCGCATCGCCTGCCAAAGAGTAGAGATTTGGCGAGCCATCGAGTTCGTTTATTCCTTCGGCAAAGTTTTTGACATAGTGAGCGTGGACAATATCCATAATAACCGCTATGTTCATATCGTGAGCCTTGCGGACAAGTGCTTTGAGTTCCTCAGGTGTGCCAAAACGCGAAGAGGGAGCAAAAAAGTTCGACACATGGTAGCCGTAACTACCATAATAGGGGTGTTCTGCCAAGCCCATAATCTGAATGGCATTGTAGCCCGCCTCCTTGATGCGTGGCAGTACATTTTCGGCGAACTCGGTGTAGGTACCAACACCCCTCTTCTCCTGAGCCATACCGATATGGCACTCGTAGATGAAAAGCCCCTCCTCCTTGTTCACACGGAAACCATCCTGTCCCCAATCGAAGGGCTCCGAGGGGTTCCAAAACTGAGCCGTAAAGTTCTTGGTTGTATCGTCTTGCACCGCACGAGTCACCCACGCAGGTATGCGCTCGTGGGTACCGTTGTCGCCCGTAACAAGCATCTTGTAAAGCATACCATGTGCAAGGTGGTAGTCCCTATCCGAGAGGAAGATGCTCCACACACCCGTTTGAGCATTCTTAAAGAGCGGTAGCGACTGCCTATCCCAGCCGTTGAAATCGCCAAAGAGGTAGACGCTATGGGCTGCGGGCAGCCACTCACGGAACCACCAACCCTTGTTGCGCTCGTCCCTCTGGAAGCCGAAATAGCGGTAGCCATTGGCAAAATCCACCAGTGAGCCCGAAGAGACTTCAATATCGGCGATTTTATCGGTATAAAGTTTGTGACGATAGTTAAGTTCGTCCTCTACGGGGAGAAGCCAATCGTCTTTTTCGATGATTGTTAGGCGTTTAGACATATTAAGATGATTTTTACGACAATAAAAGTACTCTTTTTTCGGAAGAAGAACAAATTTATTCCCAAAAATTACTACTTTTGTGGCTTTAATGGGCGTATTTGCCCGATGAAACGTAATGAATAACAACGAAACACATTTTATTTTTTACACTAATTTTTAACTAAAACTATTATGCTAAGTTTTTTCGCAAATCTCTGGGCTAACAACCGCCCGATGCTTATTCTGATGGCGATTTTGGTTGTGGTAATACCTTTCTTGGTATTCTACATCCGCAAAGCCACCAAAGAGCACCCCAAGGGTCTGATTGCTGCTGCTCTGAGTAACATGGGCGAGCGTTTCGGCTACTACATTATGAACGCCGTATTGCTCCTTTTCATCTGCTCCAAGTTCGGTATTAGCGATGCTGCTGCCGGCTGGATTTACGCAGTATTCTATTTCCTTATCTATGTGCTCAGCCTGCCCGGTGGTATCATCGCTGACCGCACACAGAAATTCAAAGGCACCATCATTGCAGGTCTTTTGGTAATGGCTCTTGGTTACGGCATCCTCTCGATTCCCGTATTTGCCGAGAAAGCAGGCTTCTCGTGGGTTCTCGTTCTCACTTGCGCTGCTCTGTTCATCATCGCCTTTGGTAACGGTTTGTTCAAAGGCAACTTGCAGGCTATCGTAGGTCAGATGTACGACAACTTCGAGGCTGAGGCTGCAAAGAAAGGTCCCGAGGAGTTGGCAAAAGCAAAAGAGAAACGCGACTCCGGTTTCCAGATTTTCTATGTTTTCATCAACATTGGTGGCGTTATCGCTCCCTTCATCGCTCCCCTGCTTAGGAGTTTCTGGCTCAAAATGCACGACTTGGCTTACAATGCCGACCTTCCCCGTTTGTGCCACGAGTTCATCAACACTTCGGGCAATATGAGCGAGGTTGCTACCGAGAACCTCAACAACTTGGCAGTAGCAGTTGGTCACAATGGTGTGGTTGATGCAGCATTCTGCAACTCCTACTTGGAGATCTTCAACACCGGTGTTCACTTCTCGTTCATCGCTTCGGTTGTTGCTATGCTCATCTCGCTCACCATCTTCCTCTGCGTTAAAGGCAAACTGCCCAACCCCACAAAGAAAGAGAAGAAGGCTGAGGTACAGTACACCGCTGAGGAGAAGGCCGCAAACGCAAAGGAGATCAAACAGCGTCTTTACGCTCTGTTTGCAGTGCTTGGCGTTGCCGTATTCTTCTGGTTCTCGTTCCACCAGAATGGTCAGTCACTGTCGGTATTTGCTCGTGACTTCGTTTCGACAGGTTCTATTCCTCCCGAAATTTGGCAGTGCATCAACCCCTTGTTTGTAATCATCCTCACTCCTATCATTATGTGGATTTTCGGCTCGCTGGCACGCAAAGGCAAAGAGGTTTCGACTCCTCGCAAGATTGCCCTTGGTATGTTCATCGCCGCTTGCGCCTACATCTTCCTTATGATTATTGCTGCTACTAACAGCTATCCTTCGGGCAACGAGTTCAAGGGCTTGGCAGAGGCTATCAAGGAGTCGATGAAGTGCAGTCCTCTGGTACTGATTGCAACCTACTTCTTCCTCACCGTTGCAGAGTTGTTCATTTCGCCTCTGGGCTTGTCGTTCGTATCGAAGATTGCTCCTCGCCACTTGCAGGGTATCTGCCAGGGCTTGTGGCTGTCGGCTACCGCTATTGGTAACCTCTTCATCGCCATTGGCGTAACTATGCTCAACACCTTCCCCGCACAGTGGATGTGCTGGGCAGTATTTGCAGGCTTCTGCCTCATCTCGATGGGTGTGATGCTCGGTATGGTTAAGTGGCTCGAAAAAGTCACTGCATAAGACGGCAAACTCATAAACCCAATATGTTTCGGCTCATTCCTTTGCGAATGAGCCGTTTTTTTGTACATTTGTGGGAGAAAATTATTTTTGCAGATATGTTGAAACTTACATTTTTGGGTACGGGGACTTCGCAGGGGGTGCCGATGATTGGGTGCGACTGCGAGGTATGCACCTCGGGCGACCCGAGGGATAAACGCCTACGCTCGGCGGTGATGGTGGAAGACGGAAAGACGAGGGTCGTGATTGACGCCGGTCCCGACTTCCGCTACCAGATGTTACGCGAGGGGGTCAAGAGTATAGACGCGATACTGCTCACCCATCAGCATACCGACCATATCATAGGGCTTGACGATGTGAGGGCTTTCAACTACTTCTGCAAGAGGAGCGCAGATATCTACGCCACCGAGGCGGTGCAAGGTGTAGTAAAGAGGGTCTTTGACTATGCCTTTATGGAGAAGCCCTACCCTGGGGCACCGCAGATGACGCTCCACACCATCGGAGAAGAATCCTTCGAAGTGGGCACACTCGAAATTGAGCCCATTCGTGGCAAGCACTTCACGCTCCCCGTTACGGGCTACCGCATAGGGAGCATTGCCTACCTCACGGACTTCAACCGCATAGAAGAGTGTGAGTTGGAGAAACTCCAAGGGGTGGAGGTGCTCGTCATCAACGCCCTAAGGCACACGCGCCACATCTCCCACTTCTCGCTCCCCGAAGCGGTGGAGGTTGCTCGCAAGGTGGGTGCCGCAAAGACATATTTTACCCACATTTCGCACCAATTTGGACTCCACGCCCGCGAAGAGGTGCTGCTACCCGAGGGTACCTTCCTCGCCTACGACACGCTAACAATAGAAATACCGTAGAATTATGACCGACATATTACTACTCACACCGCCCTTTGTGCAACCCAACTGCCCCTACCCCGCCACAGCCTATCTCACGGGCTATCTCAGGCGTAAAGGTTACGCCGTGGAGCAAGCAGACCTCTCCATCGAAACCCTCACAAAGGTTTTCAGCCGCGATTTCGTAGCCGACCTTTTCGAGAACTACGATGGCGAGGGCGACGACAACTACAATCGTATGTGGGCTTTGCGCAAGGATTATGTAGCAACCATCGACACCGTAATAGGCTTTTTGCAGGGCAGGGATGCAACTGTGGCAAACCTCATCTGTTCACCCGAATACCTACCACAGGCGGGGCGTTTCGAGCAGATAGCAGAGGTGGAGGAGTCGTTTGGCTCGCTCGGCACAAAGGATTGTGCGGAATACCTCGCCACGCTCTATCTGCAAGACCTCAGTGACTTCATTCGCGCCACCATTACTCCCGAATTTGAGATTGTAAAATATGGCGAAACTCTCTCGCTCTCCATTGCGGAGTTCTCGACCATAGAGCAGGAGTTACAGAAGCCTCGCAACGCCATCGAGAACCTTATGTGCGAACTACTCAGATGGCACATCGAGCGCACTCAGCCCCGTATGGTGGGTATCGCTGTGCCTTTCCCAGGAAATCTTTTGGGCGCACTGCGTATCGGTCAGTATTTGAAGGCAAACTATCCTCAAATTAAGGTCGTTATGGGTGGTGGCTACCCCACTACCGAGTTGCGACAAATGAGCGACAAGGAGATTTTCCGCTATGTGGACTATGTGGTACTCGACGATGGCGAAATTGCCTTGGAGCGCATTTTGGAGGGCGGTGAGTTGGTACACACCTACACCGCCGAGGGTTATACCGAGGGCAGTGGTCGCATCTCGCACCGCGAGCGTGGCTGTCCCGACTTTGCAGGACTTCCCCACTCGCTCTACTTCTCGCTGACGGAGGTTACCAACCCTATGCACCGCCTTTGGAGCGATGGCAGGTGGAACAAGATGATGCTCGCCCACGGTTGCTATTGGGCAAAGTGTGCTTTTTGTGATACCACGCTCGACTATATCGGTTGTTACGATAGTGTTGATGCGGTGACTATTGCCGACTGGATGGAGCAGGTGGCAGAGCAGACAGGCTCGCGCGGTTTCCACTTTGTGGACGAGGCTGCACCCCCACGCCTACTAAAAGAACTCTCACTCGAACTCCTACGCCGAGGAGCGAGGTTCAGTTGGTGGACAAATATCCGTTTTGAGAAGAGTTATACGGGCGATTTGTGCGCCCTGATGGCAAGAGCAGGCTGTGTGGCAGTGAGTGGCGGTTTGGAGGTCGCAAGTGATAGGCTTTTGGAGATGATCGGTAAGGGTGTGACTATCGAGCAGGCAACCATCGCAATGCGTAATTTCTACTATGCGGGTATTATGGTACACACCTATTTGATGTATGGTCTGCCCACCGAAACACTCCAAGATAGCGTTGATGCAGCCGAAGTGGTGCGCCAGATGTTCCGCGCTGAACTTATTGGCTCGGCATTTTGGCACCGCTATGCTATGACCGTACACTCGCGCTCGGGCAGAGAGCCCGAAGCCTTCGGAGTAAGGCGCAAAGACCGCCTACCCAACCCCTTCGCTAACAACGAAGTACCTTTTGCGGAGAATAGGGGTTACTCGCTCGATATGGTGGGTGAGGCTCTAAACCTCTCGCTCGCCAATTGGCTTGTAGGTAGTGGCTTAGAGAAACCCGTACACAAGTGGTTCGACTCGAAGGTGCCCGCCACCACCGTTATACCCTCGCTCATTACCGACCACCTTATAAAGCCCGATGGGTGTCGTATCTACAACGACAAGGCTCGCATTGTATGGATTGGTGGCTCGCCCGAACTAACCGAAGAGGGAATACTCATCCACACACCATCAACTACCAAAGAGGTAAAATTCCCCGAGGCGGAAGCGGAGTTTATGTATGCGGTTTTGGAGCAGACCTCCGATTTGGAGGAGGTTTATACATTCGAGGATATCCGCACTCTGTGGGAGGAGCACTTCGACAAACCATTCATTGAGTTCTACTCCTCGAAGAAGTGGGATATTGTCCGAAAACTTGGACTTTTGCAGATTTAGAGCGAGATATCACACAATACAGACTTATAAAATACGAAAGAGAACCTATCAAATGGTTCTCTTTCGTTCATTATATACTACAAGCCTAATAACTCTTTCTTCTTTGCCTCAAATTCTTGTTGAGTGATAATTCCTTGGTCACACAAATTCTTGTACTTCAAAATTTCATCAGCAGCCGAAGTGGACTGAACTATGGTTTGAGTAGCATTTGAGCGATCAAGGATAATACCCTCAATATACTCTTTAATTTTTGTTGCCATCGCATTCAAATCGGAGGTGAAGATTACCGAGTTTTCATCATTCGCAGCATTAAACACACCGCCCTGAACCTCACGACCACCCATTATACCAAATTGAATAAAACCATTCACAAACGCACCAGCCGCTTTGAATTGCACACTCTGAATTGCGTTCATTGGGATTGTCTTACCACCTGCCAAACCTTGCGACAAAAAACCAAGCAAACCTTTTGTTTCGATTACAATTTTGTCCTCATAAACCGAAAGATGAGCTCCAACGCCTTTTAATTCAAATTTCTTATCAGACATACCACTAATAATAGCGCATCGGCTCCTATGCATTTAATAATTATATAAAACAAAAGTGTGAAGCCTACTTTCGTCTATTTTGTGGGAGGTTGTGGAATACCTAAAACGCAACAAACTACTGATAACACTCCACACTCGGCACTATATGAAGTGTTATATCCAAAAACAACACCACACATTCAATGCACGAGCGGTCGATGTATCCGTAATCCCGCGTTGTTGAAAACTTCCACATTTCCCACAAAGGACACGAAAACACTTTCGCTAAAATATGTATACTATGTCCTACATAGCACTACAAAAATAGTCATTTTTTCATCAAGAACAAACACATTTATTTCAAAATAGCACAAGCAATAGTAATAACATCAAAAGTCTCGAAGAGATTACCTCGCTTTGCTCGGTGATCTCTTCGTCCCGCAAAGGCGAATAAAAGAAAGACCTGCCATAGGCAGGTTATCTTTTGCGTGGTAAAGGGGCTTTATGAATAAAATTCATAGCCCCTTTCTCACGCAAAAGACCACTCGCACTTGCGAGTGGTCTTTCTTTTATTCTTTGTCGGGGTGAAGAGATTCGAACTCTCGGCCTCCAACTCCCGAAGCTGGCGCGCTAACCGGACTGCGCTACACCCCGAAACCCAACTCTCAACGAGGATTCCACAAGCCCCCTTGTCGTTAGGCGATGCAAATATAATAGTTTATATCGAAAAAAGTGGCGAAAAAATTTGCAGATTTCAAAAAACTCCATACCTTTGCAATAACAACATTTTTGCAATTGTTACAGTATTAAAACAAACAACCATGGTAGTAGCAAAGGAATATTTGATGAAATTTGGCATTCGCCCTTCGGTGCAGAGGATTGCAGTGATGAATTATCTGCTGACACATCGTACACACCCAACAGTTGATGAAATCTACCACGCTCTGGCGCAGGAAATTCCAACACTCTCGCGCACAACCGTTTACAACACTCTACACCTACTATGCGAGCACGGCGCAGTACTTGCCCTATGCATAGACGGCATCAATGCACACTTCGACGGCTACACCCATCCCCACGCTCATTTTATGTGTGCAAACTGTGGACAGGTCTACGATGTTGATTTAGATGATGCAAGTTTTGTGGAGCGTAACATCCCCCGCAATGCAGCCCGAGTGACCGACGCACAACTCTACTACAAGGGCATTTGTGCTGATTGCGAGTCGAAAAAGAGCAACTAAAAGAGAAAAATAATACAAATCAAACACAAATTATCACTATGAAGAAATTCCGTTGTACCGTATGTGGTTATATCCACGAAGGCGAAAATGCGCCCGAACAGTGCCCTCTTTGCAAAGTAGGAGCCGACAAATTCGAAGAGATTGTAGAGAATGGCGAAGCACTCAACTTTGCTGACGAGCACCGTCTAGGTGTGGCTCAGGGTTGCCCCGAAGAGATTTGGAAAGGTTTGCAAGACCACTTTATGGGCGAGTGTACCGAGGTAGGTATGTACCTTGCAATGTCGCGTCAGGCAGACCGCGAGGGTTATCCCGAGATTGCCGAGGCTTTCAAACGCTACGCGTGGGAGGAGGCAGAGCACGCTGCCAAGTTTGCCGAACTCATTGGCGAGGTTGTATGGGACACCAAGACCAATGTCTACAAACGAATGATGGCTGAGCATGGTGCTTGCGACGGCAAGAAGCACATCGCTACCCTCGCAAAGCAGCACAACCTCGACGCTATCCACGATACTGTTCACGAGATGGCAAAAGACGAGGCTCGCCACGGCAAGGGCTTTGAGGGACTCTACAACCGCTATTTCAAATAGAGCAAACTCACTACTCAACTACTTTTCTGGGGTTGTTTACATACATAACCCAAACTAACCACAAACAGCAAGAGCCGCCAAACAAGTTTTGGTGGCTCTTGCAATTTATTTAGTGGTATACAACCTCTTTGAGTAGATTTACTCTTTGCACAATCGCCGGTAGTTGCAGTGTAGGAGATTGTGGTCGTTGTCGTAGAGGTGCATACCATTACCCTCGCAGAACTTCCACATCTTACACTCTGCGCACTCGCCCTTACGAGCCCACGCGCGATTGCGGAAAGGCTCGAAGCGATTTTGCCACACCTCCCAAATATCATCTTTATAGATATTGCCTTGATCGAAACAAGCGCGAATACTCGTACAACCCGAGATTGCTCCATCTACCTTGATACCCACAATACTCACGCCCGCCTGACAGCCGAAGAAGTTATCCCTAACCTCCGCCTCATAGCCACCAAGGAAACCTTCGCATGCATAGTCGCACTTAATTCGTCCCTCCTTGCGGGTTTGGGCGATGAACTCCATCAGTCCACGATACTCCTCTGGTGGGAGTTGGAGCGCATCGTCTTCGGCAGCCCTACCCACAGGAAATATCGTAAACAATCGCCAAGCCCGACAGCCATGCGAAATGAGAAATTCCTTAAAATCGGCAAGTTGGGAGTAGTTTTCCCTATTTACGCAGGTTACCACATCGTAGGCGACACCTTTGGTGGAGGTAATAACATCGAGCGCACGGATGGCATTGCGCCAACTATTGGCATTTTGGCGTATGTTGTTATGTTGCTCCTCAAAGCCGTCAATAGAGAGGGTTATGGAGCGCAAGCCTGCTGCCACAAGCGAGCGCATACGCTCCTTTGTAAGGAGCATGCCGTTGGTCACTATACCCCAAGGGTAACCACGCTTGTAGAGTGCCTTTCCTACCGACTCCAAATCCTTACGGCAGAGTGCCTCGCCACCCGTAATAACGACCATAACGCGGTGGGGATTAACATGGGGCGTAATTTTATCCACCGCCGAGAGGAAGTCCTCGGCAGGCATATCGGGCGTGGCAGCCGAGGAGCGACAATCGCTACCGCAGTGACGACAATTAAGATTGCACCGCAGGGTTGATTCCCAAAAAATCTCCCTCAACTCGTGCTTCTCTGCCAACTCACGCTTAATGCCCGCAAAAAGTCCCAGTGCAAGGCGTTTACGCAGACCTATCTTGATGCTTGCCATAGTGTAAAGTGGGGACTATTTCTTCGACATTACAACACTTACAACCGAGTGGTTATCCTTGGTAACATCGACATACTCCATACCATAATAGCCACCATTCGCCTCGCCATCTATATCCTCAGCACAGAGCAACTCGGTGTAGTACATCGGATAATCGGCACTCTCTATGAGGAAATGCCCATCCTCGCTGGTGGTAGTCGTCAGTCCATTCACCGCAACTTGAATACCCTTAATGGGTTTCATCTCGGTATTGACAACATACCCTTCTACCTCAGAGAAAGGCTCTGCGGCATCGGGGTCGTAATTGTCGTAGGGAGAACCGTAGCAGGCGGTCAGCAGGGGTGCTGCCGAGAAACCCACAAGGCTCAAAAGTATGTTCCTAATTCCGCGTTTCATAGTCGTAGGAGTTTGGTTTCTTACTATATAGATGCACAAAGGGGGCAAAATGTTGCATCGCCCCCTCTAATTTTGCTCGCTCTACGCTTGACTCTCTTCGAAGAATGCCCAGAGGGGGTCGCCGGTGGGAACGGGAGCCACGATTTTCAGGGGCTCTTTCCTCACGGGATGAACAAACCCCACACTGCGCGAGTGGAGCGAAATTCCACCACCCTGATTGGAGCGTTTTGCGCCATATTTCAAATCGCCCTTAATAGGACAGCCCACCTTGGCGAGTTGGCAACGGATCTGGTGGTGGCGACCCGTAATGAGTTCCACCTCCAAGAGTTTATAGTTCTTGCTGCCGCCCAGCATTTTATAGCGCAGTTCGGCACGCTTCGCATCGCCCTTCTGGGAGTTATAAGCAACAGCCTTATTGGTCTTGCCATCGCGAGTGATGAAGTGTACGAGCGTACCCTCCAACTCCTCGGGAGCCTCCTCACACACTGCCCAATAGCGTTTATCAATCTTCCTATCCCTGACCATCTCATTGAGCCTCACAAGGGCTTTGCTGGTCTTGGCAAAAATTACCACTCCGCTCACAGGGCGGTCTATACGATGCACCACGCCAAGGAAGACCTCCCCTGGTTTCTCGTCGCGCACCTTGATAAACTCTTTAATCTCGTCTTCCAAGCCGAGCGTTCCCTCAGCATCGGATTGCACCAAATCTCCCGCGTGTTTATTCACTGCAAGGATATGGTTATCTTCGTAAAGTATGTCGGATTTGTGAAACATTATCGTTTGGGTTGTAAAATCTATTACAGTTCAAAAGTAAAAGGTAACAGGTCGCCTGCGCTATCTACAACCGATGCTGTACCTGCACCACTCATAATCACCTTAAAATTGAGTCCTTGTCGTTTCTCCACATCGTGCAACACCTGACGGCACTGCCCACAAGGGTAACACTCCCTATGGCTGGGATTGGAGGCGATGGCGAGAGCCACAATGCGATCTTTGGGGCAGGTCGCTTGGTGGTGAAAGAGCAGAGTGCGCTCAGCACAGAGCCCTGCGGGGTAGACCTCGCTCTCCACATTACTACCCGTAATTATTCTTCCACTTTCGAGCCTTGCAGCCGCGCCTACATGGAAATGCGAGTAGTCGGCAATAGCATTCTCGCAAGCCTTCTCGGCAACCTCAACAAGTTCCCTATCTTCGGCTGTCATCTCCTCAATGGAGTTGTAGCGTTCATACTCCAAAGTCATAAAATTTTTCATAACTTCCTCTTTTTTAATCAACCAAGTACAGAGCAAATTCCGTACCCACCAACTATTAACTGCCAATTACCAGTTGCCCACTATTCCCAGAACCAGCACCAAGTGCGTACCTTCACCGTGTAGGAGTTTCCGTGTGTGAGTTGAGTCTTACACTTCGAGCGAGTGGAAAAAATGGGGTTGATATAGCAAACCAAATTCTCACTCTTGCCACTCAGCGTTGCCTCGCCATAATTGGGATTAGGGGTCAGGTAAAATACCTCCATATAGACCCTACTCTCCTCAGCAGGGGCTGCTATCATATCGCCCTTAGACACCCTGTCGCCCTCCATCACAAGTGGGGTACCAATTCTACCAAGGCGGGTATAGATATTCTCCTTGTGACGAATAAGAACACTGCTATCGGTCACGCTCTCAACCACACCATCGCGAGGGGCGACCACCGCCGTAGGCTCCGAAGCCACAAGATCCCAAGCGCAAAAATCAACCAAATTGTGCCTATGACCCAGACCTAACTTTACGGGAGATAGACTATAAGCCACACACTCCACGCCCTTATCGAAAGGCAAGCGATAGAGATCATCGGTCTGAGGCGCGGTAGCAACCTCGCTCTGTGCGCTCATCGAAAGCGAGCACACAAGCATAACAAGAGCCGTAACTATTTTCTTCATCTTTTTACAAGTTTTACAACATTTTCAACATGGTGGGTGTGCGGAAACATATCCACGGGTTGCACTGCAACTATCTTATAGTGGTCATTCATCAGAGCCAAATCGCGTGCCTGAGTTGCGGGGTTGCAACTAACATAGACTATCCTTTGGGGTGCAGCACGCAAAATGGTTGCTATAACATCCTCGTGAACGCCTGCCCTTGGTGGGTCAAGAATTACCACATCGGGGCGACCGTTGCGCTCCACAAACTCATCGTTCATAACATCCTTCATATCGCCCGCATAGAAGGTTGTATTCTCTATGCCATTGATTGCCGAGTTGACCTTTGCATCCTCAATAGCCTCCTCGACATACTCCACGCCCACTACACTCTTTGCCTTCGATGCCACAAAGTTGGCAATTGTGCCCGTACCCGTATAGAGGTCATAGACCACCTCATCGCCCGTAAGGTCGGCAAACTCGCGAGCCACCTTATAGAGTTCATACGCCTGCTCGGAGTTGGTCTGGTAGAACGACTTAGGACCAATCTTAAACTTCAAGCCCTCCATCTGCTCGAAGATATGGTCGCGACCCGAATAGAGAATAGGCTCCCTATCGCCAAGCGAGTCATTGAGTTTGTCGTTTATCATATAGACAAGCGAGGTTATTTCGGGGAAGGTTACCTTCAAGTGTTCCATAAGAGCCTCTATACGCTCCTTGTCCTCAACAGCAAATACCACAATCACCATCACTTCGCCCGTGGAGGCTGTGCGGATGATGATATTGCGCATCAAGCCCGAGTGCTGGCGGATATCATAGAAGGGGTATTCGTGCTCAATACACCACCTACGCACCTCGTTGCGAATCTCATTCGAGGGCGTGGGTTGCAGGTGGCAATAGTCGATATCCAAAATCTTATCGAACATTGAGGGAATGTGAAAGCCGAGCGCGGGGGTGTCGGCTATCTCCTCGCCGCGAGCCACCTCCTCATAAGTCTTCCAACGCTTGGGTGCGAAGGTGAATTCGAGTTTATTGCGGTAGTGGTCGGTCTTCTTCGAGCCGAGTATTGGACTAATCTCGGGCAGTTCGAGGTGTCCGATGCGAGTGAGTTGGTCGTAGACCTGCTGCTGTTTGAAGGCAATCTGCTCGCTATATGGGATATTCTGCCACTTGCAGCCGCCACACACGCCAAAGTGGGCGCAGAAGGGCTCCACCCTCTTGGGCGAGCGTTTGACATATTCGGTCACATAGCCCTCCATATAGCGGCGGCGTTTGGTGCGTATTTGCACATTGACAACATCCCCCGGAACGGTCATTGGCACAAAAACCACAACATCGTTCCACTTGCCCATTGCATTACCCTCTGCCACAAGGGCGGTTATTTCAAGACCCTCTAAACGAGGGTGTCTATTTCTTGCCATATTATGTGTATATGTTCTATTATTTCGATAGTTTGACAAACAAAGATACTAATTTTCTCAAAAAATCTCCCTACATTTGTACAAAATAAAAGTATTATAGGCTATTATGGCAAAATTAGCACGATTTACATTCAATCACTTCGGGACAAACTGCTACATTCTCCACGAGGAGAGTGGTGCAACTCTCATCGTAGACCCCTGTTTTACGCGAGAGGAGGAGGCAGCAAAACTTACCGACTACATCAAAAATAACAACCTCACACCCCAAGTGGTGGCTCTCACCCACCCCCACCCCGACCATATCGGAGGTGTTGCTTTTGTCAAAAGGCTCTACAACATTCCTCTTGCGATACACTCTGCCGATAGCGAGTTGCTTGCCATTGCTCCCGCCTACGGTGCGCAGATGGGCTTTGCAATCGAGCCTTCGGTGGCAGAGATAGACCTCGCAACGACCCACACTTTGGAGGTTGGCTCAATGCGCATAGAGGTTATCCATACCCCTGGGCACTCAAAGGGAGGTGTTTGTTTCTACAATGCTGCGGATGGCATATTAATCTCGGGCGACACGCTCTTTGCAGGCAGCATTGGTCGTAGTGACTTGCTGGGTGGCGACTACGATGAACTAATGCGCAGCATCATGGATAAACTCCTCCCGTTGGGTGGCGGTGTGAAGGTCTACCCTGGGCACGGTGGCGACACCACAATAGGACAAGAGATGGGTACCAATCCCTTTATTGGCGAGGTACTCGATGGCGGATTTAACAAAGATACAACACTATGAGAATAGACATCCTTACGGTCGTTCCCGACCTTCTGACTTCGCCCCTAAACGAGTCTATCTTGCGCCGAGCCCAAGAGAAAGGTTTGGCAGAAATTGTCGTACACAACATCCGCGACTACACCCCCTACAAACATGGTCAGGTGGATGACTACCCCTTTGGTGGCGAGGCGGGAATGGTTATGATGGTGGAGCCCGTCTATCGTCTTATCGAAAAACTCAAAAGCGAAAGGGAGTATGACGAGATTATCTTCACTTCGCCCGACGGTATTACCTACAACCAGCAGGAGGCAAACAGACTCTCGACGCTCGGCAACATCATCATCCTTTGCGGTCACTACAAGGGCATTGACTACCGCATACGCGAACACCTTATAACCCGCGAGATTTCGGTGGGCGACTATGTTCTTACGGGTGGGGAGTTGGCAGCGGCTATTATTGCCGACAGCGTTGTGAGGTTGCTCCCAGGGGCTATTGGCGATGAGGAGTCGGCACTCACCGACTCGTTCCAAGACAACCTCCTCGCACCTCCTATCTACACCCGCCCTGCTGAGTTCAACGGCTGGAAGGTGCCCGAGGTACTCACAAGTGGCAACTTTGCGAAGATTGAGGCGTGGCGCGAAGAGCAAGCCTTCGAGCGCACCAAACGACTCCGCCCCGACCTTTTGGAAATTCAAAATTCAGAATTAAAAATTAAAAATTAAAAGGTCGTTAGGCAGAGATGAGATACTATCTTATAGCAGGTGAGGCGAGCGGAGATTTGCACGGCTCGAACCTAATGAAAGGCATATTGAAAGCAGACCCAGAGGCACAGTTTCGCTTTTGGGGCGGTGACCGCATGGCTGAGGTTGGGGGCAAGGAGAACCTCGCAAAGCACTACAAACAGACCTCTTTCTTTGGCGTTACGGAGATTATCCGCAACCTTCGCACTATCCTATCGCAACTCTCCGAGTGCAAAAAAGACCTCGTAGAGTTTGCTCCCGATGTACTCATCTGCATCGACTACCCAGGGTTCAACTTCAAGATGGCGAAGTTTGCCCACGGGCAGGGCATCCGCACTTTCTACTACATTTCGCCCAAGGTGTGGGCGTGGAAGGAGCGCAGGGTGGAACTCATCCGCAAGCATGTCGATAGGCTCTTCATCATCTTCCCCTTCGAGGTGGAGTATTTCCGACAGAGGGGTATTGAGGCAATTTACGAGGGCAACCCGCTGATGGACTCCATAGCCCAAACCCTCGCAACGCTCCCAACGAAAGAGGAGTTTTGGCGCGAGAATGGGCTTGATGGTCGCCCCGTTGTTGCGTTGCTTGCGGGTTCTCGCAAAAGTGAAGTACGGAGGAATATGGAGTTTATGGTCGGGCTCTCGAAGGCTCACCCCGAGTGGCAATTTGTGGTTGCGGGTGTAGGGTGGCTCAGCCGAGAGATGTATGACGAATTCACCGCCGGAAGTGATGTTAAAGTCCTAATAGACAAAACCTACGGAGTACTCCATTATGCCGATGCTGCGGTGGTTTGCTCGGGTACGGCAACGCTCGAAACAGCACTTATAGGTGCTCCCGAGGTGGTGTGCTACCGTATGGACGAGTTCTCCTATCGTGTAGCGAAGGCCTTTGTGAAGATAGGTCACATATCGCTCGTCAATATCATTATGGGCAGAGAGGTTGTCCGCGAACTTTTGCAGCACGATATGACCATAGAGAACGCCTCCGAAGAACTAAAAGCAATCATTGCAGGCGGCACAAAGCACCCCCGAATGATGAACGACTACTCCGAACTGAGAGCCATTGTAGGTGGCGAGGGAGCCTCCGAGAGATTTGCCGCACGAATGGTGGAAATTCTTAAATCAAAATAAATGAAGATAATCTGTATAGGTCGCAACTACGCCGACCACATCCGAGAGTTCGACAACGGCGCACCCGAAGAGGAGCCCCTCTACTTCATAAAGCCCGACACATCACTCTTGCGCAACAACGACCCTTTCTTCATCCCCTCCTTCTCGAAGCAGGTGGAGTATGAAACCGAACTTGTTGTGAAGATTAACCGCGTGGGTAAATGTATCGAGGAGCGATTTGCACACCGATACTACGACGAGGTGGGACTTGGCATTGACTTTACGGCACGCGACCTCCAACGCGAGGCGATAGCCAAAGGTTATCCGTGGGAAAAAGCCAAAGGTTTCGATCGCTCGGCAGCCATCTCGCCACGCTTCCTGTCGCTTGCCGAATTGGGCAAAAAGGCTGAGGATTTGCGCTTTGAGATGACTCTCAATGGCGAAGTGCGTCAAGTGGGAGAGGTCAGAAACATGCTCTTCTCGGTGGATAAGATTATATCCTATGTTTCGCGCTATATGACGCTCCGTATGGGCGACTACATCTTCACGGGCACTCCCGCAGGCGTTGGTGCCGTCAAAAAGGGCGATGTGCTGAGAGCCTCGTTGGAGGGCGAGGAACTTTTGAACTTCGATATCAAATAGAGTTGAAAGTTGAGAGTTAAAAATACTTATGTTGCTGAAAGATAGACTTAAAAATTACCGTTTGCTATTGGCGAGTAAGTCGCCAAGGCGTAGGGAACTACTTGCGGGTTGCGGCTTGGAGTTCGAGATTGCCGAGGGCAGAGAGGCTGAGGAGGTTTTTCCTGCCGAGATGGCGTTGGAGGAGGTTGCCGAGTACCTCTCGAAGATAAAGAGCGATGCCTATGCCGACACCCTCTCGGTGGGCGACATACTCATCACTGCCGATACGGTGGTACTTGCGGGCGGTAGAATTCTCGGCAAACCCCAAGACCGCACCGAGGCAATAGAAATGATAGAGTTACTCTCTGGGGCTGAACATAAAGTAATTACAGGCGTGACTCTTCGCAGCACCACACAACAAAAGAGTTTCTCGTGCCATAGTACCGTACATTTCCGCAATATGGAGCGGGAGGAGATAGAGTACTACATCGACACCTATCGCCCCTATGACAAGGCGGGTGCTTATGGTATTCAGGAGTGGATTGGCTATGTCGCCATAAGTGGCATCGAGGGCTCGTTCTACAATGTTATGGGGCTACCCATCCAGAGGCTCTATGTAGAGTTGGAGAAATTTGTATAACCTAAAACATATCAATCTATTATGAAAAAACTTCTATTAACATTTGCGCTTCTTTGTGGCTCATTGGGGATGTTTGCCGACGAGGGCATGTGGCTCCCTATGCTCATTGGCGAGCGCATAGACGATATGAAATCCAAAGGCTTTGAACTCACTGCCGAGGATATTTACAGCGTCAATCAAGCGGCACTCAAAGATGCTATTGTGCTCTTCGGAAGGGGCTGTACGGGCGAGTTGGTGTCGGCAGAGGGTCTGTTGTTCACAAACCACCACTGCGGCTACGGGCAGATACAGTATCACAGCAGCGTGGAGCACGACTACCTCACAAACGGTTTTTGGGCAATGAGCCGTTCGGAGGAGTTGCCCAACCCCAACCTTACCGTTTCGTTCCTTGTGAGGATGGACGATGTAACCGCTCGCGTGGAGGCTGGCGAGAGCACTCAAAGCATTGCCAAAGAGGCAGAGGAGGGTGGTAAATACTCCGCTTCGGTCGAGAGCCTCTACTACAACAACAAGTACTACCTCTTTGTATATCAGGTTTATAGGGATGTGCGTCTTGTAGGCGCACCCCCTTCGAGCATCGGCAAGTTTGGTGGCGATACGGACAACTGGATGTGGCCCCGTCATACGGGCGATTTTACCATCTTCCGCATCTATGCCGACAAGGATAACCAGCCGGCTGACTACTCGCCCGAAAATGTACCCTACAAACCCAAGCGTCACTTCGCAATATCTACAAAAGGTGCTGCCGAGGGCGACTTCACATTTGTATACGGCTTCCCCGGCAGTACGCGCGAGTATGTAACCAGCGACTTTATTGACTACACGCTCAACCACTCTAACCCTGCAAAGATTCGCCTGCGTACCAAGAGGCTCGATATTATTGCCGAGGCACAGAGCAAAGATGTTGCAACACGCATTATGTACGCATCGAAACACGCAGGTATTGCCAATGCTTGGAAGAAGTGGCAGGGCGAAAGCCTCGGTCTTGCAAGGCGCAACACTGTGGAGAAGAAACTCACCTATGAGGCTGCCTTCGAACAGTGGGCTGTGGGCACTGAGTATGAGGGTATTCTCCCCGCGCTCCACGCCAAGTATGCCGAACTACTCCCCTACGCCGTAACGCGCGACTACTATAACGAGGCTATCTATGCCATTGAACTTATGGGCTTTGCGGATCGTGTTGGCAGGCTCTCGGAGGCTAACTACAAGGATTATTCGGCAGCCATCGACAAGAAGATTGCCGTGGCGATGCTCAGCGACTTCAACGCCAATGTAGATAGCGACTATGTTCCTGCGTGGTATACCGAGAAACTCGGCGAACATGGCTCGGTAGAGGCTTTTGTAGAGTGGCTCTACGCGACCTCCTCGTTGGTGTCCGCCACTAACGGCAACTGTGAGAACGACCCCGCAGTGGAGATGCGTAGGGCTTTCGACGAGATCTACATTGAGCAAATCAACACCCCCTTCCATAGGCTCAACCGCGAGATTACCGAACTCTACAAGACCTACATGCGCGGTCAGATGGCTTTTGAACCCGAGCGCACATTCTACCCCGACGCAAACCTCACCCTAAGAGTGGCTTACGGCTCGGTGGCAGGTTATGATGCAGCCGATGGCATCTACCACCTGCCCTACACCACCATTGATGGCATCATCGAGAAGGATAACCCCGAGATTTACGACTACGATATTCCTCAAACTCTGCGCAATCTGTATGCCTCGAAGGATTATGGCAGGTGGGGCGTGGAGATAGGCGGTCGCTACACCATTCCCGTAGCGTTCCTCGCCAAAAATCACACCACAGGTGGCAACAGCGGTAGTCCCATCATCAACGGCAAAGGCGAACTTATCGGCATCAACTTCGACCGCACATGGCTCAGCACAATGAGCGATTTGGACTACGACCCCGACATCTGCCGCAACATCTCGGTGGATATCCGCTATGTTCTCTTCGTGATTGACAAAATCGGTGGCGCAGGCTACCTGCTCGACGAGATGACGATTTACTAAATAAAAAAGGGCTACACAAGCAAAGGGCTGCCCTTTTTCGGCGGTGAAAATCACTTCACCGCCGAATTTGTTTATTTACAATATATTAGGGCGTTAGCCTATGAAACGACTCTGCTTGCAAAAACTGCTTATATTTCAATTTTGTTCTTTGCGTGTAGTCTTATATGTAGCCTAAATTAAATGTAAGTAAATACAATTTATCAATAAAATACTTATTTTTGTAACGTCATATTTTTTGATATTGCATTATGGAGAAACCTAGACTTTTTGGTATTACGCATTCAAATAGAGATTTCACATTGTCAGAGACATGGGGAAAGAATCAATTTAACTCTTCTTTCCCGGCATCTTTGGTTGCTTACCTTTTTCACAAAGACCTAGATTGTGTATACATAAAAACGAATTCAGATAACCATACATATCATAGCAGTATTTCCGCAATGGATTTGTTTGGGATATCTCCTTTGGATGAAAACACATTTTATTCCTTTGAAAGTGTATATAGTCAATATCAAACATTTTTTATAGGTAATACACCACGAATTGACTTAGTGATCCAAGACTATATTTCTGGACAATGCTTAAAAGGATTAGAGGTGAAATTAACAGCATTACCTGATAATTCAACTTGTGATTTTGCAGATGAATCGTTGTACAGTTGTGAATTGGTTATTAGACCAGATACGATTTCATATCTTGCATGTAGCATTGCTAAATATTACACAAGTAATCGGTTGTTGCTAAAAACTATTCTCGGAGATTTCTCTGATATAATTTGGGAAGACGAAAGATATATATTAGAGAACTATGGTCGTTTTGTAGTAGCCATAGACAATCTGCTGAAAAAACATCATCTACATCAAGAACCACTAGTTATTGAACCTATATGGAAGACTAATGGCAAAAGTCCATCTTTGGCAGACAATTGTTTAGATGTTTTTGTTTGGAGCAATTTATCTCTTATTCATTTATTCACAGATTTCGCACAAACCAATATAAGGCGAATAGGAAGAACAGAAAGAACTCTGGTATGGTTGGTAAGAATGTTGTGGGATTTCATACATTTTGGTCAGTTTAATGCGGAGGATATAATTGATAAATTGTCGTATAATACCAAGAATGATAAGGCTTTTTCAGTTAATGGGCGAATAACGCATCCAATACTTAAATGTAATGAATTAAGCAAGCCTAGAATTACAAAAAAGGAAATTAAAAATATAATTTTAGGTGGTGGACAAAACCTATTAAGCCCAGAAAGAAGATTCGATGCAATAATTTTTAATTCTCCAGATTTGTTTAACGATGCGAATAGTTGATCTTTTTTGTGGATGTGGTGGTTTGAGTTTAGGGTTTATCGAAGCTGGTTTCGATGTTATATCTGCGTATGACAATTGGGATGAAGCGATCGAAATCTATAAGAAAAATTTTTCACATCCAATATATAAGCAAGATTTAACAGATGTTGACTTGTCTTCTAAAATTATATCCGAGCAACATCCCGATATGATTATAGGAGGACCTCCTTGTCAAGATTTTTCATCTGCAGGTAAGAGAGATGAAGATAATGGTAGAGGAGAATTAACGGTGTGTTTTGCTTCCATCGTTGCCAATGTTAGACCCAAATGGTTTATGATGGAGAATGTGTCTCAAATACAAGGGACCAATAAACTTAAAAAGGCAAAGAAAATTTTCGAAGAATCAGGTTATGGGTTAACTCAAATTATTCTAGATGCAAGTTATTGTGGTGTTCCCCAAAAGAGAAAACGGTTCTTTCTAATTGGCAAACTTGGCGAAAAAAATGAATTTCTTACAGATTTTATAGTTTCTAAAATGTCTAATAAACCTATGACGGTAAGAGATTATGTAGGGGAAGCATTTGGCATAGAATACTATTACCGACATCCACGAAGTTATGCTAGAAGAGGTATTTTTAGTATAGACGAACCAAGCCCAACAATTAGGGGCGTAAATCGACCAATGCCAAAGGGATATCATCTTCATTCAAACGATCCTGTATCATCTTTGGATGGAATAAGAAGTTTGACCACAAAGGAAAGATTGATAATTCAAACATTCCCTGAATCATATGTATATGATGGTGCTAAAACAGATTTAGAACAGATGATTGGAAATGCTGTACCAGTGAAGTTAGCTAAATTTGTCGCTGATTCAATATTGTCATATCAAATAAGACCTCAAGAGTTAAAGAAGAATCAATCGTCTCTATTCTAAAGGTAGTGATGCCAAAGTGGCGTATGTAGTGAACCTTGTAGTTCGCTCATACGCCATTTTTGTTTATTCACAATGCAGCTTCGAAAGATGCTTGATTGCAGTGCTTTACTTTCAAAAGTTATATTTACTTTTGCACTCGTAGCTTTATGACTTAATTACGACCTCCATGTAGTCTTTTACGTAGGATTTTGCAATTTTCGTAAAAACTTACACTGAAAATCAATCGGTTAAAAATTAAAAGGAATATCCCCTTTAAGTGTAGCCCTTTTTTATTTAGTAAGTTGAAAGTTGAGAGTTATTTTCCAATCCTAATTAATCCAAAGCGGTAAAACGATTTTAGAGGTGGGATTTTTGTGCTAAACAAGAAGGCGAATCCGCAGTTTAGACACACGCCCCCGCCCTTCGGGCACCCCCTCTAACTTAGAGGGGGATGTTTCAAAAGAGGTAAAAACACAGAGAATCGAGCGAGTTTTAGGCGCACAAGAAAGCGGAGGCCACAGTTTACTTTCAAAAGCGGCAAAACGATTTTAGAGGTGGGATTTTTGTGCCAAAAGAAGGAGCGGCTCCGCAGTTTGCTAAGCGCAAATGAGGAAGCCGCTCTCTGAATTATGGTGCAAAAAGCACCCTATAAAATCGTTTTTATTCCCATTCGATGGTAGCCGAAGGCTTAGGCGACATATCGTAACATACACGATTTACATTAGGCACCTCCTCCAAGATGCGCTTGGTAATGCGGTCGAGGATTGCCCAGTCGATATGCTCAATAGATGCAGTCATTGCATCGATAGTGTTTACGGCACGAATGATTACGGGCCAATCGTAACTACGAGCGTTATTCCTCACGCCCACCGACTTAAAGTCGGGCACAATGGTGAAGTACTGCCAAACCTTCTTATCCAAGCCCGCCTTTGCGAACTCCTCGCGGAGAATTGCGTCACTCTCCCTGACAGCCTCCAACCTATCGCGAGTGATGGCACCCAAGCACCTTACACCCAAACCGGGACCTGGGAATGGCTGACGATAGACCATCTCGTAGGGCAAGCCTAACTCTACACCGCAAGCCCTAACCTCGTCTTTGAAGAGTTGTTTGAGAGGCTCAACGAGTCCGAACTTCATATCTTCGGGCAGACCGCCCACATTGTGGTGCGACTTAACCATCTTTGCGGTCTTAGTACCGCTCTCTACAATATCGGGGTAGATGGTACCCTGACCGAGGAAGTCAATACCATCGAGTTTGCGAGCCTCCTCCTCGAATACGCGGATAAACTCGCCACCGATAATTTTGCGTTTCTGCTCGGGGTCCTCTACACCCTCCAACTTGGTGAGGAAACGCTCGGTAGCATCAACATACACAAGGTTGGCGCAAAGTTGTCTGCCGAAAACCTCTACAACAGCCTCACTCTCGCCCTTGCGCATCAAACCGTGGTTCACATGAACACACACAAGGTTGTTGCCAATCGCCTTCAAGAGGAGTGCTGCCACGACAGAGGAGTCTACACCGCCAGAGAGAGCCAAGAGCACCTTTTTGTCGCCAACCTGCTGACGAATGAGTTCCACTTGGTCGCTCACAAAGTTTTTCATATTCCAGTTAGCCTCAGCCTTGCAAGTGTCAAAGACAAAGCCTCTAACTGCTTCTTTGATAGCCTCTTCGTCATCGGCAAAGGGGGCGAGTTTTACCTCGCAGAGAGCCTTCTGGTGACCCGCAGCAATAACGGGGAAGCCAGCCTTGTAGATTTCGGGCAGAACATCAATCTCCACACCGTCAATCACATTGTTCTCGCCGCCGTTGATAATCACGCCCTTAACATTGGGAAGTGCTTTCAACTCTTCGGCGGTAATGTCGTGGGGATAAATTTCGCTATATACACCCAACGCACGGATTGCCCTTGCAACCACCGTATTGTGATGACTACCCAAGTCGAGAATTACAATCATATCCTGTTTCATAAGCCTATTTAACTTTTATAAATTTCCTAATAATTAAGTTGGACTACTCGCCACGAGTGTAGTTGGGAGCCTCCTTAGTGATGGTTACATCGTGGGGGTGGTTTTCGACCACAGCAGCCGAGGTAATCTTTACAAACTTAGCATTGTGGAGAGCCTCGATATCCTTAGCACCGCAGTAGCCCATACCAGAACGAAGACCGCCAATGAGTTGGTAGATAGTTTCGCTCAATGTACCCTTATAGGGAACGCGTGCAACAATACCCTCTGGTACAAATTTGCTGCTGTCGCACTTCTCGCTCTGGAAGTAGCGGTCTTTCGAGCCAGCCTCCATCGCCTCAATCGAGCCCATACCGCGGTAGGATTTGAACTTACGACCGTTGTAGATGATGGTTTCACCTGGGGACTCCTCCACACCTGCAAGCATCGAGCCCATCATTACGCAATCGCCACCTGCTGCGAGAGCCTTAACAACATCGCCTGAGTAGCGCAAACCGCCATCGGCAATAACGGGCACATCGTACTCATGAGCCACCTTTGCAGCATTGAAGATAGCGGTCAGTTGGGGAACGCCCACTCCCGCAACAATACGAGTGGTACAAATCGAACCGGGACCAATACCAACCTTAATGCCATCTGCGCCCGCTTTAATGAGATATTCGGCAGCCTCGGCAGTTGCGATATTACCCACCAAAACATCTATCTGTGGAAAGGCAGCCTTCACAGCCTTCAATGTGTTGGTTACATTTGCCGAGTGACCGTGTGCGGTATCAATAACCACAGCATCCACACCAGCCTCCACCAAAGCCTCTACCCTCTTTAAGGTATCGCTCGTAACACCCACACCAGCAGCGACTCTCAGGCGACCCTTATCGTCCTTGCAAGCGTTGGGGTAGTCTTGAATTTTTGTAATATCGCGGTAGGTAATAAGTCCCACAAGGTGGTTTTCGCCATCCACAACGGGCAACTTCTCAATCTTGTTTTTGAGCAAAATCTTTGAAGCCTCCTGCAAGTCGGGGTTGTTGGTTGTAACCAAATTTTTGCAGGTCATAACCTCCGCAATGGGGAGAGTCATATCGGTCTGGAACCTAAGGTCGCGGTTGGTAACAATACCTATGAGTTTGTTGTTGCCATCCACAACGGGGATACCACCGATTTTATTCTCCTTCATAAGTTTCAGCGCGTCGCCAACCGTCTCCTCTTTGGTAATGGTTACGGGGTCATAAATCATACCACTCTCGGCGCGTTTTACCTTTCTTACCTGAGCAGCCTGAGCAGCAATAGACATATTTTTGTGTACTAC
The DNA here is from genome assembly GCA_045591965.1 of Tidjanibacter sp. Lineage (GTDB taxonomy): Bacteria > Bacteroidota > Bacteroidia > Bacteroidales > Rikenellaceae > Tidjanibacter. Next base: position 54,967 of record JAZNTX010000021.1, on the reverse strand, counting down.
ACCGATACCGCCCTCGCGAGCAATAGCAATAGCCATCTCTGCCTCCGTTACCGTATCCATTGCTGCTGAAACAACGGGGATATTGAGGCGAATGTTACGCGAAAAGCGGCTACCAAGCGACACCATATTGGGTGTTACCTCGGAGTAGGCGGGAATCAATAACACATCATCGAAGGTCATGCCTTCCTGTGCGATTTTCTCTTCAATGAACGACATAGTAGTAGTGTATTAAAATTTCTTCAATTTTTCGTCAATAATGATGGTCTTCGAGCGATCGGCACCAACCGATATTACGCCAACTTTCACGCCCGTAACCTCCTCTATCTTCCTAACATAAGCCTTAGCAGCCTCGGGCAACTCGTCAAACGACTTCACACCCGAGATATCCTCCTTCCAGCCCTCCAACTCAATGAGTACGGGTTTGCAACGAGCGAGTTTAGCAATGGTGGCGGGGGGATTTTCAATAACCTCGCCATCAACCTCATAGCCCACACAAATCGACACCTTATCCAAGCCCGAGAGGACATCGAAGAGCATCAACGCCCACGAGTCGATACCTGCCAAGCGACTCACATAGCGAGCCACAACAGCATCGAACCAACCCACCCTGCGGGGACGACCCGTAACAGTGCCATACTCATGACCGCGCTCCCTAATCTCCTCGGCTCTACTATCGAACAATTCGGTGGGGAAAGGTCCCTCGCCTACCCTTGTGCAGTACGCCTTAGCCACGCCCAGCACATTGTCTACCCATTTGGGCGAGATACCCGCACCCACAGGCACGCTTGCCGAGGATGGTGTGGAGGAGGTAACATAGGGATATGTGCCGTGGTCGATGCAAAGCATCATACCCTGCGCACCCTCGAAGAGAATTTTCTTATCCTCTACGAGTGCTTTATTAATCAGTGCCGAAGTGTCGCAAATCATACTGCCAATCTTCGCGGCAATAGCCATATACTGCTCATACAGGCTCTCGAACTCAAAGGTAGGCAGACCCAGCATCGAGAGTTCCATATTTTTGATAGCCAGAGCCTCACGGAGTCTTTCGGCAAAGTACTCGGGCTCCAACAAGTCGCCCATACGAATACCCACCCTGCTATATTTGTCCGAATATGCAGGACCTATGCCCTTCTTCGTTGTGCCAATCTGCGAGCCACCTTTCAGTGTCTCATAAGCACCATCCAGTGCCGAGTGGTAGGGCATAACAACCGCTGCTCTATCCGAGATGTAGAGTTGATAGTCGGTAATTCCCTGACTATGGAGTCTATCCAACTCCTCCAAAAGCGACACGGGGTTGATAACCATACCATTACCCATGACATTTACTGTCTTGGGGTTAAAGATACCCGAAGGGATGCTCTGCAACGAGTATTTGTGACCATCGAAAACTACCGTATGACCTGCATTATTACCGCCCTGATAGCGCACTACCATATCGGCACGGCAAGCAAAGTAATCGGTAATCTTACCCTTGCCTTCGTCGCCCCATTGTGAGCCTATTACAACTAATCTCTCCGACATTACTCCTCTATTTTATTGCGTTTGTAGATATAATCAACATTTTTCATATAGTACTCCAAAGTGAAGCACGAATCCAACTCTTCCTCAGTGAGAGTTGCCATAACCGTAGGCTCCTCTTTCAAGAGAGCCTGATACGACGCGCCCTCAGCCATAGCCTTCATAGCAACGGGCTGAACGGTGTCGTATGCTTTCTCCCTAACAAAACCCTTCTCGATGAGAGCATTCATAACCCTCTGCGCAAAAATTACACCATTGGTGCGGTAGATATTCGCCCTCATCTGCTCCTCAAAGACCACAAGGTTGTCCAAAATACCCATCATACGGTTGAGCATATAGTCCAAAAGGATGGTTGCATCGGGCATAATGATGCGCTCGGTTGCCGAGTGCGAAATATCCCTCTCGTGCCAGAGAGCCACATTCTCGTAGGCGGTGGCCATATAGCCCCTCAGTACCCTTGCACAGCCACAGATGTTCTCGCTACTGATGGGGTTGCGTTTGTGAGGCATTGCGCTCGAACCCTTCTGACCCTTGCCGAAAGCCTCCTCCACCTCGTGAACCTCGGTGCGTTGGAGGTTGCGAACCTCCATAGCCATCTGCTCCAAACTTGCGCCAATAACTGCGAGTGTTGCCATATAGTATGCGTGCCTATCCCTCTGGATAACCTGAGTGGAAACATTCGCACTATCAATGCCGAGTTTCTCACACACATAGTCCTGCACAAAGGGAGGAATGTTGGCGAAGTTACCCACAGCACCACTAATCTTACCGACCTCTACGCCCTTTGCTGCTGCGCGGAAACGCTCCAAGTTGCGCCTCATCTCCTCGTACCAAAGCACCCATTTAAGACCGAAGGAGGTAATATCAGCGTGAATACCATGAGTACGACCGATGCAAGGAGTATACTTAAACCTCACTGCCTGTTTTTTGAGAACCTCCATAAATTTCACAAGGTCCTCTTCGATAATGCGGTTAGCCTGCGAGAAGAGGTAGCCGTTGGCTGTATCCACCACATCGGTACTTGTCAGACCATAGTGTACCCATTTGCGCTCCTCGCCGAGCGACTCGCTAACGGTGCGGGTAAAAGCCACAATGTCGTGGCGGGTCTGCAACTCAATCTCTTTGATGCGGTCGATGTTGAACGAAGCCTTTGCCCAGAGTTTCTCCACATCTTCGGCAGGCACAACACCCAACTCTCTCCACGCCTCGGCGGTGAGGATTTCCACCTTCAAATAGGCGTTAAACTTATTCTCCTCGGTCCAAACTTGGCGCATTACCTCGCGCCCATATCTCTCAATCATAATTATTTAGCGACTTGTTTAAGATAACATTCAATAGTATTCTCCATAAGGCAAGCGCGGGTCATAGGACCGCAGCCACCAGGTACGGGCGTAATTACCGAAGCCTTCTCTTTGCAAGCCTCGAAATCTACATCGCCACAGAGTTTGCCGGTCTCGGGGTCGCGGTTTACACCCACATCAATCACAGCGGCACCCTCGCCCACCATATCAGCCATAATGAATTTGGGCTTACCGATAGCCACCACCAAAATATCTGCCTCGCGAGTAACCTCAGCAAGATTTTTGGTGCGACTGTGAGCAATGGTAACAGTTGCGTTATGGTCGAGCAAGAGTTTCGATGCGGGCAATCCCACAATATTGCTACGACCAACCACCACAGCCTTCTTGCCTGCAATCTCAACACCTGCCTTTTCGAGGAGTTTGATTACACCCTTGGGAGTACAAGGCAAAATGCACTCCTGTTTCTGCCACAAAGCAGCCACATTGAGGGGGTGGAAGCCATCAACATCTTTCTCTTTGCTAATAGCCGCTATAACTTTCTCCTCGCTGATGTGTTTGGGAAGGGGCAATTGCACCAAGATGCCATCCACCATCTTATCCTCATTAAGGTCGTGGATGAGGTTCAAAATCTCCTCTTCGCTCACCGTCTCGGGGCGACGAATGGTGGTATTCTTAAATCCCACCTCTTCGGAGTCTTTCGCCTTGCCCGTAACATACGATACACTCGCGGGATTTTCGCCAACCAAAATCACAACCAAGTGAGGCTCTCTGCCATACTCAGCCTTGTATTTTACCACATCTGCCGCCACCTTACCTTTAATCTCGGCAGCCAAATCTTTTCCACTTATAATCATATATTTGACCTTTATTTGCTAATTCAACACTTTATGTCCAATATCACTACGATAGAAGAGGTTGTCGCACTCGATTTTTGCCACATCGGAGAGTGCCTGCTCACGAGCCTCGCGAAGTGTAGCACCCCTGCCTACAACCATCATAACCCTACCGCCAGCAGTGACAATCTTGCCCTCTTTTTCGGCAGTACCCATGTGGTAAATGGTACCCTCGGTCTTCTCCAAGCCATCAATCACAGCCCCCTTAGCATAGGCCGCAGGATATCCTTTCGAGGCAAGAACAATGCCCAGCAGAGCCTCTTCGCTCCACTGCAATTCACAATCTCTACCATCGATAGCCGCATCAAAGAGTTCGTAAATATCACTCATAAGACGAGGTAAAACAACCTCCGTTTCGGGGTCGCCAAAGCGAGCATTGAACTCAATGACCTTTGCCCCCTCATTGGTCAAAATAAGACCGCCATAGAGTACACCCGTAAAGGGCACACCCTCAGCCACCATAGCCTTGGCTGTCGGTTTCATAATCCTCTCCAATGCAAATCTTTCGATATCCTCTGTCACGAAAGGCACGGGGCTATACGCACCCATACCGCCCGTATTGGGACCCTTATCGCCCTCGTAGGCACGTTTGTGGTCTTGTGCCATAGCAAGTGGGTAGACCTTCTCGCCCGATACCACGCACATAAACGAGAACTCGGGACCGTCGAGAAAGTCCTCAATCACTACCCTACCTTTGCCAAAACTTGCATCGAGAAGCATATCCCTAAGTGCAGCATCGGCATCTTCGTAACTTTCTGCCACAACAACACCCTTACCTGCCGCCAAGCCGTCATATTTAATAACCGCGGGCAGGGGGCGAGCCTTCACATACGCCCAAGCCTCCTCGTAGTTGTCGAAAGCCTCATAACCAGCCGTAGGAATGGAGTATTTTGCCATCAATCGTTTAGCAAACTCCTTGCTGCTCTCAATTTGTGCAGCAGCCTTTGTAGGACCAAAGATTCTCTGTCCTGCCTGCTGAAATTTATCCACAATACCCACAGCCAACGCCGCCTCGGGACCAACAACCGTAAGGTCTATGGCATTTGCAGTGGCAAACGCCAAGAGAGCATCCACATCTTCCACGCCAATCTTCACACACTCAGCCTGCCCTGCAATACCCGCATTGCTGGGGGCGCAATATATCTTCTCGACCTGTGGCGAGCGCGAGAGTGCATCCACGATAGCGTGGCACCTACCACCAGAGCCTACAACCAATACCTTTTTGTTACCCATATCTATATACTAATGTTTGAAATGGCGCATACCCGTAAAGAGCATTGCAATACCTTTCTCGTTTGCCTTCCTAATTGCGTCTTCGTCGCGGATGCTGCCACCAGGTTGTACAATAGCCACCACGCCATATTTCGAGGCGAGTTCCACAGTATCGTCGAATGGCAAGAAGCCGTCCGATGCAAGTACCAATCCCTCGGTTGCGCCCGCAGCCTTTGCCTCATTGAGGGCAATCTCTGCCGAGCCAACCCTATTCATCTGACCGGCACCAACACCAAGCGTCATACCGTTCTTAACCACCACAATGGCGTTACTCTTGACATGTTTGACAATCTTCCAGCCGAAATTCATATCCTGCAACTCCTCAGCAGAGGGTTTGCGCTCAGTTACGCACATCTCGGGGCTGACAGTAAGGCACTCCATATCGGCACCCTGCACCAGCAGACCACCCGTCACGCCAACATACTGTCTTTGTGCCGTTTTAACATTGTCCATCTTAACCTCCAAGAGGCGCAAGTTCTTCTTAGAGGCGAAGACCTCCAAAGCCTCGGGCTCAAACGAAGGAGCCATAACAATCTCCAAGAATATGGGTTTCATCATCTCGGCAACAGCCTTCGTAAGAGGTCTATTCATCGCCACAATGCCGCCATAGATGCTGACCTTATCAGCCTCGTATGCTCTCTGCCAAGCCTCTTCGATGGTCTTACCAACGCCTGCACCGCAAGGGTTCATGTGTTTCAAACCCACACAGAAAGGCTCCGAAAACTCCCTTACAATCTGCAATGCCGCATTGGCATCCTGAATGTTGTTGTAGGAAAGTTCCTTGCCACCCAACTGTTTAGCATAAGCCACCGAGTAACTAACCTCCTCGCCACCACGGTAGAATGCTGCCTGCTGGTGGGGGTTCTCGCCATAGCGTAGGCTCTGTACCTTATCAAACGAGAGGAAGAGTTTTTCGTTCATTCCCGCAGCCCTACGCATATAGGTTGCAATGTGGATATCGTAGAGAGCGGTATGGGTATAAGCCTTAGCCGAGAGCATCAATCGGGTTTCGGGTTTGGTGTTACCACCCTCCCTAATCTCCGAGAGTACCATATCGTAGTCCGCAGGGTCGCATACCACGCTCACCGAGGCGAAGTTCTTAGCCGCCGAGCGCAACATAGAAGGACCGCCAATATCGATATTCTCCACAGCCTCCTCCATCGTAACACCCTCTTTGGCGATGGTCGCCTCAAAGGGATAGAGGTTTACGCAGACCATATCAATAGTCTCAATTTCGTTCTCAGCCAATGCTGCCATGTGCTCCTCCTTATCCCTGCGAGCCAGCAGACCGCCATGCACCTTGGGGTGCAAGGTCTTTACACGCCCCTCGCAAATCTCGGGGAAACCCGTAACATCGCTAATATTCGTAACTTTCAGTCCGCTGTTACGCAATGCAGCCAAGGTGCCGCTTGTGGAGATAATCTCCCAACCTAACTCCGAAAGGGCGGTGGCAAACTCCACAACTCCCCTCTTATCACTAACGCTGATTAATGCTCTCATCTCTATCCTATAATCTTATTTATCGTTTCTACATAAAGTTTGTGTTCTGCCTTGTGAATCAGACTCTCCAACTCCTCAATGTCGCTTCCCTCGTATGGCACAGCAACCTGCGAGATAATCTTTCCTCCATCGAGCGAAGAGTCCACCTCGTGAATTGTCACACCATAGACCTTCACGCCATACTCAAAAGCATCTTGGATGGCGTGTGCTCCCTTGAAAGCGGGCAAGAGCGCAGGGTGGATATTGACAATCCTACCGCCATAGCGCGACAACAACTCCTCGCCCACAATACGCATATAACCTGCAAGGCAAACAAGGTCTATCTGCTCCTCATCCAACCTATCGGCAATCATCTGCTCAAAAGCGCGTTTATTCTCAAACTCCTTTGGGTTGAAAACGAGCGTCGGAATACCAAACCTCTCCGCCCTTTGGAGTGCATACGCGCCGGCCTTGTCGCAGACGCAGAGTGCCACCTCGGCACTAATAGCACCGCTTCTGCACCCCTCGGCTATTGCCTCGAAGTTGGAGCCATTGCCGCTCACAAAAACAGCCAATCGTTTCATCTACAACAGTTTTACGCCTTCGCCTTCAACAACCCTACCGATAACCGTAGCCTTCTCGCCACACTCGGTAAGAATATCAACAACCTTTTGGGCGTCAGCCTCTGCAACAGCCAGCACCATACCTACACCCATATTGAAGATATTGAACATCTCCCTATGAGGTACGCCACCGAACTCTTCGAGCAAGCGGAAGACGGGCAAAATCTCCCAACTGCCCTCTGTTACCTCCACACCTTGTCCCTCTTGGAGGATGCGGGGAATATTCTCATCAAAGCCACCGCCCGTAATGTGTGCCAAGCCGTGTACATCAACCTCCGCCAAAACCTTATGGATTTGCTTAACATAGATTTTTGTGGGGGTAAGGAGCATTTCGCCCAAGGTCTGTTCGCCTGTCAGGGAGTATTTCTCACCAAGTTTCAAACCGTTATCGCTAACAATCTTTCGCACAAGGCTAAAACCGTTGGAGTGTACGCCACTCGAAGCAACACCCACGAGCACATCGCCAACTGCCACTTTCGAGCAATCAATGAGTTTCGACTTCTCAACAGCACCAACCGTAAAGCCTGCGATATCATACTCACCCTCGGAGTACATACCGGGCATCTCGGCAGTCTCGCCACCGACCAGTGCGCAGCCCGCCTGACGGCAACCCTCGGCAACGCCCGACACAATAGCCTCCACAGTGGCGGGATGGTTCTTGCCCACTGCTACATAGTCGAGGAAGACAAGAGGCTCGGCACCCTGCGCCAAAACATCGTTCACGCACATAGCAACGGCATCAATACCAATGGTATCGTGTTTATCCATCTCGAAGGCGAGTTTCAGTTTTGTGCCCACACCATCGGTACCGCTCACAAGTACAGGATGCTCATATCCCAGCAAGCCCAAATCGAACATACCACCAAATGCGCCAATATTACCCATCGAGCCTTTGCGGGTGGTTGAAGCAACATGTTTTTTAATGCGGCTAACAACCTCGTAGCCTGCTTCGAGATTTACGCCCGAAGCCTCGTAACTCTTTGCCATATCTATCTTATTATGCTTTAATTTTATATCGTTTGTAAAGTGTTGCGTTTTCGTCCGTAAGGTAGAGGTCGGTGGGATACTTACCATCGAAGCAAGCCATACACATCTCGCACCTATCGCCCGACTTCATTAGCGATTCGGTCGAAAGGAACGCAAGCGAATCAGCCTCGATATACTCCCTTACCTCCTCCACGCTCTTTTGTGCCGAGATAAGTTCCTCATAGGTTGAGGTATCGACGCCATAGTAGCAGGGGTGTTTCATTGCGGGCGAGGCAATTCTAACATGCACCTCCGTAGCACCCGCCTCTTTGAGCAGGCGAACAATGCGTTTGGAGGTAGTGCCCCTCACAATCGAGTCATCGACCATAAGCACCCTCTTGCCACCAACAATGCTTCTTACTGCCGAGAGTTTCATCCTCACACCCTTCTCCCTCATACTCTGCGAGGGCTGGATGAAAGTACGAGCGACATATTTACTCTTGACCAAACCTATCTCGTAGGGGATGCCGCTTGCCTCGGCATAACCGATTGCTGCCGAAAGGCTCGAATCGGGCACACCTATCACTATATCTGCCTCCACAGGAGCCTCTTTATAAAGCAACTTGCCACTCTCCTTGCGGAAAGTATGGACATTGCAGCCATCTATATCGCTATCGGGGCGAGCAAAATAGATGTACTCCATCGAGCACATATTGTGGTGTTTGAAACTCGAAAAGTGGTTGCTACGAATGCCGTGGTGGTCAATTGAGATAATCTCACCAGGCTCTACATCCCTCACATACTCAGCACCAATAACCTCAAATGCGCAACTCTCGCTCGCAACAACCCAACTACCGTCTTTCAATCGTCCAAGCGAAAGGGGTTTCAGACCATGTTTATCTCTGCACGCATAGATGCGTTTACCGGTCATAATAAGGAACGCAAAGGCACCTTCAACCATATTCAGAGCCTCTATAATGGAATGGATACGGTCTACATGAGCTTGTGCAGCATCTTTCTTTATGAGGTTGGCGAGCAATTCGCAATCCGAGGAGGTCAAAAACAGACTCCCCTTATCCTCCAAATACTTACGCAACCTATCGGCATTGACCAACTTACCATTGTAGGAAATTGCAAAATCGCCTGTGCGGTGGTGGAAGACAATGGGTTGAATATTCTCTGCCAACTCTCCCCCACCGGCATTGGTATACAATACCTGACCAATGGAGATGTCGCCTTTGAGCGAGGATAGGTTCTGCTCGTTGAACACATTATTCACCAAGCCAGCACCCTTGACATATTTCAGTTCACTCCCGTTGGCAACGACAATACCACAACCCTCCTGACCACGATGTTGCAACGCATGCAGACCGTAGTAGCAGATATTTGCAGCCTCTTCGGAGCCATAGACACCAAAAACACCACACTCTTCGTACACTTTGTTCATTGTGTTTTGTTTTTGTTTAGCCGTTAGTTATTTGATGGTATTCAAACGAGCATTAATCTCTTCGTAAGCCTCAATCACCTTACCCATATCCCTGCGGAAGCGGTCTTTGTCGAGTTTCTCGTTGGTGGTTGCATCCCAGAGGCGGCAAGTGTCGGGACTAATCTCGTCAGCCAAGACGATTTTACCATCTGCTGTCTTACCGAACTCAATCTTAAAGTCTACAAGGCGAATATTTACCTCCGCAAACATTGCGATAAGTTCCTTATTGATGCGAGCCGTAAGGTCGTAAATCTCGGTCAACTCCTCGTAGGTTGCAGCACCCAAAGCCACTGCGTGGTGGTCGTTAATCAGGGGGTCGCCAAGAGCATCGTCCTTATAGCAAATCTCGTAGATGGTATTGGGAGCCTGAGTACCCTCCTCAATGCCAAGGCGTTTTGCCATCGAACCTGCAATTACATTCCTTACAATAACCTCCAAAGGTACAATCGAAACCTTCAAGCACAATTGGTCGCGCTCGTTGAGTGTCTCGATGTAGTGGGTAGGAATACCGGCAGCCTGCAAGCGATGGAAAACAATGGTGGAGATACGGTTATTCAGCACACCCTTATTCTCGATGGTTGCCTTCTTGATGTTATTAAAAGCGGTTGCCGCATCTTTGTAGTGAATAATTACTTTACCCTCCTCATCTGTTGCAAACACCTGTTTTGCCTTGCCCTCATAGAGCATCTCTAACTGTTTCATTTCCTGATATTTTTTATATGTTTAACTAATTATTTCTGTTGAAAGTAGCGGACTGCATTGCGGAAGAGGTTTTGCTCCTTATTGCCCGCAATGTTCTTCATCAATCCCTCCTCGTAACGCTCCGAGTGTCCCATCTTACCGAGAATCCTTCCATCGGGCGAGATGATACCCTCGATAGCCTCCGTTGAGCCATTGGGGTTCTCGGGCGAGTGCATTGTTGCATTGCCTTCCGCGTCAGCATATTGGAATGCAATCTGTCCTGTCTCCCTGAGAGCCTTAGCCAACTCGGCATTCGCCACAAACTTACCCTCACCATGCGACGCAGCAATGGAGTGCAGTTCGCCCAAAGTGAAGTCTGCAAGCCAAGGCGAAGCCACCGAAGCAACCCTTGTGGTTACAATCTGCGAGATGTGGCGGTTGATATCGTTGTGGAAGAGCGTGGGCGACTCGGGAGTGAGTTCGCCAATCTTACCATAAGGCAGCAGACCCGACTTAACCAATGCTTGGAAGCCGTTGCAGATGCCAAGTATCAGACCTCCGCGCTCCATAAGCCTTTCAATAGCCTCTTTGACACACTTATTGAGCAGTACATTGGCAATAAACTTACCGCTACCATCGGGCACATCGCCTGCCGAGAAGCCACCACTAAGTGCCAAGATGTGGCACCCATCAATATAGCGGGCCATCTCCTCGGTGGAGCGGGTAATATCCTCTGCCGAAAGGTTGCAGAATACCGAAGAGGTAACCGTTGCACCCTCTTTTGCAAAAGCCTTTGCCATATCGTAGTCGCAGTTTGTGCCAGGGAATACGGGAAGATACACAACGGGGTGTTCCACGGGTTCACCTTCCCAGCGGGCGGCATTCTCTCCCGAAGAGGCATTCTCTACCGAGCCCTCCAAGCCACTCCTATCGGGATAGACCTCGGTGAATTTCAGTCTATTAGCCTCTCTCAACTCCTCAATAGCCATCTGCTCGCCATTTACAACAAGTTCGGGCTTACCGATAGTCCTACCTATCAATTCAAAGTGGGGATGGTCGAGGGGGCGAGTGCTCTCAACGACAATCGAGCCATAGTTCCAGCCGAAGAGGTCACTCTCGTCAACTACTACATCAACGCCAACCTCGTTACCAAAACTCATCTTCGCCAAAGCCTCTGCAACACCGCCAAAGCCAACTGCCCAGCCCGAGAGAATAGTGCCTGCAAAGATTTTGTGTCTTACAATCTCATAAATATCTGCAAGAAGTTCTGTATCGGGCATATAGTTTTTGAGCGGAGTATGGCGAACAAGGTAGATATAACTACCCTCCCTCTTAAACTCGGGGCTGATAACCACCCTGCTATCCACCGCTGCAACACCAAATGCTACCAGCGTTGGGGGAACATTAATCTTATCAAAAGTGCCGCTCATAGAGTCCTTACCGCCAATCGAAGGCAGACCCAAAGCCACCTGCATACGCAGTGCACCAAGCAGAGCCGCAAGAGGTTTACCCCACGCCTTAGGCGAGGTCATCTTCTCGAAGTACTCCTGATACGAGAAGCGCATCTTATCACACTCCACGCCCGCAGCCACAGCCTTAGCCACAGCATCAACCACAGCGTATGCAGCACCATGATAGGGGCTCCAACTACTCAAATAGGGATTGAAGCCGTATGCCATAAGGCTTGCGGTGTGGGTTGTATGGTTGCCCACAGGCAGACGCTGAACGCTCACCTGAGTCTCGGTAGTCTGGGTCTTACCACCATAGGGCATAAGCACCGTAGAGCGACCGATGCTCGAATCGAACATCTCAATCAAGCCCTTCTGGGTTATTACATTATCGTCCGAGAGAATGTTTTTGAATTTTTCGGTAAGGTTCTCACCCTCCACAGTGCGCTCAAAGGGATTTTTCTCCTCCACGCTACCGACCGTAACTTTTGCATAGTGTTTAGCACCAGCCGAATCGATAAACTCCCTTGCGAGGTCGGCAACCAATTCGCCCTTATAGAACATCCTCATCCTACCACTCGCAGTAACATCAGCAACATGTATAATCTCGATATTCTCCTCGCGGCAATAACGCTCAAACTCCTCTCGATCCTTAGCCTCCACAACTACCGACATTCGCTCCTGCGACTCGCTAATGGCGAGTTCGGTAGCGTTCAATCCGCTATACTTGGTGGGGACTCTATCAAGGTAGATATCCAGACCATCGGTCAATTCGCCAATAGCCACACTCACGCCACCTGCACCAAAGTCGTTGGATTTCTTAATAAGTCTTGTGACCTCAGGACGGCGGAAGAGGCGTGCAATCTTCCTCTCCTCGGGGGCATTACCCTTCTGCACCTCGCTACCACACTCCTCAATCGAAGAGGTGTTGTGTTCTTTCGAGGAGCCCGTAGCACCACCGATACCATCGCGCCCCGTTCTGCCACCAAACATCAAAATAATATCGCCCTCGACAGGACTCTCGCGCCTTACATTCTCTGCCTTCACAGCACCAACAACAGCACCAATTTCGAGCCTCTTAGCCACATAATCGGGGTGGTAAACCTCCCTAACATGGGTTGTGGCAAGACCTATTTGGTTGCCATACGAAGAGTAACCCGCAGCGGCACGCAACGAGATAACCCTCTGGGGCAACTTACCCTTCATGGCCTGCTCCACAGGCAGGTATATATCACCAGCACCCGTAACCCTCATTGCCTGATAGACATAACTACGACCACTCAGCGGGTCACGGATTGCGCCACCCAAGCAGGTCGAGGCACCGCCAAAAGGCTCTATCTCGGTTGGGTGGTTGTGTGTTTCGTTCTTAAACATCAGAAGCCAACGCTCCACCTTATCGTCTACATCCACATCGACATAGATACTGCAAGCGTTGTTCTCCTCGCTCTGCTCCATATCGTCGAGCAACCCCTGTTTGCGCAAGTAGCGTGCGCCAATGGTTGCCAAATCCATAAGGCAGAGGCTCTTGTGTTCCCTGCCGAGCCTTTTGCGAATACTTTTCCATAAATCAACCGCATCCCTAAGGTCGTCGCTCACAAACGACTCCTCCACCTCAATATCGGTAAGTTCGGTTGTGAAAGTAGTATGGCGGCAGTGGTCGCTCCAATAGGTATCCAAAATCCTAAGTTCGGTCTCGCTTGGCTCCCTACCCTCTTTTTTGAAGTAACCAACAACCTCCATCAAATCGTCGCCATTCATAGCCAGTCCCTTCTCCTTGCAGTAGAGGTCTGCCCCCTCGCGACTTATCTCACAGAAACCTTCGAGCCTCTCTACGGGGCGAGCCTCCGCCCTCTCAACAGGGGCAAGCACGCTGAGATCTTTCTCCCTCGACTCCACAGTATTGATGCAGTAATGGCTGATTTTTGCCATCTCCCTCTCGCCAACACTCTGGTCGAAAATCAGGAGTTTTGCACTGCGGATCTCCACCTCAGCCTCGGGATTGAGCAGTCCAACACACTCTTTGGCAGAGGCAGCCCTCTGGTCGAACTGACCAGGTAGACATTCGATGGCGAGGTGTGGCATACCCGCCATTTCCACCTCATTAGTAACGCTATCGGTAGCCCTCTCTCCAAAGACACGATACCTACTCTCTTCGAGCAACTCGGGCGAGAAGCCAAACAAATCGTAGACACACAAAAGCCTCAGCGAAGCAATATTAAGTCCGAGATTGGAGTTAAGTTCGTTCCTCAGACTCTCTGCCTCAACTCTATAAGGCTCGCGTTTCTCGACAAATATGCGGTAATTATTCATCTATTCTCTCTATTTTGGGTTGTATTGTATTTCTAAATCTCGGAGGCAAGAACCTTCTCGGCTTGTTCGCGGCGGAAATCATCGAGTTTGAGTTTAAGGCTCTGGTCGGTCACAGCCATCATAGCCACAGCAAGCAAAGCGGCATTCTTAGCACCATCAATACCAACCGTTGCAACAGGGATACCCGAAGGCATCTGCACCATCGAAAGCAGCGAGTCCAAACCCTCCAACGAGCGCGACTTGATGGGCACACCAATGACGGGCAGTGTGGTAAAAGCCGCAACAACACCTGCAAGGTGTGCTGCACCGCCCGCGCCAGCGATAATTGCCGCAAAGCCACGCTCCCTTGCAGTGCTTGCCCACTCCTCCAACTCGTGGGGAGTGCGATGTGCACTCAGCACCTTTTTCTCGTATTCTACTCCAAACTGCTCCAAGATAGCAGTAGCACCCGACATAACGCCCCAGTCGCTTGTCGAGCCCATCACAACACCAATCTTCATTTATTTCTCTACAATTTTAATATAAAAGCGTGACCGCCAAGTATTTACATTGGCGGTCACACTTATCCTTCTACTTTTCTCTGGTCGCACTTTTTGCTCTCACAAGAGCGCACTTTTCCGCAGTAAGAGCCACTTCAAGCCCCCAAGCCACCTGACATACACCAACCGCGTACATCATACTGCACCTCGCTCGATATTCGGCGAATATGTTTCGGGGTTTTCCAATCATAACTCCTTACACGATTTCAATGCACAAAAGTACTACTTTTTTCTTTTCCAAAGAAAAGAAGTTTTCAATAACTTATCAACAATTGTTGCGCCCTACAACTTAGCCTTAGACTCGCAGTATACGCAGCGATACTTACCAGGTTTGTCGGTGCGAGGACGGAAGAGTGTACCAACATTCTCCATGTTGGAGATACAGCGATTATTGCCACATACATACTCGTTGCGAACAGCGTCGGCAGGAATGAGGTCAATGGTCTTGCTGTCGTCCTTAGCCCACTCCAAGAGTTTCATAATGAGAGCCATACGCACGAACTTACCATTCTCAACCTGACGGAAGTAAGCAGCCCTTGGATCAGCATCCACTTCTACGGTAATCTCGTTTACGCGGGGCAGTGGGTGGAGAATACACATATTGGGGCGAGCATTCACAAGTTTCGAGGGATCGAGGATGAAGCTATCCTTTACGCGGTCAAACTCTTCCTCGTCCAAGAAACGCTCTTTCTGTACGCGGGTCATATAGAGGATATCGAGTTCGCCCATAACCTCCTCCATCGAAGAAACCTCTTTGTAGGGGATATTGTTCTTCTCGCACACCTCGTGGCGCATATAACTGGGCAAACGCAACTGCTCGGGAGCAATAAGCACAACATTTATACCCTCGTAGCGCGACATAGCCTTAATGAGAGAGTGAACGGTACGACCAAAGCGAAGGTCACCGCAGAAACCGATTGTAAGGTTGTCGAAGCGACCCACCTCGCGTTTGATAGTCAGAAGGTCGGTAAGGGTCTGGGTGGGGTGGCTGTGGCTACCGTCACCTGCGTTGATAACAGGAATACGCGAATTGCATGCGGCAACAAGTGCGGCACCCTCCTCGAAGTGGCGCATTGCGATGATATCAGCAAAGCAGTTGATTGTTTTGGTTGTGTCTGCACAAGTCTCGCCTTTGGCTACCGAAGAACTCTTTGCATCCGAAAAACCGAGAACAGTACCACCGAGTTCCAACATTGCCGAAGTAAAACTCAGGCGTGTACGAGTACTGGGCTCATAGAAGAGAGTTGCGAGTTTTTTACCTTTGCAAGCCTCCGAGTATTTCTCGCGATTCTCGATAATATCCTCTGCAAGAGCGATAATCTCATTAAGTTCCTGCATCGAAAGGTCGGTGGGGTCAATCAAGTGTCTCATTTTCGTATAATTATTAAATTTGGATTAAAGATTTTATTTAACTAACCTATTTATTGGATTTTTCTACTTATTTATTCATCCAACTCTCATCGGAAGGGTTGGACATAAATTGTTTCAAACGCGCCTCGTCTGCGGGTGCAATATAGCCCTGCTCAACAGCCACCTCAACGAGTGTGTCGAAGTTCGAGAGTGAATAGTTTACAACTCCTGCGGCAGCGAGTCTTTCGATGCCTTTTTTCATTCCGTAGGTGAAGATGCTCACAACACCCAGCACCTCAGCACCTGCCTCGCGGAGAGCCTCTACAACATCTATACAACTACCGCCTGTGGAGATAAGGTCTTCGATAACCACAACCTTTTGTCCCTCTTCCAAGCGTCCCTCGATGCGGTTACCTCTGCCGTGGTCCTTAGCACTACCGCGCACATAGCCCATAGGCATATCCAAAATATCGGCAGCAATAGCAGCGTGAGCAATACCCGCGGTGCTTGTACCCATCAGCACCTCTGCCTCTGGGAAACGCTCTTTAACCATCTGTGCAATGGCACTCTCAACAATTTTGCGGCTCTTAGGAGCGGTCAAAATCAGGCGATTGTCGCAATAGATGGGGCTCTTAATACCACTCGCCCAAGTAAAAGGCTCGTTTGGGCTAAGGAATACTGCCTTGATGCTCAACAACTCAGCAGCAATTATCTTTTCGGTTGTCATATCTAATTATTTATTGATGTTCAAAAATTCGTTTACACACTTGCGGTATGCCGCTACGGGGTCTTCGGCAGCCGTAATGGGGCGACCCACAACAATATAGTCCGAGCCCAACTGACGAGCCCTTGCAGGAGAGGTGATACGCACCTGATCATCTGCTGCCGACTCCGCAAAGCGAATACCGGGGGTGATGGTCATAAACTCGTTGCCACAAGCCTCCTTAACAATCGAGGACTCCAAGGGCGAACAAACAACACCATCCAAGCCTGCTGCTTTGGCATTTTGAGCATATTTGATAATGGTGTCGCCAATGGTTGCATTAATGAGGAGTTCCTCCTGCATAGTCTGCTCCGAAGTTGATGTGAGTTGTGTTACGGCAATAAGCAATGGACGGGTGCCATCTTCGCGAGTAAGTCCCTCTTTGGCAGCCCTCATCATCTCCACCGTACCTGCGGCGTGAACATTGACCATATCCACATCCAGAGCCGAGAGCACCTTCATAGCCTTGCGCACTGTATTGGGGATGTCGTGGAGTTTCAAATCGAGGAAAATCTTGTGTCCCCTGCGCTTAATCTCCTTTACAATGGCGTTGCCCTCTGCATAGTAGAGTTCCATACCTATTTTGAGGAAAGGTTTACGCTCCTCACCCTCAAATTTATCCAAAAACTTCATTGTCTGCTCTGCCGACGCAAAGTCGCAGGCAATAATCACATCTTTCGCGTTCATCATCCGACAATTCCAATTATATCTGTTAATCTCTCTATTCCAAGCCTCTCCATCTCTGCGGGCAAAGCCTCTATAATCTCTTTGCAAGCATAAGGGTTACGCAGATTTGCTGCTCCAACCTCCACAGCCGTAGCACCTGCCATCATCATCTCTATAACATCGCTTGCACTCTCTACGCCACCACAACCGATGACGGGAATCTTACAAGCCTTCGACACCTGATATACCATCCTCACTGCCACAGGGAATACCGCAGCACCCGAGAAACCACCCATCTTGTTGGCTATGATAGGTTTGCGTGTTTTGGTATCGATTCTCATACCGAGCATTGTGTTAATCAAGCAGATACCATCTGCACCAGCCTCCTCTACCGCTTTGGCAATCGAAACAATATCGGTAACATTGGGTGTGAGTTTTACATAGAGGGGCTTAGTAACAACCCTCTTTACTGCCCTCACAACCTCTGCCACACTCTCTGCCGAGGTGCCGAAACTCATACCGCCACCGTGTACATTGGGACACGACACATTGAGTTCGATAATCTCCACCTGCTCCTCGCTCGTAATCTTCTGGCAACACTCCACATACTCCTCAATCGAAAAGCCGCTAATATTGGCGATGATGGGTTTGTGGAACACTTCGCGCATCTTGGGCAACTCCTCGGCAATCACAGCATCAATCCCAGGGTTTTGCAAGCCCACAGCATTAATCATACCCTCCCTGCACTCGGCAACGCGGGGCAGAGGATTGCCATAGCGAGCCTCGCGGGTTGTACCCTTAAAGGAGATAGAGCCAAGAATATCAATATCGTAGAACTCTGCCATACCATAACCATAGCCAAAGCAACCGCTGGCTGGTATCACAGGGTTATCGAGTCTTACGCCACTCAGGGTGACCGACATATCGCGTTTTACTTCCATATCAAATCCTCCTTTTTGAACACAGGACCCTCTTTGCATATACGCTTCACACCGCTCTTAGTTTCGATGCTACAACACATACACACACCAAAGCCGCAAGCCATTCTCTCGTCGAGGCTCACTTCGCCTGCCCACTCCAAACCATTGCATACTGCCCTAAGCATAGGCATAGGTCCACAAGCATAGAAGTAGTCGCACTCCAAGCCATGTTCCCTAATCACATCGGTCACAAAACCCTTGGTGCCACACGAGCCATCTACGGTTGCAATGTATGTTTCAACACCGAGTGACTCGAACATCTCCTTGCTAACCACATCTTTCTCGCTATTAAAGCCCAACACCACAACGGGTTTCAGCCCTCTTGCAAGGAGTTTTTTAGCAAGATTATAGAGAGGTGCGCAACCAATACCACCACCAAGCAATATTGGCTTTTCGAGTGGCTCATTTTCCGAGAAGCCATTGCCAAGTCCTGTAAGCAAATCAACCTCCTTACCCTCAGTCCAAAGACTCATAGCCTTCGTACCCTCGCCCACAATATCATAGAGTAGGGTTATGGTTCTTTCATCGTAGTCACATACCGAAATGGGGCGGCGCAAGAATTTACCCTCCACAGCGACATTTACAAATTGTCCTGCACAGGTAATATACTGCGTATCGCCCTCCAAGACCATCTCCATAGTCTTTGCCGAAAGGCTTCGGTTGGACACCACTTTATATATCTCTCTCTTGTACATAGTCTATTTTTCGTAAACAAGCCTACCTCCTGCAATGGTCATGAGTACATCGCCCCTTAGGCGCATACCCTCAAAGGGGGTACTCTTACCCATAGAGAGAAATTCCGCAGGATTGACCTCATACTCTCTCTTCAAGTCCACCAAGGTAGCGTCAATCTTCTCGCCCAAATGGATACCGCCACCGATTCCGAGCAACCTGCGGGGCGCAAGCGACATAATCTCCACCAACCTTTCGAGCGGGATATAACCTCCGCTAACCATAAAGGTGTAGATGGCTGCAAACGATGTTTCAATACCCACAACACCCATTGCGCTCTTCTCCAAGCCCTTCGACTTCTCCTCTGCCGAGTGGGGTGCATGGTCGGTGGCTATAACATCAATTGTTCCATCGGCTACGCCCTCGCGAAGAGCCTCCATATCCACCCTCGCCCTCAGCGGTGGGTTCATCTTATAGCGACCCTCCTCGCGCATATCCTCGTCACAGAGTGCCAAATAGTGGGGTGCGGTTTCGCAAGTGACCTTCACGCCCCTCCTCTTTGCCTCGCGGATAAGTTCCACGCTCTCTTTGGTCGAAATGTGGCAAACATGTAGACGGCAGCCCGTCTTTTCGGCAAGTTCAATATCGCGCTTAACCTCGCCCCACTCACTCTCGGAGCAGATGCCCCTATGGCTGTGCGCACGACACCACTCGCCATCGTGGATATAGCCCCCATTGAGCAGGCTCTCCACCTCGCAGTGTGCCGCAAGGAGTTTTCCCGTTGGAGCGATGCGCCTCATAGCCTCCTCCATAACCTCCGCGCTCTGCACACCCGTACCATCATCCGAAAAGCCTGCAACCTTTGGAGCGAGTGCCTCGTAGTCAACACACTCATCTCCCTTGCGGGCGGTGGTTATGGTGGCGTAGGGCAAAGCATTGATTTCCGCCTCGCGGGCAATAATATCGAGTTGTTGTTGCAAATGTTCGGGGCTATCGGGTGCTGGGTTTAGGTTTGGCATTGGGCACACGGTTGAAAAGCCGCCCTTTGCAGCCGCCTTGGTGCCGCTGGCGATAGTCTCCTTATAGGAGTAACCGGGCTCGCGCAGGTGGACATGCATATCAACAAAGGCGGGCATCAGGAACTTTCCCTCAGCCTCCACAACTCTCACTCCTTCGCGCGGTGCAATACTCTCGGCGACCTCCACAAGCACTCCATTTTCCACAAGCACATCGCGGAGGACAAAACCGCCCTCGTACCACACATTGGCACCCGTAAGCAACATTGTAACACTCTGTTTGCAACTCATTTCTCTCTGCATTTAACCCTCCCTAAGGCATAAAAAAAGAGGTAACTCGCGGGGGCGACTTACCTCAATATTACCGAAAACGACAAAAGACAGTGCGATTTGGCTTTGCTCACATTGCGGTGCCTATTCACCGCCTTGCTATGTTGGTTGCAAATCATCATGGCTTCTTTTGTCATTTATTTGCCTGCAAAAGTAGTTAGAAAATTTGAAAATTGAAAATTGAAAATTGAAAATTTTGCATTTTGTACGAAATAATCTCTCCGAGCAACTTTTGGGGTACGGAAAATGAGCCACAAAGGGGGCTATTTTCGTGTAACCACCACCGCCCACTCCTCTTTCAGTTCGCTGCTCACGAAGGTCAAGCCGAGACTCTCGGCACGGGCGCGGATGGTGTCAATGTCGCCCTCCAAGATGCCGCTCATTATGAGTTCGCCACCCTCGTTAAGACTCTCCACATAGTTGGACATATCGGCGAGCAAGATGTTGCGGTTGATGTTGGCAAGAATGGCATCGTAGTGCTTGCCCTTTATTGCCGAGGCATCGCCCAAGATGGGCGTAACTCGGTCACTGACACCATTTTCGCGGCAGTTCTCCACGCTATTTTCGTATGCCCACTCGTCAATATCGACCGCATCGACACTCTCGGCACCGCACTTGGCGGCAATGATTGCCAACACACCCGTACCGCTGCCCATATCGAGCACCTTCTTACCCGTAAAGTCGCGCGAAGCGGTGGTGCGACTCATAAGGTATGTGGTGGCGTGATGCCCTGTGCCGAACGACATCTTGGGCATAATGACAATGTCGTGGCGATAGTCGGGATAAGGCTCGTGGAAGGGGGCGCGAATAGCCACAATGCCATCCACCTCTACGGGCGGGAAGTTGCTCTCCCACAAGGCGTTCCAATTCTGCGCCTCGATGACCACATAGTGGTGCTCGCCCACGCCATAACGCGCCAGCAGAGCCTCCACCCTCTCGTAGCAGTCCGCCATACGCTCGTGGGGTATGTAGGCTTTGAGCACACCCAACTCGGTAGCAAAACTATCGAAAGGATAGTCCGCCAACTCGGCAACCAAAATGTCCGACAACTCCTCCGAACACTCTATACTCAGTTCAATGTAGTTCATATTCTATAACTCTCTTTATTATTCCTTAATTCTTTCGATTTAAGAGCGGTAGATGCCAACCGCCTGCCTTTGGCAGTCGTGGCAAGACGAAATATACTCACTACTCAAATTCGTAAGGCTCAATGTAGTCGGTATAGTCGCTCCAATATGAGGCTTTCTTGTATGCATCCTCGCTTTTGGTGGGAACATAAATCGTGCAGCCAATAGGCATATATTCACCATTAATGTAATACGAGAACATATAAGTGCCTCCTGTGGGTGGTGTTGTCGCCTCACAATATACACTTGTCAGCGAGGTGCAACTTCCGAATGCTATCTCTCCAATCGAAGTAACGCTGTCGGGAATGGTAATGCTTGTCAGCGACTCGCAATCAAAGAATGCACCCTCTCCAATCTCAGTAACACCTTCGGGGAAAGTAATGTTTTTAAGGCTTATGCACTGCACAAATGTACCCTCGCTAATTACAGAAAGACCATTGCCAAAAGTTGCGCTCTCAAGACTAGTGCACCCATAGAACATATAACCTCCAAAATCGGTTACGCTATCTGGAATGGCGATACTCGTAAGACTCAAACACCACTGGAACGCTCCCACCCCAATCGAAGTAATACTATCGGGAATTGTGATGCTTTCGAGGCTTTCGCAACCTACAAATGTACCCTCTCCAATCGAAGTAACGCTATCGGGAATGGTAATGCTCGCAAGGCTCGTACAACCAATGAATGCACTATCTCCAATAGAAGTAACGCTATCGGGAATGGTAACACTTGTCAGTGAGGTGCAATTCTCGAATGCATAATCTCCAATCGAAGTAACGCTGTCGGGAATGGTATATTCGGTAAGTCCTGCGGGGGCAAAAGAGTTGAGAGTACCTTCAACGATCAAGCAACGACCATCCTCCGAAGCATATTTACCATAGAAACTTGTCAGCGAGGAGCAAGCAACGAATGCACTACCTCCAATCGAAGTAACGCTGTCGGGAATGGTAACACTTGTCAGCGAGGTGCAAGTAGCGAATGCCCTCCCTCCAATCGAAGTTACGCTGTCGGGAATGGTTACACTTGTCAGCGAGGTGCAACCACGGAATGCATAACTCCCAATCGAAGTAACGCTATCGGGAATGGTAATGCTTGTCAGCGAGGAGCAATAAGCGAATGCATTATCTCCAATCGAAGTAACATCGCCATTGAAGATAATAATACCCTGACCATCCTTATATGTATTAGATACGATATTGGCACCAAAAGCATTAGCAGCATAAGGTATTACGACATTACCATCGGTCGAAGTGTAGCAGATTGTGCGATATTTCATATCAACTTCGCCTTTCTCAAAGTCATATGGCACAAATGCATCGGCATAGTAGCTCCAACCCGTGGCAGATTTATAAGCCTCCGCACTCTCGACAGGCACATAAATCTTGCGCCCCGAAGCATTATCGTCAAACATATCCCAAACTCCACTCGGAGGAGTCGTAGCCTTGCAATATACACTTTTCAGCGAGGTGCAACGATAGAATGCAGTACTCCCAATCGAAGTAACGCTATCAGGAATGGTAATACTTGTCAGCGAGGTGCAATCAGAGAATGCATGCCATCCAATCGAAGTAACACCATTTCCAATGCTGACACTCGTGAGGCTCGAACAATCAGAGAATGCAAGATTTCCAATCGAAGTAACGCCATTGCCAATGGTAACACTTGTCAGCGAGGCACAATTATAGAATGCTCTAAATCCAATCTTAGTAACGCTGTCGGGAATGGTAATTCTTGTAAGTGAGGTACACTTATAGAATGCATAATCTCCAATCGCAGTAACACTGTCGCCAATTGTGAGTTTAGAGAATTTAGCACCCTTAAGCCAACCATAAGTAGAAGGTATATTACTATCAGTGTAGTTGGTCTCTACAATTTTGCTATTGATTATCAACTCGCCAGTGCAACCAGAGAATGCAGAACCTCCAATCGAAGTAACGCTATCGGGAATGGTAATACTTGTCAGCGAGGTGCAACCAGAGAATGCAGAACCTCCAATCGAAGTAACACTGTCGGGAATGGTAACAGTTGTCAGCGAGGTGCAACCATAGAACGCAGAACTGCCAATCGAAGTAACGCTATCGGGAATGGCAACACTTGTCAGCGAAGTGCAACCATAGAATGCAGAACCTCCAATCAAAGTGACGCCATTACCAATGGTTACGCTTGCCAGCGAGGTGCAACCATAGAATGCAGACCCTCCAATCGAAGTAACGCTGTCGGGAATGGTAATGCCTGTCAGCGAGGTGCAACCAGAGAATGCAGAACTGCCAATCGAAGTGACACTATCTGGAATGGTAACGCTTGCCAGCGAGGAGCAACCATAGAATGCAGACCCTCCAATCGAAGTAACGCTATCGGGAATGGTGACACTTGTAAGGTTTGCACAATTGTAAAATGCTTTCTTACCAATGCTTGTAATACCCTCTGCAAACTCAACTTTCTCAAACTTACTGCCATAGAATATGCCTGCCTCTGCATTGTCAAAACCATACATAAATCCATCATAATAGAGGGTTCCTGTGCAACCCTCAAACATTGAATGACCCCAAGTCTCGATATTTTTGGATATATATATTTTTTGCAAACTATGACAATTAGCAAGTGCCTTATAATATAAGTATGTAACACTGTCGGGAATATAGAGTTCCACAAGGCTCGAACAACCATCAAACGCTTGCTGTCCGATCCAGGTAACACCATCGGGAAGTTTGATATACTCCATTGAGTTACAGCCCTTGAAGGCATTATCGGGGATAGCAGTGACATCGTTGCCGAAAGTGAGTCTACCGATGCCTTTCTCGTAGGTGTTATAGACAAGGTTGCCACCAAAGCCTTGTGTATTGCCCAACTCGATGGGAAGACCATACTTCGTGGTATAGAGTATCTCGTTGGAGGCGCAAGTGACATTTTCCAAAGGATTACCTTCGGTGGGGAGCTCCTCCTCGCCATCATCGGGAGTAATGGCATCGCCATTGAGCGCAATAGTTACGGTCTGACCATTGGTAAGGACAAAGGTGACGGAGTCTTCGTTGATTGTGATGGACGCAATGAGGTTGTCGCCATCCTCGCCATCGACACCGTCTTCGCCATCTTCGCCATCCTTTCCATCGGCACCAGCCTCGCCTTTCTCGCCTTGTTCGCCTTTATCTCCTTTCTCGCCCTGCTCGCCTTTCTCTCCGTGTTTAACGGTAATGGACGAGTCGTCCGAGAAGGTAACAACATAGCCCTCGGTGGTTTCATTGACCGATTTGATAGTCAGGTTATTAGCAAGCGCATTGAGGAGTATCTTCGAAGACTCCACCTCCTCGCGCAGGTCCTCAACCTCCTCTTCCAAATCATCGAGGCGACCAACAATTTCGCTATCATCGTAGGCTTCGCTACAAGAAGCAAACGACACTACTGTCAGAACACACAACAAATAGAACAATCTCTTCATAGGTTCGGGTGGTTATATGACGGTAAAAATAGGGTTTATCTCTGCAAGTATAGTAAAAATTCGTTAATAGGTTACTGCGTCTGCGCCGTGGGGTTTGTCGGGGGCAAAGTTGGCTTCGATATAGTCCCTCAGTCCGAAGTCCTTATCCACCTCGGGGAGTGAGGTGTCGCTGACGCTCTGGCGTATCATAAGTCGCTCGCCACCAAAGCACATACGCTCGGCAAACTGCTCAATCTCGGGGCGCAAAAAGTACATGGGTCGCCACGAGAAGTTGTGGTCCATATTATCCGCCTCGTAGAACCAATAGGGCGAGGCTATCTTGTCGAGCGACTCGGCAATGCTCTCCGAGCCAAAGAGGCTCAGCCCAAAGAGCGATTGTTTGTCGTAGGGCACATTCCTATCGGCATTGCCATGAAAGAGCAACATCGGGCAGGGGCTTTTCTTCCACTCCAAGCATCGACCCTTGGCACAAATAGCACCCGCCATGGAGATAACACCCGAATAGTTGAAGTCGGCAGGAAGGACCGCCGCGGCAGGGTGCGAATTACAAATTGCCCACTCGGCTTGGAGGGCTGTGATGGCTCCCGCGCTCGCACCAAGAGTGACGATTTTCGAGGGGTCGATACCAAGCAATTCGGCATTGCTCACAAGGTATGCCGTAGCCTCCAAGAGGTCTTCGGCAGCGATATCTATCGCGTTGATTAACATACGCCTAAAATCGAGTATCGAACGCTTTACTTCAGGTTCTTCGAGCAGCGGCAGCAGACCCAAGCGGTAGTCGATAGCAACCACCTTCCAGCCCCTCTGAGCAAAGTATTCATAGACCTCCACAACGCCCTCTTCGGCACGCTGTCCTGCAAGGAACGCTCCGCCAAAAATATAGACAAGGCAAGGCTCCACCTCGGTGTCGTTGGTGGAGTAGATATCGAGATACAAAGCCTCCTCGCCTCGATGGGTGTAGGTATAGGTCCGTTTGCTGACATTTTGAGCCACCGCGCCCGCTGTCACAAGCGCAGCCGTCAGCAGTACTAAGATTTTTCTCATATTGCAACTAAAAACTTTTTTCGCAACGCAAATATAACAAACTATTTGGCTTTCCGCCAATTTTATTCTCTTTTTCGCACAACGAACTCAGAGGATATTAACTATTGTTAATAACTTGTGTAGAAATAAAAGTAGGTATCGGGGAAAAATTTCGGGGAAAAACAATATCTTTGCGCGTTATGAAAAAACAACTGACCAAATTATTCCTATCAACACTCTTTGTGTTGTTCGCCTTGCACTCCTACGCACAGGGGCAGCAGGTGACAGTTAGTGGTAAGGTTGTTGACGCTTCGGGCGGCGAGCCTCTAATTGGCGTGACTATTCTTACCGAAACATTAAATGGTACAACTACCTCATTTGACGGCTCTTACACCATAAAAGCCTCGGCAGGTACCACCCTAACCTTCTCCTACATGGGATACGAGGAGGTGGTGTGGAAAGTTCCTACCGACTCGGCAGAGGTGACGCACGATGTGAAGATGCAGAGCGAGAGCGAGGTCCTCGACGATGTGGTGGTTATCGCCTACGCTGTCCGCAAGAAGGGCACCGTAGCGGGTTCCGTATCGACCGTCAAGGCAGAGCAGGTGGAGAACACCCCCACAGCCGCTTTCGACCAAGCATTGCAGGGTCAGGTGGCGGGTCTTTCGGTGCTCTCCAACTCGGGCGAGCCCAGTGCGTCGGCTACGATGACCATTCGCGGTACGAACTCCATCAACTCGGGCACTGCCCCACTCTACATCCTCGATGGTGTGCCCATTTCGGCAAGCGATTTCAACACTATCAACCCCGCGGATATTGAGTCACTCTCGGTACTCAAAGATGCCTCCTCAACCTCAATCTATGGCGCGAGGGCAGCAAACGGTGTGATTGTAATTACCACCAAGCGCGGTA
This sequence comes from Tidjanibacter sp., assembly GCA_045591965.1. Classification (GTDB taxonomy): domain Bacteria; phylum Bacteroidota; class Bacteroidia; order Bacteroidales; family Rikenellaceae; genus Tidjanibacter. The sequence continues at coordinate 28,176 of JAZNTX010000021.1, read as the reverse complement.
GGGTTGCCGACCGCCCACGCATCGAGTTCCGCTCGCAACTCGGTTTCTCGCAGGCAGACGACAGCAAGTGGGACCTTATGACAACTCCCGAGCGTATTGAGTACGAGAAGCAGACGGGTATGACCGAGGGTCAGAACTACAATCTCCTTAGCAAGACCAATGTCAATTGGATGAACGAGGTCTTCAACTCCTCGGCTCCCTTGCAGAACTACGAGGTTGCGGTGTCGGGTGCAGACGATAAGACTAACTACTACCTCTCGGGCGGCTATTACAACCAGCAGGGTACGGCAGTTGGTAGCAACTTTGAGCGTTTCTCGCTCAGGAGCAATGTGCAACGCAAGGCGGCAGAGTGGCTTACCCTCGGCACCAACACAATGCTCAACTATCAAAAGATTCAGCAAGCCGACGAGGGCGCATACACACTCGTTACACCCATCTCGGCAGCACGCTTTATGCTCCCCTACTGGAATCCTCGCAGAGCCGACGGCTCGATAGCCTCCATTGAGGATGGCTCGTGGAAGGGTAATGGTCAGAACCCTCTCGAATGGCTCGAAGCGAACCCCGTACACTACAAGAAGTACAAAATCATCTCGACACTCTTTGCGGAGGCTAAACCCATCAAAGGTCTTGTGTTGCGTTCACAACTCGGTGTGGACTACTCCCACACTACGGGCTACGGCAAGTCCTACCCAAGTTACGCCCCCAATCAGGGCAACGGCTCGGCATCGCGTTCTTCGACCGACGGATATAGCCTCACAATTACCAACACCGCAAACTACACCTTCGACATAGATGGCGACCACAACTTCACATTCCTACTCGGTCAGGAGGGTGTGGACTACCACTACGAGGCGTTCAGTCTACTCACAGAGGGACAAAACAACGACCGCTTGACAAGTATTTCGACAGGTACAAGGACCACTTCGTGGGACGATACGACCGACTCCGACTACGGTTTCCTGTCGTTCTTCTCGCGTGGCGAGTATAACTACGACAGACGCATCTATGCCGAGGCTGCTTTCCGTTTGGATGGCTCTTCGAGGTTTGGTAGCAAGAATCGTTGGGGTGCCTTCTGGTCTATGGGTCTGATGTGGGATATGATGAAAGAGGAGTTCCTCTTGCCCTACACCGATTTCCTCACCACTGCGCAAGTTTCGCTCTCGACGGGTACGAGTGGTAACTCATCAATTCCCAACTACGAGCACCTCGCACTCGTTGGCGGTGGTGCCGACTATATGGGCGACGCAGGCGTTGGCTTGGCACAACCCGGTAACGAGAATCTCGGCTGGGAGAAACCTTGGACCACCAACTTTGGTCTTCACGCAGGTTTCTGGGGCAGGCTGAATGTCGATTTCGAGTTGTACTACAAGGTAACAAGCGATATGCTTATGGAGGTACCTCTTCCCTACTCCACAAGTGGCTTTGGCTACTACTGGGATAATGTGGGCGAGATGGTCAATGCAGGTGCCGAACTCGGCATCAACGCAACGCTCGTTGCCACCGACGACCTTCTCTGGACTGTAAATGCCAATGTAGCATACAACCACAACGAAATTACAGAGTTGTACAATGGCATTACAGAATATGAGCGCTCGGGCACCAACACCAAATTGCAAGTTGGTCACCCTCTGGGCGAGTTCTATATTAATCGCTATGCGGGCGTAAACCCTGCAAATGGCGACGCTCTGTGGTATGACAAGGAGGGCAACCTTACGACCGAGTTGCGCGATGAGGATAAAGTTTTGGTCGGCAAGACCTACATTGCACCTTGGCAGGGCGGCTTTGGCACTGCACTGACCTACAAAGGACTCTCGCTCAGCGCCCAATTCAGTTGGGTTGCAGACCGCTGGATGCTCAACAACGACCGCTACTTCGACGAGTCGAATGGTCGCTTTGCCACCTACAACCAGTCGCGCCGACTTTTGGAGCGTTGGCAGAAGCCCGGCGATGTTACCGATATTCCCCGCCACGGCGTATATACCGAGTTTGATAGCCGTCTGTTGGAAGACGCATCGTTCCTCAGGCTCAAAAATGTTATGCTCTCCTACACACTCCCCTTGGAGTGGTTGAGCAATCAGAATGTAGTGCGCGGTGTAAGGCTCTATGTTCAGGCACAAAACATGCTGACTTTCACCCACTTCTCGGGTCTTGACCCCGAGGGTACAACCAATATCTATGCGGCACAGTATCCCATGGCACGCCAATACACCTTTGGCTTTGATGTAACCTTCTAACACCGCAAGCGAGAATGAAAATGATGAAAAAGATAATATATTTTGTGGTAACACTCTCGTTGATGGTGTCCACCACATCGTGTTTGGACAAAATGCCTCAGTCGGCAATTCCCGTAGATGAGGCTATGCAGTCCTACAATGATGCCGAACAAACCGTGACGGGCATCTATTCAATGATGAAGAGCAGCGCACTTTGGAGCGGCTATCTAACACTCCTTCCCGACATCCAAGCCGACCTTGTGTATGCCGTTGATGGTTATTCCAATACCTACGGTCAACATTGGTTGTGGGATATCCGCCCAACAAACAGCGAGATTGAGGCGGTCTACGCATCGCTCTATGGTATCATTAGTAACTGTAACTTCTATCTCGAAAGGATTGACAACATCGTCGCTCAGCAGACCGATGATGACAAGATTACCATCTTGGAGCAATATACGGGAGAGGTTTACACCATCCGTGCGCTCTGCTATGCAGAATTGCTGAAACTCTACTGCAAGGCTTACGACCCTGCAACTGCCGAGAACGAGTTGGGCGTGGTGCTCCGCAAAGGTTACTCCGAGCCCGAGAAGTGCATTAGGGCTTCGCTCAAAGAGTCCTATGAGTTTGTGGTTAGCGACCTCGAAAAAGCCGAGGATATTCTCGATCCCGACTACGACCAATACAGCAGTTACTATATGACCAACGCTGTGGCTCACGCACTCCACGCAAGGGTCGCACTCTACATGCAGGATTGGGAGCCGGCAATTGAGCACTCCTCGAAGGTTATTGACCACGAGAATGGTGCCTATGCTCTATCGGCAGCCAACGAGGCTTACACCTCCACAATGTCCTTCTTCGACTATATGTGGAACTACGACCTTGCAACTGAAACCATCTGGCGTGTAGGTTTCACTACTACCTCCTATGGCGGTGCGCTCGGTCAGGTGTTCCTCTCGTTCAACAACGACTACACATATTACTACCCCGACTATGTGCCCGCGCAGTGGGTACTCGACCTCTACGCGAGGGGCGACTTGCGCTATAACAGTTATTTCGCAACACTCTCGACGGGCTACGACCACGGCTTGCAGTGGCCCTTGCTTGTGAAGTACTACGGCAATCAGGATTTCATAAGTTACTACATCTACCATGTTTCGATGCCTAAGCCTTTCCGCTTGGCAGAGCAGTATCTGATTCGTGCCGAGGCATATTGTCGCAAAGACAACCCCGACTTATCGAAGGCATCGAAAGACCTCTCCACCTTGCGCGAGAGCCGCTTCCAAAGCGGAGGCTCCATATCGCTCACTGCTGACAACTATATTGAGCAGATTGCCAACGAGAGGGTTAGGGAACTCTATATGGAGGGTCACCGCCTGCAAGATATCAAACGCTGGGGTAAACTATACAACAATGGCGAGGGCTTTACCCGCACGCCCCAAAAGAGCACCCTCTCGGAGGGTAGCAGCCTGAGCGTCAAGGCAGACGACCCACGCTTCGTATGGCCCATTCCTCAACACGAGTTGGAGGCTCCCGGTGCCGAAGAACTACAACCCAACGAAAGTAACAAACAGTAACCACAAAACAACCAAGATATGAAACACATATACACATACTTAGTAGTAGTGCTTGCATTGTGGTCTTTGGTTGGTTGCCAAGAGAGATACACAACGCTCCAAAACACAAACTACATCATGTTTGCCGAGCAGGAACAATATTTCCTTGTGGAGCAAGACCAAGACTATTTCAGCGTTATGGTGTCGGCAACCGCCAAGAGCAAGTACGACCGCACCTTCGGTGTGGAGGTTATTGACAAAGGCAGCAATGCTATTGAGGGTTTGCACTACCGCCTGCTCTCGAATAGTGTAACCATTCCTGCGGGTGAACTCGCTGGCGAGGTAAGGGTTAAAGGTATGTATGACAACATTACCCCTGCTGACTCACTCGGTTTCATACTCCACCTTGTTGTTCCCGAAGAGATGGAGTGGAATGATCTCTACGAGGATGGCACGCAGAGTAAGGTGGTAATGTATAAGTACTGCCCATTCGATATCAACAACTATACGGGCTATGCTATCGTAAGTTCGACAATGTTGCAGAGTTACCCAGGTAATAATGTTAGTTATCAGCGCATCATCGAAACCGAAAAGCACCCCACCGAGAAGAATACAATCATCCTCCACGACTGCTTCTATGATGGTTACGACCTGAATATCAAGTTGCAGGTGGGCGACCCCGAAAATCCGCTGGTTAAGATGGACGAGCAGGTTGTGAGCGACGAGGGCTCGGTGCTCGGCATGTTCCACGGCGACAACAGGATTCTCATCTCCCACAGCCCCTACTATGTGTCCTATTTCAACACTTGCGAGAACTTTGTCCTACTCTACTCGCACATCTATGTGGAAGATTTGGGCGAAGCAGTGGGCACAATAGGTCACTTCTACAACATTGTGGAGTGGATTACCAAAGAGGAAGCAGACGATCTCCGTCAGCAACTACAATAGAGAGTAAAAATTAAAGAAATACATATAATATGAAAAGAGGTATAATGAATATATGGTTGGCACTTGCAGTAAGTGTAACCATGGCTTTTGTTGGTTGTGACGAGGAGCCCGAAGTGGGCACTCCCGTATTCCCCGAGAAGATAACTGCCACGGTGGAGGCAGGTGAGAGGTATGAGTTTACCATCACCGCTAATATGCCGTGGACTTTGACCATGCCAGACGAGGCTGTCACATTCTTCAAATTTATAGATGGCGAGATTGAATGTCCCGACCTCAATGGCGATGCAGGTACCCACACCATCACCATTGGCGTATCCGACATGCAGGAGTTCAACATCGTTAGGGTATGTACAATCTCTATGACCATGGGCAACCAGACACAAGTCATTGCCGAGATAACTCGTGGTAGCAAAGAGCGTGCATTGACAATGTATGTTGCCGAGTGCTACACTGACGAGGAGACAGGAGATATTATGTTCTCGACCGATGCTGACAACAACTATATCTACTCCTCTACTCCCGCCGAAAGACTCGACTGGGTATGGAGTAACGAGCAGTGGATGCAGAGGGTTGTAATTGATGCTAACTTCGATTGGTACCTCTCGCCCGATGCTCCTGCATGGCTCAACATCAACATAAACAACGGCACAGCAGGTCGCACCGAACTCTTCCTTAGGGTCAATTTAGAACAACTCCCCCTCGAAGATGTCACTTGCGATATTGAGTTTGGTACTATCTCCTTTGACAATAGCACAGAGGGTAAGTTTGAGGCTATCGGCTCCTATTCTACTACCATGGAGGGATGTAAAGATGTTTGCACAACCAACCTCCCAGAGAGTGTCAATTTCAATGCCGATGGCGACTACTACCAACCATCTTCGGACTCTTATGTTGCTTCGGTAAATGGTCGTATCAGTTCGCCCCGTGGTGCCGAGTTGCTGCTGCTTACCAAGAATGCAGATGGTACCTACTCCACAGAGGCAGATTGGATGAGGATTAAAATTGAGGAGGACTTCCCTAAGGAGGCTGGCGAAAATGGTGTTTGGGAGCGCAGGTTCTCCTTCGATGTTGCAAAACATACAAATGTCGAACCTCGCGAAGGTGCAATTGCCGCACTCCCCAAACCTGTTGCTGAGAGCAACAATTACAACCCCGAAGAGTACATCGTTTGCCATGTCTTTCAGGATGGTTGGGTAGAGGTAATTGAGATTGAGCCTATCTATCCCAACGACGAGAGCACTCTGGCTGCCTACAACTCTAAATTCGAGAAACTCACTCAGGGTTTGTGGCCTTGGATGGGTTCGTGGAAGAATATCCCCTATGGTTACAAACTCACATACAACAGCAACGATTCGGGCGACGACCTGATTTTCACCCAACCCTTTGCTGACTACAAGATATACGGCTTTAATGGTGATGGACAGAATCCCTACGACCGCGAAACCTGCTGGCTGACCATCGAGCCCAGCGAAGAGTATAAAGAGTTGGAGAATGGTTATATCATCCGTAGTCGTCTGAACGAAACTATCGATGGCGTAACCTACACCAACCCCTTGGCAGGCTACAATGGCGAGAATGAGGCCACCATTATCTTCTATGACGAGAATGGTGAGATGTTCGCCCTTATCTACTTCATACTCGACCCCAACTACTTCACCCCCATCGACCGTCCAACGGGTACAATTAGTTTTACCGACGACAGTTACGCAGAACTTGGCGCAACACTCGAAGTTGTTGCTGATGGCGACGAAGAGTACAGCAAAGAGTGGGCAAGCGCACTTCAATATAGACTCACGCTCAATTCGAGTTGTACTGAGGTTGTTTTGTTTGTTCCCGATTTCAAATATGCTTTCCCCTACGCCGACTGGATTTTATCCTCGGGTAGTTCGGGTCGCTTGACTGTTACGGTAGATACCGCATCTCTCCCCGCAGTAGAAGAGGGTGTTACCAAGCATAGTAATCATATCACACTCCACAATGGCAGTTACGGTGTAATCGCCAATTTGATTGTAGTCTACGACTTGCAGTAATCTTTTTACATCACCTTTTAGAAAAGAGAAACAGATGAATATACGAATAACACTTAAAGGGATTGCTGCTACGCTGGTTGTAGTACTTGCGTCGCTCTTGGCTGCTTGTACCGCGCCAGACGACGAGATTGTACTTGACGACGGCTACGGCTACGCCCAATTCAAACTCTACAAGAAGAGTTCCTACTATTCCGAAGCAGAGGGCACCAAAGCGATTGTATCTCAATTGGAAACGCTCTCGCAGGCTCAGAAAGTTAATGTAACTTTGCGCTTCGGCAACACCTACATCACACAGACTCTGCGCCTTAATGGCGGAGAGGGCGATGCTGCCGAATGGGGACTTCGTAGCGAGAAACTCAAACTCCTCGCAGGCGACTATCAGTTGATAAGTTTCAAACTCTACGACAAGGAGGATAATGAACTCTATATCGGTGCCCCCGAGGGAGATAGAGATATCCGCATTGAGAGTGGTGCGGTGAAGGTTCACGATATCACGGTCGATGTTGCACCTCGCGGCAAAGTGCAGTTCTCTCTCTATAAAGATATGAGCGAATTTGGGGGTACTCGTGCTGTCAATCGCGAATATACATTCGATGAAATCAGCAAGGTTGATATCACCATTAAGCGCAAAAGTACTAACACCACCGAGACGCTAACAGACATCCCCTGCGACTTCGATCTTCACTTCGCAGATAATGGTATGGACGATGATGGCTACAAAACCTCTTCTATCCAGTGCGACACGCTTATTTGGCTGCCCGCAGGCGAGTGGATTGTAACAAGTTATTCGACCTATGACTCAAATAAAGTGTTGCTCGAAACTCAGAACAATCCCTCGGAGAGCCTCTTCGTAATCCGCGATAACGAGATTACTGAGGCTAAGGTAGGCATCACGCTCTATGAAACAGATGCCTATATTCAGGACTACTACGCCCTCAAAGCGATTTGGGAGAGTCTGGATGGCGAAAATTGGTACTACATTGGCGAGGAGTACTCCGCTGGCTCCAACTGGGACTTCAACAAGGATGTGGACTTGTGGGGCGACCAACCGGGTGTAAAACTCCACTCCAACGGTCGTGTTGCATACCTCGATTTGAGTAGTTTCGGTTTCAAAGGCGCAATGTCGCCTGCCATTGGTAGACTCACAGAATTGGTGGAACTCTACTTGGGAACCCACAACGACACAAACTTCACCTACTACGACCCCACTCTCGACCCCGCCAAGACTCTTTCGGAGCGTAGTCGCAACCGTATGCAGTTGCACGGTGAGTGGTTGCGCACCATCAACACTCCTATTCAGATGTCGGAGCCTTGTGCAAGGGCTTTGGCGGAGAATGGTATCAGTATTGAGGCTACTCGACTCTATGAGACGATGAGCGAGGCGGAAATTATCGACCCCAAGAGTGGCGCACAGCGAAACTTTTCGCTTATGGACTCCTCGCACGGCACAATATGCAATGGTCTGACAGAACTCCCCGAGGAGGTTGGAAACCTTACCAACCTCGAATACCTCTACATCGCCAACAGCACCATTGAGTCGTTGCCTGAGAGTATAAAGAATCTCACCTCTCTTACCGACTTGGAGATATACAACTGCCCTCGTATGACCGAGTTCCCAATGGTTATTACCGAGATGCCAGAGTTGGTATCAATCAATATCGCCAACAACGCCCAGTGGAGCGCGGAAGAGATATACAAGGGTCTCGACGGCTTAGCAACAAGTACCAGCGGCGAGAAGATACAGATTCTCTATTGTCGTCAAAACAACCTCAAAGAACTCCCCGAGTCGTTCAGCAAAATGAAGAAACTTGGACTTCTCGACTTGGCGTTCAACAAAATAGAGAAAATCCACCCTCTGGGCAAAGATGTATCGTTAGTTCAACTCTACTTGGATAACAACAAACTGACCGAACTGCCCAAGGATGAGGAGGGTTATTTCTGTGGCTATGATGATGTTGAGACTTTCTCGGTAAGTTTCAATCGCCTTACAAAGGTTCCCAACATCTTCAATGCCAATAGCACATTCACCATGGCTTCGGTTAGTTTTGCGGGCAACCAGATTGACGGCTTCGAGGGCGAGGAGGATGGTACTTACAAAGGTATCAAGGTGGAAACTTTCACCTTGTCGCAGAACAAGTTTACCAAGTATCCCAAGATACTCGCCGAGAGTGGCTCTACGGTAGCATATATCATTCTTAGGGCTAACGAGATAAGCGAAATCCCCGAGGGTTCATTTACGGGTAAGAATAGCGTAAATTTGACTTCGTTGGATCTTTCGTACAATAAAATATCGGAGTTACCCGAGGATATGCACGCACAGAACCTCCCCTACCTCTACGGTGTAGATCTCTCGTTCAACGAGTTCAGCGAATTCCCCTACGAGCCACTCGACAGTTCGGGACTGACAGTCTTGGCAGTGCGTAGTCAGCGCGATGAGAACGGTAAGCGTTGCCTTTCGGAGTGGCCCACGGGCATCGGTAACCACCGAGGACTAAGGGGTCTTTACTTAGGTTCAAACAACCTCGGAGTAATTAATGATTCTATTTCGACTCTTATCTACTACCTCGATATTAGCGACAACCCAAACATCTATTTCGATGCTTCGGATATCTGCTACGCGTGGAGTGTGGGTGCCTACATACTCGTCTATGACAAAACGCAAGAGATTGTCGGTTGTAGCGCAATGATGGAGTAATAATAGTTTTACGCAAAACAGTAATTAGCAATGAAACAGACATTTAGATATATATCATTGGCGATTGTCGCAATCCTTACCATTGGTTGCGTGGAGGACCCTGTTGTGGAGTTCTCCTCGGACACTCGCGAGATTAAAATTGATGCTGTGGGTGGCAAACGCAAAATAAAAATCTCCTCCAACGATAGTTGGATTGCTTCAACCGATGCTCCTTGGATTACCGTGTCGCCTGCCAATGGCAAAGGTAGCACCAATTGCGATATCATTATCGACTCGGCTCTCTATCACACCGAGCGTCTTGACGAGGTTTTGATTAAAAACATCACAACCAATGAGCGATATACCATCAAAGTTGTGCAGGAGGGTTTCCCCTACGCTATTGATATCGAGGAGGAAGAGCAAGAGATTGCCATCGACAACTACAAGAGGCAAGACGAGCGTAAATTCAAAATCGGCATTGTGGCAAATACCGACTTCGATGTTGTGATACCCGAAGGTGTACGCTGGATTAGCAACAAGAGGTTTAACTTGGACCTCAACCGAGGTGTACGCCCCCGCAAAGTGGAGGTGGAGTTTGAGTGGAATATCAATACCCTGCCCGAGGAGCGTATTGCCGAGATTAAGTTCGTGCCCAAAGACTCGAACATTACCCTTGCACGACAAGACGGTTTGAGGGTTGTGCAGAAGGCTTCGGAGCCTATCGAGGAGAATACCCGCAAGGGTGACTCGGTAGCACTTGTAAGTATTCAGCGCACGCTCGAAACACTTGCTTCGTGGGATGTTTCGATACCTATGGACCGCTGGGATGGTGTTATTCTGTGGGATGAGAATCACGAGGGCTACACTCCCGAGAAAGAGGGTCGTGTAAGGTATGCCGAGTTCTTCATCTACAACACAGATGAAGTACTACCCTTCCAAGTGAAGTACCTGACCGCCGCCGAGGAACTCTATTTCTTTGGTAATGCCAACACTTTCCTCAAAAATCTTAGTGTGGGCGAAGACCTCGCAAACCTCACCCAACTAAAACGCATTACCATCGGCGCACACGGACTTACGGAACTTGACGAGAGTTTTACACAACTCTCCAACCTCGAATACCTCAACCTTGGTAGTAACAACTTTATGAAAGTTCCCGAGATTATCACTTCCGAGAACTTCCCCAAACTTCGTACACTCATTCTCAATGCCAACCAGCGTTCGGTTGTCTATGATTTGAGCAATAGCATCCGTACCGACTTGGGAGGTTTTATTGAGGAGGAGAAGTTCCCCGAGCACCTGCTCAAATGGGATCTCGACACGCTGAACCTCTCGGTAAACTATCTGCACGGCGAACTCCCCGACTTCAAGGAAGACGACACCGTTCCTGTCTATACCGAGGAGGATTGGGCTGCTTCAAACGATACCTTGCCTCGCAAATTGGTTGACGAGGGTATTAAGAAGATTATGACCAAGACCCGCTGGTTCAGCATCAACCATAACCGTCTAACCGGCGACCTTCCCGATTGGCTACTCTACCACCCCAATTTGGATTGGTGGTTGCCAACGAGTTTGATATTCTCTCAGGAGGGTAAGGATCAGGCGGGCAATCGTGCTCACTTCGACAACGAGCCCGAGAATATGAACTACTACTACGACCTCTATACCACTAAAACCAAGCCCGATATTACTATCGAATAGTGGCGACAAAGATACAATAGAGGTCCAACTATGACGAGGAACACTTTTTTGAAAGTAAATAATAATATGAGGATATTAAGAAATATATCGAAATCGGTACTGCTCGGCATCAGCCTGCTGTGGCTTAGCAGTTGTCTCAACGAGATGACACCCACAGACACACTCGCTCCATTGGAGCCCGAGAGTGGTTATGTAGAGGGCGAACTGATGGTGAAGTTCACGCCCGAGGTGGAGAGTATGCTACAAACTCGCTCCGATATGACACGCAGCGCCATACCCTCGGTCGATGAGGTTTTGGAGACTGTGGAAGCCTACGAGTTGGAGAGGGTCTTCCCTGTTGACTCCCGCCGCGAGGAGGTTACTCGCAAGAGCGGTATGCACCTCTGGTATGTGGTGCGCTTCAAGGGCGAGAGCGCAGAGAGTGTGGCTGCGAAGTTGTCGGCTCTCGGCGAGGTGCAGAGGGTTGATCTCAACCGCAAGGTTAAACGCGCCTATAACGGCAATGCTGTACCCCTGCGTTTGGAGGCTTTGACTCGCGCTGGCGGCTCCGCGGGAGAGATGAACGACCCCTTGTTGGGCAGTCAGTGGAACCTTATCAACACGGGCGATAACTTGGAGAGCAAGTGTGTGGAGGGTGCCGATATTGGTGCCGAGGGTGCGTGGACACTCTCTACGGGTAACGAAGATATCATCGTTGCCGTACTCGACGAGGGTGTATGCGTAGAGCACCCCGACCTGAAAGCCAATATTTGGGTAAACGAAGACGAAATTGCCCATTCCAATGAGGATAACGACGACAATGGCTACAAGGGCGACATCAACGGTTACAACTTCGTGAAAAATAGCGGTGTCATCACTTGGAACCACTACTTGGACTCCGGACACGGCAGCCATGTTGCCGGTGTAATCGCAGCGGTCAACAACAATGGCGAGGGTATCTCGTCTATTGCCGGTGGTAATGGCAAGGCGGGCGGCGTGAAGATTATGTCGTGCCAGATTTTCTCGGGCAATACAGGTACGAGCGTTTTGGAGGTGGCAAGAGCCATGAAATATGCTGCCGACAATGGCGCAGTGGTGTTGCAGTGTAGTTGGGGCTATGTTTCGGGTGCTGCCAACGAATACGACTGGGGCGAGCAGGGCTTCCACACCGAGGAAGAGTGGAAATTGGGTTCCCCTCTCGAATACGAAGCCTTGGACTATTTTGTACACAATGCAGGCTCTCCCAATGGTCCTATTACGGGTGGTGTGGCTGTATTTGCAGGTGGCAACGAGAGTGCACCTGCCGCTGGTTTCCCAGGTGCTGCTGATTTTGCAGTGTCGGTTGCCGCCACGGCTGCCGACTTCACCCCCGCAGTATATACCAACTACGGCTTTGGCACAACGATTTCTGCCCCTGGTGGCGACCAAGACTACTATTGGGACTTTGTAGACGAGGAGCATAACTATGGCGAGGTGGGTTGTATTCTCTCGACCCTACCCACCAATGTGAGCGAGAGTGGCTATGGTTGGATGGAGGGCACATCGATGGCTTGTCCCCATATATCGGGTGTGTTGGCACTTGCCATCTCGCACGCCTATGAACTTGCCATAAGCATCACTCCCGACCAACTCAAAGAGGCTCTCTACTCCACCGCCAAGAACATTGATGAGTATTGTACAGGCAAGAAGTTCTACCACCGCTATGTTGCCGACATTGGTCCCTTGCAGCCTATGCAGATGGATTTGGACCTCTACAAAGGACAAATGGGTGCTGGGCAGGTAGATGCTGCCGCTATGCTTGCCAAAATTAGCGGTGTGGGTGTGCCCATGCACTTCCCCAACATCTACATTCCCGTAGGCGAGGAGTACTCCATTAACCCTGCTCGATACTTCCCCAAAGACGAGAGTCACGAGTTTGAGGTTGTAATCGAAAAGCAGAACATCGCTACTTGCCGCCAGAGCGAGGGCAAACTTATCTTCGAGGGTAAGAGCAGTGGCACCACAAACGCCACACTCATTGTGAAGAGTGGCACCACCACCGAGCAGCACACCTTTGTAATCACTGTCCGCAAGGGTGCAGGCTCGAATGGCTGGATGTAGGAGAGAATTGAGATGCGTAGGGGTGTGATTTGGTTAGTGCTGGCACTCGGGGTTTTAACCACCTCGGGGGGTGCTATGGCTCAAATCCGCATCATCCCCCAAGAGCAACTCCAAGAGGCTGCAAACCCCTCTACAATCGAAGAGCAGGCTATGCTCTTCGTGCAGGGCAATAAGGTGTCGTTTGGCACCATAGGCGAGGACTCCGAGCCTTGGCGCACAACGCTCGGGTGGCACTCCGCGGAGGGCAAGAGGCTGACCATCACGCAGATTAAGACGAGTTGCGGCTGCCTTGTGACTGAGTGGGACAAACGCTCGGCAACCAACGCCACCGAGGGTAGCATCGCGATTGAGTATCGCCCCAAGGGGCACATTGGAGGTATCCGACAGCGCATTTTTGTCTACACTACCCTCTCGGACACCAAGCCCACAGCCATTGTGGAGATTGTGGGCACTGTGGAGCCCTCTGCCAACCGTTCCTCCCTCTATCCGCACAATGCAGGGACACTCGGGCTGAGGACAAAACAGGTTAAGATGCCTGCCGAGGGTGGAGAGGTGGAGATTGCGGTGATGAACTGCGGCAGCGAGCCCCTGAGGGTGGAGCACGACCAGCGTATGAGCCTTGGTGGCGCACAAGCCCACACCGAGCCTAAGGTATTGCAGAGTGGCGAGGAGGGAGTGCTCGTGGTGGAGTACAAACCCGAAGATACACTCCCAATGCTCTACCTAAAAGGCGTCAATGCACCTCCGCGCGAAAGGAGGATTGAGATAGAAATTGAAAAATAAAAACGATAGAAAACCGATGAAAAGATTTGTTAAACTTTTGGTAGTTGGAGCCTTGATGTTTGCGGGCTTCGCTTGTGAGCAACCCACCACCGAGCCTCAGGGACCTGTGCAGTTGGAGGTTACGCCCAACAATATCTCGGGCAGTTGGGGACTCGCGCTGTGGAACGAAGAGTCGCTCCCCGAGGGGCTCTATGTCTACATTGACTTTGTGCGCTCCGACCGCACCTTCACAATGTACCAGAACATCGATAGCCACAATACCCGCACCCTGACGGGTAGGTACCATATCTACATTGACGAGGAGTTGGGCGTGGCTGTATTGCGTGGCGAGTACGACCACGGGACTGGCGAGTGGAACCACCGCTACATCGTGGAGAGCCTCACGGCAGAAGAGATGATCCTCGTGGCAAAAGACGACACCACCGAGCGCCTCACCTACACCCGCAAAGCCATCCCCGAGGAGATACTCGGCAAGTAGCGAAACCTAAAAATAGATCGCACTATGAACAAACATTTTACACTTTTCCTCACTGTATTTGCGATATTTGCATTTGCAGGTTGCGAGGAGGTTGGAGAACAAGACAACTTCCCCTCTAATGAAATTTGGTATACCTCGACCGATGGTCAGATTGTAACTCCATACGCCCCCGATGTCTTCGGTGCCAACATCGTATCGAATACCTATGAGAACGGCAAAGGTGTTATTACTTTCGATGGCGATGTTACAGCAATTGGGCGTCTTGCATTTTCTGATTGTGAGAATCTTGACAGCATCATCTTTGGCGAAAAGGTCACTTCGATTGGAGAAATGGCGTTTGCCTATACACACCTTGCAACCATAACAATTCCCCAAGGTGTTATCTCGATTTCGGCAGCCGCATTCTCGTATTGTTCCAACCTTGAAGGGTTTAACGGTAAATATGCCTCGGAAGATGGCAGATGTTTGGTTATTGATGGTATACTCCACTCTTTTGCCCCTACTGGACTGACCGAATATACCATACCCCAAGGCATTTCTTCGATTGGAGTATCTGCATTTCTTGCATGCTATCAACTGACAAAACTTACCATTCCCAATAGTGTAACATCAATTGGAAATCTTGCATTTGGTTTTTGTGCGAGCCTCGAGAGTGTATATTGCAAACCCACTACACCGCCATCGGGTGGCTCCGATATATTTCAATCCAACGCCTCGGGGTACAAGATTTATGTGCCTACCAATAGCGTAGAGGCATACAAAACTGCCGCAGGTTGGAATATATATGCCGACCATATTGTAGGCTATGACTTTTAATTAGTAGGAAACGAGTAGTTAGGCGAGCCGAGGTTTCGGCTCGCCTTTTTCATGTCCGTCTTAGGTATTAAAAAAGATACCCATGAAAAAAGGGAGAGCAACTCTCAACTCTCAACTCTTATGATGGGGTATTGGAGATACACAAACTTATCGCCATTGCCGGTGGCGGTGGAGCGCAGGCGGATAAAGCGGATAGGTTTGTCGATGTGGAGGGTTACCGAGCCGTTGTCGAGCGTTGCGACCTCGCGGAAGTTCTTACCATCCTCGCTAACCTCCACAACACCAAAGGGGAAGATGCCGCGAGGGATATGGCGGTAGCCCGTAGTGAGCGCAACACTCACGCCCGAGAGCGGCTTGGCGAACTCATAGAGTATCCAATCGCCCTCGTGGCAGGTGCGCGAGGTGCGGTAGCCGAAGTCGTTGGCATAGGCAGAGAGTTTCGCCAGAGCCTTATCATTCGTGAGTGGCAGCGAGGTTGTGACCTCCATTGTGGGCGTAATCTGCCTGCCCTGCGTCACAGCAGGCGCGCCCCTTCGAAACGAGATACCCATAGCCTCCATACGCCCTTTATGTTGCTCCAAGCGAGCCGAGAAACTCCCCCACTCGCGCCTCTCTTCGGGGGTCCAGCAAATCTCCGAAAGGGCACAGATGCGTGGGAAGGTCTGATATTCGAGGTAGTTGTCGTATTTGTGGCGGTGTGTGAGGTAGAGTTCGCTCCAAAAGGCTCCCGAGAAGCCCACAACGCTCCTCTTAGCCCTCTCGGAGTAGCCCAACTCACTAAGGCTTACAGAGTAGCACTTTTCGAGCGTCACCACGCCCGCCCAATTATGTCCATCTTCGCCCTTGCTTTGGCGCATATCGAAGTAGAAATAGAGACCCGGCATAACCACCGTAGGGTAGCCTGCCTCGGCGACCTTGCGGCACTCCTCCAATCCCTCCCAGCCGTAGATGCGTACCGCCTTGGAGAGCGTGCCACTCTCGGCAGCCTCGTTCCACATTGCAGCCCTCTTGCCATTGCGGGCAAGAATCTCCGCCACGCGCTCCATAAAGTAATCTTGGAGCCTATGGTAGTCGCTAAGCCCCAACTCCTTGTAGAGTGCTGAGCAGTGGGGGCAATGTTTCCAATAGGAGGTATCGACCTCGTCACCACCTATGTGTATATACTCCGAGGGAAAGATGGCGCACAACTCGCCCAAAATATCTTCGAGCAGCGCGTAGTTCTCCTCGCGAGCCACGCACCACACATTGCGTTTGTCGTAGCCCGCCGAGCGCGAGTTATCCCACTCCACAGGGCACAGCACCTCGGGATAGACCTTGCCAATGGCAAGGCTATGCCCTGGGAGGTCTATTTCGGGAATGATTGTAATGCCCCTCATTGAGGCGTATTCGACCAAGTGGCGTAACTCCTCTTGTGTATAATAACCCCCGTAGCGTTCTCCCCAAGCACCATATACCGACCAAATGGGGCTATCTACGCCCCTCCACGCGCCAATCTCGGAGAGTTGTGGATGAGATTTAATCTCCACTCTCCACCCCTCATCGTCGGTAAGGTGGAGGTGGAGGGTGTTGATTTTGTGATGTGCAAGATGGCTAATAAACTCCTCAATCTGCTCCACAGTGGAGAAAGTACGCGCAACATCGAGGTGTTGTCCGCGGTAGGAGTAAGCAGGATAGTCCACAATCCGCAGGCAAGGCAGTCGGCACTCGCGCCCAAAATTGCCCTTATAAACCTCCTTGGGAAAGAGTTGTAGCAGTGTGTGGAAACCATTGAGAAGCCCTGCCATATCCACACCCTCGACCAACACTCCGCTCTCGCCAACACTCAACACATAGCCCTCGGCAGGCAGTCGAAGTGTGGGATTGATACATAGCACCATCTCCGTAGCCCCAAAACCTCCCGAAAGATACTCCTTGACATAGGGTTCAATATCTCTTTCACACCATATAGCAGCAGAGGGCGTAAAACGATACTCTCCACCGAGGAGTTCCACGCTTACGGGAGAAGGCAGCAGTCCCAACCATTCGGCAGGGTTTGCCCCCTTTGAGTTCCAAGGCGCAAATAACACAACGAGTGATATGAGTAACGACCTAATACTCATAGATAAGGTAGGGTTTACGCTGAACAACAAAACTTTCCCCTTCGCCTCGCCACACACCCTCTATCTCTTCTGCGGTGTAGCCGAGTTCTATCATTTTGCGAATATAACCGACCCCCATCAACTTGTCGAACTCATCGTTCACAAAAAACTCCTCCTTATTTGCATGCGCCACATAGGCAGACACCACCCTCGCGAGGGTAACCTTGCCATCCTCTACAATGGGCACCTCCACACACAGCCCTCGTGATAGCAGTTCGATGGTGTTGTCGGAACATTTGGAGTAGTTCAAGCAGGGGACAACCGTCAGTGGGCACTTTACACCACCTGCAAGCCATCCTTCGCCGTTAATCATCCGAGCCAACTCGCCGAGCGTCATACCATACAGGAGGGGTAAGGGTAGTTCTCCCTCGCTGCGGAGTTGGGACTCGATGATTGCCCCATCAACCGAGCCACCCAAAGGATTGGGGCGGTCGAGTATTAGAAGTGGCACGCCAATATCGCCACACACCTGCATCATACCTACAAACGCCACCATCTCCGATGCTCCTCTAACGCCAACAGACTGAATATCGGAAAGAATTATATCACAACCGAAAACATCGTTTGCCTTGGGTTTGGATTCGATAGAGATAATCTCTATTCCCAAGTAGGAGTCGCGGTGTCGCTTAGTACCCTCGCCACAATAGCCCTTTGCGGGGGCAAAAATGCGCTTTATCTCCACACCCCTTTTGAGCAATGTATCCACAACATGGATACCATCCACCACTGCGGTGTGGTTGGTAAGCACTCCTACCCTTTCCCCCTGCAAGAGGTGAATATACTCCGATAGGCGTTCTTCGTCCACCACCAGAGTATCAGCAGTGGAGGCTGCGAGCCTAAGAACTCCCAAACCCCAGAGGGCGAGGATTATGATTATTTTTTTCATTATCAAAAAAGAGGTTGTCGTTTTTTTATTTCTACAAAATTAAACATTTTTTTGGCTAAAAGAGTATCTTTGTGCAACTAAACCGAAACAATTAAGAATAAAAACTATATGTACGAGAAGAAATTGGAGGCTGCTGCCCGACTATTGGAGGTAATGGACACCCTGAGGGAAAAGTGCCCTTGGGATAGGAAGCAGACCTTCGATAGCCTCAGAAGCAACACCATCGAGGAGTGTTTTGAACTTGTAGATGCCATTGCGGATGGTAATATGGAGGGCATCCGCGAGGAGTTGGGCGATGTTCTGCTCCACATTGTATTCTACTCCAAGATGGGCGAAGAGTTGGGCAAGTTCGACTTTGCGGATGTGTGCAACTACCTGTGCGACAAACTCATCTACCGCCATCCGCATGTCTATGGCGAAGTAAAGGCAGAGAATGCCGATGAGGTAATACACAATTGGGAGATGCTCAAACTGCGCGAGAAAGCCAAAAAGGAGCGCAAAGCCGCAGGGGGTGTACTTTCGGGAGTTCCTCGCTCACTGCCCGCAATGGTCAAGGCGTACCGCATAGGTCAAAAGGCTGCCTCGGCAGGCTTCGATTGGGAGCAGAAGGAGGATGTATGGGCGAAGGTCAAAGAGGAGATTGCGGAGGTGGATGCCGAGATTTGCAAAGGCAACACTGACGGCATTGAGGAGGAGATTGGCGACCTCTTCTTCGCGCTCATCAACGCTTCGAGGCTCTATGGCGTAGACCCCGAAACCGCCTTGGAGCGCACCAACAAGAAATTTATGGCTCGCTTTTCGCACATAGAGCAAGGTGCAGCGGCATTGGGCAAAGGCCTTGGCAAGATGACTCTCGATGAGATGGAGGCCCTTTGGCAAGAGGCAAAAACAGTTGAAAATTAAAAGTCGGTTGACGGTAGACAAAAAAATATATGGCAGTAATTAAGAGTGTTAGGGGTTTTACCCCAAAGATTGGTAAAGGTACAATGGTGGCGGAGAATGCGACCATTGTGGGCAATGTGGAGATTGGCGAGCAGAGCAGCATCTGGTTTGGTGCTGTCATTCGTGGCGATGTGAACGCTATCCGCATCGGCAAGCGTTGCAACATTCAAGATGGTGCGTGTCTGCACGCCACCTACGACCTCTCGCCCCACCCCTCGGTGACAATTTTGGGCGACAATGTGAGTGTGGGTCACAACGCTATTATCCACGGCGCACAGATTGGAGATGGTTGTCTTATTGGTATGGGTGCCACCGTACTCGACAACGCAAAGGTGGGCGAAGGCTGCATCATTGCAGCCAATGCACTGGTTCCTTCGGGTGCTGTGTTGGAGCCCAACGGACTCTATGTCGGTATTCCCGCAAAGCGTCTGAAAGATGTGACCCCCGAACAGAAGGTAAACACCTTGGAGCGCACCACTCGTGACTATATGCACTACGCGTCGTGGTTCCCAGAGTATAATATCGACAACCAGTAGGCGACACCATATAGTAATATAGACTTTCCCAACCACAAAGAAAACTACACACGGTATGAAACAGAGAGGAAACTATCGCAAGGTGGCTATCAACTGCATGATTGCCATTACCATTTCGTTGGTATTGAATTTCTCGTACTTGGTGTTTGTGATGGTTGGCAAAGACCGCGAACCCGCACCCGAGCGTCCCATAAAGCCACAAACTGAGCAGATTGTGGAGGATAAGAAGAGTGGCAGTGAGGAGGTCTCGGAGCGTGCCCAAATGGAGAGCGACTCACTTAAAGGGGTGGTTATCATTCGCGAAGAGAACATTGCCAATCAGAGCCGCCATCGCAACAGCACAAGTCCGATGGTAACCTCGCGTGGCACTCTGTATATGGTAATAGACATCCTCTTTTATATGTGTGTGGCTATGGTATTGCTAACCATTATGACCGACACAAAGCGACACAGACTTAATCGTTTTTTGTGGAAGTTGCTTTTGTGCGTATTAGTAGTCGCAATTGCCTACCTCTTGGCTCCGCAGATTACTTGGAAGGGCGAGATTATCGTAACAGCCAATGCTCGACACCTCTTCAACCCCATGACATTGTTGAAACTATCTGCCACACTGATAGTATGCGCTCTGTATGGTAAAATCTACGAGTTGCTATACGCCAAGCAGGTGGTGGAAATGGAGAACGAAAAACTCAAAAACGAAAATCTCGCTTGGCAATACAACACCCTTGTCAATCAGGTAAATCCACACTTCCTCTTCAACTCACTCAACTCGCTCTCGATGCTCATTAGAGAGCAGAAAACAGACGATGCGCTGACCTACATTGGACAAATGAGCGATACCTATCGCTACATCATAGAAGAGGGCGAAGCCGAAAAAACAACCGTTGGCGAGGAGTTGCGCTTTGTGGAGGCATACGGCTACCTGCTCGAAATACGCTATGCAGGCAAGTTGCATATCAAGGTCGATGTCCCCGAGGAGTATCGCGACTGGTCATTACCACCCCTCTCCATTCAGCCCCTCATTGAGAATGCCGTGAAGCACAACACAATAACCTCCTCTCTTCCCATGGATATCTCTATCACAGCCGAGAATGGCTATGTGGTTGTAAGCAACGCCATACACCCCAAACTACAAGCGGAAGAGAGTACGGGTATTGGACTCAAAAATCTTTCGAGTCGCTACGAGTTGATTGTTGGTCGCAACATAGAGATTGTTGCCAGCAACAGCCACTTTATGGTTAAACTCCCCCTAATAGCACCCAAGAAATGAGAGCCGTAATTATCGAAGATGAAACCGCTGCGAGCCGCAACCTTAAAGTGTTGCTTGCCTCTTCGCACCCCGAGATTGATGTTGTCGCAACCTTGGAGAGCGTTGCAGAGAGTGTGGCTTGGTTCGAGGGCAACACTGCTCCCGATTTGGTTTTTATGGATATCCACTTGGCAGACGGCAACGCCTTTCGCATCTTCGACAAGGTTACAATCTCTTCGCCCATCATCTTCACCACTGCCTACGATCAGTACGCCTTGGAGGCTTTCAAGGTTAATAGTATAGACTACATCCTCAAACCAATCAAACAAGAGGAGTTGGAGAGAGCCGTATGTAAGTTCTCTTCGCTTACAAACTCTGCCCTGAGTGATTACTCACGCCGAGTGAGCCAAATGGTCGAGCAGTCACGCACAAAAAGGGTATTGGTACACATCAAAGACCGCATTATTCCCATCGAGGAGCAGGATATTGCCTTCTTCTACACCTCCAACGAGCAGGTAAGCATCACTACGCTCGATGGTAAGTCGTACCCAATAGATGGCACCCTCGAAGGAATTTACTCGGAGTTTGCGAGCAACAATTTTTTCAGAGCCAACCGCCAATTTATCATTGCCCGTAAAGCCATCAAAGATATCTCGGTGTGGTTTGGTAGCAGACTCGCCGTAAACCTCACGGTGGCCACTCCCGAGCGCATCATCGTAAGCAAGGCTCGCGCTTCGGAGTTCAAATCGTGGCTTCGATAGGTTTTTTCACCCTATCGGCAGGTCGCTTCACCCCCTAATTTGGTCATTTCACCCCCTTGGCGAACTCTTTTATGGGTTCGCTGTACTATTTTTGTACCAGAGAAAATAAAAATATCCACTAACATAAAAATAAAGCATTATGAAAACTATCCAGAAACTTGCAGTTGCAGCCGTGGCTATCGTAACTATGACCGCCTGCTGTCAGAACGACAAACCTAAATTTGACGCAAAAGAGTACGCAAAACACAAAACAGAGCGTATAGATAAAATTGTTGAACTCACAGATGCTCAGGAGAAAGAGGTATATGCACTCTACCTCGCACAAGGCAAAGAGATGAAGAAGAACTTCAAAGCTGCCCAAAAGGAGTGGGGCGATGTGAAACGACCCGATTGCGCCCCCAAGCCCGAGTGCGGCAAACCCTGCCCCAAAAAGGCTGAGTGCAAAAAAGCAGAGTGCGACAAACCCTGCCCCAAAAAGGCTGAGTGCAAGAAAGCAGAGTGCGACAAACCCTGCCCCAAAAAGGCTGAGTGCAAGAAAGCAGAGTGCGACAAACCCTGCCCCAAAAAGGCTGAGTGCAAGAAAGCGGAGTGTGACAAACCCTGTCCCAAAAAGGCTGAGTGCGGCAAACCTTGCGCTCCCAAGCCTGAGTGTGGCAAACCTATGCATCGTCCTCACCGCCACCGTCCCTCGTTGATTAGCCCCGAGGCACGCAAGGCAACTGTTGAGAAACTCAATTCGATTCTCACCCCCGAGCAGAGTGCTAAACTCAAAGAGCACCGCACAAGGCGTCACGCTTGCAACCCCAATGGTAAGCAGTGTGTTCCTACCCCCGCAGTAGAGAAATAAATTTTACTTCCCCAAATAGAACAGAGTCATCAAACACGAGATGAAGAGAATAGTATCATTGATTAGTTGCATAATTTTGGGCATCGGTTCCACCTTTGCCCAAAATTACGGCACACTGAAAGCAACACTCAAAGATAGCAAGAGTGGCGAGGGCATCAATGGTGCTGTCATAGAACTTACCTCTACTGCCAACGGCAAGCAAATGTACTTCACGAGTGGTTATCAGGGCAAAATCGACATCAAAACCCTCCCCTCGGCAACCTATGATATGGTTATTACCTATTTGGGTTACAGGGAGTACAAGAGGCGTGTAAAGGTTTCGGGTGTTACCGAAATTGGAGTAATCAAGTTGCAGGAAGACGCTACTATCATCGAGCAGGTGCAGATTAGCGGTTTTCTTGGCACCTCCACAAAGGGCGACACCATTAGTTACAACGCTTCGGCATTCAAAACTGTCAAGGATGCGAGTGTCGAGGGTCTGCTCTCGAAGATGCCGGGTATCACCGTAGGCACCGATGGCTCGGTGAGCGCACAAGGCGAAACGGTCGAGAAGGTCTTTGTAGATGGCAAGGAGTTCTTTGGCGAAGATGTTTCGACCACAATCAAAACCATACCTGCGGAGATGGTTGCTAAGGTGGAGGTCTATGACAAGCTCTCCGACAAGGCTGAATTTACGGGCTTAGACGATGGCGAGGGCTACAAGGCCATCAACATCGTGACCTCGCTCGGCAAGCGCAAAGGCGTTTTTGGCAAGGTCTATGGCTCCTACGGCTACCCCGATAAATACAGCATTGGTGGTAATGCCAACATCTTCAACGGCGACCAGAAAATCTCGGTTATCGCCATGGCGAACAACATCAACCAACTCAACTTCTCGTTTGAGGATATTGTTGGTGCCACTTCGAGCAGTGCCAGCAAAGGCGGCGGTGGAGGCGGCATGATGGGCGGTGGCGGTATGCGTGGCGGTATGCGTCAGGCTCGCAACTTTATGGTGCGCCCCATGTCGGGTATCTCGACCGTGCAGTCGGTGGGCGTAAACTACGCCAACCAATGGGACAAGCTCGAATTGCAGAGTAGTTACTTCTTCAACCACTCCACAACCGTAAACGAGAACACCACCGACAAGACCATCCTCAGTAGCGACACCTACAAGGAGCACTCGCTGAGCGAGAGCAACTCCAACGCCGAGAACTGGAACCACCGTCTGAATATGCGTCTTGACTATAAGTTCAGCAAGTCGAGTTCGCTGATGGTGCGTGCCAATGCGAGTTTGCAGCAGTACGACAATATGGTAAAAGGCTCGGAGAAGATTAGCAACGCCGTAACGGGCGATGAGTTGAAGGATATGACCTCCGAGAGGAGCGACGAGCGTGTGGGCACATACGGCAATATCTTCGCCCTCTATCGTACTCGTTTGGGTAAGGCGGGCAGGACTATTACGGTCAATTCGAGGGTTAATTGGAACTCGTCGGATAGTTACAACATCCCTATCTACAACTTCACAATTCCCGCCGACTCGACCTACCAGAATATAATTGACAACCTTAGTGTTACCAACTCCTTCCGTGCCGAGGCAACCTATACGGAGCCTCTGAGCAAAGCAGCACAGATGGATTTCGAGTATGAGTTCCGACACAATATGAACAACCAAAACAAGGCTACTAAGGTGTTCATCAGAGATGTGGAGGATAGCACGCTCGGCACCCTGCTTAGCAACATCTCCGAAAGTGGCTACACAATCCATCGCGTAGGTCCCGGTTTCAACCTCTCGACCGAGAAGGTTAAGTTCAACGCTCAGGTGCGCTACCAATACTCCACCCTTGCAAATGAGCAGACACTGCCCCGAGTATTGTCGCAGAGCTACGACTTCAACGACATTACCTATCGTGGTAACCTCACGGTTAATTTCAACCCAACAAATGCTTTGCGTGTGAGGTTCAACTCGCGTACCCAAAACCCCTCGATTGCTCAATTGCAAGATGCTATTGATGTGAATGGCACCAGTTATACGGCAGGTAACCCCAACCTCAAACCAAGTTACTCGCACAGCCTGATGACCTTCTACACCAATACCAACATCGAAAAAGGACAGACATTTATGCTCCATGGTGGTATGTGGCTCACGACAAGGTCTATCGCCTCGTCGATGAGGATGAACCAACCCGACTATGAGATTCCCAACTACGACGGACAGAAACTCGGTGTAGGTAACACTTTCAGTCGCTACGAGAACATCAGCGGTTGGAACAACTGGAACATCTTCTCGGGCATTAGTTATGGCTTCCCCCTGACACTCTTGAAGAGCAACATTACCTTCACGCTTAACGCCAACCTGAGTAGTACCCCAAGTAAAATCAACGATTTCCTCAATGTTATGAAGGGACAATACTACACTTCGGGAGTGCAGATTGGTAGCAATGTGAGCGAAAATCTTGACTTTACGCTGGCGTACAATTTCAGTTACTCCATCAACGACAACACCTCGGAGATTTACTCGCAACTCAACAAATATATGAGTCAAACGGCGCGAGCAGACTTCAAATGGATTGCATGGAAAGGCTTTACACTCACCGTCAATGCTACCTACAATCAGTACAAAGGCATTACGGACAACTACAACGAAGAGATTTTGCTTTGCAACGCCTATATTGGCAAAAAACTCTTCCGCAACGAGCGTGGCGAGTTGAGTATCGGTGTGAATGACATCTTCAACCAAAACCGCGACTTCAACCGCTCGGTAGGTGCAAACTACATACAAAACACGACCAACCTCGCCATTGGCAGATATGTTGCGGTGCAGTTTGTATATAACATCCGCGCCTTTGGAGGTGGTTCGTCGGCGAAGGATTTTGACAATATGGGAATGGGAGGTGAGGCTCCCAGAGGCGGTGCACCTCGCGGAGGCTTCCCCGGTGGCGGTCGTCCAATGGGTCCCCCACCCCACATGAGATAAAATAGGTTACTTAGGTAAAATCGGATGAAAAACCATTTGTGAGCCTTCGGTTTACAAATGGAAAGGCGGAGGGATTTTTGTGGTTGCCCTCCGCCTTATTTTATGTCTACCGTCGACCGACCTAAGTCTTAAAAAGTATGTTTACCAAATAAAGGGGATGATGCGCCAGCGGATACGGGTGCAATAGTCGGTATAGCCGCGGAGTTCTTGGCGAAGGAGTTTCTCCTCGTCGAGTGTGCGAACAACAATAATGGGAATGTAGAAAACAAAGGGTATAACCGCCCACCACGAGCCGAGCACTACGGGCATTGCAAGGAATATCAGGAGCGTTGCGAAGTACATCGGGTGGCGTACAATGCCATAGAGCCCCGTAGATATAACCTCTTGTCCCTCAGCAACCTCCACGGTGCGCGAGAGCCACTCATTCTCTCGGAGTACCTCCATATAGAGTCCATAACCCACAAGGAAAACCACACTTGCGATGGTCGTAGCGGTGTCGGTCACGCGGCTCCACTCAAACCTAAAATCGAGTCCTGCAAGCACAAAGCCCACCAAAAACATCAGACCCGCAAAGCGTATCACACCACTCTGTTTGGCGCGTTTCTCCTTGGAGTTGAGTCGGCGGGCAAGCAGGTCGGGTGAGCAGGCAAGCATCACCGCACCCATCAGAAACATAGGTCCAAAGAGCAACACCATAAGCCTTATACCGCCCTCATAATAGAGGGTTCCTGCGGGCAAAAAAAGGAGCATACCGAGTACCAAAACGCCTACGATGTATGCTGCTAATCCCTTGAATAGAAGTGTAATTCTACTATTTTTCATCTCTTTAATCTATCTTGAACTATATCCATTGCGCGGGGGAGTTCGTTGGGCGCGAGCCAATGTATCGAACTATCGCGGCGAAACCAAGTCATCTGTCGCTTGGCGTAGCGGCGCGTGTTGCGTTTGATGAGTTCGACAGCCTCCTCGCGCGATATTGAGCCATCGAAATAGTCGAAAAATTCGCGGTAACCGACGGTTTGCAACGAACTAAGGTGGCGCAAGTGGTAGACACTGCGTGCCTCCTGCTCCAAACCCTCCTTGACCATCATATCAACCCTGCGGTTTATGCGGTCGTAGAGTTCCTCTCTATCCCACAAAACGCCAAGTTTCACCACCTCGAATGGTCGCTCGCGCTTTATGGCAGTGCGCTGCTCGGAGTATGGTTTGCCACTGGCGATGCAGACCTCCAAAGCCCTCACAACCCTTGCGGGATTCTTTCTATCAACCACCTGCCAATAGGTTTCATCCCTCTTCCTAAGTTCCTCCACAAGAGCCTCCAACCCCTCCTCCGAGAGCCTTTGCATCAACCCTTCGCGCACCTCGCGAGTGTCGCAAGGCAGGTCATCAAAACCCTCACACAGTGCGTCAATATAGAGTCCAGAGCCACCAACTGCCACAACCACATCGTGGCGAGAGAAGAGTCCCTCCAAACGCTCCAAAGCCTCCCTCTCATATCCGCCTGCCGAGAGTTCCTCTTCGGGCAAACGGTCGGCGATGAAGTGGTGAGGTACGGCAGCAAGTTGCTCGGCGGTGGGCTGAGCGGTACCAATGGGCATACCTTTATAAAATTGGCGCGAGTCGGTCGAGATAATCTCGGTTTGGAGGTGGCGTGCAAGAGCCACTGCGAGGTCGGTTTTACCCGACCCCGTAGGTCCCAGCACAACCACCAAAAGTGGTCGTTTAGTATTCGTCGTCGTAGGAGTCATCTCCACCTCCAAAGTCGCCAAAATCGTCCATCATCTCCTCGAAGATGGATTTCTCGCCAGCACCACCCGCCTCGGGGTCGTACTGGTCGGAGGGCTCGCCGTGCGCAAAGAGCGTGCGAGGATACTTCACACCCTCCTCGGCAAACTTAGCCTCCACAAGTTCGAGGTAGTAGGCGCGGTCGGCAAACATATCGAAGAGCCAGATGAGGCGGTCGTGATTTTCGTGAATGAGTTGTCCGAGGATAACCTGCTCCATAGCCATGGGGGGCTCGCTGTCGTTATCGTGGAAACCGCCCATACCATCGCCCATATCCATCAGCGTAAACTCGCGCAACTTGCGCCACTCGCCGTCGGAGAGGAAGAAGGAGGTCATACCCGAGTTGTCGTAGTGGAGGTCGCGGCAGATGAAATCGTTGAACTCCAAGAGGTTCATATCGTACCTCACCTCATAGTCCCTCACAAAGACATCGCTCTCGTCGGAGAGCATACGGAATTTGAAAATCATTGACATATATTCATCATTTATTGGGTTCGGTACTACAAATATAATATAATGAGTTGAGAATTGAGAGTTGAGAGTTGAGAATTTTCAAATAAAATACTATTTTTGTAGCAACATATTAAAAAACACACGGAAAGTGTAAGTTTATTCTCGCAGTAGAATCTGGAAAATTCACAAGGAAGAGAATGAGCTAACATCTTCTCGCGTCTTACCCTGTTATGGGGTTTAGGCGTGGGCTGTCGCTTATTTTACATTCACGGCATACCAGAGCCCATCTTCCTAAAATAAGTCTTTCAGCACCACGCTTTCTTTTTGTTTATATTTTTTACCATATTGGTG
>JAZNTX010000020.1:0-8524 GCA_045591965.1 Tidjanibacter sp. | reverse complement strand
GCTCCCGCTCGGCATAGCGTGTAAGCCCGCTCTGCGCTCGCTTACTCGCATTTAATCCGCCTTCGGCGTCTTTTCCTCCTTCGCACCTCGGCAATTCAAATAAATTTGATTGCTCTCGGTTTGTCGTCGGTTGCCTCAATTCTCAACTCCAATAAGTTTCTCGTAGTCGGCACGCGCTGCGAGGTAGTCGTAGATAGCCTGCGAGTAGTTGAGCCTTGCTTGCGTGAGGGAGAGTTCCGAGGAGTTGAGTTCGAGGATTGTGCCTGTGCCGGCATTGTACCTCACCTCGGCAATCTCGTATGCCTTCTGAGCCTGACGCACGGTTATCTCGTTGCTGGTCATCTTTTCGCGTGCTGTGAGAATGTTGTTGAAGGCACTCTCAATTTGCACATTTACACTTTGGCGCAAGTACTCTTTCTGCAAGGAGAGTTGCGAGAGGGAGTTGCGAATTTCGTGCGCTTTGTTGATATTCTTGCCACCCGAGAAGAGAGGTATGCTTATGGAGATACCTGCCGAGAGGGGGTTTTGCCACCACCACTCTTTCTTCGCGGAGGAGCCGCCCGAACTGCTACCGCCACCAACACCGCCTCCCAGCATACCGCTGAAATCCATCGTGTTATCGTTACCCGAATAGATGAAGTTTGTGAACGCTGCAACGGTCGGCAGACGCGATGCATTGACCAATTTCAACTGGTGTTCGAGCAATTTAGACTGCAAGTCGAGAGCCCTCAGGTCGGTATTGTTGCTCAAATCTATTTGGTCGGTAGGTACAGTAGCCATTGCCACCTCCTCGGCGAAGTCATCGAGTGTGCCCACAAGCGTAAAATCTGCATCGGCGGGGAGTCCGAGGTACATCTTAAAGAGCAACTTTGCCGTCTTGATGGAGTTCTCGGTCTGGACAATGGAGGGGCGCAGGTTGGAGAGTTGTACTTCGGCTGTCAGCAGGTCGTACTCCGAGGCCAACCCCTGCTTGTACATCGCTTTGGTGTTCTCTACCGTTTCGGTTATGGATTTCTCGCTCTGTCGGAGTACTTCAAGCGACTGCTCGGCAAGCAGTATGTTGTAGTAACTCTTTTTGACCTCGTTTGCGAGGGTTATCTTCGAAGAACGGGCACTCTCGACCGCCTGCTCCATCTGCGTGTGGTTCATTTTGAGTGTTTCGTAGACGGTGGGAGCATAGAGGGGCAACGAGAGGGTTGCCGAGTTGCTGATGGAGTTGTCGGCACCAAACGACAAACCTTTTGCCATCTCCTGCTTCACGATGCTGTATGAATATTGGCTCGAAATCGAAACAGAGGGGAGTAGGTTGCCGACGGTCTGTTTCCTAACCCAATCCTGACGCTCAATCTCCATGTCGGCAATTTTGATTGTTGGATTGTCCGAGAGGGCTATCTCCAACGCTTTGGGAAGCGATAGTTCAAAAGTCTGAGCCTTGGTTCCACACACAACCCCCACAATAAGGAGCAGTGTAAAAATGCTTTTCCTCATAACCTTAATATCGTTTATTTTTTTTGTGTTTTATTTCCAAGGGAATTACTCTGCAAATGTACTGCAAAACTTAATATGTTGAACGATTTTTCTGGTAATTTATTATTCCGTCTTTGTCAAAAGATGGAGAAATAATCTTTGGAGCAAGGGGTTGCTGAGTGGGGATGGTCGGCAGGGTCTGTTGGGTCTACGAGAATTCGCCAACTTGGTAGCCCTATGATTCTTAGTTGTCCCCTGCGCCTAATGAACTAAAAAAACAAAAAGGCTACACTTTTAATCGAAAAGTGTAACCTTTTAATCAACTGGGGATAGAATCACTTCTAACCCAGCTTCTACTAACCTAAAACTACTAACCTAAATGAACCTTAAAACTTCACTGCAAAGATAAGGGGTTTTCACTCAAATTTCCAAATATATTAAATTTTTTTAATAATTATTTAACATTGAATTTACACGATTAAAACGATTTTAGCGATGTAACTTATTGTTGTACAGCGAAATGAGCCCCGAAGATGGTGTGAAAAATTTTTTTCAACAAATTTTTGTGTTAATAGGCTAAAATGGTCTATTTCAAGCCAAATGCCGCTTGGGACTAACCCCTGCCGGTCACTGACTTAACCTTGCGAAAAACCTCCTCGGGAGAGATAGTGTGCATACATTCGTAGGTGCCCAACAGACAACGGTGACGACCATTTGTGGAGCAGGGTCGGCAAGGCATCTCTTTTTGGATGGCATTTGTGGGGTTTTGTCCATAGCCGCTCGATTCGAGGAAGGGGTGGGTTGCGCCCCAGAGCGACACTACGGGGGTGCCCACAAGTGAGCAGAGTCTTAGTACATCGCCATCGACACTCACTACGGCATCTAATATGGAGAGCGTATCAAGTTCCTCGTCGAGCGACACGCGCCCCACAAGGGAGATGACATTGGGGTGTAGTTCCTGCATACCCTCTGCAAATTGGCGTTGATACTCGCCCTCACCAAAGAGGAATACTTTTGAGTAGCGACCTGCCAACAACTCGATGAGTTTTGCAGAG
This sequence comes from Tidjanibacter sp., assembly GCA_045591965.1. GTDB lineage: Bacteria > Bacteroidota > Bacteroidia > Bacteroidales > Rikenellaceae > Tidjanibacter. Next base: position 6,002 of record JAZNTX010000020.1, on the reverse strand, counting down.
TGTGGTATGGGGTAGCATGTGCCGTTGTGGTTCGATAGCGGAGCCACGCCCACCCAATTGCCGCTCTTTTCTCCTGCCAAAATATCAATAATTGGGGGCAGGGCGGAGGGGCGTTTGTGCCTTACGGGTGCGGGCATACAAAAGGGCAGACCGAGCACACTAAATAGGTCGCGCGAGCGGCTCGCCAAGGGCGATAGTTGCACCATTACCTTTCGGTATTTGCGGGTGAGGGTTTTACCCTCCAAGCGGTGGCTCTTCAAGTGGGCAACCTTGCGCCTCCAAGGGGTCAGCGAGAAACACATAAGGCGCGAGAGGGTTGTTGTGCTGAGGTCGGCAATGGCATTAACCCTCAGTCGCTGAACCTCTCTCCACAATTTCACTCTGCCAGCCAAGCCACGATAGCGGGGCTCGTCGTCGAAGAGGAACTCCAACCCTTCGACCCCTCTGAATAGGGGTTTGTAGTGGCTGTGTGTCAGTACCGTGATTTTCAGGGTGGGAAAGTCGCGCACCAAACCCCTTAGGGCGTGGACACACATCGCTGCGTTCGACAGCGAGCCGAGTCGGATGACTAATATATGTTCTATGGCTGTTTTAACCATTGCGCGTGGTGCTTAATATATTATATATATGTGTAACTTTCCGACCACAAAGGTAAGAAAAAACAAATTCCCTTGCACCAATTTGGGCGAGTATTCAAAAAATATCTATCTTTGTGGTTTGAAAAGAGAGTTATAAATGAGGAATATGAAGAGGTTTTTGCACATAACGCTTGCTGCGATTTGCGTAACGGTTGCTCTGGGTGCTGAGGCACAGCAGGTCACCACTCGTGCGGAATATATCGAGCGTTTTGCGCCACTCGCCGTGGAGCAGCAGACCCTCTATGGTATTCCCGCAAGCATCACCCTTGCGCAAGGACTCTTGGAGTCGGGCAACGGTAACAGTCGTCTGGCAAGGGAGGCGAATAACCACTTCGGCATAAAGTGTGGCTCCTCGTGGGACGGCGAGAGCATACGCCACGATGATGACGCTTTGCAGGAGTGTTTTAGGGCTTACTCTTCGGTGGAGGAGAGTTATATCGACCACTCTCTCATACTCTTGGAGCGCAAGTGGTATCGCCCGCTCTTCGATCTGGACCCCAAGGACTACAAGGCATGGGCGCACGGTCTGAAAAAGGCGGGTTACGCCACCAACCCCCTCTATGCCGAGTTGCTCATTAAAATTATTGAGGATAACGAACTCTACCGCTTCGACAATGTGCTGGTGGCAGATTGGCAAAGTACTACCCCCGAACAGCCCGTCGAACCCGCAACCGAAGAGCCACAGACAGAGGCTCAGGAGAGCGAGGTTGCCGAGCAGGTCGTAGAGCCCATAAGGGTTGATGTTGATAATCTGCGTGTGGCACTCCACAGTGTGGGTGGCTATGGTATCTACTCCGAGGGAGGCAGGCGTTATGTTGTTGCCACCGAGGGAGATAACCTCTCGCGTGTGGCAGAGGCTGTGGGAGTTTCTGCTCGTCGCCTGCGTCGCATCAACGGTCTTGATAAGGAGTATGCCGCAATTGGCGGAGAACGCATCTACATTGAGTAATAAAAACTATATAATTTTTACATAACAAAGTACTATGGAATCACAATCTGATTTACGCTCACAAATCAAAAAACTATTGGTTAGCAAGTCGGGACTCAAACAGCAGATTTTCGACAATACTAATGCTCTCTTTGGCGAACTGAAAGAGGCTATGCACGAGTTCTCGACCGAGATTGACGAGGAACTCGACGATAGAATCGACAAACGCATCCGCATAGAGTATAGCGATAGGGGTAAATTCGAGGCGCAAATACAACTTGCGGGCGACCTGCTGGTCTTTGTTATGCACACTAATGTCTTCAACTTCGAGCGTGGTCACCGCATTTGGCAGACCCCCTATGTTCAGGCAGATAGCAACAACGCATATTGTGGTGTGATTAATATCTACAACTTCCTTGCTGACTCCATGAAGTTCAAACGCGAGGAGGATGAGGGCTATCTTATTGGTCGTATCTTCGTAAATCGCGAGGGTAAGTTCTTTGTGGAAGGTAAGCGTCAGGAGCGTTGGAGGGTTGAGGAGTTTGGCTCCGAGAGCATCTCGCGCGAGGCTATCCTCGAAATCCTCGAAAGGGCAATTCTCTACTCCCTCGGTTTCGACCTCTTGGTTCCCGCTTACGATACTGTTAAGCATGTTACTGCCGAGCAGTTCCTCTCGCGTCAGGAGAATACTAAGTTGCAGACGGGTAAGAGGCTCGGTTACGAATTCCGCTCCGACGATATTTAGCGAGCGCATCTCGCTGGTGAATTTTTCACCAAATTTCAAAGGCGGCTTCCTCATTTACGCTCAAGTAAATTGCGGAGCCGCCTTTCTTGTGCTCATAAAATTTGCTCGGCTCTCTGTGCTCTTTTTTCGGTGGGTAGTACCACCCTCACAAAAGAGGCGTTACGCCTCCGCAAAAAAATTCCTCGCTTCTATGCGTTTTTTTGTCTACCGTCTACCGACTTTTTAATTTTCAATTTTCAACTTTGACCAGCCTGCGGCTGCTCTAAAATGCTCCCGCTCGGCAGAGGCTGCTTGCAGACTATGCCCTCGCTTACTCGCATTTGCCAACTTTCAACTCAAAAAATAAGGTGTGCGAGCCATGCGAGGAGCCACGCTATGGAGGTGTTATAGATGATTGTAAACCACATCCAACCTCGGCTGCCCGTCTCGCTGCGGATGGTGGCGAGAGTGCCTATGCAGGGGAAGAAGAGCAGGATAAATATCATAAATGCCACTGCCGAGGAGGGGGTTATGCCGCTGTTCTTGATAATGTTTTTCGATAGCGAGGCTATATCATCTCCGCCATATAACACAGCCATAGTACTAACAACTAACTCTTTGGCAGGAATACTTGTGAGTAGTGCCACGCCTGCACGCCAATCGAGTCCGAGAGGTCGCATTATGGGCTCTATGAACTTGCCGATGCGACCAATGTAGGAGCCCGTGAGAGCCTCTGCGTGGTTGTCAGTAGTCGCTACCGCTACACTCTCGGTTGGTGTTACGACCTCCTCTTTGGGGCGAGGGTAGTAGGAGAGTGCCCAAATGAGAACGGTGGCAAGGAGTATGGTTGTGCCAATCTTGCGGATGTACTGTGCGCATTTGTCCCACATGTGTTTCACCGTAGCCCTCAGCGTTGGCATACGATAGGGGGGAAGTTCCATAACGAAGGGTGTCTCGTCTTTTTTGAACTTGACGCCACGCAATAGGTGTGCTGTCAGGAATGCTACGAGTATACCCAAGAGATACAATCCTATGAGTACCGAGGCTGCATGGTGGGGGAAGAATGTTCCTGCCAACAACAAGAATACGGGCAGGCGTGCGCTGCACGACATAAAAGGTGTTACAAGGATAGTTATGAGCCTCGAAGAACGACTCTCTATGGTGCGAGTTGCCATGATGGCTGGCACATTGCAGCCAAAGCCCATCAATAGTGGGATGAATGACTTGCCGTGTAGTCCCATGCGGTGCATCAGTTTGTCCATGATGAATGCTGCGCGAGCCATATAGCCAGAGTCCTCCATCAGCGATATGAAGAGGTAGAGGATGAGGATGTTGGGCAAGAATACTGCGACGCTGCCCACGCCACTCACAATGCCGTTTACGACCATATCGCGCAGAGCACCCTCGGGCATTACCTCCCACAGCCACCCTCCAATCCAGCCAAAGAGGTTCTCAATCCACTCTTGGGGATAACTACCGAGTGTGAAAGTTGCCCAAAACATCAACCACATCAGCAGCAAAAAGAGTGGAAAGCCGAGCCATTTGTTTGCCACAAGCCTGTCTATGCGCCTCGAACGGCGGTTGATATCCTTGCCTCCCTCTTTGAGGGTCTCTTCAAGTGCGCCATCAATAAAGCCATATTTGTAGTCGCTGAGGATGGTTTCGACATCGCTACCCACCTCTGCCTCAATTTTGGTTGCCGACTCTTTGGCTATGGTTTGCCAGCGAGCAAAATCGCCACAGCGCGAGAGAATACTCAGTGCTTCTCGGTCATTTCCGATGAGTTTTATTGCCCAATAACGCACGGGGAACTGGCGCGGGAGGTCGTTGGAGAGTCGTATCTCGTCTGAGAGTTGCCTGATGGCGTTCTCCATTGCGTGACCATAGTTGATGTGTACATGGCGAGCATTGGTGTTGCGCCCCTCGAAGAGTTCGATAACCGCATCGAGTAGTTCGCTCAGTCCGTATCCTGTTTTGGCGATGGTGGGTATCATAGGCACACCAATCATCGCACCCAGAGCCTCGTAGTCGAGCGAGGAGCCACTTTGTTGCAACTCGTCATACATATTCAGCGCAACAACTGTGCGTTGGTTGAGGTCGATAAGTTCGGTTGTGAGGTAGAGGTTGCGTTCCAAGTTCGACGCCACAACGGCATTGATAATCACATCGGGCATCTGCTCGTAGATGTGGCGACGGACATAGACCTCCTCGGGGGTGTATGCCGAGAGAGAGTAGGTGCCGGGTAGGTCGGTGATGTTTATGCGGTAGCCTTTGTGGGTTAGAGAGCCGAGTTTGGCATCGACCGTCACACCGCTGTAATTACCCACATGCTCGCTGCTGCCCGAGAGGGCGTTGAAGAGCGAGGTCTTGCCACTATTGGGGTTGCCCACAAGAGCCACATTGATTTCGTTTTTGCGCAAAGGCTTGCGATTGCGGAGCAGACATTCTACAATAGAACACGCCTCGCAGGAACGCTCGCAGGTGTATCCACCCACGCCCTCCAAGGGCTGATTTGCTTCGCCTTCGAGTAGCACATCAATCATCTCTGCCTCGCTTTTGCGCAGCGACACATCGTAGCCCATGATGGTATATTTTACGGGGTCGTGCATTGGCGAGTCCTGCACCGAGCGCACCTCCACACCCCTGACGAAGCCCATCTCCATCAGGCGTTTACGGAAGCCACCGTGACCAGCAACGCGCACAATTACCGCCTTTTCGCCCGTTTTAAGTTCCGAAAGTTTCATAACTTCTTACTATCCTATTTTTGCTCGTCGCAAAAATAGCGCACCATAACCACATAATCAATACCTAAATGTGGGTATTTCTTGCCCACATAACGACTGCAAAGAGAGTAAAAAAGAGAGAATTTTCAATTTTCAATTTTCAACTTTCAACTTTTTTTGTACCTTTGCAGCCGCAAGTGACTATGGGGGTCGGTGAGATTGCATGAGCCGAACTGAGTGTCACCCAAGAATTTATTAACTTTTTAACACATTTATTACTATGCAAACTATTCAGATTAAAGGCGTTAAGCGCGAGAACTTTGGCAAAAAAGGCGCAAAAGACATTCGTCGCGAGAACCTCATCCCCTGCGTACTCTACGGTAACGGTGGTGAGACTGTTCACTTCTCGGTAGAGGCTGCTGAGGCTAAGAAACTCCTCTACACTCCCAAATCGTACATCGTTGAACTCAACATCGACGGTAACATTGAGAAAGGTGTTATGCGCGAGACTCAGTTCCACCCCGTTAAGGACTACTGCCAGCACATTGACTTCTACCGCGTGGTAGATGGCAAACCCGTGTCGATTGATGTTCCCGTTGCCGTTATTGGTAACTCGGAGGGCGTTAAGGCCGGTGGTAAGCTCAAAATCGAGCGCCGCAAACTCACCGTTTCGGGCTTGGAGGAGAACCTCTTGGACGAGCTCGTAATTGACATTACCGAGTTGGGCGTTGGTAAGTCCATCAACGTTGCTGACCTTCAGTTTGAGGGCTTGACCATCCTGACTCCTGCCAGCACTCCTGTGGTGTCGGTATTGGCAACTCGTCAGAGCGGCAAATAAAAAAATGCAGATAGCGGGCGACTGCTACGTTGCACTGCGATAAACCACCTCCTCATTTACGTTAGTAAACTGCGGAGGTGGTTTTCTTGTGCGCCTTGCATTAGCCTCGCTCTATGCATTTTTACCGCTTTCAAACGGCTGAAAGCACCAC
>JAZNTX010000019.1:0-8649 GCA_045591965.1 Tidjanibacter sp. | reverse complement strand
GGCAAGACGGGTTAGACAGACCCCTCCACCCTAACGCGCACCCCCTCTAACTTAGAGGGGGAATTCCATTTACTCTCCCTCTAAGTTAGGGGAGGAGTACTTAGAGGGGGATAAAAAAACTGCGCCGCGAATTTCGCAGCGCAGTTTAACTTTCAACCTTCAACTTTCAACTCTCAACTCCTCTTTGCGTCAGCAAGCGCAATTGCCACCGCTGCCTCCACAACTACTGCTGCGCGGAGGGCTATGCACATGTCGTGTCTGCCGCCAATGCAGAGGGGCTCCACCTTACCACTTGCGGTGTTGAGTGTCTGCTGAGTGCGGGCAATGCTGGATGTGGGTTTTACAGCCACGCGTACAACGATAGGGTTGCCGTTGGAGATGCCGCCATTGATACCTCCTGCGCCATTCTTCGATGTGGTACCATCGGGGGCAACTATGGGGTCGTTATGCTCCGAGCCACGCATCCGAGCCACGCCAAACCCATCGCCAAACTCCACACCTCTAACGGCAGGAATTGCAAAGAGCAGGTGGCTGATGGTACTCTCCAACGAGTCGAAAAATGGCTCGCCAAGACCAACACCCACACCCTCGGCACGGCACTCAACGATGCCACCGAGCGAGTCGCCACACGCTTTTGCCTCCTCCAATAGGGTCTGCCACTTGTCGGAGTTGCTCTCGCCACCAATCTCCACCACTTGGGCATCAATCTTCGCCCCCACAATCTTCTTTGCCACAACACCTGCTGCCACCAATGCCACCGTTAGCCTGCCCGAGAAGTGCCCGCCTCCGCGAGGGTCGTTCCACCCATCGAATTTCTTGGCGGCAACCCAATCTGCATGACTGGGGCGAGGGGTGTTGGCAAGAGATGCGTAGTCCTCGCTCTGCTGGCAGCGATTGCGGAAGAGTATGGCAAGTGGCGCACCCGTTGTATGCCCCTTGTAGATGCCACTCAGCAGTTCGGGTTCATCGGACTCCACACGCGCGGTGGTGCCAAGTGCGCCACCTTTGCGTCGTGCCAAATCCTCGGCAAAATCTGCCTCCGAGAGTGCAATGCCCGCAGGTACACCATCCAACACAACGCCAATAGCCGCACCATGTGACTCGCCAAAAATTGTTACTCTAAAATTGTGTCCAAAGGAGTTCATATTAGTCTGTTTTAATCTCTTAGTTGCTCAAAAAAGTTAGGGTAGGACTTTGCCACGCACCCAATGGTGTCAATCGTAGGCTTTACCGTCATAAAGAGGCTTACCACGCTCATTGCCATCGCTATGCGGTGGTCGGAGTGGCTCCTCAGGGGGGCAGGATGCAGTTCGCAGCCACCCTCAATCACCAACTCGTCACCCTCGATGCGTAGGTGTGCACCAAGTGCCGCAAGGCACTCCACCGCAGCCACCGCGCGGTTGCTCTCCTTGTTTGCGAGGCGGTGTAGCCCCCCAATGCGCGATGTACCCTTGCAGAAGAGTGCCAACACAGCGAGTGTGGGTATGAGGTCGGGGCTGTCGGTTGCATCGCAGGCAAAAGCACCCAATTCCTCGGAGGGCATAAAGCGCAATCCCTCCTCGCGTTGCTCAATCTGTGCGCCCACCGAGCGCAAAATATCAACTACCCTCTCGTCTGCCTGCAAGGTGCCAATGTGTGCGCGGAGTGTGTAACCCTCCTTGCGCTGCGCTCTGCCGCTCTGGGCTATGGCGTAGGCGGTGGCAAAATATGCCGCTCCCGACCAATCTGCCGAGAGTCTTACATTTGTAGCACGATAGCCCTCAGAGGTTATATCTATAATGGCGAGGTTGTCCCCATTTGTAATATTGATGTTCACTCCGAACTGCTCTAACATCTTGGCAGAGAGTGCTATATAGGGATAACTTGTGGGGTTTGTGACCTCCAACTTGTAGTGTCCACCCATAGCCCCAAGAGCCACCATCCATCCCGTTATGCTCTGCGAAGAGTGGCTGCCATCCAGTACAATATGCTCCGAAATCCTCGCGCCCGAAAGAATTACAATAGGAACTCTACCACCATTGGATTTACACTCTGCCCCATATCGGCAAAGCGTTGCAATGTCGCCTGCAAGCGAGCGCGTGGGGAGTGTTCCGCCACCCAAGACCTCTCCTTTGCCGAAATGCAGTGCCACAATTGGGAGTGCCATTCGCGCAAGGAGTGCCGACTCGCCAACCTCCAACTTGGGCACAATCTCCTGCGCCACTTGTTGGATGCGGTTTGTTCCAATACCCTCAACTTGTAGTGTTGTGGGGGTGGGGTGTAAAATCTTCGCTCCGAGAGCCTCGGCAACCCTCTCGGCAGCAATGGTATCGCCACAAGGGGTGTAATTCTCTATTGTTGTCGTCCCCGAGGCAAGCGCACCCAAAATTATCGCCCTCTGTGCTTTGCTCTTCGAGGAGGGAGGGGTAACGGTGTGGGGTAGGGTGTAGCCCTCCAAACTCTCGCCCTCGGTTAAACTCTCGCGCAACTCCTCTATTGTGGGTTGCCCTGTGGCTGTACGCTCCTCGGCAGAGGGTGCAGCGTAGGTATGTGGCGCACCCCGAAGGAGCGACAAGCGGCGCGTGAAGGCTCCCGCCTCGCCCATGGCAAAGGCGACAATCTTGTCTGCCGCAAAATGCTCATAAAGCCCAAGTGGGACGAGTGCTTCGGCAGTGGAGGTGGCGGTAGTTATAATCTTGGCAATGTCGCAACCCTCCGCCAAAAGCCTTTCGGCAAGCCCCCTTAACTCCTCGAAAGATGGAGTGGTGGTGAAGTGGTGCGAGAGGATAACCTTTGTGCCCGCCTTGTGCGCCATATCCACAAGTCTATCTCGTGCGGAGTTCTCCATAGTGTGGGCAATATCCACCGCCCATGCACCACACTCTATCGCCACCGAGTAGACTCTTTCGGTATGGGCAAGGTTGGCACTATGGCAAGTTACAATGGCTCGCTCGGCATGCTCCACAAGCGTAGCAACCTCCTCGGGCTCAATACCCATAAGGTCCGAGCGCAACTCCACAAGAGGTGTACTCGTAATGAGCGACGACAACCTCTCGGGCTCGCGTGTGGATATGCTCAGGCAAATCTCCATATCAACTATGTTGGCTAATGATTTTTTTGACGCTCGATGCTCTCTAAGTGTATGGCATCGAGGATTTTTGATGTGCAGTCGCTACCCAAACCGAGTTCAGAGGCTTTCTTCTGCACCCTGCCGACAACCTCTTGCCAGCGGTCGGATTGAAGGATCGTGAGGTTATTTTGGTGTTTGAGTCTGCCAATCTCGTCCGAAATGTCCATACGGTGAGCAATGAGCGAAAAAATCTCCTCATCGAGGCGGTCTATCGTACCCCTCAGGCGTTCAAGTTCGCTCTTGCACAGGGCTGAGTTTGACGATACGCTCTTCCAAACAATACCGCCCAGCAACGCCCCAAGAGCCTCGGGTGTCACTTGTTGCTCGGCATCGCTCAGTGCCCTGTCGGGGTTGTTGTGGCACTCAATCATCACGCCCGAGTAGTCGAGGTCGGCAGCCTGCTGAGCCACAGAGAGTAGCCCTGTGCGGTTGCCACAAATGTGCGATGGGTCGCAAATCATCGGCAAGTGCGGAAAGCGGCTCTTCATTTCGAGTGCTAATCCCCACAAAGGTGCGTTGCGGTAGTTGCCGATAGCGTTGTAGCCCGCAAAGCCACGATGAATAAGACCGATATTCTCAATGCCGCACTTTTGAAGTCTTTCAACAGCTCCTGCCCACAACTCCACATCGGCACTCGTCGGATTTTTAATAAGCACAGGGGTGCTACTTCCGCGCAATGCCTCGGCAATCTCCTGAACACTGAAAGGGTTGTTGGCAGTACGCGCACCAATCCACAAAACATCCACACCTGCTCCAAGAGCCCTCTCTGCGTGGTGTGCAGTGGCAACCTCGGTGGCTACGGGCAGTCCCGAGAGTGCTTTTGCTTCGCGGAGCCAGTCGAGCCCAACCTCGCCAACGCCCTCAAAAGTGTTGGGGTTGGTGCGAGGTTTCCACACTCCCGCACGCAGAACATCTACACCGCCCATTGCCGACAACTCTTGGGCAATGTGGAGTATCTGCTCGCGACTCTCGATGCTACAAGGACCCGCAATCGTAAGGTGCGACTTGTTTATGATAGATTTGTGTTGCATATCCGCAAAGATAAGAAATTATGGGCAAAATGCCATACCTATTTTATCCCCGCTTTGCGCAAAGCCTTCGTGTAGCGGGCAGCGTAGCGGTTGTGCTCCGAGAGAGTCTTCGAGAAGTAGTGTGTGCCCGAAAAGTCCTCTTTGGCGCAAAAATAGAGGTAGTTGTGTGATGTGAAGTTCAAAACCGCATCAATAGCATCAATCGAAGGGGTGCAGATGGGACCGGGGGTAAGACCTCTATTAAGGTAAGTATTGTAGGGCGACTTAACCTGCGTGTGTTTGTGCAGTACGCGCTTGATGGTGAAATCTCCAACTGCATATTTTGCCGTAGGGCACGCCTGCAAAGGCATCTTCTGACGCAAGCGATTGATATATACTCCCGCAATTTTGGGCATCTCGCCCACATTTTTGGTCTCCTCGTAGACTATCGACGCGAGGGTTACGACCTCCATCTTGGTGAGTTTCGTGCGGGCGAGTTTGGCGGTGCGCTCCTCGTTCCAAAATCTCTTCCACTCCTTAGCCATACGGTCCGTGAGGGCCTCTGGCGAGATGTTCCACCACACCTCATAGGTGTTGGGAATAAACAGACCAATGACCTCCTTCCTTTTGACTCCATATTTTTCTGCCGTGGCGGGCGAGGATAGGTGGTTGATGAGTGTGAGGCTGTCTGTCTCAATCTGCCGAGCAATGCGCCCCGACAAGTCGGCAAGAGTTCGCACATTATTAAAAGTCAACCTGACGGGTTTTTGCGCCCCACTGCGGAGCATTGTCACAATCTCCATAGGCGTAGCACCTGCGGGCAGAATGTAGTGACCTGCCTTGGGGTTGCGGTCGAGTTTTTTTAGTTTGCCCACAACATTTACCACCCCCATCCTCTCAACTCCTGCCGAAGAGAGCGTGTCTAATAGAGCAGAATAGGTTGAGCCGGTGGGAATTATAATCTCCAAAGAGGAAGAGGTGCAAGGCTTCGTAGCACTCCACAAAATGCCACAAAACACTGCGCCAATCACAATGATTAACTTTATATACCCCCGTGTGCGATGACTCTTCTTTTGCATAATTGTTGAAATTTTTTGCAAAAATAAGAAAAAATCGTACATTTGCACCTCGGGTAAGTCTTATACGACCAGCTCCTGCTGAATCCCCCAGGCTTGGAAGAGAGCAAGGGTAGGTGGTTGTAGCGGTGCGATATAAGTAGCTTACCCTTTTTTATTTTGTTGATTTGGTGTTCTTTTTGGTATTTTTCGAGAGTTCCCTCAGTCACATAGTCCCGCTATGCTCCTTCGGGCAACTCGCAAAAAATCCTCAAAAATTTCCACCAAATCAATCAAAATAAGCATAATTCTACCAACCGAAATAAACTTTGGTATATGGCACAAATAGTTAAAATATACCCACAGAACCCATCGGAACGCGAAATCGAGAAGGTTGTGAAAATTCTCGAAAACGATGGCGTGATAATCTATCCCACCGATGGTGTCTATGCTTTTGGCTGTCTGCTCAAAAGTGCCAAGGCTATCGAAAAGTTGAGAAAACTCTCGGGGAGGGAAGAAAAACTCCTTACGATTGTCTGCTCCGAAATATCGATGGTCGATAAGTTTGCCCGCATAGACAACTCGCAATTCAAAATCCTCAAACGCAACACCCCTGCACCCTTCACCTTTATATTGGAGCCTTCGAGCAAGGTGCCGGACAAGGCTCTCTTTGGGCGCAAAACGGTGGGTGTGCGTATTCCCGACAATAATATCCCCCTTGCAATCGTTCAAAGGCTGGGTTTCCCCATGGCTACCGCATCGGTAAAAGATGATGACGAGGTGTTGGAGTACACCACCGACCCCGAACTCATTGCAGAGCGTTATGCGCAAGAGGTTGAGATGGTTATTGATGGTGGTTATGGTCTATTGGTGCCCACAACGCTTGTGGATTTGACGGGCGATGAGCCTGAAATTTTGCGCGAGGGTGGAGGAGTACTTTCTTTGTAACAAAAAACAAGATTGATATATGAACGAAAGACGAAGAGAATTTTGGTTTGAGGCACTCAGGGGAGGCACTCTGATAGGTCTTGTATCGGTAGCATTTGCTTTGGTGGTACAATTTTCGGGCGAGAGGATAGTGCTTGCCAACATACTCAACATTGCATCAACCGTTATTACTGTTTTGCTTGCAGTGGGTTGCCTGAGGCGTTTTGCTATGCGTTTTTCGCGTGCAGAGGGCTTCTCCTATGGCAAAGGCGTGGGTTTTGTTGTGGCTATGATGCTCTTTGCAGGTGTCATAAGCGGTGTCTATTCGGCTGTTATGGCTAACTTCTTCATCCGCGAAGAGGTGCTTGCTACGGTGGATATGCTGATGGTCGATATGCAGGATATGTTGCCCGCAGGGGATTTCGAGCAGACCTACAATTTGATGCGTGCTTCGGTTACCAATCCCTTGTTGCTTACCCTCTCTTCGATGTTGAGCAATCTCTTCTTTGGCTTGCTGATAGGTCTTTGCATCTCGGTAACCACTCGCCGACAGCCCGATATTTTTGCGGATGGTAACAACTCGAACGAATTGTAAGGTATGGATATAAGTGTTGTAATACCACTTCTCAACGAAGAGGAGTCGCTCGGTGAACTCCACGCGTGGATTGTGCGCGTTATGGAGGCGCATGGCTACTCTTTTGAGATGATTTTTGTGGATGATGGCAGCAGCGACTCCTCGTGGAGCGTTATCGAAAACCTCTCCAAGCAAGACCAGCGAGTGAGGGGTGTGCGCTTTCGCACCAACTATGGCAAGAGTGCAGCCCTCTATTGTGGCTTCGAGCGTGCCGAGGGCGATGTGGTAATCACTATGGATGCCGACTTGCAGGACTCGCCCGACGAGATTCCCGCGCTCTATAAGATGATAACGGAGGAGGGCTACGATATGGTGTCGGGCTGGAAACGCACGCGCCACGATCCCAAGGCTAAGACCCTGCCCAGCAAGTTCTTCAATGCCACTTGCCGTTGGGTGTCGGGCATCAGGTTGCACGACTTCAACTGCGGACTCAAAGCCTACCGCCGTAAGGTCGTTAAGAGCATCGAGGTCTATGGCGAGATGCATCGCTACATCCCCATTCTTGCCAAGAAGGCGGGTTTTGGGCGCATTGGCGAGAAGGAAGTAACCCACTATCCCCGCAAGTTCGGAGTGTCGAAATATGGCTGGGAGAGGCTCTTGAAGGGCTACCTCGACCTTGTGACCGTGATGTTTGTGTCGAAGTATGGTCGCTCGCCGATGTATTTCTTTGGCGGCGCGGGAACGCTTATGTTCTTGGTCGGCTTTATCGCTATTGTGTGGATTGTCGTGCAGAAACTTGCGCTCGGCTATCCGCTGACAAACCAACCGCTCTTCTACCTTAGTCTGGTGGCTATTGTGTTGGGCGTGGTACTCTTTTTGGCTGGTTTTTTGGGCGAACTCATCAATCGCAACGCTCCCGATAGAAATCACTACTTCATTGACGAAGAGATAGATTAAATGTTGAACTAAAAATAAAGAAGATATGTTGCAGAGAGTACAAACACTATACTTGCTGGCGGTGGTGGGCTTTATGACCGCACTCTGCTTTACCCCTATGGCTACCTATGTTGCCGATGGCGTTGAGGGGGCTTTTGTGGCTTTCGATTTTTGGTGGATTGGGGCACTTTTTACCCTCGCAGCCCTGTTGCCTTTTGTGGTAATTTGGCTCTTTAAGAATAGACTCTTGCAGGTGCGACTGCTCTGCGCTGAGTTGGTGCTGCTTGTTGGTGCGCAGATTTTCTCGCTGTGGTACGCAATTGGTTTTACGAAGAGCGTTGCTGCATTGGGCGAACTGACGATGTCGAGCATCAAAACCCCAACATTCTTTCCCCTTGTCTGCATCATCTGCGTGTGGCTCGCCATTCGCGCGATACTCAAAGATGAACGCCTTGTGCGCTCCCTCGACCGCATTCGCTAACCACTCCCGTAAAAAGACCAAATTACAACCCCAAAACTTCATAACACTATGAAAAGACTTTTTACTATTCTTACCACACTTGCACTACTTTGTGCAGTTGGTTGCGAAGAGCAGGGAGATGACAATGTCAGTCCCAACGACAAACCCGATACTGAACAACCAGAGGAGAAACCCGATGATGGCAGTGGCGACACCGAGAAACCCGAGGAGAAGCCCGAGGACGGCAGTGGCGACACCGAGAAGCCCGAGGACCAAACTCCCGATGACAACCCCTCTATTAGCGACACTCCTTTGGCTGACATTCCTTGTGCAGCCAATGAAATTCTCTACACCACCAAGTACGATTTACCCATCGAGTTGGGCAACACACAGGGCTTTGGCGGCAACCTTGTCTATAACACCTACGAAAACGGTATCGGCAAGCTCACCTTCGGTAACGATGTAACAGCCATACCCGAAAAGGCCTTCTATAATTGCAACTCCATGGAGAGTATCAAGTTGCCGGATGGAATTAAAAGCGTTGGTGCTTATGCCTTCCGAAATTGCTCGTCGCTAAC
>JAZNTX010000018.1:0-43252 GCA_045591965.1 Tidjanibacter sp. | reverse complement strand
ACGACTGCCGAATGGCAGGCGGTTGGCATCTACCGCTCTAAAAGTTGAAAGTTGAGAGTTGAAAGTTGAAAATTAAGTTGCACACCCTCCTTATTCGCGGGTATCTTTTTTAATACCCGCGCCCCTTGGGGGCTTCTTGTTTTTCCTGTTTTTCTTGTTTTTCTTGCAGGAGTGACAGGGGTGACAGGAATAACAAGGATAATAGGGAACAGACCCCTCCGCCCTAACGAGCACCTCCCCGAACTTAGGGGAGGAGTACACACGCCCCCGTCACTTCGTGACACCCCCTCTAACTTAGAGGGGGAATACCATTTACTCTCCCCCTAAGTTAGGGGGAGAGCCCCGTAGGGGGAGGGGGTCTGTAAAAATCCGCACTTCGCTTCGTCGGTGGAAAAGCGACCGCCTTGTGCGGTCGTGACGAGCAAGACACGCAAAAGCGTTAAAAAATGAAGACGGCAAACGCTTTGCCCGCGTAGCGTTCATTTTAGGTTTTGCGAGTCTTGCTCCTGCCAGAGATGCGGTGCGTGGCTTTTGCGCCACTTTTGCCACCAAAAGTGGCAAAGAAATCGGGCGACCTCGGTCGCCCGCAAAAAGCATGGTAGATGCCAACCGCCCACCTGCGGTGGTCGTGGCAAGACGGATTAGACAGACCCCTCAGTCACTTCGTGCCGGCTCCCCTAACTTAGAGGAGGAGTACACACGCCCCGCCCTCCGCGCTCGCCTTTTTTCGTTATTTTGTGAAGACCAGTCGGCGTTCGTTGAGGGGGAGGTGTTGTTCTTTGCTATCGGGTGGCGAGAGGGGAGAGCCGAAGGGCATCTGAGCCATAAGTCTCCACTCGGTACTCAGGTTCCACTCCTCCGCCACACTATTGTCAATCAGCGGATTGTAGTGTTGGAGCGACGCCCCGAAGCCCATATCCTCCAAGAGTGTCCACACAGCAAATTGGTGCATCGCCGAGGTCTGCGCAGAGTATATCTCGAAACTCTCGGCATACTTGGGATTGTCGCGTTTTTGTTGCTCCACAACGCCCCTATCCTCAAAGAATAATACAGTGCCGCAGCCCGCCAAAAAACTCTTATCTATCTTCTCCCTTGTGCGCACCATAGCTTCGGGCGTGACAATCTCCGCGAGGGTGTGTTTGACAATCTCCCAAAGGCGGTAGTGGTGTCTGCCCATCAGCAGCACAAGGCGTGCGCTCTGTCCGTTGAAGGCGGAGGGTACGGCGAGCAACACCCTGTCGAGCATATCGATAATTTGCCTCTCCTCGATGCCACATTCGCCACCGATGTGGTAGTAGGTGCGACGGTGCTCCATCGCCTGCATAAAATTTTTGTCCATAGGCTCAGTCGATTTTATTCTCTCTCCCAACGGGCAAAAAGGGTGCCACACAACAAAGCCTGCCGACCCTCTCTTTGGGTCGGCAGGCTTCCTGTCTATTTTACGCAAGGTGTGTTCTACCTACTCGCAGCGCACTTTGGCGATAAACTTCCTCAGCGGCTCGTTGCTCGCCCCAATGAGGGGAGCGTGACCATCCTCGGGGTAGAAGACTACAAGTTCGCCCGCTTTGAGGGTTACATAGTGCTCGCAACGCTCGTCAGAGAAGCGTACATCCTTCTCCTCGTCGTACTCGCCACGCCACTCGGCAACCTCCTCTTTGGGCTTCCACCCCATCGTCTCCTTGCCCTGCAAAACCACCTGCACATCGATATATTTGCGGTGTACCTCGATGGGTGCGTTCTCGGCAGTGAAGAGGTCGGTGGGAGCCTGATTGTTGATAAAGAGGTCTTTGCCCACAATCTCGTGAATGCCTACGGGCAATTCGAGAGGGTTATTCTGCTCCAAGAACTCGAAGAGTTTGGGCATAAGGGGGTGGAGTTTTTCGAGTCCAGCCCTATTATTCAGATTCGATAGAATCATACTCTATTTATTTTTAAGGTATTCGTGAATTGCCTTTGCAGCCTTACGACCTGCGCCCATGGCGAGGATTACGGTAGCAGCACCAGTCACAGCGTCGCCACCAGCAAAGACACCATCTCTGGTGGTTGCGCCCTCCTCGGTAGCCACAAGGCAGCCCCTACGGTTACGCTCCAAGCCCTCGGTGGTCGAAGCAATAAGTGGGTTGGGCGAAGTACCGAGTGCCATAATTACGGTATCGCACTCAATCTCGAACTCCGAGCCTGCAACCTCGACGGGCGAGCGGCGACCGCTCTCGTCGGGCTCACCAAGTTCCATCTTCACACATTTCAGAGCCCTTACCCAGCCCTTCTCGTCGGCCTCAATTGCCACGGGGTTGGTGAGCATTGCAAACTGCACACCCTCCTCTTTGGCGTGGTGTACCTCCTCGACACGCGCGGGAAGTTCAGCCTCCGAGCGACGATAGACGATGTAAGCCTCTGCGCCCAAGCGTTTGGCACTCCTCACAGCATCCATTGCCACATTACCGCCACCAACAACTGCAACCTTCTTACCCCTACGCACGGGAGTATCGTTCTCCTCGGGAGCAAATGCGCCCATAAGGTTGATACGGGTCAAAAACTCGTTGGCGGAGAATACTCCGTTGAGGTTCTCACCAGGGATGCCCATAAATTTGGGAAGACCCGCACCCGAGCCTACAAATATAGCAGCGAAGCCCTCCTCTTTAAGGCTGTCAATGGTTACGGTGCGACCCACGATGATATTCTTCTCGAACTTCACGCCAAGGCGCGAAACTTTCTCAATCTCTCTTGCCACGATGCGCTCTTTGGGCAGGCGGAATTCGGGAATACCGTAACTCAATACGCCACCCAAGCGGTGGAGAGCCTCAAAAACGGTAACCTCATAGCCCAACTTAGCCAAGTCTGCCGCACAAGCCAAGCCTGCGGGACCACTACCCACAACTGCCACCTTTTTGCCATTAGGCTCAATCTGGATAGCCTCTTTGCTGCCATTCTCCAACTGCCAGTCGCCCACAAAACGCTCCAATTTACCAATCGACACCGCCTCGTGTTTGATGCCCAAGATGCACGAGCCCTCACACTGGCTCTCCTGAGGACATACGCGACCGCAAATCGAGGGCAACAACGAGTCCTCGGCGATGATGTCGGCAGCCTGCTGGAAGTTGCCGGCAGCCACCTCAGCAATGAAGTTGGGAATTTGGATATTCACAGGGCACGCCTGCACACAGCGAGGATTGCGGCAGTGAAGGCACCTCGAAGCCTCCCTCTGAGCCTCCTCAACATTGAAACCGTAGCATACCTCCTCAAAGTTGGCTGCACGCTGGATGGGGTCTTGCTCCCTAACGGGAGTACGCGAAATTATGTTTGCCATAGTTATATTCTCTCTTTAAGGTTCAACGGTTTATTTATCCAAGCCGATACGGCATTTGTGGTCTTTGTACTTTTCGAGCCTGCGCTGCTCCTCGTCGCGATACTGACCGCTACGGCGCATAGCCTCATCGAAATCAACCTCGTGAGCATCGAACTCGGGACCATCCACACAGGTAAACTTGGTCTTGCCACCAACGCTCACCCTACATGCGCCACACATACCCGTACCATCAACCATCAACGAGTTGAGCGATGCGATGGTGGGAATACCGAGTTCTTTGGTTGTGAGCGACACGAACTTCATCATAATCATAGGACCGATGGTGACAACCGTATCATACTTCTTGCCATCCTCCTCTACGAGTTTTTTCAGACAGCCCGTAACCATACCGTGGAAGCCCTCCGAGCCGTCGTCGGTAGCAATATAAAGATTGCCAGCCACAGCCCTCATCTCGTCGGTGAGAATCAAAAGGTCTTTGGTCTTGGCACCAATGATAACATCGGCATCCACACCGTGCTCTTTGAGCCACTTAACCTGTGGATAGACGGGAGCAGTACCCACACCACCGGCAATGAAGAGCAACTTTTTGCCTTTCAGTTCCTCAATATTCTCGTAGATGAAGTCCGAGGGGCGACCCAGAGGACCTGCAAAGTCCTCAACACAATCTCCCTCCTCCTTCTCGGCGAGTTTGAGGGTAGAAACACCAAGAGTCTGCACCACAATCTGCACCGTACCACGCTCCGTGTCGTAGTCCGAGATGGTCAAAGGGATACGCTCGCCCTCGGGGGTGGAGCGAAGAATGATAAACTGACCGGGGTGTGCCGAAGCAGCCACCCTTGGGGCGTGAATATCCATCAAATAGATATTCTCTGCCAACTTTTCTTTCCTGAGAATTTCGTACATAGTTCTTCTCTGTTTTTTTGAAGTAGTTTTTTATATGTTAGTTTGTTTCTTTTCTCTTTGTCCAATGTCCAATGTCCAATGTCCAACCGACCTAAGTCTTAATTGCTTTTCGGGCGCGTTACGCCCGCGTCTTTTGACATTTGACATTTGTCGTTTGACGAAAATCGAAATTAATTTTCGATTTTCACTGCGCTCGTGCGGAACAACTCCGCCGAGGGTACATTGTCTATCACAAAGCGGAACTCGTCTACTATCAACCCCGACTCTCCATCTTCGAGGGGCTCGGGCGCATAGGTCAGTGTTACCAACGCCTCCTCTTGTGGAGCAAGGTCGAAGGGAGCGTTTATCTCCAACTCGCCACTCTGTTTCTCCCACTGCACACCAATTGTCACGCTCCTCTCGGAGGTGTTCGTCAGCGCAATGGTCATACTCTTGCTCTTGCCCACTGCAACCTTCCCGAAGGGTTTGAAACTCGAATCGCTCCTCACACCTCCGCCCAACTCGTAGGGGTAGGCATCCTCCACCGAGCGTGGGCGTGCCTTCACGCGACCTTTTATGTAGAGGGTTGTGCGCCCCTTGCCTTCGGCACAAACAATCGTTATGCTCTTGGCAACCCTGCCGCCCCTCTCCGTAGGGTCGAAAACCACCGTAAAGTCGCCCTCGCCACCAGCCTTCAAGGGTCGGCGCGAGTACTCGCCTGTTGTGCAGCCACACGAAGAGTAGACCCTTTCGATGCTCACAAAGCCATCCGAAATGTTGCGGTAGCGAAAGGTGTGGCTTATCTTGCCATCCGCCTCGTTGATGGTCCCGAAGTCCCACTCGGTACTCTCAAAGAGGAGTGCCGACTCCTCCGCGGGTTCTTGGGCAAAGAGTCCCACGCAAGCCATCACTGCCACCAATAATAAGGATACTCTACGCATAACATACAAAGATACCGCTTTACTTTGAGAAATCAAGTACCCCGAGCGATAATAATTACACCAAACGAAAAAATTTCTAAAAAATATCGCATTTTTATTTGGAGGTATCAAATTTTGCCGTATATTTGCACTCGCAAAACGGGAATAACTCGTGGAGCGGTAAAAATTCCTCAGTAGCTCAGTTGGTTAGAGCACCTGACTGTTAATCAGGGGGTCCTAGGTTCAAGTCCTAGCTGAGGAGCAGAAAAGGTCGCAGAGATGCGACCTTTTTTTTGTGTGCAGCAATGCGCACTTTTTTTGTATATGGCATTGGTGTGGGGATAAGTCCCAAGGCGCACTAAAATAGGAAACCTACTCGGATGCTGAACGAAAAGGCGATATTGTCGTTCTTCAAGCCGAAGTGGTCGAGCAGTGCAAAGCCGTGGTGGTAACCCGTCTCGGCTGGGGTTCCCAAAGCATAACCGCCACCAAACCACGCATCGGCAATAAACCTTCCCCAACACTTTTGGTAGCCAGCCGTGGCGAGAAGTGTGCCCATTTGTGCAAGGGCGCGTTTGCCCGTAATCGAAGAGTCGTAGTGGTAGCGCGAGAATATAAACTCGGGGCGCACATAAAATCCATCGAAGGGACGCTCTACGGAGTAGTCACCCACAAAGAATTTGTGACCATAGCGGAGCGTGAAACCGAGGGGGTTGTTGTGGTACTTATCGTAGCCTGCCGAGATGAGGCTTGTGCAAATCTCACCGCTCTGTTGCCACTCGGGCAGGGCACGCTCGTAGGATATTTTGGTGCTGCCCGTAGCCCACGATAGGAAAGTTGTCTTTACAGCATTGAGCCTCGCGCCCTCCTCTGCCCTTGCGGGAGCAGAGAGTGCCACAAGAAGTAGGGTTGCAACGACAAATCGTTTCATATTCTTCGATTGTTTGGATAAAAAAATAGCGTGGGTCATCTCACGACCCACGCTATTTATATTGTAAGGCAACTATTTTGCAGCCTCTTTCTCTTTCTGCATAAAGTCTACGAGTTCGGCAGCGCGAGCCTTTGCAGGTTCGAGTTTGTCACCTGCGGTCACAAGGCGGTAGTTATCAACTGCTGCTTGGTTCTCGTTTTTGCTATCGTACGCAACAGCGATGAGGTAGTAAACATCACTCTGCTGCTCGGGAGTAGTCATAATGGCACCTGCCAACTCGCCCCAAGCGATAACATTGTCCCAATCCTGCATCTCGGCAGCCTTCTGCAAACGATACATCTGGTTGGTAGTGTTCATGGGGTCTGCGCCGATGAGTGTTTCGAGGGTTGCGTATGCAGCCTCCTTGTTTGCTGCACCGAACTCCTCCTGAGCCTTAACCAAGAGGTAGTTTGAAAGTTCAGCCTTAGCCTTTGCTGCAGGCTCAGCGAATTTGCTGTGGCGGTTTTCGAGAGCGATGATGTCGGTATAAACCCTCACACCATTCTCAAAATCTTTAAGTTCGCAGTAGCTGGTTGCCAAGTAGAGAGCAAGTTCGGTATCCTGAGGGTTAGCCTCGTAGCCTTTTGCAAAGACCTCAACAGCCGCAGCGTAGTCTTTGCTGTTGTAGGACTTAGCGCCAAGCATCTTGTAGACCTTCGAAATGGCGTTCTTAGCGTTGCGCGAAGTCTTAGCATCGTTGTAGAGCATAGCCATCTCGTCTGCTTTGTAGAGGTCTGCCAAAGCAGCGTTGGGGTCGCTATTAACCTTCGACAAACCTACGCGGAAGTAGCAGTTGGGGATGAGTTTCTGAGCCTTCTCTGCCATCTCGAAGTTGTCGGCATTGTAGGCTGCTTCGAGGGTTGCTTCGAGAGCAACAACTGCCTCAGCATAGTTCTTTGCGTTTACCAAGCCAGCGGCTTTGTTCCAAAGGGTAGTAACATCGTCTTGTGCGAAAGTTGCGGTACTTGCCACGAGTGCTGCAAAAGCAACGATAAGGGATTTGATTTTCATTGTTTCTTTCAGTTTATATGTTAGTTATTCTTGTTTCTTGCTTAAAGAGTGTCCTATCAACCTACAAAAGTATAAATTCCTACGGGGAAAACAAATTTACCCGCGCAGTTTTTTGAAAAAATCCTCCATAATCTCGCGACATTCGCTCTCCATAAAACCTGCCACCACCTCGGTTTTGGGGTGTAGAATGTGGTTGGAGTAGGTCGAATAGCCCCTCTTGGGGTCTGCTGCGCCATAGACCACGCGCCCTATTTGGCTCCATGCCAAGGCTCCTGCACACATCACACAGGGCTCCACAGTTACATAGAGCGTACACTCGGGCAGATATTTGCTCCCCAGCGCATTCATTGCGGCCGTGAGTGCCTGCATCTCGGCGTGGGCTGTGGCATCGCCCAAAGCCTCCACTCTGTTATGCCCCTTGCCGACAATCCTATCGCCACAAACAACCACCGCTCCGATGGGTATTTCACCCTCCAAAGCCGCCTCGCGAGCCTCTCTGAGGGCTGCTTGCATAAAAAAATGATCTATTGTGTACTCCATTTCCATCTTTTTGTGTACCTTTGAAAGATTTTTGTGCCAATAGCACTATTCCACTTGACAAAAGTAATAAAAATATACGAGAATCTATGTACAGAACACACACTTGCGGCGAACTTCGCCTTTCGCACCTCTCGGAGGAGGTAACACTTGCAGGTTGGGTACAGCGCGTACGCAACCTCGGAGGTATGACTTTCATCGATCTTCGTGACCGCTACGGTATCACCCAACTTGTGGTGGATGACGCGTGCAGTGCAGAGGTCAAAGAGAAAGCCTCTTCGCTTGGACGCGAGTATGTCATTCAGGCAAAAGGTCGTGTCTTGGAGCGTTCAAGCAAAAATAACAAAATTCCCACCGGCGAGATTGAGGTCGCTGTTGCGGAACTCAAAGTGCTCAACGCAGCCGACACCCCTCCCTTTACCATCGAGGACAACACCGACGGTGGCGACGACCTTCGTATGCGCTACCGCTACCTCGATTTGAGGCGCAATCCGCTGAAAAATGCCCTCATGCTCCGCCACCGTATGGCTCAGGTTACCCGCAACTTCCTCTCGGGCGAGAATTTTATGGAGATTGAGACTCCCTATATGATTAACTCCACTCCCGAGGGTGCGCGTGACTTCCTTGTGCCTTCGAGGCTCAACCCCGGTAAGTTCTATGCACTGCCCCAGAGCCCCCAGACCTTCAAACAGTTGTTGATGGTGGCAGGCTACGATCGCTACTTCCAGATTGTGCGTTGTTTCCGCGATGAGGACCTCCGTGCAGACCGCCAGCCCGAATTTACACAGATCGACTGCGAGATGTCGTTTGTGGAGCAGGAGGATGTTCTCAATATCTTTGAGCGTTTCGCCAAGACCCTCTTTAAGGAGGTTTTGGGCGTGGAGATGAACTACGACTTCCCCCGTATGTCGTGGTACGAGGCGATGGAGAAATATGGCTCCGACAAGCCCGATATCCGCTTCGGTATGGAGTTTAACGATATTACAGCCGATGTTAAGGGTAAAGATTTTGTGGTCTTCGACTCGGCAGAGTATGTTGGTGCCATTGTGGCTGAGGGTTGCGCTGGCTACACTCGCAAGCAGATAGACTCTCTTACCGACTTTGTAAAACGCCCACAGGTGGGTGCCAAAGGTCTTGTTTGGATTCGCATTGACGAGAACGGTATCAAGTCGAGCATCGACAAGTTCTACACCCCCGAGGAACTCGCGACTATTGCCACCAAGTGCGGTGCTAAGAGCGGCGACCTTATCCTTATACTCGCGGGCGCGAAGAAACACACCCTCTCGGCACTCAATGTTCTCCGCTTGGAGATGGGCGACCGACTCGGATTGCGCGACCCCAAGAAGTTTGCACCCCTCTGGGTTGTGGACTTCCCCCTCTTGGAGTGGGACGAGGAGACACAGCGTTTCTACGCTATGCACCACCCCTTCACCTCGCCTAAGCCCGAAGATATTCAGTATATGGATACCGACCCCGCAAGGGTGCGTGCCAATGCCTACGATTTCTGCTGCAACGGCGTAGAGGTGGGCGGTGGCTCGGTGCGTATCTTCGATAGCCAACTCCAACAGAAGATGTTTAAGTTGCTTGGCTTCACCCCCGAGCAGGCTGAGGCTCAGTTTGGCTTCCTGATGAATGCCTTTAAGTTTGGTGCACCTCCACATGCAGGTATCGCCTTCGGCTTCGATAGGTTCTGCTCGCTCTTTGGCGGCTCGGAGTCCATTCGCGACTATATAGCCTTCCCCAAGAACAATCAGGGACGCGATGTGATGGTAGATTCGCCCACCGCTATCGACCCCGCACAACTTGTCGACCTGAAAATCAAACTCGTAGAGGAGTAAATAAGAAAAACATCGTAGATTTCGGGCGGAGTGAAGTCACCTTATAACTCAAAATTGTACCTTTGCGCGGTTAATAAAAACGGAAAGTCAGATGAAAAACAATAAGAAAGAGTTTTGGAGGGTCTTTAAGTTTGTTCTCTTCTCCGCCAGCGCAGGCATAATTCAGATTGGTTCGTTCACACTCCTCAACGAACTTACGGAGTGGCAGTACTACGCTTGCTATCTCCCCTCGCTACTATTGTCGATACTCTGGAACTTCACGCTCAAGAGGAAGTTTACCTTCAAATCGACTGCCAACATCACGGCGGCAATGCTCAAAGTGTTGGGCTACTACTGCATCTTCACACCCACAACTACCATTCTCGGTAACTTCCTTGCTGAGGACCTGCTGTGGAACGAGTATTTGGTTACGGCACTCAATATGCTCCTCAACCTATCGACCGAATACCTCTTCCAGCGTTATGTGGTCTACCGCGGCAAGGTTGATAATGCTGTGAAATAATTTTACATGTTACGGGCGAGCCGATTGGCTCGCCCGTAATGTAATTACTCGTTAAATTATAGTCCTTTGTGCGCTATGCGCCACGCCATGCGGTTGTAGAAGGCGTGAGCCGAGCCTCGCCACCTGCGAGGTAGCATGAGTAGCAGGCGCAATTTCAGGAGTCCTCGTCGGTAGTGGCGGGTGTAGCCAAAGTCGCGGAGGGTGTGTCTGCCAAACTCCTCGTCGCCCTTGGCTGTGAGGGTCAGTGCCTTACCGATGGCGCACTTGGCAATAAACTCCCCGCGCCAAAAATCCTCCTCGCGCGAGGGGTAAGGGGATGCGAAAAATGTCGTAAGGTCGTTGGGGCAACTCTCGGGCGTATAGATTGCACTGCTACGGTTGGATGCGACCATCGAGTAGTTGCAAAGTGCTTGGGGTGAGAAACATACCTTGTAGTGGCTCGCGACCTTTATCCACATCCATTGGTCGCCGCCCATCTTCATACCCTCGGGAAAGCCACCCAACTCTTCCACCACCCTGCGGGGCAGAACGGTAGCCGAAGGAATGGTCACATAGTGGGTCATACTCTCCCTCCAAAAGTTCTCGACCACACCCCTCTCCATTGGGCAGTTACCACGCACCGTACCCGTGGGGCTGACGACCTCAAAGGCGGTGGAGTAGATTCCGCAATCGGGAAATTCGGCAATCATCCCTGCCACCTCTTCCAAAAACTGAGGTTTCCAACTATCGTCGGCATCCACCAGCGCGAAGTAGTCGCCGCGAGCCTCGCTCATAGCCCTATTGCGTGCCGCACATTCGCCCCCGTTGGTTTGGCTTATGAGCCTCACAAGGGGCGAGCCGACAGCCTCCACAATCTCGTGACTGCGGTCGGTGGAGCCATCATCAACAACCACAATTTCAAGCGGTTGGAGCGTCTGCGCCAACACCGAGCGGATGGTTGCCTCAACCTCTCGTTCCTTATTATAGAGCGGTATGATAACCGAAAATTGTGGGGTGTTACTCATAAATCTTACCGTTTTTCGTATCGAAGGAGAGTTTCAGTGGGGCGTGACCCACCCTCTGCTCCTCGGGGATATCCTTTATCAAGACGGGGTAGTGGTAGTGGAGGTAGCCCTCCAAGTCGCGTGGGACATCTATGCTGAGTCTGCCAAAGGGAGCCTTGTGGGGGTGGCGTAGCGACTCGTACTCCGCCACATCGAGCGGCAGACGCACAACATTTGCCCTCCGACACCTCACATTGCCGTTGTATCGCCTCATAACTCGGCACATCTTGCCATATATCCACTCGCGGCTCGCAAGGCGGTACATCATGCCCAGCACCACACGGCTCACAAGGCTCTTGTGGTAGTAGAGCGACTCTCGGCGTGGTATCTCGCCCCTTTTTTGCCAATAGGGATAGAGGCTGAAAGCACTTATAAACCACGCGCTCTCGGCTCGGTGAAAACGCTCCAAGAGGCGATTGTTGGGGATGCGGTCGAAGGGGAAGATGTCCACAAAGAAGCCGTGCGAGATGTCGAACCACTCAACACCCTTCTCCAAAAAGAGGGTATTGCGCTTGCGCACCTTAGCCCAATAGAACGGGGTGTTGGGGTCGGTCGTAAACTCCTGCAACTCGAACTCCTCGCCCAGCAGTGCGGGAGCCTCGCGCAGAAATCGCTCGTAGTCCTCGCGCAACATACCGAAGTCCACATCGTCATCCCACGGCAGGATGTTTTGCCAAAAATGAACACCGATAGCCGTACCGCCAATGGCAAAACAATCAATGCCCATAATACGACACACACGCTGTATCTCCTCGATAATCTCGAAGAGTACAGCGTGTATACCTTGTAGTATTTCGGAGGTGTAGCGCATCAGAAAGTCGTTATGCGCCAACGCCTATTTCTGAGCCAAGAGGAAACGCTCGCAGTCCATGGCAGCGATTGCACCGCTACCAGCCGCTACGATACCCTGACGGTAGTGGGGGTCTTTAACATCGCCGGCAGCGAAGACACCCTCAACACTCGTCTTGCTCGATGCGCCTTGGGTAACAATATAACCCTCTTCGTTCAGCTCCAACTGACCCGTAAAGAGTTTGGTCTGAGGAGCGTGACCAATGCCGAGGAAGAAGCCGTCAATGGCGATATCTTCGGTGTGACCATCGGCGTGGATAAGCCTAACGCCCGTAACACCATTCTCGTCGCCCAAAATCTCCTGAGTGTTGCAGAGGTAGTGTACCTCAATATTGGGGGTATTCTCCACCCTCGCCTGCATAACTTTCGAGGCACGCATATAGTCCTTGCGCACAATCATGTGTACCTTGTTGCAGATGGAAGCCAGATAGGTAGCCTCCTCGCAAGCGGTGTCGCCCGCACCCACAACAGCCACATCCTTACGACGGTAGAAGAAACCGTCACAAGTAGCGCAAGCACTCACACCCATACCGCGGAACTTAGCCTCGCTGGGCAAGCCGAGGTACTTGGCAGTAGCACCCGTTGCGACGATAACAGCCTCAGCCTCAATCTCGTCGCTATCGTTTACCACAACCTTGAAAGGACGCTCCGAGAGGTCGATTTTGGTTACAACACCCGCCCTGATATCGGCACCAAAGCGGAGAGCCTGACGGCGAATATCATCCATCATCTGTGGACCCTGTACACCCTCGGGATAACCTGGGAAATTCTCCACCTCTGTTGTGGTGGTAAGTTGTCCACCGGGTTCAAAGCCCTCATAAAGCACGGGCGAAAGGTTAGCACGCGAAGCGTAAATTGCAGCAGTATATCCCGCAGGACCACCACCAATAATAAGGCATCTTACTTTTTCCATTGTTCTTGTCAAGTTTATATAGTTTTAGTTTCTCTCTTTTCAACCTACAAATATACAACTATTTGTGAAAATAGGAATAAACTTTTGTGGCTTTTGAGGTGCCGATGAGGGCGGTGAGGGCTTCGAGGCTTGCACGGCGCACGCCCGCAACACTGCCAAAGTGGGCAAGGAGTGCCTCGCTGGTGGTTTTGCCGATACCCTCGATGCGGGTCAGTTCGGTCTGCGTGAAGGCTGCCGAGCGTTTATTGCGGTGGAAGGTTATACCAAAGCGGTGCGCCTCGTCGCGGATATGGCGTACAACTTTCAGCGGCTCGCCATTCCTATCGAGATTATAAGGCAGGGGGTCGTTGGGGAAGAAAATCTCCTCGAACCTCTCCGCCAGACCCACAACGGGCACTCTATCATAAATCCCCAACTCCTTCATAACCGCCACAGCCGAGGAGAGTTGTCCCTTGCCACCATCGACAACAATCAAATCGGGAAGTTCGCCCCCCTCCGCCAGCACTCGCGAGTAGCGTCTGCCGATAATCTCCCTCATGGTCGCAAAGTCATCCGCCCCCACAACGGTCTTAACATTGACGTGGCGATACTCCTTGCGCGAGGGTTTGCCGTCACGAAAGACTACGCAAGCCGCCACAGGGTTGGTACCCTGCAAGTTGGAGTTATCGAAGCACTCAATATGGCGTGGCTCGTGGTCGAGATGCAACTCTCTCATCATTGCCGCCATAAGACGCTCGGTGTGTCTTTCGGGATTCTTAATCTCCATATTTTTGAGCCTCTCGGCGCGGAACATCACTGCCCCCTTGCGGGCAAACTCCAAGAGTGAGAGTTTGTCGCCCCTCTGCGGAACGGTAAACTTCACACCCTCGAACTCGCCCTCGGGCACCACAGGAACAATAACCTCCTTTGCAAGCCTTCCATCTGCCACCTCGGGCATCATCTGACGAATGGCATAGGAGAGAATTGTCGCCTGCTCGCTCTCTGCGCCAAGCGTCAGGAGTGCCGTATGCGAAGCCACAACCACACCGCGCGATACGCGCACAAACGAGCAATAGGCATCTATCTCGTCTGCAAGGATATAGAAGACATCCACATCGCCCAGCGTGGGGCTGACGATGACACTCTTAGCCTCATATTTGGCGAGCGCATCGAGCCTTGATTTATAGAGTGTTGCCTTCTCGAAGTTGAGGACCTTTGCAGCGGCTTGCATCTGCTCGGTTAGATAGTCGCGCGTGGGGCGCAAATCACCCCTCAGGTGCTTACGGACAAGTTCCACCATCTTGCCATACTCCTCCGCCGTCTGCCTACCCTCGCACGCGCCCGCACAATTGCCAATGTGGTACTCCAAGCAGACGCGATACTTACCCTTTGCCACCTGTTCGGGCGCAAGGTTGAGCGAGCAGGTGCGGATTTGGTAAATCTCCCTGAGGCTTTCGAGCATAGCCCTTTGTGCCACAACCGAGGAGTAGGGACCGTAGTATTGCGACCCATCACGCACCATTCGGCGCGTGGATTCCACCCTTGGGAAAGGCTCATTACGCACCACAATCCACGGGTATGTTTTGTCGTCTTTGAGCAGTATGTTATAGCGCGGTTTGAGGGTCTTTATGAGGGAGTTTTCGAGCAGCAATGCGTCGTGTTCCGACGGAGTGTCTATATGCCTAATTGCCACCACCTTAGACACCAACACTCTAACCTTTGCGCTGTGCTTCTTGGAGTCTACGAAATAGGAGCCTACCCTGCGCCTTAGATTGACAGCCTTACCCACATAAATAACCTTGCCCGAGGAGTCCAAGAATTGGTAGACCCCCGAGGTGGTTGGTAGCAACGACACAGCCTCTTTGAGGCTCTCGATATGGCGGTTGGTAATCATGACATTTTTTTGCGGGCAGACACCCTACCCTCTTCGCACTACAAATTAACGACTTTTTGTTGAAATTACGAAAAAATACGCTATTTTTGTATTTTGAATAGTGCGTCCCAACCACATCAAACCAGACTTTGACGCATAAAGGGAGAGATTTTGTATATGAACAGCAAACTATTTAGCACCGAAGAGTTCATGTTTGGTCATAAGGGTTTTTGTGCCCGTATTATGGCTAAACTTATCCTATGGGCTTTTGGCGGATACAAGGCAAACAGGGCTTACGAAAACATCATGAGTCAGCCCGACCAGAGCCTTAGCACCATACTACGCGAGATAAAAGTTGGCGTAGATGTGGACCAAAAGAGCATCTCGAACATCCCCGCAACGGGTCCTACCATCATCATCTGCAACCACCCCACAGGTATTGTGGATGGCATCATTATGCTCCACTCCATCACCCAAGTTCGCCAAGATGTGAAGGTGTTGGGCAACTTCCTGCTCAACCGAGTAGAGCCTATTACCCCCTATCTCTTCCCCGTAAATCCCTTTGAGGAGAAGCAGGGAGGGTCGCTTGCCGGTCTGAAACTCGGACTTAAACACCTCAGCGAGGGAGGATGTCTGCTGCTTTGTCCCGCAGGCGAGGTTTCGACTTGGCACGGTGGCTGGGGCAAAAAGTATGTGAGCGACAAGGAGTGGCACTCCTCTGCCATAAAACTAATACGCAAGAGTGGTGCTACAATCGTTCCTGCTTGGATTGATGCACGCAACAGCACACTCTTCCACCTTTTGGGCAAAATCCATCCCAGATTGCGTACTGCAATGTTGCTGAGGGAGATTTTCAACAAAAAAGGACAAGTAATACCCATCACCATCGGCTCGGCACTCTCGGCTTCGCGACTCAGCGAGATTGAGAAGTTCGATACCTACTCCAACTATCTGCGTGCAACGGTGGACTACCTGAGGGATTGTCGCGAAAAACCCGTACGCTCGCTCAGTGATATAGCCAAAGACCAAGGCGATATGAGCGACATCATCCCCGCAATAGACAAAGAGGTTTTGCGTGCTGAGGTGGAGGCTCTCGCTCCCGAGCGCAAACTCTTCGATCAAGGCGACCACTACTCGGTTTACCTTGCCCCCTCGTCCGAAATCCCCAACATGATGCAGGAGATTGGTCGCTTGCGCGAGGTAACATTCCGCGCCATTGGCGAGGGCTCGATGAAGAGTATCGATATCGACCAATACGACTCCTACTACCGCCAACTCTTCATCTGGGACAAGGATACATCGGCTCTTGTTGGTGCATATCGTATGGGATTTGGTGGCGAGATTATCGACAAATACGGCTTGGATGGCTTCTACACCCACTCGCTCTTCCGCTACGATGAGGATATGAGCGACATGCTGCGCGAGTCTATCGAACTCGGTCGCTCGTTCATTGTGAGCGACTACCAGCGCAAGCCCACATCGCTGTTGATGTTGTGGAGGGGTATCTTCCACACCCTCTTCTCGCAACTCGACTACCGCTATATGATTGGTCCTGTGACCATCTCGGGCGAGTTCCAACGCTCCTCAAAGACCATCATCCTCAAACACCTCTCACAGCACCATTTCGACCCCGAAATGGCGGCTCATATCCACCCTCGCACCGGTGCCAAAGGCATTGATGCGCCTATTGATGAATCGCTTATTGAGAATGTGGACAATATTGCTCTGATTGACAAAATCGTTAGCGACATCGAAAAAGACGAGCGTTGTATCCCCGTACTCATCAAGAAATACCTCCAACTCGGTGGTCGCATCATCGGCTACAATGTAGACCACGACTTCTGCGACGCACTCGATGCACTCATGGTCTTCGATATCAAGCAGGCAAACGAACAGAAATTGCAGATGGTAACCCGCGAACTCGACGATGAGGTTGTCGCCGCAAGGTTTGGCAAAAAAGAGTAAAGAGTAATTAGTAAAGAGTAATTTGGCGAGCGCGAATATTCTGCACTCGCCTTTTTTTTGTCGACCGCCTACCGACCTCCCCCCCCCCCCTTTTTTTTTGTTCACGGGTATTAAAAAAGATACCCACGAAGAAAGAGAGAGCAACTTTCAACTTCAAGCGCGGTTGGCATCTACCTTGCTTTTATTCCCCCTCTAAGTTAGAGGGGGTGCCCGAAGGGTGGGGGCGTGTGTACTGCTCCCCAAAGTTAGGGGAGCCGGCACGAAGTGACTGAGGGGTCTGTTTAACCCGTCTTGCCACGACCACCGTAGGTGGGCGGTTGGCATCTACCATGCTTTTTGCGGGCGACCAAGTCGCCCGTTTTCTTTGCCACTTTTGGTGGCAAAAGTGGCGCAAAAGCCACGCACCGCATCTCTGGCGGGAGCGCGAAACA
This sequence comes from Tidjanibacter sp., assembly GCA_045591965.1. Classification (GTDB taxonomy): domain Bacteria; phylum Bacteroidota; class Bacteroidia; order Bacteroidales; family Rikenellaceae; genus Tidjanibacter. The sequence continues at coordinate 26,232 of JAZNTX010000018.1, read as the reverse complement.
AAAAGCCTAAAACAAACGCCTTTGGCGGGTAAAGCATTTACCGTCTTTGTTTCTTAACGCCTTTTTGTCCCGCACTCGTCACGACCGCACAAGGCGGTCGCTTTTCCGCCGCCGATGCGAAGTGCGATTTTTACTGCCCCCCCCTCCCCCTGCGGGGCTCTCTAAACACCGTCTTGCCACGACTTGTCGCAGACAAGGCGGTTGGCATCTACCTTTCTTTTCTTCAAGGGTACCAAGGATTCCAAGGAACCCCCTGTAACCCCTATAACCCTTGGTATTTCTCGGGTATTAAAAAAGATACCCAAGAAGAAAGGAGGCGCATCTTTCAACTTTCAACTTTCAACTCTCAACTTTTTATTGATAAAATCAATAATTCTTAACTTTCAACTTTCAACTTTCAACTTTTAACTCTACCTTTGTGGGTTATATTGGCATAGTGTGACCTTTGGAAAGATGAAAACAACAAAAAATATCCCTGCGTGGCTCCCTTATGTGGGTGCTGTACTTCTGTTTTTGGCGCTCTCGCTCTTCTACTTTGCTCCCCAGATGGAGGGCAAGGAACTCTCCATGGGCGATATCACCCAATATGAGGGTATGGCTCGCGACATTAAGCAGATGCAGGCTACGGGCGAAGATCCACAGTGGACAGGTAACGCCTTTGGCGGTATGCCTGCCTACATGATTAACATTGAGTACCCCTCGATGCTGATTAAGAATTGGAGCACCGACCTTGCAAACCTCTTTGGGCGACCTGCGGTGCTGATATTCTTGGCACTTGTAGGCTTTTGGGCTATGCTCCTAATGTGGGGTGTGAACCCACTTGTGGCGATAGTCCCAGCCATTGCCTACGGCTTTTCGACCTATTCAATACTGATTATCGGAGCAGGACACATCACCAAGATGTTCGCCTTCGCCTACGCGCCACTGCTTGTGGGCGGTGTGGTCTACACGCTGAGGGGCAGACGAATGATTTTGGGCGGACTTCTGACGGCACTCTTTGCGGCATTGCAGATTGGTGCCAACCATCCCCAAATAACCTACTACTTCGCCATTGTCATTGCGGCAGTGTGGATTAATGCCCTTGTGGTTGCCATCAGGCAGAGGGAGGTGGCTCGCCTTGTGAAGTCTACTTTGGTGCTTGTTTGTGCGGCTGTGCTGGCGGTGGGTGCAAACCTCTCGTCGCTCTACTACACCGCCGAACATCAACCCGACACCACTCGTGGTGGCTCGGTGTTGGCTGTGGAGAGTGGTGGCAAGAAGAGTGATGACGGACTCGATATTGCCTACGCCACAGCGTGGAGTTATGGTCGTACCGAGAGTTTCAATATGTTCATTCCCAACCTTATGGGAGGCTCTTCGGCAGGAGGATTTGCCTCCGATGGTGAGGTTGCAAAGGCGCTGCGTCCCTATGGTGCTCGCTCGCTTGCCAAATCGTTGCCCGCCTACTGGGGCGAGCAACCTGGTACGGCTGGTCCTACATACCTCGGTGCTGCGGCACTCTTCTTGGCGGTGCTTGCGATGTTCCTATTGAAGGGTAGGGAGAAGTGGTGGCTGCTGGTTGTGAGTATCTTCGCAATACTGCTTTCGTGGGGCAGTAACCTGATGTGGTTTACCGAACTTATGTTCAAATACCTCCCCGCCTACGATAAGTTTAGGGCTGTTTCTACGGCTCTGGTTGTGGTGCAGTGGAGTGTGCCATTGCTGGGTGCACTCGTATTGTGGCGCATTTGGCAAGGAGAGTACGACAGACAACCTTTGCTGAGGGATGTGGCTTGGGCTGTGGGTATCACGGGTGGTGTAGCACTGCTCTTTTGGCTGTTGGGCGGAGCAATGTTTTCCTTCTCGGCACCCTACGATGCACAAATGGGACTCCCCGAAGATGTTGTGATGGCAATGGAGGTAGAGAGGGCTTCGATGCTTCGTGGCGACGCTCTGCGTTCTTTGCTCTTTGTGGCACTCTCGGCGGGCGTGGTGTTGCTCTTCGCGTGGAATAAAATCAAACGCACAGGCTTGGTGATTCTGCTGGGCACACTTGTGACTATTGATATGGTGGGTGTGGATAGCCGCTATCTGTTTTGGGACGACTTTGTGGAGCCTGCCAAGACCGAGATTGTCCCCAGTGAGGCAAACCTCCAAATTATGGAGGATAAGGAACTCGGTTACCGTGTGGCAAACTTTGCGGTTAGTACCTTCAACGATGCCACCACGAGTTATTTCCACCGCTCGGTAGGAGGCTATCATGGTGCAAAACTCTCGCGCTATCAGGACCTTATCGACCACCAATTGCTGCGTGGCAACCCTGAGGTGTATGATATGCTTAACACCAAATATTTCATTGTTGCGGACCAACAGACGGGGGCTCCTCGGGCTATGCTCAACGAGGGCGCAAATGGTGCTGCGTGGTTTGTGGAGGATGTTATCTATGCCACTTCGCCCAGCGAGGAGATGAGTCTGTTGGATGCCATATCTACCGAACAAACAGCCATTGTTAGCAGTAGCGACAAATGGCACTTGGAGGGGGTTACGCTTGGCTCCGGAACTATTGAACTTGTGCGATATAAACCCAACAATCTTGTCTATCGTTATTCTTCGGAGGAGGGCGGCTTGTGCATCTTTTCGGAGATTTTCTACGACAAGGGTTGGAGTGCCTACATCGACGGTAGAGAGTCGGAGTATATGCGTGCCGATTGGTTGCTGAGGGCGATGGTTGTACCTGCGGGCGACCATACGATAGAGTGGAGATTTCGCGCCCCTGCCTTCGACATGGTTGAGGGCATAACACTCTGTTTCTCGCTTGTGATTTTGGGCGGCTTGGCAGTGTTGGGCGTTGTGGAGATTGCAAAACGAAGAAGAGATAGAAAAGCAATAAAATAGATATTATGAACGGTAATAAACAACTAAGAAGAAAGGTGCGTGGCTCCTATGCCATCTCCACCGTCAGCGTGGCAATGGTGCTCTTTTTGGTGGCGAGTGTGGGGTATATCATTTGGAATCTTTCGAAAGCCACAGACAATATTAAGGAGCGTATGACGCTCTATGTTATGATGGAGGATAATGCCCCCAACGAGGTTGTTGAGGAGGTTGGCTATAAACTGCGCTCCACAGAGGGCATCAGAGAGGTGAAGTTTATCTCCAAGAGCGATGCGGCGGCAGATTTTAAGAACTTTGCGGGTGGCAACTTCGAGGAATTTTTGGAGTATAACCCACTGCCTGCGTCGTTTGAGGTGAGGCTTGTGGCAAGTGAGAGCCCCAAGGGTTTGGTGGCTCAGATTGAGGCTCAGGCTACCGAGTGGCGTGGCGTTGAGGAGGTTATCTACCAACAGGGTGTGGTGGAGAGTATGGACTCCAACCTCGGCAAGTTCAAACTGTTGCTGGTGGTCTTTGGTGCGGTGCTGCTGCTCATTTCGCTCATATTGCTGAAAAATACAATCCGAATGAGTGTCTTCTCGCGTCGCGAGATTATTGCCACAATGAAACTTGTGGGTGCAAGTAAAGGTTTCATCCGCCGCCCCTTTATGAGGGATAGTTTTTGGATGGGAGTTGTTGCAGCCACCCTTGCCTCGCTGATGTTTTGGGGTATGCTTGTGGCACTCTCGGAGGGTATGCCATACTTAGTACTCATCTCGGGCGGCAAGGTTATGGCTATGATTTTCGGAGGGATATATGTTGGCGGCGTGGTATTATCGATGCTATTTACCTCGCTCACCCTCGGCAAGTTTATAAGGATGAATAGCGCAAAAGTGCATATATATTAGTTATGAAAGAGAACGGTAAAAAAGAGGAGCAGATGGTATTCTCGTGGGCAAACTATAAGTGGATGCTTGGCGGTGTGCTGCTGCTGATTGTAGGCTTTGTGCTGATGGCCGGTGGCGGTAGCGACAATCCCGAAGTGTTCAATTACGAGGCTATCTTTTCGTGGCGCAGGATTATTCTTGCCCCGATTGTAGTGTTAGTGGGCTTTGGTTTGGTGGGCTACTCCATTTTCAAAAAAGACAAAAAGTAATTTTTTGTCTTTTTGAAAATGTCTAACACCCTAAGGCTTATAGGGCTTATGAGAGATATGTGAGGACTGAGAGATATGGGAGCCCCACAACCACCTCCCTCCCCTAAGTTAGGGGAGGGTCCGCGAAGCGGGGGAGAGGTCTGTTGGTAGCACCTTTTTACAAAAAGTCGCAAAAGAAAGAGATAATTTTCAATTTTCAATTTTCAATTCGCGTTTATGTCGATTATTGAAGCGTTCATACTTGGATTGGTGCAGGGGCTCACGGAGTACTTGCCCGTTAGTAGTAGCGGTCATTTGCAGATTGCAAAGGAACTGCTTGGTGTTCAACTTACCGATAATATCGCATTCGATGTTATTCTCCACTTGGCAACGGTGCTGAGTACCATTGTGGTGCTGTGGAGTTCGGTCAAGAGGCTTTTTACGGGATTTTTCTCTTTCCGCAAGGGTCCCGATATGACCTATGCTCTTAAAATCATTGCATCTATGATACCTGTGGGTATTGTAGGCTTTTTGCTGAAAGATAAGTTCAACCAGATGCTTGCTTCGGACTATGTTATGGTTGTTGTAGGCGTGATGTTGCTCGTTACGGCACTTCTTTTGACCTTTGCTCAGTATGCCAAACCTCGCCAGAAAGAGAGTGTTTCGTGGGGCGATGCGATGATTATCGGTACGGCGCAGGCTGTGGCTACAATGCCCGGTTTGAGTCGCTCGGGTACCACCATTGCTACGGGCTTGATTTTGGGCAATAAACGCTCGGTGGTGGCTGAGTTCTCGTTCTTGATGGTTATTTTGCCCATCTTGGGCGAGTCGCTATTGGATATTTTGGGTGGCGACTTGGCGAATATTGGAGTGGGTTTAGTGCCTCTCGCTGTGGGCTTTGTGACCTCGTTTGTGTCGGGCTGTCTGGCGTGCAAGTTTATGCTTAATATCGTCAATCGAGGTAAACTCATTTGGTTTGCGGTCTACTGCCTTGTTGTGGGCTTAATATCTATTGGTAGTTATATATTCTAAACGATGCGCCTTCCTATTACTCACGATATGCCCTTCCCCGAGGGGGTTGTGGCGGTGGTCGATAAACCGCTGGGCTGGACAAGTAGCGATGTTGTCCGCAAACTCAAATACCTGCTGCGCAAACTCGGCTATCCCAAGATTAAGATTGGTCACGCAGGTACGCTTGACCCTTTGGCTACGGGTGTGCTTATTGTCTGCATCGGTAAGGCCACAAAGAGGGTTGTGGAGATACAGTCGGGCGAGAAGGAGTATATTGCCGATGTGGTGCTGGGTGCTACCACGCCGAGTGGCGATCTGGAACACCCCATAGATGCCACCTTCCCCACCGACCATATCACCCGCGAGAGGGTAGAAGAGGCTCTTAGGAGTCTTACGGGCGAGCGTTTTCAAATTCCTCCCGTCTATTCGGCTAAGATGATTGACGGCAAGAGGGCGTATGAGTACGCTCGTGAGGGCGAACAGGTCGAGATGCGTAAGGCTCTTATCAACATCTTCGAGATGGAGATTTTGGAGTTCTCAATGCCGCTATTGCGTATTAGGGTGCGTTGTAGCAAGGGTACCTATATCCGCTCGCTGGCAATCGAGATTGGCGAGGCTTTGGAGAGTGGCGCACACCTCTCGGCACTCCGCCGCACACGCAGTGGCGACTTCTGTGTGGAGGACGCGTGGGGGCTCGAAGATATTGTCGCAGCAATGCAACGCCCCGAAGAGGAGTAAAAAAGCGACTTGGCTGAAACAAAAATGATTTTCATTCGTATATAATTTGTTATACTCGTTTTTGTGGCATAGATTTTTTGGAAATAAACCATACGACACATAATAACACACACTATGAAGTTATCTCACTACAATTACAACTTCTCTCCCGAACTGCTTGCACAGTATCCCGTTGAACACCGCGATGATTCGCGTATGTTGGTTTTGCATCGCGCAACGGGCGAAATCGAACACAAATATTTCAAGGATATCATCAACTATTTCGATGAGGAGGATGTCTTTATTCTCAATAACACCAAAGTTTTCCCCGCGCGTCTTTATGGTAACAAGGAGAAAACCGGTGCCGAGATAGAGATTTTCCTGCTGCGCGAACTCAACAAAGACCTCCGTTTGTGGGATGTTCTTGTGGAGCCTGCACGCAAAATCCGTATCGGTAACAAACTCTACTTTGGCGAGGATGATGCGCTTGTTGCAGAGGTTATCGACAACACCACTTCGCGTGGTCGTACCCTCCGCTTCCTCTACGATGGCTCCTACGAAGAGTTCCGCGAGGTGCTTGCTCAGATGGGCGAAACGCCTCTGCCCCGCTGGGTGAGGGAGAAGGTTGAGCCTATGGATGAGGAGCGTTACCAGACCATCTACGCCAAGGTTGAGGGTGCTGTTGCTGCGCCTACGGCTGGTCTGCACTTCTCCAAACACCTCCTCAAGCGTATGGAGATTAAAGGTATCGACACTGCCGAGATTACCCTCCATGTAGGCTTGGGTAACTTCCGCACCGTAGATGTTGAGGATTTGACCAAACATAAGATGGACTCCGAGCAGATTTCTATCCCTGCGGCTACTGCCGAGAGGGTAAATCGTGCAAAACAGAGCGGTCATCGCGTATGCGCCATCGGTACTACCGTACAGCGCACCATCGAATCTTCGGTTTCGACCAACGGTATGCTCAAACCCTACGAGGGTTGGACAAATAAGTTCATCTTTGCGCCCTATGAGTTCAGTGTTGCCGACTCCATGGTTAGCAACTTCCACCTCCCCGGTTCCACTCAGTTGATGATGGTTGCAGCCTTTGGCGGTTACGACAATGTTATGAACGCCTACAAGGTTGCCATCGAAGAGGGGTATAGGTTCGGTACTTATGGTGACGCAATGCTGATATTATAAAAAACGCATATAAGCGGCGTCTTTGGCGTTGCACCGCGATAAACCTCTGCCTCATTTACGCTTAGTAAACTCGGCAGAGGTTTTCTTATTTCGCACAAAATTCCCTCAGCGATATTCTACTCGCTGCGTCTAACGTCTAACGTCTAACGTCAATAGTCCTAAGGCTGATGGGGCTTATAGGGCTCTTATAGGGCTTATAGGAGTTTAATGTCCTTAATGTCTTTAATGTCCTTATCAGATCCCTATCTTCTATGTGGTTTTTGGTGTTATTTGAACTTATTACAAAAAAACACTAAAAAATTTGTAAGAATTACAAAAAGTTACTATCTTTGTGTAAAGAACAAGTAAAAAAGGGTGGGGTGTACCCCTATCAAGATAGAAACAAACAACAAAAACCACATTATAAATCTCTAAAACCCTATGACTATGAAAAGAAACATTTTTACGATGATTATGGCGGCAATGGTGTCGCTGTTTGCTCTCACCTCGTGTGAGAAGGAGCCCACAGAACTCATTGTGGGTACTTGGAAGGTTGTGTCTATGTCTATGATTTACGAAGGTATGACTATGGATATGGATCCCGCAGAGATGGGAGTGGATTACACTATGACTTTCAAGGCAGATGGTACGATGACTATTATGGTATCTGCCGAAGAAAGAGAGCCTCAAACTGCAAATGGTACTTATAGTGTTGCGAGCAATGGCGACACGATGACCCTTACTATGACGGCAGAGGGCGAATCTAACACTTCTACCATTGCGCGACTTGATGATACCACCCTCGTGATTGATCAGGATATTGTGGAAGATGGTATGACAGTGTCTTCGCGAATGACATTGACCAGAATGTAGCGTAGGGTTACAATCCAAAAGAAAGGACCGACTGAAAAAGTCGGTCCTTTCTTTTTTGTTAATTAACCTGTTGTAGCGCAACGAGTTTGGCATATATTCCGCCGCGTTCTATCAGTTCGTTGTGGGTGCCCTCCTCTGCGATGTGTCCTTGGTCGATGACGATAATTTTGTCGGCATTTTTGATGGTACTCAGTCGGTGGGCAATGATGACCGAGGTACGACCTGCAAGCAGTTTGTCCAGCGCAGCCTGAACGAGTTTCTCGCTCTCGGTGTCTAAGGCACTTGTCGCCTCATCGAGGATGAGAATATCGGGGTTTTTGAGAACTGCACGAGCGATGCTAAGTCGCTGACGCTGACCGCCAGATAGTTTGGTACCCCTATCGCCAATGTTGGTCTGGTAACCCTCGGGGCTCTCCACAATAAAGTCGTGTGCGTTGGCTATACGGGCAGCCCTCTCGACCTCCTCCATAGTGGCTGTGGTGTTGCCGAGTCGGATGTTGTTTTCGATGGTGTCGTTGAAGAGAATGGTCTCCTGCGACACAATACCCATAGCCTTGCGCAACGAGGGGAGGTTGTACTCCCTGATGTTCACGCCGTCGATGAGTATCTCGCCCGAGGTGACATCGTAGAAACGGGGTATCAGGTCGGAGGTTGTCGATTTACCGCCTCCCGAAGGACCCACAAGTGCCACCGTTTCGCCCTTGCGGACTGTGAAGTTGATGCCTCCCAGCACCTCCCTATCGCCCTCATAGCAGAACTTTACATTGCGAAACTCAATACCTTCGGAGAAGTTGTCCAACTGCGCTCCGCCATCTTTGGGCGAGGTGATGTTGCTCTTGGTATCCAGCAGTTCGAGTACCCTGCCACCTGCGGCAATACCTTGATTGATATTGGCGAATGCGTCCATAAAGGAGCGCATAGGGCGAGTAATCTGCGTGAAGATGGCGATGTAGGCGATGAAGCCGCTACCGTCTAAGTTGCTACCTCCACCGAGTACGAGCGTGCCGCCAAAAATCAGCAGACCAGCGGCTGCGGCAATGCCCAAAAACTCGCTCATGGGCGAAGCCATCTGTTGGCGGTACATCATACGGCGCGAGATGTCGGAAAACTTGCGATTGATACCCTTAAACTTACCACGGAAGAACTCCTCGGCACCGTATGCTTTGATGACCTTCACACCCGAGAGCGACTCGTCGAGTACGGAGGTCAGTTCGCCAAAGTTCTGTTGAGCTTTGAGTGCGGGGTGGCGAAGTTTCTTCACAACCCTGCCGATGATGAGCGCGATTAGCGGTAGGTAGATAATCGAGAAGAGCGAGAGTTGCCACGAAATGGAAACCATCGCCACAATGTAGCCAATAATGAGGAAAGGCTCGCGGAAGACCACCTGCAAGGTGTTTACAATACAAAACCTCACAGTCTCCACATCGGATGTGATGCGAGCCATCATGTCGCCCTTGCGTGCCGAAGAGAAGTAACTCAGATTGAGTCCCAACACATTGTCGAACACCTCATTGCGGATGCTCTGTAAGGAGTTAATCCTCAGGTTCTCGACGGTGCGCTGTCCGAGGTAGCGGAAGGTGTTGCTCAGCAGAGCCGAGGTGGTAACAAAGGCGGCAAGGAATATGAGGATGTTCATTGTTGTGTACTCCGCGCCATAGATGCAGTAGAGCCAATAGTTGAGCAACTCTGTAAGATAACCAACGCTCAACTGAAAGTGGGGTGGGGTGGTAACCACTTCGAGCATAGCCCCTTGGTCGAAGAGGGTTCGCAGCAAGGGGATGATGAGTACAAAGTTGCAAGTGTTGAAGAGGGCGTAGAAGAGGGTATAGAAAAAGTATGGAATTGCATATTTGCCCAAGGGGCGTGCAAATGCAAGAAGTCGCCAATAGGTTTTCATTTGAGAGGTATTATTTTGCTCGGTTTGCTTAAAATTTATACGCAAAAGTACGCAAATAATTTGTGTTTATTGGCAAAGAAAGTGTATTTTTGTGAATTATAACCCGATAATAAAAATAAAAACACTGAAATACTCATGAAAAAACGCGTGCTTAGTGGTATTCGCTCGACAGGTCAACTCCACCTTGGCAACTACTTTGGAGCCCTCCGCAACTTCGTAAAACTCCAAGACGAGGCAGAGTGCTACTTCTTCATTGCCGACTACCACTCGCTTACCACACATCCCGACCCAACAATTCTCCACTCCAATGTACGCAACATCCTCTCGGAGTACCTCGCAGCGGGCATCGACCCCGAGAAGGCGACAATCTATGTGCAGAGCGATGTGCCCGAGGTGGCAGAACTCTCGCTGCTGCTGGGTATGCACGCCTATGTGGGCGAACTCTCAAAGACCGCTTCGTTCAAGGATAAAGTGCGTAAAAATCCCAACAATGTAAACATTGGTCTGCTGAACTACCCTGTGTTGATGGCTTCGGATATTCTGCTCCATAGGGCAGACTATGTGCCTGTGGGTAAGGACCAAGAGCAACATTTGGAGATGACGCGCCACCTTGCTCACCGCTTCAACCAGTTCTACAAAACCGACTTTTTCAACGAGAAGGTTGCCCCCTTCAACTTTGGCAAGGACCTTGTGAAAATCCCCGGTTTGGACGGCTCGGGCAAGATGGGTAAGAGCGAGGGTAACGGTATCTACCTCTCCGACCCCGACAATGTAATCCGCAAGAAGGTTATGAAGGCTGTGACCGATAGTGGTCCAACGGAGCCCAATTCGCCCATTTCGGAGCCCATTCAAAACATTTTTACCATTATGGAGGCAGTGTCCGCTCCCGATACGATTGAGTACTTCAAGGAGAAATACGCCTCGTGCGAAATTCGCTATGGTGACCTGAAAAAGCAGTTGGCAGAGGATATCATCGCCACCGTAGCCCCCATTCGTGAACGCATTGAGGATATTCGTGCCAACGACAAATACCTCCACGAGGTAACCGAGATGGGTGCCGAGAAGGCTCGTAGGAGTGCTCGTGCAACCCTCGACGAGGTACGCCGCATTATGGGTATCTACAAATTCTAATGTACACAAGAGCAACTCTATGAAAGGTAGCACCGAACGAATGAGTCTTGGGGAGCGACTGCTCCTTTGGATAAATGTGCAGACAAGGCGCATTAGTACCCGACAATTGACCTTTATCTTGGCTATTATTGTCGGCTTGGTTTCGGGCGGTGTGACCTGCATTTTTGAGTGGCTCTTGGGGCTTATTAAAGACGGACTTACGAGTTGGTTCCCCAAGGAGGAGGTTGGTTGGTTCTACCTTTTGTATCCCATGGTGGGTATTATCCTTGCGAGCCTCTTTGTCCGCTTTGTTGTCAAAGACGACATCTCGGAGGGTGTTACCAAAGTTCTCAAAGCGATGAGTACCAACTCTTCGCAGATTAAACCCCACAACTGCTACTCTTCGGTGGTGGGCGGTGCGCTTACCATTGGCTTTGGTGGCTCGGTGGGTCCAGAGGCTCCTATTGTCCTAACAGGTGCCGCCATCGGCTCCAATATCGGCAAACTTGTGGGGCTCAACTACCGCAATATGACGCTTATGCTCGCCTGTGGTGTTGCGGCAGCCCTCTCGGCAATCTTCAAAGCACCCATTACGGGTGTGATATTCGTCATGGAGATTTTGCTCTTGGATATGAGTATGACAGCCATCATTCCGCTGATTATCTCGTCGGTAACGGCTGTGACGCTCACATTCTTTGTGCGAGGCTTCGAGCCTATGCTCTCGGCAAATACCATTGGCGACCTCTCGTTCTCGCACATACCCATCTACACCCTGCTGGCGGTGCTGTGTGGTCTTATGTGCTACTACTTCATGAATGTTAATTTTCGCGTCAAGAGCCTTATTGACCGACTCGGTGTGCAGTGGAAAAAGTGGCTGGTGGGAGGCTTGGCTATTGGCGTGATGATTATGATATTCCCTCCTCTCTATGGCGAGGGTTACGGCATCTTCCACCACTTTATGAAGGGCGATGTGCAGGCGGTGTTTGACAACTCGGGTTTCTACGATTTGAGGAATAACCATTGGGTAGTAGTGATCTACTTGGTGGCTATTATGTTCGTAAAGGCTATCGCTATGGCTGTGACTAATGCCTCCGGTGGTGTGGGTGGTACTTTTGCTCCTTCGCTCTTTGTTGGAGCCTTTATGGGTGCTGCGGTGGCTTATGTGGGCAACACCTTTTTCGATGCAAACCTCTCGATTGCCGCATTCTCGCTTGTTGGCATGGCGGGTCTGATGTCGGGCGTTATGAAAGCACCGCTGACGGCGGTCTTCCTCATTGCCGAGATTTCGAGTGCCTATCAACTCTTTGTGCCTCTCATGTTGGTGTCGTGTGTGTCGTATGTCATCAACCGCTACTTGGAGCCCGATAGTATCTACACCAAAACCCTCCGCAAAAAGGGACAACTTCTCACTCACGATAAGGACCAAGCCGTCAGCGTGGTACTCTCAATTCGCTCACTTATCGAAACCAACATCCTGAGTGTTGGCGAGTACGACACGCTCGGAGATATGGTCGTGAGGGTTATACCACACACCACTCGCAACATCTTCCCTGTTCTGGGTGGCGATGGTAAATTGATGGGCGTTGTGGAGTTCGATAAACTCCGCAAGGATATGTTCGACCATAGCAAGTACCCCAACTCGGTGCAGAGGTATATGATAACACCTCCCGACACGATTTTCGATGGCGAGAGTGCGTCGAGCGTGTTGGAGAAGTTCGAGAATACGGGTGCTTGGAACTTGCCCGTGGTAGATAAGGAAGGTAAGTACCTCGGCTTTGTGAGCAAGTCGCGCATCCTGACCGCCTACCGCGAGAAACTCAAAGAAATGACACAAGAGTAGAATGAAGATTTCTTTTGTAGGACCTGCGTACCCATATCGTGGGGGTTTGGCGACCATCATTGAAACCCTTGCGAGGGTGTTTCAGCAGAGGGGCAACGAGGTGGATATCAAAACCTTCTCGTTGCAGTACCCACGCCTATTGTTCCCTGGCAAGAGTCAGTTTCGTACGGGCGAGGCTCCCGCAGACCTACGCATCTCGCGCTGTGTCAGCACCATCAATCCCTTCTCGTGGTTGAGGGTGGGTCGTATGCTCCGCCGCGAGGCTCCCGATATGGTCGTCTTGAAGTATTGGACTCCACTTATGGCACCCTGCTTTGGTACTATTTGTCGCCTTGCACGCCGCAATGGCAAGACCAAGGTGGTTGTCCATCTCGATAATATCACCCCCCACGAACCACACCTCTACGACCGACCCCTAAATCGCTATTTCCTACGCTCGTGCGACGGCTTTGTCTATATGTCGGAGGCTGTGAACGGGGATTTGCGTACCTACTTGCCCAATGCAAAGGCGATTTTTTCGCCCCACCCACTCTTCGATGGCTACGGCGAGAGGTTGCCACGCAAAGAGGCGTGCCGTAGGTTGGGGCTCGACGAGGGAGTGGACTATGTGATGTTCTTTGGCTATGTGAGGGAGTATAAGGGCTTGGACTTGCTCTTGGAGGCGTGGGCACTGCTCAAAGCGGAGGGTAAGACCGCAGGGCGCAAACTGCTCGTTGTGGGCGAGGTCTATGGTGACGATACGAAATACCGCGAGCAGATTGTAAGGCTCGGCTTGGAGGGCGATGTTGTCTTCCACGATAAGTTTGTGCCCGACGAGGAGGTTGCCTTGTGGTTTTCGGTGGCGGATATGGTCGCCTTGCCCTATAAGTCGGCAACTCAGAGTGGTGTTACACAGGTGGCATACGCCTTCGGTGTACCTATGGTCGTAACGCGCGTAGGCGGCTTGGCGGAGATGGTTAGTGACGATGTTGTGGGTGTGCTGGCGGAGGTTAGCGCACGGAGCGTGGCGGATGCTATCTCAAAGGTATACGAGGGGGATAATTTGGAACGCTACCGCGAGGGTGTTCGGCGCGAAAGGCACCGTTTCTCGTGGGAGTCAACCGCCGATGCAATAGAAAATATAGGTCGTGAGTAACACAAAAGGCGCACCTTTCGAGGTGCGCCTTTTGTGTTACTCCATATACCCAAATCGTTTGAGTCCTCGGCTGCTGTTGCGCCAGTTCTCATCGACCTTGACATGTAGTTGCAGAAAGACCTTCTTGCCGATGAACTTTTCGAGTTCGTGGCGGGCGGCAGTGCCGACTTTTTTGAGCATCTCGCCCTTGCGACCGATGATGATACCCTTCTGCGAGTCGCGGGCAACATATATGATAGCACTTATGCGGTCAATGGTAGGCTCCTCGCGGTACTCCTCAATGACAATCTCAACAGAGTAGGGTATCTCCTTGTCGTAGTTGAGAAAAATCTTCTCGCGGATAATCTCGCTGGCAAAAAACCTCATAGGTCTATCCGTCAGCGTGCCCTCCTCGTAGTAGGGCGCACCTTCGGGCAGGAGCGTCATAATCGTATCGAACACACCGCTCACATTGAAACCCTCCAATGCCGAAACGGGAATGATGCGTGCCTCGGGCAACCTCTGGTGCCACAACTCCACCAAACCCACCAAACCCTCCTGATTTGAGAGGTCAATCTTGTTGATGACCACAATGGTGGGTATTGCGCTGAGTTTTATCTTCTCGACAATCTCCTCGCTTGCCTCGTCGCCCTTCTCAACAGTGTCCGTAACATAGAGGATGACATCGGCATCTTTGAGCGCACCCCTCACAAAACCCATCATACTCTCCTGCAACTTATAGGAGGGGCGCAGAATACCCGGGGTGTCCGAATAGACAATCTGGAAGTCCTCGCCACCGACAATGCCCATAATCCTGTGGCGGGTGGTCTGCGCTTTGGCGGTGATGATGGCGAGCCTTTCGCCCACCAACGCGTTCATAAGTGTCGATTTGCCCACATTGGGATTGCCAATGATATTCACAAATCCGCTCTTGAATTTTTTCTCTTTCATATTGTTTTGTTGTCTAATGTCTAACGTCTAAGGTCAATAGTCCTAAGGCTAATGGGAGTTATGAGAGTGACGGGATATATGGGAAAAATCTCAATTTTGAATTTTCAATTTTCAATTTTCAATTCTCAATTTTCAATTTTCAATTTTCAATTCTCAATTCTCATCAGCAACTCCGTATCCATCCCCTTTGTGGCGACCAGCATCAGGGCAAAGCGTACCACAATGAACCCTATGAAGGCTATCCACAGTGCGCGGTTGCCGAGGGGTACGCGGAGTGCGAAGAAGAGCACGAAGAATGCCACAAGTGCCCAAAATGTCGTGTTGCGCATTATGCGTGTCTTGGTCGCGCCAATGAGTATGCCGTCAATCAAAAATGGGATGAAACCCACCAGAGGCACCATGATAATCCACCATATATACTCCTCGGCACACGCCATAATCGTGGGGCTCGATGTGAAGATGCCGAGTATGGGCTCCCACCAAAAGATGTATGCCACAATGTAGATGCCTGCCACAGCAGCGCACCACACCAGCAGCAGTCGTATGCACTTGCGGAAAGCCTCCCTATTTCTCTCGCCAATAAACCTGCCCGTGAGCGACTCGGCAGCATAACAAAAGCCGTCGAGCATATAACTAAACAGCATAAAGAGGTTCATGAGCAGTTCGTTGGTTGCCAAAATGGTATCTCCAAAGCGTGCCGAGAAAGCCGTAAAGCAGGTGTAGACAACGCAGACACACAGAGTGCGCAAAAAGGCATCGGAGTTGATGCGGAAAAACCTCACAAGGGGCTCCATGCGTAGACTCTCGCGAAGCGATATCTCGCGCACATAGGAACGATAGCGTATCCAAATGATAAGGAGTGTTATGAGAAGTGCTGAGTATTGCGCCACGACCGTGCCGAGTGCAATACCAGCCACACCCATATCCATACCAAAGACAAACCACAGCGAGCAGGCGATGTTGATTAGGTTGTTGAGGATGGAGACGACCATAGGCGTGGTGGCATCTTGCATACCCGTCAGCCAGCCGTGTAGCGAAAAGATACCTATGGCGGCAGGTGCTGCCCAAATGCGGACAAAGAAGTACTCGGCAGCCAGAGCCATAACCTCCTCCGAGCCCTCCATAATCTTTATTGCCAACGAGCCTATCGGGCGGTTGAAGATGAGCAAGAGGAGTGCAATGCCAAAAGCCACGAGCATCGAGCGACCCAAAATGCTCGCACACTCGCGCTTGTCGTTAGCACCAAAAGCCTGAGCCGCCAAACCGCTGGTACCCATGCGGAGGAAGGCAAAATTCCAATATATGAAGTTGAAAATAGCCGTGCCTACTGCCAGCGCACCAATAGTTGCGTCGTTGCCAATCCTGCCGGCAATAGCAATGTCTATCATACCCAACAGGGGTATGGTAACATTACTCACTATATTCGGCACCGCAAGGCGTAGAATGGCTCTATTCATACACTTTGGTTATTGGTTTAGAATGCGCAACTCTTTGGGTAACAGAGAGTTTGTTCGTGCTCCTATGCGTTTTGTAAAACCTGTGGGTTGTCCCTCGTAAAGTAAGAGATTGACTCCTTCGTGCAGGTCGCTCACACACGATAATTCCTCCCTGCGGAAGTAGCGGAGCATATCCTCTGCCGAGAGTTCGGTGGTAGCAAAAGCCCCTTTGTTTATCCAAGCCGAGAGTGCAAGTGAGTGGTCGGGGCGGAATTTTTTGCCAAACATTTCACCAACCTTCACGCCCGAAAAGAGAACACTCATCTGCTCGCAGACGGTGCGCATGTCTGCCCAGAGCGGGGTGGGGTAGGCGTAGACACTCTCTCCGATGGTCGCAAAGTGGAACTCCATATCGCCTTGGAGGTATTGGCTAATCTCGCGTACCGCCTTTTTATCGACCTCTCCGAAGGGAGTTTTGCGAGCCTTGGGGTTTTTGTGGTGCGAAGAGCCATTGCCACCCTTGCGGACAATAGCCGCAAACAAGCCCTCGCCCTCGGTGCGATGGGGGTAGAAGTGGAAGCACTCCGCCACACCACCCTCGGTGCGGGCGATATTCCACTCCTCGGGGCACTCTATGGCAATATGCTCACACTCGAACTCCTCGCACAGCCACTCCATATTAGCCTCGTTCTCTGCCCTGTTGAATGTGCAGGTGGAGTAGATGAAGATGCCGCCCTCGCGGAGCGAAGCCCACGCGTCTGCCATGATGCGTCTTTGGCGAGTAGCGCAGAGTTTGACATTGTCAAGGCTCCAATTGGTGCGAGCCTCCTCGCTCTTGCGGAACATACCCTCGCCCGAGCAGGGAGCATCCACAGCCACCACATCAAACCACCCTTCGAGCGAGCCTGCAAAGTGCGAAGGGTCGTTGGATGTAACAACCGTATTGCCCACGCCCCAGCGAGTGATGTTGTCGGCAAGGGTTAGTGCGCGTGAGCGGATAACCTCATTGGCAACCACCACACCGCGCAAGCCCACAATCGTACTATAAAGAGTCGATTTACCCCCAGGGGCAGCGCACATATCCAACAGTCGCAACCCTTCGGGTATCTCGCCACCCAGAGCCTGCTCCAACAAATAGCCCACAAACATCGAAGAAGCCTCCTGCACATAGTAACCTCCTGCCTGAAAGTGTCCGTCGCGCGTGAAAGATGGACGCTCGGCAAGGTAGTGCCCCCAACGACACCAACCAACCGCCCTGCCCTCGGGTGCGGGGTAGGGTTTATGCGGATTGACCCTTATGGAGGTGGGATGCGGTGTACCATCGAGTGCCGCCACAAGCCTCTGCGCCTCCTCCTCGGGCATCTGCTCACGCATGAGTTCTATGAAATCGCTATTTATTTTTTCAGTTTTCAATTTTCAATTATTACACACGCCTCCGCCCTTCGGGCACCCCCTCTAACTTAGAGGGGGAATTGTTCTATTCTTCTTTTTACGGCATCTTCGATAGTATTTACAATCATATCACTACAAGTCCCAATGGCACTATTCTCTATTCGTAATACCTTAATCCCTTGTGATGCAAGATATTTATCTCTAATACTATCGTGCAATAAATTCTCTTCTGAGAGGTATTGTATGCCATCAACTTCGATACAAAGTTTTGCGCTTGGGCAATAGAAATCCAAGATGTAAGCACCAATAGAAAACTGACGCCTAAATTGACAACCGCATATCTGTTTACCCTTCAACATACCCCATAAAACAATCTCCTCTGGTGTTGATTTGTGGCGCAACTTCCTTCGCAGAGGCTTTTGTTCGGTTAAATTATTTCTCCGTTTAGGCTCCATTGTTTATCAGGTATTCCCCTAACTTGGGGGGGGGGAGGATAAATGATATTCCCCCTCTAAGTTAGAGGGGGTGTCACGAAGTGACGGGGGCGTGTGTCAATTTTGAATTCTCTTAGAACCCAATCGTGCGAACCTCTTTGCCCTCCACCTTGTTGAGTTCATCGAGGTTGCGGATGATGGTGTCGATAATCTCGGGCTTGCCCACAAAGTCAATCTCGTCAATATTGATAGTCAGCAGTTTGCCCTTATATGTCGAAATCCACTCGTTGTAGCGGTTGTTGAGCCTTTCGAGGTATTCGAGGTCGATATTCTTCTCGTACTCCCTGCCGCGCTTCAAAATCTGGCGCACAAGGGTAGGAACGCTCGCTTTGAGGTAGATGAGGATGTCGGGCGAGGGGACAAGGTCGGTAGCGAGGGTAAAAATCTTCATGTAGGTGCCGTAGTCCCTACTGCTCATCAAGCCCATCTGGTGGAGGTTACCTGCAAAGATGTGAGCGTCTTCGTGGATGGTCCTATCCTGCACCACATGTCCTGTACTCTCGTTGAGCATTTGGAGCGTCTGGTTGATGCGGCTGCCGAGGAAGAACATCTGGAAGTTGAACGACCAACGGTTCATATCCTCATAGAAGTCGGCAATGTAGGGATTGTCAATGTCCTCATAATAGGCTTTTGCTCCGTAGTGTGCGGAGAGAATTTCGGTCAGCGAGGTCTTGCCACTACCGATATTACCTGCGATTGCTATGTACATAAGTTTAGGTGTGTTATGGTGTTAGTTTTGTTGTTTACTTATCTTGTTGTGTAGTTGTTTTAGTTGTTCCACATAGTCCCTTGTGGGGTTGAGGCGGGGAATCTTAATCTGTCCTCCAAGTCTGCCCTCCGAGCGCAAGAGTTCCTCAAAGGTGTTCTCTGCCACAACGGTCACGATGGGACACAGGAGCGTGAAGTTGTTTTTGCGCTTGGCGGCATAGTCGCTGTTTTGCGCCTGCATTGCCCTGTCGAGCGCATCGGTGAAGTGCTCCAATGTGTCGGGCTGCTTGTAGAATGCCACAACCCACTCGTGGGTACCTTTTGCCATCTCGCCCTCAATCTCGCCCATAAAGACGGGAGCCATTGTAAACTCCTTAATCTCTGCGCCGCACTCGTTGCATGCCTGCTCCATAGCCTTTTCGGCATTGTCGATGATTATCTCCTCTCCAAAGGCGTTCACAAAGAGTTTTGTCCTGCCCGTAAAGCGGAATTTGTAGGGAGTGGTCTGCGTGAAGCACACCGTGTCGCCAATCATATACCTCCACAAACCGTTGCTCGAAGTAATCAGCAGTGCGTAGTTCTTGCCTACCTCCACGCCCTCCAAGGGTACCACTTTCGACTTGTCGCCCATAGCATCGGTGGGCATAAACTCGTAGAAACAGTTGTAGTCGAGCATCAGGAGCATCTCGTCGGTGTAGGGCTCCTCGGCAATGCCAAAGAAACCTTCGCTGGCGTTGTAGGTCTCGATGTACTTCATATTTGCAGTGGGGATGAGTTTCTCGAACTGGCGTTTGTAAGGCTTAAAACTCATACCACCATGAACAAATAGTTCCATATTGCCCCACACCTCCAAGAGGTTCTGCTTGCCCGTATATTGGAGTATGCGCTCAATCATAACCAAGTTCCAACTCGGCACACCCGCCAGAGCCCTCACATCCTTCTTTGTGACCTTCTCGCAGATGAGCCTCACCTTCTTGTCGAAATCGGCTATTAGTGCAATGCTCTTATGTGGCTCGCGTATGAGGTTGCCGAGCGATGGGGTGTTGTCGATGAGGATGCTCGACAGGTCACCGCTGGGTATCTTATCGCCCTTCTTCTCCAACTTCTTGCTCCCTCCAAGGATGAGCGTCTTGCCGAGGTAGGCTCCGCCATTGGGATAGAGGTGGGTATAGAGGGCTGCCAAATCCAATGGTCCCCTCATGTGCGAGTCTCTGAGTCCCTGTTTGGTCAAAGGGATATATTTCGACGCTCCCTCCGTAGTGCCCGAAGATTTGCAAAGCCAACCTACGGGGGTGTTCCAAGTAACGCCATGCTCACCACCCCTTATGCGCTCAACATAGGGAGCCATATCCCGATACTCCATAATGGGCACCCTCTTGCGAAACTCCGAGTAGGGCATACCACCATAGATGCCATGCTCCCTACCAAAGGCAGTCTTCGCGCCAGCCCTCACAAGGCGGGCGTATTGCTCCTGTTGCACCTCTTGTGGGTGGCTCTTGAAGTACTCTATTTTTCTCAGTCGCGGGGCGAAGTAGAGTTGTAAAATTCTGTTAATCAGTTTCATTTTTCACTCTTTCGTTTGCAATTATCAGTTTCTTTTAGTTGGTGTTAGGGGTGTTTGATTGGTTGTTGTGCTATCTCTTAGTTGAAGAACTTGCCGATTTTGCCTATCGCCTCGGGTAGTGCGAAGACCACCACTCGGTCGTAGGCGTTGATTTGCGTTGAACCTCCAACCAAAAAGACATTGTCGGCTCGCACCACGCCACCAATGGTAGCATCCTTGGGGAAGCCAAGTTCCGAAACGGGAGCCTTGGTAGCAGGGGAGTTGGGTTTGACGATGAACTCCAAGACCTCCGCCTGCGAGCCCGTAAGGCAGCGGATAGCCTGCACATCGGTATTCATCGTAAAGCGGAAGATGTTGCTGGCGGTGACCATCTTCTTGTTGATGATGGTGTCGATACCGATACTCTCCGCAATGTTTATATAGTTGAGATTCTCCACCTCGGCAATAACCTTCTTGACACCCATCTTCTTGGCAATCATTGCAGTGAGGATGTTGGTCTCACTCCTGCCCGTAACTGCCACAAAGGCATCCATACTCTGCAAGCCCTCCTCCAACATTGCCTCAATGTCGCGTCCGTCCTCGTTGATGATGAGCGTATGTTCGAGAATCTCCGCAAGCCTATATGCCTTTTCGGCGTTGTACTCCACGAGTTTCACGCCCAATTTATCCTGCAACTCCAAGGCTATGCGAACACCCACTTTGCTACCGCCCAATATCATAACATTCTCAATGGCAATATCGGTCATGCCGCTGAATTGTACAAGGCGGGAGGTGTCCACAACATTTGTTATGACATAGACGGTGTCGCCCTCGTGGTAGATATCTGCTCCGTGGGGTATGATGGTCTGCTCATCGCGTTCAACGGCGACGGTGCGGAAGGGGATACCTACCGCCTCGCTATTCATCTCCGCAACCGAGCGGTCAATGAAGGGCGAACCAGCCTCCAACTTGAAGACCGACAGCGCGAGTTTGCCACCCGAAAAATCGACATACTCGGTGGTCGAAGAGTGTCCCAAAAGGTTCACAACCTCCAATGCGGCAATCTTTTCGGGGTAGAAGAGGTAGTCGATACCCATGTTGATGAAGACCTCGTTGTTGGTTGGTTCGAGGTATTCGTTGTTGTCAATGCGGGCAATGGTCTTTTTGGCTCCGAGCTGCTTGGCGAGCATTGCCGAGATGATGTTGGGGCTCTCCTCGCGGTTTACGGCAATGAAGAGGTCTGCCCTCCTTACCGAAGCCTTTTTGAGCGTAGCAAAGGTTGTGCAGTCGCCGGCCACGGTGACCACATCCGCCATGCTGGTTACATCTTCAAGCAACTTGGGGTTGTCATCAATAACGGTGATATCGTGGGCATTCTCGCCCAACATCTTCGCAAGGTGGCTACCAACCTCGCCAGCACCCGCAATAACTATTCGCATAGTGTCTTCGTTTTTTTTTAGGGTTATTAAGAAACCACAGTCAATTTTTTGCCTCCTCTTTTGGCGCAATATCACGCAAAAATACTATTTTTGCGCGAAAACAACCAATTTTTACTAAGGAAATGTCGGCAACAATTGTAGTAATTCTCATAAGTGTGGGTGTGGTGGCGTTTTTTATGCTCGCCTTGTCGCTCACTCAAATCTTCAAGGGGCATCCCATACAGTCCGAAATCTCGACCAATCCCAACATGAAGGCACGAGGTATCAAGTGTGCTATGCAGCAGGAGCGCGAGGCTCAGTTGGAGGCCATGGGCGAGGAGGGGTGCGAAACCAACGCTAATTGTAATGGCGAGTGTGGGGCTTGCGCTGCCGTGAATAACCAATCTCGCAAATAATCCATCTCGCGGAGGAAATTTGGCGTTGCACTGCGATAAACCACCTTCTCATTTACGCTCAGTAAACTACGAAGGTGGTTTTCTTGTGCGCCTAAATTTCCTCCGCGAGATTGATTATTTTATTGTCTACCGACCTAATAAACCCCGCCTTGCCACGACCACCGCAGGTGGACGGTTGGCATCTACCGCGCTTTTTAACTAACCTCTCCCGCCCTGTGGGCACCCTCCCCTAACTTAGGGGGAGAGTAAAAGGAATTCCCCCTCTAAGTTAGAGGGGGTGCGCGTAGCGCGGGGGCGTGTGTTTTAGGGCGACTTGGTCGCCCTATTTCTTTGCCACTTTTGGTGGCAAAAGTGGCGCAAAAGCCACGCACCGCATCTCTGGCGGGAGCGCGGAACAAAAAGCCTAAAACAAATGCTACGCAGGCAAAGCGTTTACCGTCTTTGTTTCTTAACGCCTTTTTGTCCCGCACTCGTCACGACCGCACAAGGCGGTCGCTTATCCGCCGCCGATGCGAAGTGCGGAGTTACATACCTCTCCCCCGCTTCGCGGACCCTCCCCTAACTTAGGGGAGGGTGGTGGCAATGCGTTAGGGGCTGCAATCACTCTCCTAAACCCCACAACCGCACTCTCCCCCTGAGTTAGGGGGAGATGGTCGAAGACCAGAGGAGGTTTGTACTCTCCCTCTAAGTACTCCTCCCCTACGCAAGGGGAGGTCGGGAGGGGTGGTCGAAATTGTGTGCGCGTCCCCGCGCACAACTCCTCCCCTAAGTTATGGGAGGTACCCGTTAGGGCGGAGGGGTCTGTCAGTCCTGTTCCTCCTGTTCCTCCTGTCACCCCGTGTCACCCCTGTGTCACTCCTGCAAGAAAAACAAGAAAAATAAGAAAGACAAGAAGAACAAGAAAGACAGGAGCCCCCTTTATTCACGGGTATCTTTTTTAATACCCACGAATAAGGGGGAGTAGGGTTTTCTGGGAGTTCTGGGAGTAATGAGAGTATTAAGATTTCCCATCTCTCCCATCTCTCTCAGTCTAAGAACATCTGCTTGACGCCAACAAAAAAATGGTCACCGAAACCGATGACCATTTTTCTTTCAAGTTCTTCTTGATTACTCGCTGATGGGAGTAACGCTCACGAAAGATTTACCACCCTCTTTCTTGCGGAAAGTAACGGTGCCATCTACGAGTGCGAAGAGAGTGTGATCCTTACCCATACCCACATTTTCACCGGGGTTGTGTACGGTACCACGCTGGCGGACGAGAATGTTGCCTGCTTTTGCAAATTCACCGCCGAACAATTTTACGCCGAGTCGTTTGCTCTCCGACTCACGGCCGTTCTTTGAACTACCTACACCTTTCTTGTGTGCCATTGTCTGTGAATTTTTTAATTATGCAACAATAATGTCCTCTACTACCACCTGAGTAAGATACTGACGGTGACCGTTCAATTTCTGATAGCCTTTGCGGCGTTTCTTCTTGAAAACGAGCACTTTGTCATCCCTGAGGTGACGAAGAACCTTAGCTTTTACAGAGGCACCTTCTACAACAGGTGTGCCTACCAAAACCTGACCGTCGTTGTCTACCAGCAGGACTTTGTCGAAGCTCACCGAGGCTTCTACTTCCTCGTGGAGACGGTTTACGTAGAGCTTCCTACCTTTCTCAGCCTTAAACTGTTGGCCTGCGATTTCTACTATTACGTACATAGTTTATAAATTAATTTTAGCTAAAATTAGCCCGCAAATATACGCATTAAATTGAAAATTGAAAATTGAAAATTTCAACTTTTTTCAATTTTTTCTTCACTGAGTGAGTAAATAAAAAGATGAAGTTCGAGGCTTGCGAAGCCCGAAAAACCGCAGTTTACTCGGTGGTAAATGAGGCTTTTGAGGGCGAGCGTAACGCCGAAATTCGCTTTTTATTTGCTCACTTACAGGAGTTCTTTAACCTCTTTGGCAACGGTCGCGCCATTGAAGCCGAACTTCTCGTCGAGTACTTTATAGGGAGCCGAGTAGCCGAAGTGGTCCACGCCGTGAACGGCACCACATGCACCCACCAAGCCTGCCAAAGTCACAGGCAGACCCGCGGTAAGACCGTAGCGGGGCAGTCCCTCGGGCAGTACACTCAACTGATACTCTGTGCTTTGGTCGCGCAGCAGACCCTCGCTGGGAACGCTCACAACCCTTACGCCAATGCCCTCTGCGGCGAGCAGTTCTGCACCCTCCACAAGGGTCGAAACCTCGCTACCGCTTGCCAGCAGCACAGCCTTTGCATCCTCCGAGTCCCAAACAACATAGCCACCTTTGCGAAGACCCTCAGCCTCCTTGCTACGCTCGCCACCGAGGGTGGGGAGGTCTTTGATATTCTGGCGCGAGGTGAGCAGTGCCACAGGGCGCTCCTCCTCCATTGCCAATCTCCAAGCCTCAACCATCTCGGCACCGTCAGCAGGGCGAAGAACAACCATACTGCGCTCGCCGTGGTGGTTTTTCAGGTGCTCCATAAGGCGGATTTGAGCCTCGTGCTCAATGGGCTGGTGGGTAGGACCATCCTCGCCCACGCGGAACGAGTCGTGACTCCATATATATATAACATGTATCCTCATGAGGGCTGCCAACCTCACAGCGGGTTTCATATAGTCCGAGAAGACGAAGAATGTACCGCACGCAGGGATGACGCCTCCGTGGAGAGCCATACCATTCATAATACAAGCCATTGTGAGTTCCGAAACACCCGCTTGGAAGAACTTGCCGCTCCAATCGCCCTTTGTGAAAGCGTGGGTCTTTTTGAGGTAACCGTCGGTCTTGTCGGAGTTGCTAAGGTCTGCCGAAGCAACCACCATATTCTCCACCTGCTCGGCAAATGCGGAGAGTACGGTAGCCGAGGCGTTGCGGGTTGCGGAGTTGGAGCCTACATTGATTTTCGAGTAGTCAATTTCGGGGGTCTTACCGCTCAGGAAAAGGTCGAGTTTTGCACCCAATTCAGGGTTCTCTTCGCGCCACTTGCGCTCCACCTCTTTGCGCTCTGCTGCCCACGCCCTAAGTTCCTCACGGCGAGCAGCATATAGTGCCTCAACTTCGGGGAAAATAGTGAAGGGATTTTCGGGGTTACCGCCCAGATTTTCAATGGTTTTCTTGGTGTCGGCACCTGCTGCCGAGATGGGCTGTCCGTGGGTCGAGATTTTGTTCTCGAAACTATCGCCATTGGCATCCCTTGCACCCATTGCCATCAGGGTTTTACCGATGATGATGGTGGGTCGCTCCTGTTCGGTGAGAGCCGCGCGAAGAGCCTCGCGGATGCTCTCGGCGGAGTTGCCCTCGCACTCCAAAACATTCCAATTCCAAGCCCTATATTTCATGGCTACATCCTCGGCATCGACATCCTTAACGGTGGTCGAAAGTTGGATGTTGTTGGAGTCGTAGAACATGATGATGTTGGAGAGTCCGAGGTGACCTGCAATACGACCTACGCCTTGAGAAATCTCCTCCTCAACAGCACCATCAGAGATATATACATAGGTCTTGTGAGCCATCCACTCGCCAAAGCGTGCAACCATAAATCGCTCGGCGATTGCTGCACCGAGGGCGATGGCGTGACCCTGACCCAGCGGGCCCGACGAGTTCTCCACGCCGCGCATCACGTCCACCTCGGGGTGACCGGGCGTTACGCTCTCCCACTGGCGCAGGTTTTTCAAATCCTCCATCGAGTAGTGGCCGGCCAGCGACAGGGTCGCATAGAGCATCGGCGACATGTGTCCCGGATCGAGGAAGAATCGATCGCGGTAGGGATAATCCATCTGCGAAGGATCGTAGTTCAAAAATTCGGTAAAGAGGAGTGCCATAAAATCTGCACCACCCATCGAACCACCCGGGTGACCCGACTTTGCCTTCTCTACCATAGCAGCCGACAACATGCGGATGTTGTCCGCCACGCGCATCAATTCGGAATTAGCAGCCATAATTGCTTGTTGTGTTAGTTAGTTTGTATTTAGTTGTTTTAGTTTGCAGTTCAGCGTTGGGAGCTTCGGGAGTTCTGAGAATTCTGAGAATTCTGAGAGATTCTCTTCTCTCTTTGACCTGCCTTTGGCAGTTCTTGGTTGCTCCGGCTCGGCATAGCTCGCAAGCGATCTCTGCCCCCGCCTTAATCGCAACCTTCCTCTTTCCTCTTTGCTCTT
>JAZNTX010000017.1:0-18418 GCA_045591965.1 Tidjanibacter sp. | reverse complement strand
GGTTGTGGGGTTGGGGAGGAGTACTTAGGGGGGTGGAATTTAGGGGGATAACAAAAAAAAGAGGTTTCCAAATGGAAACCTCTTCGAGTGACACCGACAGGACTCAAACCTGTAACCTTCTGATCCGTAGTCAGATGCTCTATTCAATTAAGCTACGGTGCCGAATTGCGAGTGCAAATATACGGCTTTTTTCAGTATCTGCAAGAAAAAAAGCAACTTTTTTGCAATCTTTTTTCCGCCCCACTCATTTTCAGTCGGTTATAATTTGCGGAAAAATAAGTGGGGCAAAACCTCTCTTCTACAACGCCGCGAGTTTGTCGAGCGCCATCTCAATCATCTGCCTAACGAAGGGTTTATAGTCGGTATTCATATCCTTCACAGCCCTCTGAGCAATGATGGTGCAGAGTGTGCCTGCGCGGTGTCCCATAAGTGCGCCCAAGCCTGCAAGTGCGCTACCCTCCATCTCGAAGTTGGTGATGCGGCGACCCTCGTAGCGGAAACTCTCAATTTTGGCGTTGAGTTCCTTGTCGGCAGGAGCGATACGCAACCATCTGCCTTGGGGACCATAGAAACCGGGGGCGGCAACGGTGATACCCTCAACAACCGAGTCTTTGAAGTGTTCAAACAGCGACTTGTCTGCATCAATAAAGTAAGGAGCAGGGAGTTGCGCATTCCAGCCCGTATGCTCCACAAAAGCGGCCTCAATGGGCAAATCGCACACATCGTTACGCCCTGCGTAGTAGTTCAAAAGACCATCGAAACCTACGGAGGTGCGGGCAAAGACAAACGAGCCGAGTGGAATGTCGGGCTGAATGGCACCCGAAGTGCCGAGGCGCAGGAGTGTCAGCACGCGCTTTTCGGGCTTCTCGGTGCGCGTCTCGAAATCGATGTTTGCCAGAGCGTCCAACTCGCCAACAACGATATCAATATTATCCGTACCGATACCTGTCGAAATTACGGTCATACGCTTACCCTTATAACTACCCGTAATGGTGCGGAACTCGCGACTTGAAATGTTGCACTCTTGGTTGTCGAAATAACTTGCCACCATCTCAACCCTACCGGGGTCGCCAACGAGGATGACTATATCTGCCAAATGCTCGGGGCGGATGTGGAGGTGAAAAATCGAACCATCGGAGTTGATGATGAGTTCGGAAGATGGAATAATTCTCATAATTTTATCTGTTTAATTTTATTTGTCGCCTAATTTTTGTAAATTTGTAACCTGCTCCAACAGGAGCATTGAACTACAAATATAGTGAAAATTTCTATTAAGTGAACCTAAAATTATGAAAAAGAGTAATCAGTTTGTTCAAGAAAACCGTGAACGCTTCCTCGAAGAACTCTTCGAACTGCTCCGTATTCCCTCCATTAGTGCGCAGAGTTTTCACCACGAGGATATGGTTAAGACTGCCGAGTGGTTGCGCGAGTCGCTCCTCAAAGCAGGTGCCGACCGCGCAGAGGTTATGCCCACGGCGGGCAACCCTGTGGTTTATGCCGAGAAGATTATTGACCCAGCAAAACCAACTGTTGTGGTCTACGGTCACTACGATGTAATGCCCGAAGATCCCAAAGAGGAGTGGCTGACCGACCCCTTCGAGCCCGTTATTAAGGAGGGTCGCATCTGGGGACGCGGTGCCGATGACGACAAAGGACAACTCTTTATGCATGCCAAAGCGTTTGAGGCAATGGTGCAGACGGGCGAACTGCCCTGTAATGTGAAATTTATGCTCGAAGGCGAAGAGGAGATTGGCTCGCCCAGCCTCTATGCTTGGTGTGAGGAAAATAAGGAACTCGTCAAGGGCGATATCATCCTTATTTCCGACACGAGCATGATTTCTATGGATACCCCCTCGATTACTTGCGGTCTGCGTGGTCTGTGCTATATGCAGGTGGAGGTTACGGGTCCCGACCACGACCTCCATTCGGGTCTTTATGGAGGTGCCGTTGCCAACCCTGCAAATGTCCTCGCCAACCTCATAACCAAACTTGTGGATGAGAACGGGCGTGTAACCATTCCCCACTTCTATGATGATGTACGCCTGCTTACCGAGGAGGAGCGCATCAACTTCAACAAGGCCCCCTACGACAAGGAGGAGTATATGCGCGGTGTTGGCGTTGAGGAACTCGCTGGCGAAGAGGGCTTTACAACCATTGAGCGTACGGGTGTGCGCCCCTCGCTCGATGTGAACGGCATTTGGGGTGGCTACACCCTCGAAGGCACCAAGACCATCATCCCCTCGAAGGCTTACGCCAAAATCTCTATGCGCCTTGTGCCCGACCAAAATTGGGAGAAAATTGCGGTGCTCTTTGAGGACTATTTCCGCAGCATTGCGCCCAAGTGCGTAAAGGTGGATGTTAAGGCTCTGCATGGCGGTCAGCCCTATGTTTCGCCCACCGATTTGAAGGCTTATAAGGCTGCCGAGGCTGCTATTGTCGATACTTTCGGCAAACAACCTTTGCCCTTCTACTCGGGCGGCAGTATCCCCATTGTGAGCGGTTTTGAGAAGATTCTCGGTATGAAGTCTATCCTTATTGGTTTTGGTTTGGGTCGTGACGCAATTCACTCGCCCAACGAGAGTTATGGTTTAGACCAGTTCTATAAGGGAATAGAAACTATCATCCGTTTCTACAAGCACTTTGCATAAAAACGCATATAACGCGCGTCTGCTGCGTTATGCTCAAAAAAAATCCTCCCTCAGTTACACCTTGTAAACTGAGGGAGGATTTTTTCGCAAGACTTGTCTTCGCCTCGTGCCATGCAAAATGCGGTGGGGAGTTTGGTGCAAAGGCACCAACAAGGCACGCTCGCTTAATTAAGCAACTCAGCAAGTTTCTCACCCAACTCCTCGCCACGCAAGTTGCGTGCAACGATGGTACCATCGGAGGCGATGAGGAAGTTGGAGGGGATACTCCTTACGGCATACTCTTTTGCCGAAGGGTCTTGCCACATTTTAAGTTCGCTAACATTGACCCACACCAAGCCTTTCGACTCGATGGCTTTGAGCCAAGGTTCGCGTGCCTTATCGAGGCTCACGCCATAAATCTCAAAGCCCTCTTTGTGGTACTTTGCATAGTCCTCAACAAGGAAAGGCACCTCCCTCATACAAGGACCACACCACGAAGCCCAAAAGTCCAAAAGAACATACTTATTTTTCGCAAGTACATCACTGAGTTTCACAATATTACCCTCTGCATCGGGTAATGCAAGGTCTATGAATTTTTGTCCCACATCAACCCTCTTCATACCCTCGGCATGCTCACGCAAAGTGATGGCGGTGTGCGACTTCTGCAAGCCTTTGGGCAATGCCTCCACTGCTGCCAAAACATCATCGGGGGTCATCTCATAGTAGACCTGAGTTGCGAGCAAATAAAGACCCAAAATGTTGTCCTTATTTGCCTCGTAGGAGTCCACCGTATGGCTATCGTAGGCTTTCTCAACATCTGCCCTCTCCTGCTCCGTTGCAGCAGACAGATAGGCGGTCATAAGTTCTGCTTTCTCGGCTTGGTATTTTGCATAGTTGTCGTTGGCATTAGTGCCACCAACTGTTACGCTATCCCAATCCTCCAACGAGCCAGCAACCACAACTTCTCCCTCCTCAACGAAGAGCATACGCTGTTTGTCGCCCACCACGAGGTTTGCAAACAAAGGAGCCTCTGCATCAACCTTAATCTCAAACGAGCCATCGGTCGTAGTTGCCGAGCCAAAACACTCGGTGCTCTTATTTGCCATAAGTTTTACCTCGCCAGAGTAACCATCAATAGTACCCTTAACAATGTAATCGCTTCCGCAGCCCACCATCAACACAGCGGCTGCAAGAGTGATAAACAACCTCTTCATAAGTTAAATAGATAGTTTATGTTTAGAGGTATTTCGCCCTCTTACTCAAACAATTCGGCAAGTTTCTCAGCCAAAGCCTCACCGCGCAAGTTTTTATCGATAATCACACCCTCGCCACCGATAAGGTAGTTTGCGGGGATGGAGTTTACCGAGTACTCCTGAGCGGCAGCGGTCTGCCAACCTTTCAATTCGCTAACATTCACCCACTTCATACCCTGAGCCTCGATGGTCTTTTTCCAAGCCTCGGCATTGTCATCGAGGCTCACGCCATAAATCTCAAAACCCTTGTCGTGGTAGGTTGCATACGCCTCCAAGAGGTAGGGCATCTCGCCCATACAGGGGCGGCACCACGAAGCCCAAAAGTCCAGAAGCACAACCTTATTTGCCTCTACAACCTCTTTGAGCGACACCTCCTCGCCCTCAACATTGGGCAGAGTAATATTTGTATGTGGTTTGCCAACCTCGGTTTTGAGCATCTTCTCAGCATACTCCTTCACAAGAGCAATCTCCTCAACCTTCTGCAACTCGGCGGGATAAGCCTCTACGGTAGCCAGAATCTCCTCTGCCGAGAGTTCGCGGTATTTGTTACTTACAAAAAGGTAAGCACCCCAAAGGTTCTCTTTATTAGCCTCATAACTCTCGTCCATTATAACCTGCATAGCGTTAAAGGCGTTCATAACCTCCTCCTCGCTTGCCTCGCCACTCATAATGGGGACCATAAGTTCCATTTGTGACTTATTGAAGTCGGTAAACGCCTCGTTGGACTCGGTACCCGTAGCCGAAAGCGACTGAACATCACTCATATCGCCACTTACGGCAATAGGAGTACCATCCAAAAAGAGAGGAATGATAGGTTGCAAGCCATTGCCAAGGTCGATTGCGAGTGCGGCAAAGATAGGGGTTGCGCTCTCCACCGCAAGCGAGAACTTACCATCCTCAGAAGAGGTCGAAGCAAGCATCTCATCGCCCGCGATATTCATAACCGACACTTCGCCTGAGTAGCCATTAATCATACCCTCTACAACATAGGTTTTGGTGGTATTACAAGCAACTGCCATAACAGCAGCAGCCAAAATCAACATAAGTTTTTTCATAAGTGTTTTGTTTTATTTGGTTAATTATCTATCTCTTTTTACTCTTAGTTTCGGTCACTACCCTATCGGGATTTCCCGCTACAAATTTCTCCCACGAGGCGCTCTTGGTCCTTCCCCTCTTAACAGCCACCGTTTGGTGCGGAATGAGCGAAGAGGTCTCAAAATAGTGACACAAAGCCACCGCCAAGCCGTCCGTAGCGTCTAACCTCTTAGGGTTATACTCCACGCCGAGCATACTTTTGAGCATTGCGGCGACCTGTTCCTTGGCGGCACCGCCATTACCCGTAATAGCCTGCTTAACCCTCCTTGGAGCGTACTCAAAGACCTTGTGTCCCCTGCACAGCGCAGCAGCCATAGCCACCCCCTGAGCCCTACCAAGTTTGAGCATACTCTGGACATTCTCGCCAAAGAAGGGGGACTCCAAAGCAACCTCGTCGGGCTGATACTCATCCACAAGCGAGAGTACGCGATTGAAGATATAGCGCAACTTCTCGTAGGGGTCTTTCATCTTCTGCATCTCGATATCGCCAATGACCACCGCACGCAGTTTATTCTTGCCCAGCACCTCCAACACGCCATATCCCATACGGTTGGTACCAGGGTCTATGCCCATAATGATGCGAGGCGCGGTACTCATAGTCGTCTATCGATTTTTGAGTTCTTCGACCTCTTTTTTCAACTCCCTCACACTGCGCTGCAACTCGGGAAGGTTGCGGAACACAGCATTTGCCCTGCGGAAACGCGAAGCCTCAATACCGAAACTACCCATAATCTGTGAGCCCTCGGGAATAGAGGAGGTTACACCACTGCTCGACCCTACAATCGAGCGGTCGCCAACGGTAATATGTCCCACAATACCCGCCTGACCGCCAATCATACAGTTATTGCCAACCTTTGCCGAGCCTGCAACTGCCGACTGACCCGCCATAACCGTATTGGCACCAATGACTACATTGTGACCTATCTGCACAAGGTTATCTATCTTCGTACCCTTGCAAATAACCGTCGAGCCCATTGTGGCTCTATCAATGGTGGTATTAGCACCAATCTCCACATCGTCTTCGAGGGTTACGATACCAATCTGAGGAATTTTGTCGTACTCGCCCTTAGCATTGGGGGCAAAGCCAAAGCCATCGGAACCAATAACCGCGCCTGAGTGAACAATGCACCTCTCGCCAATCTTGCACCCCTCATAGACCTTCACGCCCGAGTGCAAAGTACTATTTGCACCAACCTTCACACCATCGCCAATGTAGACATGTGGGTAGAGGCTCACGCCATCGCCCACAACAGCACCTTCGTCTACAACAACATAGGCTCCAATATAGCAATCATTGCCAACCTTCGCACTCTCTGCCACAACAGCCGTAGGATGCACACCCTTCTTCTTGGGTTTATATGCCACATACATCTCCAAGAGTTTGGCAAACGAGCCATAGGCATCATCTACCTTAATGAGCGTAGCCTTAACAGGCTGCTTAGGCTCCCACGAGCGATTGACTATCACAATAGAGGAGTCGGTGGTGTAGACATAGTGTTCATACTTAGGGTTTGCCATAAACGACAATGCACCAGCATACCCCTCCTCAATTTTCGCAAAAGTACTAACGGTAACATCCTTATTACCAACAATCTCGCCACCCAATCCGGCAGCAATCATTTCAGCCGAAAATTGCATAGTTATCTCAATCTATTTTCATTTACAAATACTTCTTAATATCTACGCCCTTGGGCATAAATTGAGCCACATCGCCATCGAAACTCAATATCTCCCTAATAACACTACTCGACACTGCTACATACTCCGAAGGGGTAAAGAGCAACACGGTAGTAATCTCGGGATAGAGCCTTTGGTTAATCTGCATCATATTCCTCTCGTAGTCGAAATCGACTGTGTTACGCATACCACGCAACACAAATTTGAGTTCCCTATCGCGGCAATACTCGCCTGTGAGTCCATGGTAACTTACCACCTCCACACGAGGCTCATCGGCATAGAGGTCGGCAATAAGCCTCTTGCGGTTCTCGATAGAGAGCAGTCCGTGCTTATCCTGATTTTCGCCTACAGCAATAATCAGTCTGTCAAAAATTTTCAATCCCTCGGCAACCAACGCCTGATGTCCCGATGTAAAGGGATCAAACGAACCTGGGAAAATTGCGGTTTTCATTATCTTTTTGTCTATCGTCTAATATCAACAGCCTAACAACCCATGTAATGAGTAATTAGACCAATTTCTCGAAGAGGCGACGCATACCAACTTTATCGGCAACAATAGCCTCCAACTCATCAATATGTACACGACGCTGCTCCATAGTATCCCTCTCGCGGATAGTTACGGTGCCGTCCTCCTTGGTCTGGTGGTCTACGGTCACGCAGAAGGGAGTACCAATGGCATCCTGACGGCGGTAGCGTTTACCAATCGAGTCTTTCTCGTCGTACTGCACATTGTGGTCGAATTTGAGTTTGCGCACCAAATCCATAGCAATCTCCTGCAAGCCATCTTTCTTAACAAGGGGCAAAACTGCAACCTTGATAGGAGCCAAAGGTGCAGGGATAGAGAGCACTACGCGACTCTCGCCATTCTCCAACTGCTCCTCCTTGTATGCTGCCGAGAGTACCTGCAAAACCATACGGTCAACACCCACCGAGGTCTCAACCACATAGGGAACATAACTCTCTCCGGTTTCGGGGTCGAAATACTGAATCTTCTTGCCCGAGAACTGCTGGTGGCGACCAAGGTCGTAGTCGGTACGCGAGTGGATGCCCTCCACCTCCTTGAAGCCGAAGGGGAAGTTGAACTCTACATCGGTAGCGGCATTTGCATAGTGCGCGAGTTTCTCGTGATCGTGGAAGCGGTAGTTCTCGTCACCAAAGCCGAGTGCGCGGTGCCAACTCATACGGGTCTCCTTCCACTTATTCCACCACTTCATCTCCTCACCGGGGCGCACAAAGAACTGCATCTCCATCTGCTCGAACTCCCTCATACGGAAGATAAACTGGCGAGCCACAATCTCGTTGCGGAACGCCTTACCAATCTGTGCAATACCGAAAGGAATCTTCATACGACCCGTCTTCTGCACATTGAGGAAGTTTACAAAGATACCCTGTGCGGTTTCGGGACGGAGATAGACGGTATTTGCACCCTCTGCCACCGAGCCCATCTGGGTGGAGAACATAAGGTTGAACTGGCGCACCTCTGTCCAGTTGCGCGAACCCGAAATGGGGCAGACAATCTCGCAGTCAATGATAATCTGGCGTACCTCCGCAAGGTCGTTGGCATTGAGAGCCTCTGCCATGCGGCGGTTAACCTCATCCCTGCGTGCTGCAATCTCCAAAACCCTGCCATTGGTCTGCAAGAACATCTCTTTGTTGAACGACTCGCCAAAGCGTTTTGCAGCCTTTGCGCACTCCTTCTCAATCTTCTCGTCCTGTTTTGCAATCCAATCCTCAATCAGCACATCGGCACGATAGCGTTTCTTAGAGTCCTTATTGTCAATGAGGGGGTCGTTAAACGCGCCCACATGACCACTCGCCTCCCAAACCTTGGGGTGCATAAAGATAGCGGCATCGATACCCACAATGTTGTCGTTGAGTTTGGTCATCGAATCCCACCAGTAGGTCTTGATATTATTTTTGAGTTCCACGCCCAACTGACCGTAGTCATAAACCGCGCTCAAACCGTCATAAATCTCGCTCGAAGGGAAGATAAAACCATACTCCTTGCAGTGTGCAATCAATTTCTTAAAGAGTTCTTCTTGTGTCATTTTTCTATATTTTTATGTTTTGATTAATTCACAAGTATTCAATCTACAAAAATACGAAAACAAATTGACAAAACAAAGTTTTGTCGAAAATGCTCCTGCTCGGCAGAGAAAACTCGTTTTCTTTGCTCTCGCTCGACTCGTATTTGTGAGAATTGGAAATTGGAAATTGAAAGTTGAAAATTATTATATTATCTTTGTAGAAACATTTAATTTTACGCACGAAGCATAGGCTTCATCTCAAATTATCTTCATAGGGAATTGTCTTCATATAAAACCAACAAAGTATGAATAGGGATAAAACAAGTGGTGCCAAGGGCGAACTAAACATAATTCTTAAACTATACATCTACTTAGTTATAGCAAACCACATTGTGGGTTTAGTAATAACTACGCCCCTTATGTTTACGCAAGTTTCGGACTACCATATACCAGAATCCTATCTTTGGTGGAATACATTTTTGCACCTGGCAATGATATATGCAATGTTTGAGGTACTAAAAATCAAACGCATAGGATTGTATATACTTGGTGCACTGCAAGTTATCAATATAATTGTTCAAAGTGTAGATTATGGCAGAGATTTGTGGGAAATGCTCTTTACCTCTTCGGTAGTCTGCATCATATTTGCGCTTTTGCTGTGCTTGCGTAAAAATGGAAGGTCTGCGTGGCGAGTGTTTTTTCCCCACGAAAAGTCTACCCACCAAAGAGAGGATAGCCATAAAACTCATATTGGCTCAAATGAGAAATCGGATGAAGTTGCCACTACTCAGCAAGAGCAACCGTCCCCTATTGATGCAGAAACAACAACAAACAAGACAGGAAGAAAGAGTATCATCGCAGTAGTTGTAGGATGTGTGTGCATATTGTTAATTGCGCTTATTGCATTTTTAACCACCACTTGCAACCCCAACCAAATAGAACTAAAACACGATGCAATTAGAGAGGTTGCAAATCCATTGGAAGAGGTATACTCATATCTTCAAGACAATAATTTCAATAATTTAGGAACTTTTAGCGAGTTTGTATCATCATTGGCTCACGACTACAATGTAGAGCGCATTGCGGGCAGACTTATAAGAGATAAGTATGAGGGATTGATGAGCAGAGTAGAGGTGGAAACATACTTGGGTACGGCCCATTTATATCATACTCTGTATATGGGAAACGAGGAATTTACAAGTCCCGTTTTTGCATTCCACACGCTTAAAGAGAGTAAATTATCGTTTAATGTCAAATATCTATGTAATGGGAAAGTATATAGAGTTGCGCTTTGTGATATTGACCATTTTTTAGAAGAGTATCCATCCGCCAGACTACACATAACACAAAAACTAAACGAGGTTGAGTTCCCACATAAAAGAAGATTGCTCTATTATAGTCTTTTAGGTTCCAAATACATATCAAGCAAAGACTTAGGAACAGTTAACAACTTTTTGAAGTCGCTAAGCAATGAAGAAAAGATTAGGGAATTCTATTGGCAGCTAATAGATTATGGTTATACCACAAGTGAAATTGGCTCAGAAGAAGCATTTTGCAACTTCTTGTCAATAGACTTAAAATCAAATGATTAACTCCATTCGAATTTACAATAATCATAATCGCAGGTTGAATTTGCAACCTGCGATTTTTGCGTCTTGCCACGACCACCGTGAGGTGGGCGGTTGGCATCTACCGCTCTTGGAATTGAAAGTCACATAAATAGTTGAGAGAGAATAAGGACATTAAGGGCATTAAGGGCATTAAGGTCGTTAAACTCCTATAAGCCCCATAAGCCCTATAAGCCTTAGGACTATTGATGTTAGATGTTAGATGTTAGATGTTAGACAAAGAGCAACCACCGAGTGTGGAATAATAGACGGAGGGATTTTTGTGCCAAATGAAAGGGCGACCTCCGCAGCACAAGAAATAACAAAACAGAGAGATGAATGCAAGGCGCACAAGAAAACTCCCTCCGCAGTTTACAAAGCGTAAATGAGGAGGGAGTTTATCGCGGTGCAACACCGCAGTCGCTCTATATTTTGCTATTTTACACCGCCACCGAGGGCATAATATAGCTGTATAATACCTTGTATCTCGTTGTAGCGGTCGGTGGACTCTGCCAACTCGGCATTGTGGAGGTTTTGCTGTGCGGTAAGCACCTCCAAGTAACTTGCCGAGCCGTATTTCATCAGCAGTTGAGTATTCCACACTGCCGCGCGGAGGGTTACAATCTGTTTGAGGTCGATATTATACCTCTCGCGCGAGGTTTGCCACATTTTGAGTGCCAAATTAACCTCTGCACCAGCATTGAGGATGGTCTGGCGATACTGCAACAGTGCAGCCTCTTGTTGCGCCATAGCAATCTCCATGCGCATCTTGTTTTTACCCTGCGCAAAGATAGGTTGCACGATGCCACCCACAAGGCGGAGAATAAACTCCCCTGGGTCGGCAATGACTGCACCCATAGCATCGCTCCATCCCATTGAGCCCGTGAGCGTTATGGTGGGATAGAATGCCGCGCGAGCCTCATTCACAGCAAAGAATTTGGTTGCCAAGTTAGCCTCCGCCTGCAATACATCGGGACGCTGCGACACGAGTTCGAGGGGCACGCCAATAGAGAACTCTTCGGGGAAGGTCTGCTCGGCAAGTGTTCCGCGCTCAATCTCAAAAGGTAACACACCCATAAGCGTTGCAAGAGCCTCCTCTTGCTCCACAATTTGGCGTTCCAAGGTCAGCACCGAACCCTCGACACTAAACTTATTAGCCTTAGCCTGCAAAACTGCCGCCTCGGTAGCCTTACCTGCTCGTTTGAGTGCCGTAAGAGTACGGATGTTTTCCTCCCAAGTGGTGAGCGTATGGCGGCTGGTTTTGAGTTGTTCATCGAGCATCAACAGCGTATAGTAACTATTTGCTATTGTGACAATTAGTTTACTACGCACCGCCTGTTCCATCAATTTGCTCTGCATAAGAGCCACCTCTGCTCCTCGCTCGGCATTGCGGGTACGACCAAAGACATCCACCTCCCACGAAGCCGTAGGAATAAGGCTATACGAAAAGGTTGCACCGTCGCCATTTCCGCCCGAAAGTGTTGACTGCAATGAGGCGTTTACCGAGGGTAAAAACGCGTGGCGGGCAGCCTCCAAAGTTGCCTCTGCTTGCACAATATTGAGTTTGGCGTTGCGGATGTCGATATTGTACTCCAAGCCACGCTCGATATATTTCTGCAAGAGCGTATCCGTAAAGAACTCGCGCCACGAGTAGGTTGCAAGCCTTGTGTAGGTGGTATCTGCATCGTAGAGTTCGTGCAAATTGCTCACTTGGGGACGCTCGAAAGAGGTGTAAAAACTACACCCCGTAAGCCCAACAAGAAGGGTTAAAATTACTATTATTCTTGTTTTATTCATACTTTACTCTCCTTGGGTTAGTTGGTTCTTTTTCAGTTTATTGGGACTTACCTTCTCCTCAATATATTGGAATATAATGAAGAGTGTTGGCACAACAAAGAGAAGTGCAATGGTACCCACAAGCATACCGCCTACGGTACCCACACCAATGGAGATATTACCATTGGCACCCACACCCGTTGCAAACATCATAGGCAGCATACCGAAGACCATCGTAAGAGAGGTCATCAAGATTGCACGCAACCTCGCTTTTGCTGCCGAGAGTGCCGCACTAACAATAGAGGCTCCTGCCCTACGGCGTTCCGAAGCGTACTCCGTAAGCAGAATAGCCGTCTTCGCCAGCAGACCAATAAGCATAAGCAGACCAATCTGCAAATAGATGTTATTCTCCAAGCCGAACATATTGGCAAAGAGGAAACTACCTGCCAAGCCAAAGGGAATGGAGAGAATAATGACAATAGGGATGAAAACGCTCTCGTACAAGGCGCACAGGATGAGGTAGATAAAGACAATACAGAATACAAAGATGATTGCCGTACTGCTACCCGTCGAAGCCTCCTCGCGCGACATACCGCCAAACTCGTAGCCGTAGCCCGCAGGCAGACGCTCCTCCATAACCTCCCTCACAGCCTCGATAGCCTCACCCGAAGAGTAGCCATTGGCAGCCTGACCGTTCACAGAGATTGCCGAGAAGAGGTTGAAACGCGAGATGGACTGGGGACCATAGATACGCGTGAGAGTCACATACTGCGAAATGGGCGACATCTCTCCTCCTGAGTTTCTTACGAACATATTATCGAGCGCGTCCGTATCGAGCCTACTCTCGGGATTTGCCTGAATCATAACTCGATAGAGTTTCGAGAAACGGTTCATATTAGATGCGTAATTACCACCAATGTAGCCCGAAACGACACTCAGCACATCGGAAGGCGACACACCATTGCGTTTACACTTCGCAGCATCCACCTCAACAAGGTATTGAGGATATTTCGTATCAAACGATGTCGAAGCGCGTGCAATCTCGGGACACTCATTGAGTCCATCGATAATATCATCGGTCACCATTTTCAGGTTATCAATAGAGCCTCCCTTTTGGTCTTGAACATAAATCTCAAAGCCGCCACTTGCACCATAACCGGGAATCATACCTCGCGTGAAGACCAAAATCTTAGCCGAGGTGATATCCGATGTGAGTTCATATATACGCTCCATAACCGAGTCGATATCATCACCCTTACCCTCGCGAAGTTCCCAATCTTTCAACTTCACGGTAAACATACCACACGAAGAGCCTGCACCCGACATCATACCATAACCCGTTGTATAGGAATAGGTTTCAATCTGCGGAATTTGGTTCAGGCGAGTGGCAATCTGCTCCATAACCTCCACGGTTGCGCCAAGGTTAGTACCCGGAGGTGTTTGCACATCTATATTGATTGAGCCCATATCCTCCTTGGGGACAAGTCCTGTTTTGGTATTCTCCATCATATAGAACAAGCCGCCCGCAGCAATCACAACCAACACCATTGCCAACCAACGCCTTTTGAGCATAAACTTCACGCCCTTCTTATAGTGGCGCACAAGTCCCTTAAAGCCCGAATCAAAAGCGATATGGAAGCGAGCCGAGAAACTGAGTTTGCCACTCTCGTTGGGGGTGTGGGGCTTCATCAAAATCGCACACAAGGCTGGCGAGAGCGTAATTGAGTTGAGCAGCGAGATACCCACCGCAACAGCCATGGTAAGACCAAACTGGGTGTAGAAAGTACCCGTTGTACCACCCATAAAGCATACGGGGATAAACACAGCCATAAACACAAATGTGGTAGCAATCAGTGCCGTAGAGATACCCTGCATAGCATCCACCGTAGCCTTATATGGCGAAGTGTAGCCTGCATCGAACTTCGCCTGCACAGCCTCCACAACCACAATGGCATTATCCACCACCGTACCAATCACAAGCACCAGCGCAAAGAGCGTAATCATATTAAGGCTGAAACCTGCAACCAAGAGGAAAGCAAATGTACCAACCAATGATACAACAATAGCAATCGAAGGTATCAGCGTAGAGCGGAAACTCTGCAAGAATACATAGACCACCAAGACTACCAAGATAATAGCCAACACAAGGGTTTCAATAACGCTCGCGATTGAGGCATCCAAAAAGTCCTTTGTACTCATCAGATCGACAATCTCCATACCCTTGGGGAGGCTCTTGCGAATTTCGCGTACCTCCTTATCAATTGCCTCAATAATCTCGTTGGCATTGGAGCCCGAGGTCTGAGAAATCATCAGCGTAGTACCAGGGTGACCGTTCACCTTACCGAGGTAGTCATAACTCATCGAGCCCAACTCAACTTCGGCAACATCTTTGAGCCTCAGCACCGTACCATCAGTCTCGGCACGGATAACCATATTGGCGTAGTCCTCCTCCTTCTCGTAGCGACCGCGATATTTGAGCGTATAGCGGAAGGTATTTTTGGAGTCGGCACCGAGCGTACCCGTAGGAGCCTCCAAGTTCTGTTCGGCAAGCACTGCCGAGATATCCGAAGGCATCAGTTTATATTGCGACATCTTTGCGGGGTCGAGCCATATACGCAACGAGTAGTCGGCACCCCTTACATCAACCTCACCCACACCTGCAATACGCGATAAGCGAGGCTCGATATTGATTTTGAGATAGTTGCTCAAAAACCTCTCGTCAAACGAGTCGTCTGGCGAATAGATTGCAAGTGTCTTGATGCGGCTGGTTTGGCGTTTTTTGACACTCACACCACTACGAGTAACCTCCGCAGGCAACAATCCCTGAGCAGAAGCAATACGGTTCTGCACATTGACCATTGCCATATCGGCATTGGTGCCCTGACGGAAGAAAACCTGAATGTTTGCCGAGCCGTTGTTGGTAGCCGAGGAGGTCATATACATCATATCCTCTACACCATTAATAGCCTCCTCCAAAGGAATAACAACGCTTCGCTGTACGGTCTCGGCATTAGCACCCGCATAGTTTGCCGACACACTCACGGTTGGTGGCGCAATCTCGGGGAACTGCTCGACGGGCAGTTGGACAAGACTGATAAGTCCCACCAAGACGATAATCACAGAGATAACACCTGCAAAAATCGGTCTATCTATAAAAGTCTTAATATTCATACTCCTCTATCCTACTCTGCGTTATCGGTAACACTCTCCTCTGCCGCTTTTGCAGCCGCCTCGGCAGCAAGGTCAGCCTCGGTCTTAACGGTTGCGCCCTCGCGCACCAAGCCAGCACCCTCGGCAATAATAACATCGCCTACATTCAAACCGCTCTCAACGATATACTCCACACCATTGTTTTGTGGCAGTACGGTGATAGCAGCCGACACAGCCTTGCCGTCAATAACCTTATAGACAAAAATCTTCTCCTGCAACTCGTATGTAGCCGACTGAGGAATTACAATAGCATCTTTCAGAACTGTGGGAATGACCACCTTACCGCTACCACCATCGCGCAACAAACGCCCCTTATTGGGGAAGGTTGCACGAAGGCTCACAGCACCCGTAGTCGCGCTAATGGTACCACTGACGGCATTGATACGCCCCTTCTTGCTATATTTCTTACCGTTGCTCATAACGAGTTCCACCTCTGGCATTTCCCTAATAGCCTCTTTGAGAGAGCCGTATGCCTGAATAAGGTCGAGCATCGTATTCTCTGCCATGGAGAAGTATGCATAGACCTCGCTATCATCCGAAACTGTAACCAAAGGAGTTGCTATACTACTGCTCACAAGTGCGCCTACGCGATAGGGAATCATACTTGCCACACCATCCACAGGCGAGCGCACCTCGGTATAGGAGAGGTTGTTGGTGGCGTTAATCTCCTCTGCACGCGCCAAAGCCAAACGAGCCTCAGCATCCACAAGGTCGTTGCGCGAGGTCATCAGGTCAAACTCCGACACAACGCCCTGCTCGAAGAGTTCTTTGTTACTATCAAGGATAAGTTGTGCGGTCGAAAGCCCCGCCTCGGCACTCTTCACATTTGCCTGAGCAATCTCATAAGCCGCCTTATAGGGGGTTTGGTCAATGACAAACAGCACTTGACCTTTCGACACAAAATCGCCCTCATTAATAAGGATGTCGGTAATCATACCGCTTACCTGCGGACGAATTTCAACGGTCTGACAACCGCTAATCGTTGCAGCATAACCCGTTGTAAGTGTGCGGTCTGCCGCCTCTACGCTCATGGTTTTGTAGATTCTCTCGCGCGAGGTTTGCTGTTTGGGAGTCTCTTTGCACGCACATAGCAGCGTAAGGCTCGCCAAAAGGATAAGTGTTGTATGTTTCATCTATCAAATGGGTATTAAGTTATTATATCGATTTAAGTGAGGCTTGCATTGCACGCTCTGCGTGCAAAGTTACAACTTTTTCGGCGGTATTTATATACTTAATAGGTAGAATGATGAATTTTTCTACGCACTTTCGTGATTATTTCGTATATTTGTACAAAACAAAAAGAGTAAAAACCTATGAAAAGACTACGCACCATAGTGGAGTGCATCTTGGTTGTGCTCGTTGGCAGCCTACTTACCGCACTCATCAATCGTATACCATCCGAGCCCAAGGTGGAGAACATCATCTATATGATAGGCGACGGTATGGGCATCTCGCACATCTCATCCGCCCAAATATCTCACAACTACGAGCCATTGAACATGGAGCGTGCGGAGTATGTGGGACTTTGCAAGACTTACTCGGCAAACAACCTTATAACCGACTCGGCGGCTGCGGGTACGGCACTCTCGACGGGCTACAAAACCAACAACGGAATGGTTTGTATGACCCCCGACAAACAGCCCCACCCCTCCATTCGCGAGAGGGCGGAGAAGTCCGGTATGGCTACGGGTATTGTCGCGACCTATGCCGTAACGCACGCTACCCCTGCAACCTTCATAGCGCAAATCGACAATCGCAACAAACAAGACGAGATTGCAAAATTCTATCTCACCAACGAGGTAGATGTCATCATGGGCGGTGGTAGCAAGCGTTTCGAGAAACGCGCAGACTCGCTCGACCTGCTTACTCCCCTACGCGAGAAGGGCTACACCATAGCCCGCACCCTCGACGAGTTGGAGGGTGTGAGTGAGGGTAAGGTGGCACTCCTCGCTGCCGAGAACGCTATGCCCTCGATGTTGGAGGGTCGTGGCGACTTCCTCCCCGAGGCTACCGCCAAGGCTCTCGAACTGCTCACCGCCAACGCCAAAGCCAAAAAGAGCGGCTTCTTCCTGATGGTCGAAGGCTCGCAGATTGACGGCAAAGGACACGGTAACGATTTCGAGGGTATGCTTGCCGAACTCGAAGATTTCGACAGAGCCGTGAAGGTTGCCTTCGACTATGCCGACTCCCACCCAGGGACACTCGTTGTGGTCGCTTCCGACCACGAGACGGGCGGTCTGACAATTGTCAATAGTTCTCGCCGCTTCGACCCCAACGACCGCAAAATAGACTATGCGTGGAGTACCAACGGTCACTCGGGAGCGATGACCCCCATCTTCGCTTACGGCACTGGTGCCGAGAACTTTACGGGCGTATTCGAGAACACCGACATCCCCCGCATAATGTGCCGACTGCTCGGCTTGGAGGAGGAGTAAACAAAACGGTTGCTAAGTATTCTGGCAACCGTTTTGTTTAGTGAGTAGTGAGTAAATAGTAGTTAGTAATTAGCGAACCGAAAATTTCGGCTCGCTTTTTTGTCTTTCTTGTCTTTCCTGTCACTCCCGTCACTCCAGCAAGAAAAACAGGAAAGACAAGAAGAACAAGAAACCCCAAAAGAAAAAACTCCTCCCCCTGAGTTAGGGGGGAGATGGTCGAAGACTAGAGGAGGTTTGTATTCCCCCTCTAAGTACTCCTCCCCTACGAAAGGGGAGGTCGGGAGGGGTGGTCGAAATTGCGCTCGGTGGGGCCGCTGGAAGATGGTTTTCAGTTATCAGTAGTTAGTAGACAGTAATAGGTATACTATTGATGGCTTTTTCGGGGAGTTGTGTTGGTGGCTCTCCGCAGGAGAGTCCGCCACGCAAGGCAAACAGCACACTCTCAAACTTGTTTGAAGAGGGGGTGTTT
This sequence comes from Tidjanibacter sp., assembly GCA_045591965.1. Lineage (GTDB taxonomy): Bacteria > Bacteroidota > Bacteroidia > Bacteroidales > Rikenellaceae > Tidjanibacter. Next base: position 242 of record JAZNTX010000017.1, on the reverse strand, counting down.
GCTTTGTGGGGCGAAGGGTCTGTAAAGAGCCAACACAACGGCCCAAGGCCGACTTGTGCAGAGGAAAGGCAGGGGCCCATCCCAACGACACAAAGCACCGTGAGGGTGGGACTACACTAAAAATTTTTGGGCGACTTTTTACAAAAAGTCGCAGAAGAGAGTCGGTAGACGGTAGACGGCTGTCGGTAGACAAAAAATTTTCGGGGGGCGTGCAACATTTTGCCCCCTTTATGCATCTAACA
>JAZNTX010000016.1:0-32651 GCA_045591965.1 Tidjanibacter sp. | reverse complement strand
ATTTCAGTAACAGATTTTGCTGCCAAGTATGGCATCTCGGAGCGTACAGCGCGTAATTATTGTGCTCTCGGAAAGATTGAGGGCGCAACCCTTGTGGGTAAGACGTGGAACATCCCTGCCGATGCGGAGTTGCCAGGGCGTGAGCCTCGGCAGCGCAAGGCGATGCCATTGCTTGTTGTTCTGCGCCAAGAGAAGGAAGCAAAGCTCAAAGGTGGCATCTATCACAAAACGCAGATTGACCTTACCTACAACTCCAACCATATCGAGGGTAGTCGCCTGACGCATGACCAGACTCGCTATATCTTTGAGACCAACACTATTGGCATCGAGGGAGAGAGTGTACGCATAGACGACATCATCGAAACTACAAATCATTTCCGTTGCATCGACCTTATTATCGACAGAGCCGAGGAACGACTGACAGAGAGTCTTATCAAGGAGTTACACCTCATTCTCAAATCGGGAACTTCGGATAGTCGCAAGGATTGGTTTGTTGTTGGCGACTACAAACGCCTGCCAAATGAGGTGGGTGGACACGAGACTACCGCTCCCGAAGATGTACATCGTGAGATCAAGGCACTGCTCAAAGAGTACAACGGCAAAAAGGTAAAGTCGTTTGAGGATATTGTTGATCTGTATCAACGATTTGAGTCAATACACCCATTTCAAGATGGCAATGGTCGTGTAGGTCGTCTTGTGATGTTCAAGGAGTGTTTAGCAAATGGCTATGTTCCGTTTATCATCACAGAAGAACTAAAAATGTTCTACTATCGCGGTTTGCGAGAGTGGAACAATCTCCGTGGTTATCTGCTCGACACCTGCTTGGCGGCACAAGATAACTACAAGGCTGTACTCGACTACTTCAAAATCAAATATTAGAGCAAGAGGCTGTCTAACAAGTCTTAAAAAATTAAAATTATCCCCGCCAGACACACTTCTGACGGGGGTAAAATCGTAAAAATTGAACTTGTTAGACAGCCTCGAAAACACCTCTTTTTTCTCTTTGTATGAGGGGAGGGTATTGCCCTCTTTTTGCCCCGAGAGCGGTTAAGGAGCAAACCCCCAACCGCCCCCAACCGCTCACAACTAATTACTAACTACTCATTGCTCATTGCTCATTGCTCATTGCTCATTCCCCTCCCCCTACCAGCCGCCTCCGAGGGCTTTGTAGAGAGAGACATAGGCGGTGAGTTGCTCTGTTAGGAGCGCGATGTAGTCGAGTTGTGAGGAGTAGAGGTTGCGCTCGGCATCGATTAGGTTGAGTGACGAGGCAAGACCGTCGTTGTAGAGTGCTGCGGTCATCTGTTGGAGGCGCGAGTTGGCTGTGAGTAGTTCGAGGTAGTTTTCCGCCTCAACCTTGTAGGTTTCAATAGCCACCAGAGCCTTTTCCACATCCGAGAGTGCGCCCAAGGCGACACTCTGATAGTTCAGCATTGCCACTCGCCACGCCTCAAAGGCTTTTTTCTCCTCAGCCCTCAGTTCCCCGAAGTGAAAGAGCGGTTGTGTGAGCGAGAGCGAGGCTGTCCAGCATGCGGGATTGTGAGAGGTTAGCCCTTTGAGTGTCGAGGAGAGCAATCCGCCCTCGCCTGTGAGCGCAAAGGAGGGGAGCCTGTTTGCCCTCGCCACGCGGGTACGAGCAGCGGCAGCCTCCACTTTGTGGAAAGCCTCCATAACATCGGGTCGCCTTTCGAGCATTGCCGAAGGCAGACCACTTGGGATATAGACAGGCAGAGGGGTTGCTGTGAGGTGTCCACAGTAGAGCCCGTCGAGCCTTGCGCCAATTGAGTGCTCGCACTCGCGCGAGTGGGTCGGCATGGGGAGTATCTCTGGCTCGCCACCCACAAGCGTGTTGAGCACCAAGTTGGTCTGAATCATAGCCCTGCGGTAGTTGGGTATGTCGGTGGCGGCTGTCGCTGTCAGCGAGCGAGCCTGCCAGAGGTCCACCCCCGAGGTGTAGCCATAGTAGAAGAGCGAGTCACTCTTTTGTTGTGCTTCGAGCCTCAGGGCATAACTACGCTCCGATATTTCGAGCGAGCGGGCATACTGCAACCATTGGAAATATGTTGTTGCCACCTCGGCTTCGAGCGCAAGGCGTGCAGCGCGATACCCCCACTCGGATGCCAAATACTCTTCGCGTGCAGCATCGGTAGTGGCTCTCACCCCAAAGAGTGCCACCTCCCAATTCACACGAGGCAGCAACGAATAACTCTCCGAAATGACCTTCTTGCCGCCCGTGGAGGGTGTTGTGTAGGTTGCCGAAGCCCCTACACCCACATCGAGTGTGGGAAGAAGCGAAGAACGCACCGACTTCATTGTCTGGCGAGCAATCTCCACATTGGAGAGTGCCGCGGCGAGGTCTTGGTTGTTCTCTATGGCGGTGAGGATGAGTTTGTTGAGGGTTGTGTCGCCAAAAATCTCCCACCACTCCACACCCACAACTATGAGCGTGTCGCCCCGCTGGGCAAAGATATATTCATCGGGGGTTACCACCGAAACAACCTCTGGCGGGGTCACAGAGCAGGCAGCCACAAGTGTAGCCATACACCCCACAAGCAATCTATATAGAACACTCTTTTTCATACTCTTTGCGTTTTTTAATCATTCTTTCACGCCTCTTTTCAAACTTCGCCACACGCCCCACGAGGTAGTAGAGCGAAGGGTAGACAAAGATGCCCAGCAGGGTCGCCACCAACATACCGCCCACCAAAGCAACACCCATTATATTCCTTGCCACCGAGTAGGCTCCCGAGGCAAAAATCAACGGCATGATACCTATGATGAAAGCGACTGCCGTCATGAGTATCGGGCGCAGACGCAACTTGGCGGCTGCAATAGAAGCCTCGCTAAGACTCTTGCCTTCGTCGTAGAACTTGCGGTCGGCATACTCCACAACCAAAATTGCACTCTTTGCCGACAGACCAATGAGCATCACAAGCGACACTTTCATGAAGATGTTGTCGATAAATATGGGACTTAGAAGGTGTGCGAGCGACACAAAGAGCATAGCCCCAAAGAGAGCCAGAGGTACACCCAGCAGCACACTCACAGGCAACGACCACGAGTTGTAGAGGGCGGCAAGTGCGAGGAAGACGAAGATGACGGCAAGCAGATAGGTTGCCCCTCCACCCGAGGCATTAGCCTCCTGATACGAAACGCCACTCCACGCCAATGTCACATCTTCGGGGAGTCGCTCTTTGGCGAGGGTTTCGAGAGCCTTCATTGCCTCGTCAGACGAGGTGCCTGCCGAAGGGGTGGCATTTACGGCTATGGCATCGTAGAGGTTGAACTGTGAGATGTACTCCACACCCACCGTATCTTTCAACTCCACAAAGGGGGCAATGGGAATACTCTCGCCACGCGAGTTCTTAACATAGTAGTTCGCAAGGTCGCTCTCTGAACGCCTATACTCCGCGTCGGCTTGTATGTAGGTTTTGTAGAGTTTGCCAAAGCGGTTGAAGTTGCCCACATAAAGACCTCCATACATTGCCGATAGGAGTTCTCTTACATCGGCAGGCTCCACCCCCTCTTGTAGCGCAAGGTCTTCGTTGATGACGAGCCTGCGTTGGGGAACATTGGCATCGAACTGTGTGGAGATGGAGGCAATCTGGGGCAGAGAGTCTGCCGCAGCCATAAACTTTTGTGTCGTAGCGTCGAGGTATGCCACATCTCCACTTCCTCTATTTTGCAACACAAAGGTTACGCCCGAGGCGACACCAAGTCCGGGAATTGAGGGTGGCTCGAAGGCGTAGAATGTACCTTCGGGCACCTCGGTATAGAGCACCTCGTTGAGGCGTGAGGCTATCTGCTCGGCAGAGAGTTTGCGCTTGTTGTATGGGTCGAGGGTGATGAAGATAACTCCACTATTGGTTGCCTCCACACCTGTCAGCAGGTCGAAACCAGCCGTCGAAGCCTCGTAGCGTACCCCCTCGGTGGCGCGAATAATTTTGACAGCCTTCTCTATTGCCGCCTCGGTACGAGCAACGCTTGCCGCATCGGGAAGTTCAACGGACACCATAAGGTAACCTTGGTCCTCATTGGTCAGAAAACCGCTCGGCAGGGCTTTGAAGAGCAGGAGTGTGGCACCGCCCGTCAGCAGCACTAAGAGTAGTGTGCGTACGGAGTGATGCACCACAACTTGTGTTGTTCGTATATACCCATCGGCACCCCTGTCGAAGAGGCGGTTGAAAGCACCCAACACTCCCTTTGTTGTCCGCTTTTTGGGGCGCAACAGTAGAGAACAAAGGGCGGGCGAGAGGGAGAGAGCGTTGAATGCCGAGATGACGAGAGCCACCGAAATGCCCATCGAAAACTGCTGAAACACCTTGCCCGTGATACCCTCCATGAGGGTTGCGGGAACAAACACTGCAAGCAGTACAACCGTTGTGGCAACAATGGGCGAGGCTACTTGACGCATAGCCTCCAAGGTAGCCTTGCGGGGGCTCTTGCCAGCCTCAATACCAACCTGCACCGCCTCCACAACCACAATAGCGTCGTCTACCACCAAGCCAATAGCCAACACCAAGCCGAGTAGTGAGATGATGTTTATCGAAAAGCCCAACAGCGGAAAGACCGCAAAGGCTCCGACAATCGAAACGGGGATGGCGATGAGGGGTATGAGTGTGGCACGCCAATCTTGCAAAAAGATGAATATTACAAGTATAACCAGCAGCAGCGTGAAGAGCATTGTGCCGAAAATCTCCTCAATGCCCGCCTCGATGCTCTCCGTTGCGTCGATGATTGTGGCAGTGGCGACGCTCTCTGGAAATCGCTCCTCAATGGATGCCATTGTTGCCTTAACCTTGCCACCCACCTCCACGGCATTGCTGTTGGGTGTTTGGTAGACCACAACAAGTGCCGCAGGGTCGCCATCGAAGTTGGAGTAGGAGCCGTAGGTCTGACAACCCAACTCCACCCTCGCAACATCGCCCAATGTAACCTTTGCGCCGTCGGGTAAGACGCGGAGGGCTATACTCTCATATTGTTGAGCCTCGGAGAGTGCAGGAGGGGTGGTTACGGTATAGGTGAAAGCCTCGGGGGTGGCAAGGGGCTCTGCGCCAATCTTGCCTGCCGAAAAAATCGTTGCCTCGTTTTGGATGGCAGAGGCTATATCCTCCACCGAGATATCATAGAGAGCCATACGATAGGGGTTTACCCATACGCGCATTGCATACTTGCCCGCACCGAGAATCTGCACCTTACCCACACCATCAATCTTCAAGAGTTCGTTCTGAATGTTGACATACGCCCAATTGGAGAGTAGGTTTGCATCATACAACCCACCGTTGGAGTAGAGAGCGTAGATGAGTAGAAAACCCGTCTGCGACTTTTGGGTGGTCACACCCTGTTCGATGACCTCCGAGGGAAGCCCTGCTGTCGAAGAGGAGATTTTGTTCTGCACAAAAATCTCGTCGAGGTCGGGGTCGCTACCTATATCGAAGAGGATTTGGAGCGACATCGAGCCGTCGCCCGCCGAGGTTGTCTGCATATAGAGCATATCGCCAACACCCATCACGCCCTCGGCGAGGGGTGTCGCTACGGAGTTGTTGACCGTCATAGCGTCTGCTCCCATATAGGAAGCCTCCACCTCCACCACAGGAGGGGTAATGTTGGGGTATTGCTCAATAGGCAAGGAGCCCACCGAGAGTCCTCCCAAGAGGAGTATCACAATGGCTATGACGATGGCAAAAATTGGTCTATTTACGAAGAATTTTTCCATACCGAACCCACTTATTTGTTACTCTTAACAACCACCTTTACGCCATTTTGCAAGTGTTGTAAGCCACTTGTGGCGACCATTTCGCCAGCAGCAAGTCCCTTTTCGACAATCCAGCGACCGCCAAACTTGCTACCCAGCACCACAGGGCGGAACTCCACCCTGTTATCCTTTCCGACAACCCACACCGAGGTCTTGTTGAGCGTCTGCACAACAGCCTCCTGAGGAACGAGTACCACACCCTCGGGCGAGCCTACATCGGCAGTTACAACAGCCGACTGCCCAACCTTCAAAATGTTGTCGGGATTGGGGAAGGAGGCAACGATGATGATTGTACCCGTTTGGTCGCCCGCCTCGCGCTTGGTGTAGGCGTAGTAGCCCTCAATGGGGTAGAGTGAGCCATCGGGCAGATAGAGGCGAATGTTTTCGAGCAGTGTGGAGTTGTCGTAGGAGGGTTTTGTATCCTTTGCGTTGCCTCTCGCCTCGAAGTAGCGAGCAAAGGGTATCTGGATATGCACACCAATCTCGTCAATGTTCGATACGGTAGCAAGCACCGAATAGGAGGTGCCCACACCAACCCAATCGCCAACCGTAGCACCGTTATCATCTATGATGCCGCTGATGGGTGAAGTGATGGTTGTGTAGTCGAGTTGCAGGAGCGACTCGTCGAGTTGTGCTTGGGCGAGTTCCACCTGTGCTTCGGCAGAGGCGTATGCCGCCTTGTATTGGTCGAGAGCACTCTTGCTAATAGCATCAATACGCGCGAGCGGTATAGCCCTGCGGTAGTTGTTCTCCGCCTCCAAGAGAGATGTTTTGGCGGCGGCGAGTGCTGCCCTGTTGGATGCTACCGTAAGCCGTATGGGTGCAGCGTCGAGCGTGAAGAGTACCTGCCCCTTTTCAACGGGGAGCCCTTTGGAGAACTGCTTGCTGAGCAGGTAGCCACTCACTCGCGGCTGGATTGTAGCGTCGTAGTTGGAGTAGAGCAGTGTCTGGAAACGCATGGGCTCCACCACCCTTTGGTTGGTCGCCACAGCCACCTCCACGCGTGGTGCGGGAGGAGTTTCAACCACCTTTTTTGCACCTCCACAGGCGGCGAGTAGAAGTGCCAGCGCAAAAATTGTAAATTTTCTTTCCATAGTCTGATTGTGCTTGGTTTTGTTGTGAGTGCTACAAACCTTGCGCCAAAAGAGAGTTTTGCATTTTGCGTTTTTTTGCCGACAACAGACCGCCTATCCATAACCTCACTCTTTAACCTCTCTAAAAACTTTCGATTTCCAAAATTTAGTACTATCTTTGTAAGCGAAGAGACAAAGAATGACAGATTATGACAGCACTGAAAGTCGGATTTGTAATTGTGGAGGGCTGCGGAGAGCAGACAATGGTCGCTGAGCACATGCTGCACCAGATGGTGGAGATTGAGGGCGAGGTAGAGTATCGCCTTGTGCCCGGGACTGCCGAGACGGTGCTCGCTACCAAGTGTTTTGCCGAACTGACGAGTGTCGATGCGGTGCTGGTGTTTATGCCTGCCGAAGAGAATCCCGTGGTGCTTGCTGCGGCGCTCAATGGGCTGACAGATGTTGTTCTTGATTGGAATATGCCCATCGTGACCACGGTATCCTATCCCGACGGGACCTCGCTTGCGAGGGCTGCGGTGGCTATGGTCGGTCTGCAAATGGAGATGGAGGCACGCGCCGAGAGGGTGCAGGCAGACACCTCGGTAAATTAATAATACCTCATTGTGGCATACTTCAAGTAGCCTTTGCGGAGGGGAGTTATATTTTTTTGAAACTACTACTAAAACGATTTAATAATATGAAGAACTTGCAAAATTTTAGAGTTGCACTCCTTGCGTTGGTTGCAACGATTGTTGCCGGTGGGTGGACTTCCGTATCGGCACAGACTACTATGGAGGACAAGATTACCCTCACGCTCGACCGTTGGGATGGGCAATACGCTCTGGGCGAGGAGGTCGCTATCCATGCCGAAGTGCCCGAAGAGTTCGAGGCAATACGAGAGATTTATGTCAATGGTGTACTCGAATCGCGCGAGCGTGTAATCATCGAGGCGGGCTCCTACGACATCCTTACGAGGAAATACGACAGCCCCACCTCGGTAATTTTACAACTCAAAAACCCCGACAAAAAGCAGAAAAAAGACTTTACCGACATCGGCTACTGTGTGGGTATGGAGCAATTCCGCTCGGGCTTTGAGAAACCTCACGACTTTATGGAGTGGTGGCGTGAGCAGGTGGCAATGTTGCGCGAGTTGCCCATCGAGGCGAAACTTGTGGAGGTAGAGGTGCCCCAAAAGTACGCCGATAAATATGTTTGCTACGATATTGAGGTGAATTGTGGCGAGGGCGGAGCCCCCGTGCGTGGTTATATGGCTATGCCCAAGGGTGCCACTGCAAAGTCACTACCTATATGTATGTTTACTCACGGTGCGGGTGTGAAGGGTAAGTCCAATCGTTCGCAGATTGATGTTGCGCTACGCTATGCTCGTCAGGGCGGTGGTAGTATTGCCCTCGACCTTAACGCTCACGGTATGCTCAACGGTCAGCCTCAGGAGTACTACGACAACCTCAATGCCACAACCCTCAAAAATTACAAGGAACGCCCCATTGTAAATCGTGAGGACTACTATTTCCGCGGTATGTATCTGCGTGTTCAGCGTGCCCTCGATTGGCTCTGCACCCTCCCCGAGTGGGACGGCGAGCGCGTGCTTGTGATTGGCAACAGTCAGGGTGGAGCACAAACGGCAGCAATCAGCGGTTTGGACAACCGTGTGACCCACGCTGTAATACGCGAACCCGGCATGATGGACCTCGGCGGTTTCCTTGTAGGTCGCAGGAGTGGACCACCACTCGACGATGTAAAATATGCCACCGACGAGAACTTCTTGAAGTGGGGTCCCTATTTCGACACCGCCTTCTTCCTCGAACATAGTTCTGCTAAGTTGTTGTTTGAGTGTGGCTGGGTGGATATGTCGTGCACCCCCTCCTCGATGATGGTTGGCTATAACTTGGCAGGTGGCGAGAAGAGTATCCATACCTACCCCTACCGCCGCCACCAATCGCCCAAAGGCAAGTATAGAGGACAGTGGCAAAAAGAGGTAAACAAGAGGATTAGTGAGTTCATCTCCGACGCACTCCGATAGTCCGAAGTCGCACCCTTGTTACTCCTGCAAGAAAAACAGGGGTAACAGGAATAACAGGAAAAATACCCCCCCCAACCTCAGGGGTATTAAAAAAGATACCCGCGAGGTTGGGGGTATCTTTGGGGCTTGGGTATTAAAAAAGATACCTGTGAACAGAGGGCGGCTAAAACTCTATCTCCGTCAGGTTGGGGTTGTCGATAAAAAGTGTGTTCACAAAGCGTCCATTGCTTATGGTCATCCCTTTGCCCGAGGAGGGGTTGCGAAGAGAGAACTCAAACTCCCCCGAAATTTTGTGGTAGTGGTTTTCTTTTTGCCAATCAGAAGCCATGTCATCGTACTCACGGATATACTCTTCGAGGTCGTCTATGCGAAACCAACCATCGGTGGTGTAGAAGTAGTCTGTGTAGTCTTCGTAATAGACCTTTATGTAGGCTGTGGAGTATTTGCTGAGTTGCGTGGGGTCGCTGGGGAGTGTGTAGGTGGTGCCGACCTCAAACGAGTCCCCGTAGAACTGAATGTGTAGCCAATGGTTTTTGGAGCCCTTTCGCATTGTTTTGCTCTCCACTCGGAGGGTGAAAGTGTTCTCCTCGGGGTTGTTGAGGAAGGTCATTGATGAATCGGGATAATCGGGGTTGCAAGTGCTATGCACTTCGGTGCGGAACTCCTTGCCATCAACATCCATCGATATATACATAGGGTCGCCAAAGAGTACACCGTCTGAGCAACCACCCAAAAGCAGAGCGGCAGTGAGTGTGGCGAGCCATACGCTGAGATATTTGTTACTCTTTTTCATAAATTCTGTATGTTTTGGTTTCTGCCTCCTCAAAAAATCCATTGGTTACCGTAATGGTGTCGTGGGGCTCGGCATCGGCAGTGGCTGTAAAGCCAAAGGCTCCCGAGAGTTCGTAATACTCCGAAGAGATGTCGCGTGCGTTGTAGAACTCTACCCACCCCTTGGTGGCATCATAGTGGCGGTCGGTAGAGTTGCGGTCTATGTATGTGTGTTTGTACCATCCACCTTCCCACTCGGGGTCCCAACATATTACCTCGTAGCGTTTGCCAATCTCAAGAGGCTCGTAGCGCTCAATCTTCAAACAGACGGCAATGGTGTCACTTTGGTTGCAGAGCATACGGTAGTAACTAAATGCAAACCCCACTATTTCGTCTTTGCTGTTGAGTATGTGGGCTAAATCGGCTGCGGAGTGATTTACGCCTTGATACTCTTTGAAAGATAGGTATGGCACCTCCTCGCCATTGTCGTAGGTGATTGTGAGTTGGGAGGGATTGGTTACTATTACACCTCCAAAAAGTTGATAAAAGAAGTCTTCCACGCATCCCGTAAGAGGCAAGAGCAGAATTATTGCCAAAGTAATTTGTAGTAGTCGTTTCATAACTTGGTTGTATTTCAACTTTCAACTCTCAACTCTCAACTCATCCCTCTCCCAAGTGCCGGTCATCATTGCACCATCGGAGCGCACAAAGAGCCCTTCGCCCTCGCGCAATCCCTCGTGCCAAGAGCCACACCACCACGAGCCGTCAGCCCAGCGGTAGATGCCCCAACCATGACGGACACCATCGCAACTCTCGCCCTCCCAGCGGTCGCCATTGGGCAACTCCTCGCATACCCAACGATAGCGCGAGTAACTCTCCGCACAAGGGTAGGGGGCAGTCGGTATGCCGTTTTTGAACTCTCCGTAGTATGTGACCTCTCCCAGAGAGTTGTAGAGAGTCCCTATGCCGTTTGGTACTCCGTTTTTGAAGTATCCCACAAAGCGTGTGCTACCTTCGGTACCTCGGAGCCAACACCCCTTTGAAGTGACGACTATGGCTCCATAACCCTCCATTTGACCATCCGAAAGGTTGCCATATAGGATTTGGTTGTCGAAATGGGTGGTGCCCAAACCATAACGCTCGCCATCCTCCCACTCGCCAATGTAATAGTCGCCATTGTCCCATACAAAAGTGCCGTAACCATCGCGCATACCGCCCAATAGTTCGCCATAGTAACAACCCTCGTCGTAGGAGCGATAGTGGTAGTTGGGGAAAGTCTCCTGCTCTGCCATCCAATAGGAGGCTATCTCGGGGGCAAAGGGTGAGTAATGCTCCACCAAGACCTGCTGTGCCCTCTCTTCGCCACCCTCTGCCGAAAGACGCATAAAATGGAGCCACTCGGAGAGGTTGGGGGTGGTGCCTAACCCCAAACGATAACATTGTGCTGCGTTGAATTGTGCGGTGGGGTTACCACTCTGGGCCGCTGCAAGAAAGTCGCTCAGTGTCTGTGCCGATGTGCCGGTTGCTACGCACACGCATATTATAAATATGTATATAAACCGCCTCATACATTGCCCTTGTATGGACAAAGATAGTAAATTTTGTGGTTCGGCGGTAAAAAACTCGCCCAATTATTTTTTTATAAGGAAAAGAGTTGTATTTTTGTCGCCGATTTTGAACTAATAGCGTTTGCAGAGGTCGAAATCAGGGTTCTTCGAGAGAGTGAAATGAATTTTTGAAATTTTGTTGAGCAAAGTTTTGTGGAATTAAAAATTTCGCATATCTTTGCAACCCCAAACAAAGGACAAACTAAGTGCCGATGTAGCTCAGTTGGCCAGAGCAGCTGATTTGTAATCAGCTGGTCGGGGGTTCGAATCCCTCCATCGGCTCAACACCAACCTTTGAGAGGGTAGACAACAAGACATATTTGGGAGAGTTCCAGAGTGGCCAAATGGGGCAGACTGTAAATCTGTTGGCAACGCCTTCGGTGGTTCGAATCCATCCTCTCCCACACTTCAAAAGTTCAATTCATCAGCAAATGGTGGATTGTTCTTTTGTGGTTCTCGGTGGCGGAGTTTTGGGCTCCAAGGATGATAGGTCGGTGCTCTCGGGTAGCGACTATTGGTGTGCAAGAGAGAAGCCTGCGAGGTTAGTGCGGAAGTAGCTCAGTTGATAGAGCATCAGCCTTCCAAGCTGAGGGTCGCGAGTTTGAGCCTCGTCTTCCGCTCAAAGAAGAAACAAAACAATTAACACAAATACTTATCTAATAACAACTACAAAGTTATGGCAAAAGAAAAATTTGACAGGTCAAAACCTCACGTAAATGTAGGTACCATCGGTCACGTTGACCACGGTAAAACTACCTTGACCGCTGCTATTACCCAGGTTTTGGGTAAGAAGGGTCTTTCCGAGCTTCGTTCGTTCGACTCGATTGACAACGCTCCCGAGGAGAAAGAGCGTGGTATCACCATCAACACTGCTCACATTGAGTATCAGACTGCAAACCGCCACTACGCTCACGTAGACTGCCCCGGTCACGCCGACTATGTAAAGAACATGGTAACCGGTGCTGCTCAGATGGACGGTGCTATCTTGGTTGTTGCTTCGACTGACGGTCCTATGCCCCAGACTCGTGAGCACGTTCTCTTGGCTCGCCAGGTGAATGTTCCTAAGATTGTTGTCTTCATGAACAAGTGCGACATGGTTGACGTTGAGGAGATGCTTGACCTCGTTGAGATGGAGATCCGCGATGTACTTAGCGCAAACGGTTTCGACGGTGACAACGCTCCCGTTATCCGTGGTTCGGCTCTTGGTGCATTGAACGGTGAGCCCGAGTGGGAGGAGAAAGTTATGGAGCTTATGGAGGCTGTTGATACTTACATTCCTCTGCCTCCCCGTGACGCAGACAAACCCTTCCTTATGCCCGTTGAGGATGTATTCTCGATTACTGGTCGTGGTACCGTACTTACCGGTCGTATCGAGACTGGTGTTATCCATGTAGGTGACCCCGTTGAGATCGTAGGTTTGGATGAGAAGATTCGTACTTCGGTATGTACTGGCGTTGAGATGTTCCGCAAACTCCTCGATGAGGGTTCGGCAGGTGACAATGTTGGTCTTCTGATGCGTGGTATCGACAAGAAAGAGGTTAAGCGTGGTATGGTAGTCGCTAAACCCAAGTCGATTACTCCCCACACCAAATTCCGCGGTGAGGTTTATATCTTGAAGAAAGAAGAGGGTGGTCGTCACACTCCTTTCCACAACCGTTACCGTCCTCAGTTCTACCTCCGTACCATGGATATTACCGGTGAGGTTAAACTCCCCGATGGTATCGAGATGGTAATGCCCGGTGACCACGTTGAGATCGAGGTAACTCTTATCTACCCCGTTGCATTGAATGCAGGTCTTCGTTTCGCTATCCGCGAGGGTGGTCGTACCGTAGGTTCGGGTCAGATCAAAGAGGTTATCGAGTAATCTACCAAGTAGAGAACTTCTAAATCTCAAATATAGGGGCGAGCGAAGGGCTTGCTACAAGAGTGACAAACTCGGCGAATCGCCCCACTTTTACGAGAGTAGTTTAATGGTAGAATAGCGGTCTCCAAAACCGTTGGTGGGAGTTCGATTCTCTCCTCTCGTGCAAATAGTCCGGTGGCTTTGAAAGAAGGGTGCCGGACTTATTGAGTGAAAAGGCAATAAAGAGAAAAAAGCATAATTTATGAAACTCGTAAAATACATTAAGGCTTCGTACGAAGAGTTGGTTCACAAAGTGTCGTGGACTCCAATGAAAGAGTTGCAGAATCTTGCAGTTACCGTTATGGTTGCTTCCCTGCTGATTGCTGTTGTTGTTCTTGCAATGGACCTGACCTTTGAATCCATTATGAAGGCTGTGTACCGCGTTTTGGCTCACTAGTTCAGAGTTGGTTTAACTTTTAAGTAAACAAAGGCAATGAGCGAACAGACAAAACAGTGGTATGTGTTACGCGCCATCGGCGGTAAAGAGAAAAAGGTTAAGGAGTACATCGATGCAGAGGTACGCCATCTTAACCTTGGACATCTTGTATCGCAGGTTCTCATTCCTACCGAGAAGGTTTATACCATTCGCAACGGTAAGAAGGTGAGCAAGGAGAGGGTGTCGTACCCCGGCTATGTATTGGTTGAAGCAGCTATGGTTGATGAGGTTCCTTATGTACTTCGCAACACACCCAATGTGCTCGGCTTCCTCGGAGAGACCAAAGAGGAGAGTCAGCGACTGATTGCCACACCCGTTAGGGAGGCGGAGGTTGCAAGGATTCTCGGAAGGGTTGACCTAATGAGCGCGGGTGAGGAAGAGAACGAGGTTCCTTTCTTCGTTGGAGAGACCGTAAAAGTTACGGACGGTCCCTTCTCGAGTTTCTCTGGTACCATCGAGGCTGTCGATGAGGAGAGAAAGAAACTTACGGTATCTGTGAAGATCTTCGGACGCAAGACTCCGATGGAGTTGAGTTTTATGCAAGTAGAAAAAGAATAATTAACAAGGAAAACTATGGCAAAAGAGGTTGCTGCATTTATTAAGTTGCAGATTAAAGGTGGTGCCGCCAATCCTTCGCCCCCAGTAGGTCCCGCGTTGGGTTCCAAGGGTGTTAATATCATGGACTTCTGCAAGCAGTTCAATGCAAGGACTCAGGAGAAGGCAGGTAAGGTATTGCCCGTAATTATCACTGTATACAGCGACAAGTCGTTTGACTTTGTTGTTAAACAGCCACCCGTTGCTGCTGCCCTCAAAGAGGCTGCAGGTGTCCAGTCTGGTTCGGCACAGCCCAACCGTCAGAAAGTTGCAAGCGTAACTATCGAGCAGGTTGAGGCTATTGCAAAGGACAAGATGACAGATATGAACTGCTTCACTCTCGAATCGGCTATCCGCATGGTAGCAGGTACTGCACGCAGTATGGGTATCACCGTAGTAGGCGAAATTCCTGCAAAGTAATTAGTTTAAGAAGATGAGTAAATTGACAAAAAATCAAAAAGCAATGCTCGCAAAGGTAGAGCCCGGAAAGCTCTACAAACTCAGCGAGGCCGCAGCTCTTCTGAAAGAGATTACTTTCACTAAGTTCGATGCTTCGGTAAATGTAGATGTGCGTCTTGGTGTTGACCCTCGTAAGGCAAACCAGATGGTTCGTGGCGTAGTTACCCTTCCTCACGGTACTGGTAAGACCGTTCGCGTCTTGGTACTCTGTACTCCCGACAAGGAGAACGAGGCTCGTGAGGCTGGTGCAGACTATGTAGGCTTGGATGAGTACGTAGAGAAAATCAAAGGCGGTTGGACCGATGTTGATACTATCATCTGTACTCCCAATGTAATGGCAAAAGTAGGTGCTTTGGGTCGTATTCTTGGTCCTCGTGGCTTGATGCCTAACCCCAAAACCGGCACCGTAACTATGGATGTGGCTAAAGCTGTTCAGGAGGTGAAAGCCGGTAAGATCGACTTCAAGGTTGATAAGTACGGTATCGTTCACTCGGCAGTAGGTAAGATTTCGTTTAGCGAGGATAAGATCGTTGACAATGCAAACGCATTCATCGATATGATTCACAAGCTCAAACCCGCCGCAGCCAAAGGTACTTATATGCTTAGTATCTATCTCTCAACGACAATGAGTCTTGGTCTCCAAATTGACCCCAAATCGCTCGATTTCAAATAGTAAAAACATCGAATTATGACAAGGGAAGAAAAAAGAATAGTTATTGAAGGCCTGACCGAGCAACTCAATCAGTATCCTAACTTCTATATCACTGACATCGAGGCTCTCAATGCAGAGCAGACCGCAAAATTGCGTCGTCAGTGCTTCGAGAAAGGCGTGAAGTTGGTTGTTGTAAAGAACACCCTCTTCATCAAAGCACTCGAAGGTGTAGAGAAGGCAGATGCTGCACTTGTCGAGGTTCTGAAAGGCACTTCGTCGATTATGTTCTCCGAGGGAAGCAAAGCTCCTGCACAGGTTATCAAAGAGTTCCGCAAAGGTTGCGAGAAACCCATTTTGAAAGCCGCTTATGTTCAGGACTGCGTTTATGTCGGTGACAATAACCTCGATATGCTTTGCAATATCAAGTCGCGCGAGGAGCTTATCGGCGATATCGTGGCTCTCTTGCAGTCGCCCATCAAGAATGTGGTTTCCGCATTGCAGGGTAGCGCTGGTCAGAAGATTGCAGGCATCGTAAAGGCACTTGAAGAAAGAAATTAATTTTTCCAAACAAAACACAAACAACGAAGTAAAACAATTTAATTTTATACAAAACTATGGCAGATATTAAAGCATTGGCAGAAGAGTTGGTAAACTTGACTGTTAAAGAGGTAAACGAGTTGGCAACCATCCTCAAAGAGGAGTACGGTATTGAGCCCGCAGCTGCAGCTGTTGCAGTTGCTGCTCCCGCTGCTGCTGAGGCAGCTGCACCCGCAGAGAAGACTTCTTTTGATGTTATTCTCGTAAGCGCAGGTCAGGCTAAGATCGCAGTTGTTAAGGCTGTGAAAGAGGCTACTGGCTTCGGTTTGAAAGAGTCGAAAGACTTGGTAGATGCTGCTCCTAAGGCTATCAAAGAGGGCGTATCGAAAGAGGAGGCTGAGGCACTCAAAGCCGCTCTTGAGGACGCAGGTGCAGAGGTTGAGGTTAAATAGTTCCGACTATTACTTCACTCCATACTGGGTATAGAGCTTATGCAAAATAAGCTCTATGCCTTTTTCGCGTCTAAAAAGCAGGGCGCGAGACTAACATTGGGTTAGGTTTGAAAAATTGGCTCGTAAAGGGCTGATTTACAAGATGTTCTTCGGTCGGTGGGCTGGGGGATTATCTTGCGCCAGCAATGGCAAAGTGACATTAAGAGGCTCGGGCTGTGCCCGAAAAATTCTCTCGCGCGTGTGAGGCGCGTACGATACGCGAGGGCGCAAAACGCGGGGCGGACAAGGCGCGAAAGCGGCTAAGTTCAGTGAGCGAGGCGCACGCAAAGCGACAGCAAGCGATAGAGTGGGGCGAAGGCTCCAAGGCGCGAAAGCGATAGAGCGTGTCAAGCAAGGCACACGGGGTGCAAAAGCAAGCAAGGCACACGGGGTGCGAAAGCAAGCAAGGCGCACGATTGGCGAGGGATAAGGCAGGGATACAGCGGGCTTCTAACAAAAAATCTTTCAAACAAATTTTGCAGACAATGTCCTCGAAAGCAAACAAACGAATTAGTTTCTCCTCCATTTCGCACAAGATGGATTATCCCGACTTTTTGGAGGTGCAACTCAAATCATTCCACGACTTTTTTCAATTAGACACTACTGCCGAGAATCGTAAGAATGAGGGACTTTACAAGGTTTTCTCCGAGAATTTCCCCATTACGGACACCCGTAACAACTTCGTTCTCGAATTTATCGACTACTACATCGATCCCCCACGCTACTCGATTGAGGAGTGCTTGGAGATGGGTTTGACTTATAGTGTGCCCTTGAAGGCAAAACTGAAACTCTCCTGCACCGATCCCGAACACGAGGATTTTGCTACCGAGATTCAGGATGTCTATTTCGGAACTATCCCCTACATGACCCCCGGGGGTACTTTCGTTATCAACGGTGCTGAGCGTGTAGTAGTTTCGCAGTTGCACCGTTCACCCGGTGTATTCTTCGGTCAGAGTGTTCACACCAACGGCACAAAACTCTATTCGGCACGAATCATCCCCTTCAAGGGCTCGTGGATAGAGTTCGCAACTGACATCAACAATGTGATGTACGCTTACATCGATCGTAAGAAGAAGTTGCCCGTAACTACACTCCTCAGGGCTATCGGCTTTGAGGCAGATAAAGAGATTCTCGAAATCTTCGACTTGGCTGATGAGGTGAAGGTTACCAAATCAAACCTCAAAAAGAACTTGGGCAGGAAACTTGCCGCAAGGATTTTGAAGACCAGCTGGGAGGATTTCGTAGATGAGGATACCGGTGAGGTTATGCCTATCGAGCGTAGCGAGGTAATCATCGAGCGCGAGACCGAACTCACCGAGGAGCATATTGAGGCTGTCTTGGAGAGCGGTGTGAAGACCATCCTGCTCCACAAAGACAACCCATCGGGTGTTGATTACTCGATTATCTACAACACCCTCCAAAAAGACCCCTGTAATACGGAGAAAGATGCAGTGGTTTACATCTACCGCCAGTTGCGCAACTCGGAGCCACCAGATGAAGCAACCGCAAGGGATGTTATCGACAAACTCTTTTTCAGCGACAAACGCTACGATTTGGGCGATGTAGGTCGTTTCCGTATCAACAAGAAACTCGGTTTGGAGATCAATCCCGAGGTGCGAGTTTTGACACGCGAGGACATAATTGCCATTATTCGCTACCTCATCGAACTCATCAACTCGAAGGCAGATGTTGATGATATCGACCACCTCTCAAACCGTCGCGTAAGGACTGTGGGCGAGCAACTTAGCAACCAGTTCTCGATTGGT
This sequence comes from Tidjanibacter sp., assembly GCA_045591965.1. Lineage (GTDB taxonomy): Bacteria > Bacteroidota > Bacteroidia > Bacteroidales > Rikenellaceae > Tidjanibacter. The sequence goes on along the minus strand of JAZNTX010000016.1, from coordinate 14,566 downwards.
TTTATCCGTATGGCAAGGACCATCCGCGAGAGGATGAATGTGAGGGATAACGAGCTCTTCAAACCCATTGACCTGATTAATGCTAAGACCTTGTCGAGCGTTATCAACAGTTTCTTTGGTACCAACCAACTTTCGCAGTTTATGGACCAGACCAACCCTCTGGCTGAGATGACTCACAAACGCCGTTTGTCGGCACTCGGTCCTGGTGGTTTGAGCCGCGATAGGGCAGGTTTCGAGGTTCGAGATGTACACTACACCCACTATGGTCGTTTGTGCCCCATTGAGACTCCTGAGGGTCCCAACATCGGTCTTATCTCTTCGCTGTGCGTATATGCGAAGATTAGTCCTATGGGCTTCATCGAAACTCCCTACCGCAAGGTTGTAGATGGCAAGGTGGATTTGAACGACGAGAACATCCGCTATTATAGTGCCGAGGAGGAGGAGAACTTGAACATTGCTCAGGCTTCGGCTCCTATCGACAACGATGGTAACTTCCTCAACCCCAATCGTATTAAGGCTCGTAACGAGGCAGACTTCCCCGTTATCCGCGACAAGCAGGTAGACCTTGTGGATGTTGCGCCTAACCAAGTTGCTTCGATTGCGGCAAGCCTCATCCCCTTCTTGGAGCACGATGACGCAAACCGTGCGTTGATGGGTTCGAACATGATGCGTCAGGCAGTACCCCTTATCAACCCCGAGGCTCCTATCGTAGGTACAGGCTTGGAGGGCGAGATGGTACGCGACAGCCGTATTCAGGTTGTTGCTGAGGGTGCCGGCGAGGTTGTCTTCGCTGATGCTTCTCAGATTCAGGTTAAGTACGACCGCACGGATGACGAGAGGTTGGTAAGTTTCGACTCGGAGATTACCACCTATCAGTTGCCCCGCTACCGCAAGACCAACCAGAATATGTCCATCACCTTGCGTCCTATCGTTAAGATTGGCGACAGGGTAGAGAAGGGCGACATTCTCACCGAGGGTTACTCGACCCAGAATGGCGAGTTGGCACTCGGTAGGAACTTGAAAGTTGCGTTCATGCCTTGGAAGGGTTACAACTTCGAGGATGCTATTGTTATCTCGGAGCGTCTGCTGAGGGAGGACTTGTTCACTTCGGTACATGTTGATGAGTATATCATGGAGGTTCGCGAGACCAAGCGTGGTGTCGAGGAACTCACTTCGGATATCCCCAATGTAAGCGAGGAGGCAACCAAAGACCTCGACGAGAGGGGTATCATCCGCATCGGTGCAAATGTGAAGCCCGGCGATATTATGATTGGTAAGATTACTCCTAAGGGCGAGAGCGATCCCAGCCCCGAAGAGAAACTCTTGCGTGCAATCTTCGGTGATAAGGCTGGCGATGTGAAGGATGCTTCGTTGAAGGCTCAACCTTCGCTCTTTGGTACCATCATCGACCGCAGGCTCTATACCCGCAATGTGAAGGATGGTAAGCGTGGTAAGGCAGAGGAGAAACACAAACTCGAAGAGGCAGAGGCTAAATTCCAGAAAGAGGCTGCTGCTTTGAAGGTTGTGTTGGTGGAGAAACTCTACACTCTTCTCAAAGACCAGACTTCGCTTGGCGTATATGACTACTTCGGCGTTGAACTCTATGCCCCCGGCACCAAGTTCACCAAGAAGATGTTGGAGGAGATTGACTACCTCGACCTCGGCGCAGGCAAATGGGTGGAGGACGAGAGGATAGCAACTCTTACCAAGCAGACTATTAATAACTATACCATTAAATATAAAGAGGCAGATGCGAGGGCAAAACGCGAGAAGTACAACATCACCAACGGTGACGAACTTCCCAATGGCGTTATTCAACTCGCTAAGGTTTACCTTGCCAAGAAGCGTAAACTCAAAGTGGGTGATAAGATGGCGGGTCGCCACGGTAACAAGGGTATTGTTGCCAAGGTTGTTCGCGATGAGGATATGCCCTTCTTGGAGGACGGCTCGATTGTCGATATCGTATTGAACCCTCTGGGCGTACCTTCGCGTATGAACTTGGGTCAGATTTACGAGACCGTATTGGGTTGGGCAGGTAAGGAACTTGGCTTGAAGTTCGCTACTCCTATCTTCGATGGTGCTACTCTTGACGAGATTAACGAGTACACTGCAAAGGCAGGTGTTCCTGTGAACGGTTGCTGCCACCTGAGGGATGGTGGTACTGGCGAAAGGTTCGACCAGCCTGCGACTGTGGGTGTAATCTATATGCTCAAACTTGGTCACATGATTGACGACAAGATGCACGCCCGCTCGATTGGTCCTTACTCGCTGATTACTCAGCAGCCTCTGGGTGGTAAGGCACAGTTTGGTGGTCAGAGGTTTGGTGAGATGGAGGTATGGGCACTCGAAGGCTTCGGTGCAGCCAACATCTTGCAGGAGATTTTGACCATTAAGTCCGACGATGTCATGGGTCGCGCTAAGGCTTATGAGGCTATCGTCAAAGGCGACAACTTGCCAACTCCTGGTATTCCTGAGTCACTCAATGTGCTGTTGCACGAGTTGCGTGGTTTGGCAATCAGTGTAAAACTCTCTTAAACTTGGTAGAAGAATATGGCATACGGTAAAGATAATAAAGTCAATACGACTAATTTTAGCAAAATCTCGATTGGTCTTGCCTCGCCCGAGGAGATTCTCGAAAATTCGAGCGGCGAGGTGCTTAAACCCGAGACGATTAACTATCGTACCTACAAACCCGAGCGTGACGGTCTTTTCTGCGAGCGCATTTTCGGTCCTGTGAAGGACTACGAGTGCCATTGCGGTAAGTATAAGAGGATTCGCTATAAAGGAATCGTCTGCGACCGATGCGGTGTTGAGGTAACCGAGAAGAAGGTGCGCCGCGAGCGTATGGGTCACATCCAACTTGTTGTGCCCGTGGTACACATTTGGTACATTCGTTCGCTACCTTCGAAAATCGGCTACTTGCTTGGTATCCCCAGCAAGAAACTCGATGCAGTAATCTACTACGAGCGCTACATCGTTGTTCAGGCTGGTGCTGCTGCCAACCTCAACCTCCCCAACGGTTGCCAGAACCTCGATTTGCTCTCCGAGAGGGAGTACCTCGACATCTTGGCTGCACTTCCTAAGGGTAACCAGCAGTTGGATGATAGCGACCCCGACAAATTCATCGCTCAGATGGGTGCAGAGGCTGTTCTTACCCTCTTGCAGCGTCTTGACCTCGATAGGCTCAGTGAGCAGTTGCGCCACAAAGCCTCGCACGAGACTTCGCAGCAGCGTAAGACCGAGGCTCTGAAAAGGCTCAATATTATTGAGGCTTTCCGCGAGTCGAAGGATATCAACAAACCCGAGTGGATGGTCTTGAAGGTTATCCCCGTAACTCCTCCCGAGTTGCGTCCTTTGGTACCTCTGGATGGTGGTAGGTTTGCTACTTCTGATCTCAACGACCTCTATCGCAGGGTTATCATCCGCAACAACCGTCTGAAACGACTCATCGAGATTAAGGCTCCCGAGGTTATCTTGCGCAACGAGAAGCGTATGTTGCAGGAGGCTGTGGACTGCTTGTTCGATAACTCGCGTAAGACCAGCGCTGTTAAGAGCGAGAGCAACCGTCCTTTGAAGTCTTTGAGCGACAGTTTGAAGGGTAAACAGGGTCGCTTCCGTCAGAACCTCTTGGGTAAGCGTGTAGACTACTCGGCTCGTTCGGTTATCGTTGTAGGTCCCGAACTTAAAATGCACGAGATGGGTATTCCTAAGGATATGGCGGCTGAGTTGTACAAACCCTTCATTATCCGCAAACTCATCGAGCGCGGCATCGTGAAGACCGTTAAGTCGGCTAAGAAGATTATTGATAGGAAAGACCCCATCATCTGGGATATCTTGGAGAATGTCATCAAGGGTCACCCCGTATTGATGAACCGTGCTCCTACCCTTCACCGTCTTGGTATTCAGGCGTTCCAGCCCAAACTGATTGAGGGTAAGGCAATGCAGTTGCACCCTCTGGCTTGTACGGCGTTCAACGCGGACTTCGATGGTGACCAGATGGCAGTGCACTTGCCCCTCGGCAACGCTGCAATATTGGAGGCTCAACTCCTGATGCTCGGCTCGCACAACATCCTCAACCCTGCCAACGGTGCGCCTATTACCGTACCTTCGCAGGATATGGTGCTTGGTCTGTACTACATCACCAAGATTCATGGCACCGAGGAGCGCTCGGGCAAAGAGAAGGCTGCTTACCTTGCAGAACTCAAAGAGAGGGGTGAGACTGTCAACCGCTGGGACGACTTGCAGAATGGCGATATCAAACCCAAAGAGGGCGTTAAGGCTGCATATACTTTCTATGGTCCCGAGGAGGCAATCATCGCTTATAATGAGGGTAGGGTAGACTTGCACACTCTTGTTAATGTGAAGATTAACACCGTAGACGAGAATGGTAACGATATTACTAAGGTTCTCCCCACTTCGGTTGGTCGTGTGCTCTTCAATCAGGTTGTGCCCAAGGAGGTTGGCTATATCAACTTGCTTTTGAAGAAGAACACTTTGAGGGATATCATTGGTGTTGTTATGAAGAAGTCGGGTGCCGACAAGGCTGCTGCCTTCCTCGATGACATCAAGGCTCTGGGTTATAGGATGGCATTCCAAGGTGGTTTGTCGTTCAACTTGGGTGCTGTGATTATTCCTGAGGAGAAGAAGACTCTCGTAGAGCAGGGTAACCAGCAGGTTGCTCAGTTCTTGGAGCAGTACAATATGGGTCTTATTACCAACAACGAGCGTTATAACAAGGTTATTGATGTTTGGACAAATGTGAACAACCGAGTTACCGCCGCTGTATATAACCACCTGAAAGCAGACCAAGACGGTTTCAACCCCGTATTTATGATGCTTGATTCGGGTGCTCGTGGTAGTAGGGAGCAGATTCGTCAGTTGGGCGGTATGCGTGGTCTGATGGCTAAACCCCAGAAGTCGGGTGCTGAGGGCGGTCAGACTATCGAGAACCCCATTTTGTCGAACTTTAAGGAGGGTCTGTCGGTGTTGGAGTACTTTATCTCGACCCACGGTGCTCGTAAAGGTTTGGCGGATACCGCACTTAAAACCGCAGACGCAGGTTACCTTACCCGCCGTCTTGTGGATGTTGCAAACGATGTTATCATCAACGAGGAGGATTGCGGCACATTGCGTGGTTTGACCGCTACGGCTGTTAAGCGCAACGATGCAGTTATCCAGAGCCTCTATGATAGGATTTTGGGTCGTACGGCTGTTGAGGATGTTATCCACCCCCACACAGGCGAGGTGCTTGTTAAGGCAGGTGATGAGATTAACGAGGAGGCTGCTATGGCTATCGAGAAGGCAGGCATCGAGAAGGTGGAGATTCGCTCGGTACTCACTTGCGAGTCGCGCCACGGTGTGTGCGCTAAGTGCTACGGTCGCAACCTTGCAACCGGTCGTCCCGTTCAGAAGGGCGAGGTTGTGGGTGTTATCGCTGCACAGTCCATTGGTGAGCCTGGTACTCAGCTGACTCTGCGTACATTCCATGTCGGTGGTGTTGCAAGTGGTTCTTCGATTGACAACCGCCTTGTTGCAAAACACGAGGGTGTAATTGAGATTGACGAGTTGCGTACCATCAAGACCAAAGACCGCGAGGGCAACGCCAAGAACTTGGTTGTTAGCCGTCAGGCAGAGTTGCGCATTGTAAGCAAGGAGACAGGTAGCGTGCTGTTTACCTATAACTTGGCTTACGGTTCGACTCTCTTCAAACTCGCCGGTGAGGAGGTTAAGAAGGGCGATGTTATCTGCGAATGGGATCCCTTCAACGCAGTTATCATCTCGGAGCACGATGGTAAGGCTCAGTTCGACAATGTTGTGGAGGGTGTAACCTACCGCGATGAGTACGACGAGGCTACCGGCTTGCGTGAGAAGGTGATTATCGAGTCGCGTGATAGGAACCGCAACCCCTTGATTCGTATCGTAGATAAGGATGGCGTTGAGCAGAAACAGTACAACTTGCCTGTTGGTGCGCATGTTGTTGTTAAGGAGAACGCCAAGATTAAGGCTGGTGAGATTCTGATTAAGATTCCTCGCTCGTTTGGTAAGGCAGGCGATATTACCGGTGGTCTTCCCCGAGTTACCGAGTTGTTTGAGGCTCGTAACCCCTCGAACCCCGCAGTTGTTTCGGAGATCGACGGTGAGGTATCGTTCGGCAAGATTAAACGCGGTAATAGGGAGATTATCGTGACTGCTCGTGACGGTCAGGTATGCAAATACCTCGTGCCTCTGAGCCGCCAGATTTTGGTACAGGAGAACGACTATGTTAGGGCAGGTATGGCTCTTTCGGATGGCGCAATTACTCCCAACGATATCCTTACAATCCTCGGTCCTACCAAAGTTCAGGAGTATATCGTGAACGAGGTTCAGGAGGTTTACCGCGGTCAGGGTGTGAAGATTAATGACAAACACTTCGAGGTAATCGTTCGTCAGATGATGAACAAGGTTCAGATTGTAGATTCGGGTGACACCCGCTTCTTGCCTGAGCAGATTGTCGATAAGTGGGAGTTCATGGAGGTTAATGACTCGCTCTATGACAAGGTTTATGTTGTTGATGCGGGCGACTCGCAGAATGTGAGGGCAGACCAGATTATCTCTGTTCGCCAGTTGCGTGACGAGAACTCCTCGCTCAAACGCAGGGATTTGAAGACCATAACTGTTAGGGAGATTGTTCCCGCAACCTCGCGTCAGGTATTGCAGGGTATCACTCGCGCAGCATTGCAGACCAGCTCGTTTATGTCGGCTGCATCGTTCCAAGAGACCACCAAGGTCCTCAACGAGGCTGCAATCTTCGCTAAGGTCGATCCTCTGTTGAACCTCAAAGAGAATGTTATTTGCGGTCACCTCATCCCCGCAGGTACGGGTGTTCGCGATTGGCAGAATGTGAGCGTTGGTGCTAAGGCTGATTACGACAAAGTGGTTGGCGAGTAGCCCTTCGGCGAAATGATAGAAGAAGAGAAGGCATCCTGAGTTGGATGCCTTCTCTTTTTGTTGCGAGTTCATCTCGCATTGCATCTGTGGTACGATATGCGTTTGCGGTTGAGCGATACAATATCCCCCTAAGAATTTTATAAAACGAATAGTTACTAATTACTAACTACTCATTACTCTTTTACCAATGGGGGTTGGCGACATTGGGGATAAATTCCACGCTTACCGAGTCATCATCGTAGACTGTTACGCCAATAAAGTCTATCCACACCTCTGCCTCTAAGGCATGCATCTCCACATAGTGGTTGACAGCCTTCATGAGGTTTGCAATCTTCTTGCGCGAGAGGGCCTCTATGGGTGCTGTGAGCGACCCTTTGTGGCGTGTCTTGACCTCCACAAAGTGGTAGTGACCATCGGGTGTGATGGTCACAATATCAATCTCGTGGGGATGGCTGCGCCAGTTGCGCTCGACAATCAGATGGTTGTGCTCGCGTAACCACTCCATTGCAGCCCTCTCACCTTCGGCACCTATGCGAAGAGTCTCGGGCATCGGGAGCAACTATTTCAGAAGGAAGTCGAGCGAGTCGCCGGCATGTACCTCGTAAGGCTCGATACCGTTGCGGAAGATGCGCATAGGTCGAGGACCTACCAGTTCGAGTTTGCCGTCAATGTAGCGGAGCATACAACCCTCGCGCAAGCCTACAACCCACATCGTTGGGTTAGCAACCACATACTCGGCAATGCGCTGCTCGCGAGTTTCGCCTGCGTGCCCCTCGGGGTTTGCATCGAGATAGTGGGGGTTAATCTGGAAGGGGATAGCACCGATAGTTTTGAACGATGCGGGCTGCACTATGGGCATATCGTTGGTGGTGCAGAGGGTGGGACAAGCCACATTGCTACCTGCGCTCCAACCCACATAGGGAGTGCCCTCGTTGAGTTTTGCGAGGATAGCATCCATGAGCCCCTCGTCGTGCATATTCTTCACAAGGTGGAAGGTGTTGCCGCCACCCACAACAATAGCCTCAGCCGAGAGGATAGCCTCGCGAGGCGAGGTGGCATGGTGTACGGAGTTGACCTTGATGCCGAGTTCGGCAAAACGCTCCTGCACCTTAGCCTCGTATTCGTCATAGGAGAAGGTTACGCCCGCATAAGGCACAAAAGCGACCTCTTTGACACCTTTGAGGTGCTCGGCGATTTGGGCGAGAGGATAACGCAAGTACTCTTCGCCTGCATTTGTGGAGTTGCTTATAAGCAGTAGTTTCATATCGTTATGGTTTTTAGGTTTGCAAATAACTCATTAAAGGTACGGATTATTGCCGAGAGCGACAAATTTGTGGCTCGTTTTTTGCGAAAAAAGGCAAAATGGGTGCCAAAATCGCCCAAAACACCTCCCGTGGTGCGGTTGTGTAATGTGTTGGTAGTCAAAACGATGTTGTTTCAAAGGGACACGAAGGATGCAAAAAAGCGGTAAAAATGGCTTAGTTTAGGAAAAAAGTGTTATCTTTGTGACGATTTCCGCTTTTGTGCGGAAGGTGATTTGAAGCCACACAATGTTAAACTTAAACTTATAAATTATGTCAGAAATTTCTCAGAAAGTAGTTGAGATTATCAAAGACAGGTTGAATCAGGACGAGAAAAACATTACCCCCGAGGCAAGCTTCGCTAACGACCTTGGCGCAGACTCGCTTGATACTGTTGAACTTATTATGGCCTTCGAGGAGGAGTTCGGTTTGGAGATTCCCGATGAGGCAGCAGAGAAGATCTCGACTGTTGGCGACGCCATCAAGTATGTTGAGGAGCACGCTAAATAATTTTATCGCGCTCAGAGAGAAGACTCAACAGAGTATATGGGTGAGGTAAAATTTAGGTTTTACCTCACTTTCTCTTTTTGATAGGTTATTTTTTTAACCACTAAGATATACGATACTAACCCTAATAAAGTAGAATATAAACTATGGAGCGTAGGAGAGTAGTAATTACGGGTATTGGAACCATCAACCCTCTGGGACATAATGTCGAAGAGTATTTTGCAGCCCTCGAAGCGGGTGTGAATGGCGTAGATTTCATCAAGAGTTTCGATACTACACATAACAAGACAAAGTTTGCTGCCGAGATAAAGAATTACAACCCCGAAGATTACTTCGAGCGTAAGGAGGCACGCAAACTCGATGCTTTCAGCCAATATGCACTCATCGCAACCGAGGAGGCTGTGAAGGACGCTGGCTTGGAGAGCGCAGAGATTGACAAAAATAGGGTAGGTGTTATTTGGGGCTCCGGCATTGGCGGCATCAATACCATCTACGACGAGATTGTTTCCTATTGCAATAGCGAGAGCGATGCACCTCGTTTCAGCCCCTTCCTCATATTGAAGATGCTGACCAATATGGCCGCGGGTCACATCTCGCTTAAATACGGCTATAAAGGTCCTGGTTTTAGCACCGTTTCGGCCTGCTCTTCGAGTACCCACTCGATTGTTAGTGCCGTAGACCAGATACGCCTTGGCAGGGCAGATGTGGTGGTTACGGGCGGCTCCGAGAGCGGAGTGTCGGTAATAGGCTTGGGTAGTTTTAACACCATGATGGCTCTTTCGACCCGCAACGACGACCCTAAACACGCCTCTCGCCCCTACGATAAGGACCGCGATGGCTTTGTGATGGGCGAGGGTGGCGGTGCTCTTATTCTCGAAGAGTTGGAGCATGCCAAGGCTCGTGGTGCAAAGATTTATGCCGAGATTGTGGGCGTTGGTATGAGTTCCGATGCATACCATGTTACGGCTCCCGAGCCCGAGGGCGAGGGTGCGCGTTACTGTATGGAGTGTGCGTTGAAAGACGCAGGAATCGCCCCCGAGGAGGTTGATTATATCAACACTCATGGCACTTCGACACCTCTGGGCGATATTGCCGAGTTGAAGGGTATTGCTAAGACCTTTGGCGAACACGCCTACAAACTGAATATCTCCTCCACAAAGTCTATGACGGGTCATCTGCTTGGTGGCGCGGGTGCTATTGAGGCTTTGGCGGCTCTGATGGCTATCACCAAGGGCATCATTCCTCCTACCATCAATATTGAGGAACTCGACCCCGCTATCGACCCACGCTTTAACCTTACTCGCGATGTGGCACAGAGGCGTGAGGTGCGATGCGCACTGAGCAATACATTCGGCTTCGGAGGTCAAAACGCAACAATAATTTTGAAGAAATACGAAGAGTAAATGGGTTTTGTTGCACGCATAATACATCGTCTTTGGGGCGCGGATAGGGAGTACTACCGTGCATTTAGGCGTATCTTTGGTGTTACGCCCGACAATGTAGAACTCTACAAACTTGCACTTATCCACCGTTCTGCTTCGGTAAAGGTGGAGGGTGGCGGCAGCATCAACAATGAGCGTTTGGAGTTTTTGGGCGATGCGGTATTGGAGACGGTAGTGTCGGACTACCTCTTCATTGAGTACCCCAATAAGTCGGAGGGTTTCTTGACCCAAACACGCTCGAAGATTGTGAGCCGCCAGTCGCTCAACGCCCTTGCTAAGAAGTTGGGGCTCGACAAGATGGTCATCTATAACTCTACGGGCAATTTCGCCCACAAACACCTCTTTGGCGACTGCTTCGAGGCTCTTGTGGGTGCGCTCTACTTGGATAAGGGGTACGATGTGGTCAATCGTATTGTGATTAACAACCTCCTTCCACGCCATATCAACCTCGAAGATCTTACCAACTCCGAGAACGACCATAAAAGCCGCTTGATAGAGTGGTGCCAGAAGAGTAAACGCACCATCAGTTTCTCCACAGAGGCAGATGGCGAGCAACGAGGCTCGCAACCCGCCTTCATCTCGCGCGTGCTGATTGACGATATGAGGATTGGCGTAGGTCGCGGCTCTACAAAGAAGGAGGCGGAGCAGAATGCTGCCGAGCATGCGTGGGTGTTGCTGGGTGATGAGATGGGCGACTTTATTCTTGACCGTTACGACCACCTGAAAGATGACTCTCATGAATGATAAGAGTGTGCGCGAGAAGTTCGTTGCACAGGGCGCAGAGGCACTAACCGATGCCGAACTGCTGAGTCTCTTGATTGCAGGCAAGGGCGGAGAGGATAGTGTGGCTACTGCCGAGCGATTGCTTGCCGAGGCAGGCTCTTTGGTGGCTGTTGCACACCTTTCGGCTAAGGAGTTGCGCCAGATGGAGAGCCTTGGTATGGAGCGTGCAACGAGAGTTGTGGCAGCCGCGGAGTTGGGACGCAGGGTGCTTGTTGCCGAGAGTGGCGAACAACTCGTCATCCGCGACCGCAACGATGTAGTGTCGCTTTTTGCACCACTTATCTCCACGCTCAATCAAGAGGAACTGTGGGTACTCTACCTCTCCACCTCGAATAGGGTTATCGAGCGCAGACGCATATCGGTTGGAGGCGCATCGTCTGTTGTTACAGATTGCAAACTTATTGTCCGCCACGCTCTTACGCTTGTTGCATCCTCAATCATTGTGGTGCATAACCACCCCTCGGGGGCTGCCGAGCCGAGCCACGAAGATGAGAGGTTTACCACCCGTCTAAGGGATGCAGCGGCACTCTTCGATATCGCACTTTTGGATCACATTATCATTGCAAAGGGTGGAGGCTCGTATAGTTTCCGCTCTGGTGGAAAACTATGATGATTGTTTTGGAGAAACAAGAAAAATAGGAAAAACAGAGTGCGCCCCTTGGGGCGCACTTTAATTTTCAATTGTCAATTCTCCATTAGATAAGCTTTGATGAAGGCATCGATATCGCCATCCATTACAGCCTCCACTGCCGAGGTTTGATGACCCGTGCGGTGGTCCTTCACGCGGCGGTCATCGAAGACATAGGAGCGAATTTGCGAGCCCCACTCGATGCGTTTCTTACCCTTTTCGAGTTCGTTTTGTAGAGCCATACGCTTGTCCAACTCACGCTGGTAGAGTTTCGAGCGGAGGATGCGCAGTGCATTCTCGCGGTTCATAAGTTGCGAGCGTGTTTCGGTGTTCTCAATGAGGAACTCAATAGGCTCGCCCGTGTCGGCATCCTTGCCGTGGTAGCGCAGGCGCACGCCCGTCTCGACCTTGTTGACATTCTGACCACCTGCACCACTACTGCGATAGGTGTCCCACTCGTAGTCGGCAGGGTTGATAGTAATCTCTATGGTGTCATCCACCGCGGGCGACACAAATACCGAGGCGAAGGTTGTCTGTCGCTTGTTGTTAGCATTGAAGGGAGAGAGTCGCACCATACGATGCACACCGCTCTCGCTTTTCAGATAGCCGTAGGCGTAGTCGCCCTCGAAGAGGAGTGTCGCGGACTTTACGCCCACCTCCTCGCCAGCCTGAAAATCCTGCACCCTCACTTTGAAGCCGTTGCGCTCGCCCCAGCGGGTGTACATCCTCATAAGCATCGCAGCCCAATCGAGGCTCTCGGTACCTCCTGCACCCGAATTGATATCCACAATAGCACCCAATTTATCCTCCTCGCCGCGGAGCATATTCTTCATTTCGAGTTCCTCGGTTGCGGCAAGTGTGCGTGCGTAGTGATTGTCGAGTTCTGCATCCGTAGCACCGCCTTCGCGCACAAACTCTGCAACGACTTCGAGGTCGTCAACCATCGCCGAGAGAGCGTCGTAGTCGTCAATCCACGCCTTTATGCCCGCCACCTTTTTGAGTTGTTTTTCTGCCGCTTCGGGGTTGTCCCAAAAGTCGGGGGCGGTGGTTTTGAGTTGCTCCTCCTCGTGCTCAATGCGCTTATTCTCCACCGCAAGATAGCGGTAGAGTGCATTGCGCCTCTGCACGAGGTCTTTTATCTGTTCGGATGTAATCATTTGTGCTACTAATTTTCCTAACCTGCCACGCTACACTCAATGCCCAGCGCACGCACCCTCTCGGCAATAGCCCTCAACTCCTCCACAGGCACCTTTTCGAGGTTTGGTGCGGGGGTGTCGCGGTCGATGGTGTAGACCATAACGCTACGAGGTGCAATCTCCTCTATCAATCGGAGCCACGCCTCTACCTCTTCGGGTGTTGTATTATCCACAACCTCGCCCTCGAACTCTCCGCGCAGGAACATCGTCTGCACAATGCAGTTGCCACCAAAGAGTTTCATATTCTCCACAACGCTCGCAATGGAGTAACTCCCGAGGGGTTTGTCTATGAGTTGTGCGGTCTTGTCGAATGCTGAGTCGAGTTTGAGAATTGGGTTATCGACCCTCCCAAGAGCACGCCTTACACTCTCGCGGTGGAGCATTGTGGCGTTGGATAGCACCGACACCTTAGCGTTGGGGCAGAGCCTATCCCTGAGGGCTATAACCCCATCGACAATCTCCTCGAAGTCGGGGTGCATTGTTGGCTCGCCATTGCCTGCAAAGGTGAGCACATCGGGGGGTGTACCTTTTGCCACCATCTCTCCGAGAACACTCTCCAACATCGCAAGTACCGCCCGCTTGTCGTTGAAACGGGGCTTCTGACCGCCAAGTGTCCAGCCACACTCGCAATAGATGCAGTTGAACGAGCATAGTTTGCAATCCACGGGCAACAGATTGATGCCGAGCGAAAGCCCCAAGCGGCGTGAGCGTATGGGACCAAAAATGAAGTTATCGTAGAGTACTGACATTGGGTGTTGTGCTAAATTGTGCCACGAAGGTACGCTTTTTTACCGAGAGCAACAAAAAAATTGCCGAATTACTCCATTGGCACTCTCTTTGTTGCATTTGGCGGTTAGTTAAACTCACAAATAAACCTTTTATAACTATGAAATTCAAGATGATTGCTTCGATTATGATGGTCGTGGGCGGCTTGTCGTTGCTCTCGCTTACGCTGTGCTCCTCAAAGGGCGCGAAACCTAAGTTCGACAACTCCACCGTAGAGAATGTGGACCTAAATCGCTACCTCGGCGAGTGGTACGAAATTGTCCGCAAGCCCCACTTCTTCGAGAAGGGTATGAGCCATGTCAAGGCGACCTACACCCTGCTGCCCGATGGAAAGATTGAGGTGCGCAACGAGGGAATAAAGAACGGCAAACACAAGGTCGCCAAAGGCAAAGCCCGCACCACAGATAAGGCAGGGCAACTTAAAGTGACATTTTTCATCTTCCCTGCCGAGTATAACATCTTGGAACTCGCGCCCGACTACTCCTACTCGGTTGTGGGTGGCTCCAACGATGGCTACCTCTGGATACTCTCGCGCACACCGCAGATGGATTCCGAGATTCTCAAAGGTATCTACTCGCGTCTGGAAGAGCGTGGTTACGACCTGTCAGATATAATTGTGGTAGAACAATAGCGAGCACATCTCGCACCGCATCTGCTGCGTTACGCTCGGGCTCGAAATCCTCATTTGCGTTAGCAAACTGCGGTTTCTCGCGCTGCGCAAGCCTTGAACTCGCCTCACATAAATCACTCGTTGGGGGAGGAAAGAAAAACCTTGGAACCCATGGAACCCCTGTAACCCTTGTTTTTTTAGCCAAGGGTCCCAAGGGTGACAGGAGAAACAGGAATAACAGGAGGGACAGACCTCTCCCCCGCTTCGCGGACCCTCCCAGTGCGCGGGGACGCGCACACAATTTCGACCACCCCTCCCAACCTCCCCTTTCGTAGGGGAGGAGTATTCATAGGGGAGGGAGGTGGTTGTGGGTTTTCAAAGCACCA
>JAZNTX010000015.1:0-45693 GCA_045591965.1 Tidjanibacter sp. | reverse complement strand
CAAAAAGGCGTTAAGGGAGGTTTTGTGAATTTATACGGTTGCTTTTGAGCCTATTTTGGCATTTATTTCGCCCCTACTCGGTTACAATGCCACCGCATTGCGCCCTCGCAGAGGACGAGATATCTGACACAAAATAGTCTTCAAAATCGCCCCGCACCAATCCACAAACCCTCCCTCCAAAACAAAGACGGTAAATACTTTACCCGCCAAAGGCGTTTGTTTTAGGCTTTTTGTTTCGCGCTCCCGCCAGAGATGCGGTGCGTGGCTTTTGCGCCACTTTTGCCACCAAAAGTGGTAAAGAAAACGGGCGACTCGGTCGCCCGCAGAAAAGCAAGGTAGATGCCAACCGCCCACCTGCGGTGGTCGTGGCAAGACGGAGTATAGACAGACCCCTCCGCTGCTTCGCAGCACCTCCCCTTTTGTAGGGGAGGAGTACTTAGAGAGGGGGAATGAAAAAACTGCGCCGCGAAATTCGCGGCGCACCATAATTTTCAATTTTCAATTTTCAGGGCGCGGAAAACTCCGCGCCCTGTGTGTTAGAAGTTAATCTCGAAGCGGCAGGCGAGCATATTGTAGCCTACACCGCTCTTGTCGCCCACAACAGCCGCGGGGTCGGTAGTGGGTTGCCCCTCGGAGTCGAGTCCGATATTGAGTTTGCCGTTGCCGTTGGCGTACTTGTTATTCTTGACATACTGGTAGTTGAGCATCATCTTAATGTTGCTATTGACCCAATAGTTTACGCCCACAGTCCAGCCATTGGCAGCACCGCCATAGATATTCTCGCTATCCAAATCGAGGCGGTCGTAGCGTGCGCACAACTCCACATCGCCCCACGAGCGACCAGGGGTTATGCGGGTGTACTTCGCACCTCCGGCATCGTAGTTCTGCCTACCGCCAAAGAGCAACACGCCCGCCTGAGCATAGACACCCCAAAAGTGCTTCGTGGGGCTGTCGGTGATGTGTTCGTCGATGTGCACCTCGTCTTTCAGGTAGGCAGCCTCCCAGCGCAGACCCTTGTAGTGACCCGCGAGTTCGGCGGTATACATCAACTCAAAATTCACATTGGGAATATAACCGGTGTCGAGGTACTTTTTGCGGTTTACGACTGTGGAGTTGCGCGAAGAGATGCGCACCGAACCGTAATTTTTGGGCGAAAGGTCCGCCTTGGGGGTGCGATAGGAGAGTGCAAATCCAAGATGTAGCGACGCATCTTTCATTTCGTAGAGTGGTCGTATCGCAACCTTACCCGTCAGCGAGTAGCCTGTGCTGTTGCCGTAGTCCTTGTTGTTGTCCTCGACATTGGTACGAGTCTCGGCACCATCTACGGGCTGCAAGAAGTAGCCCACAGTCGCCCAAAATACGGGGACCTCGAACTTGGCTTGCACACCGATGTGACGCGAGGGTGCAAAGGCTACCGCCATAGGTCGCTCGATGAATTGGAGATAGCGCGATGTGGTGTTGCGCGAGATGGAGAAATTCTCCTTGAAGTTACCCACCTGCAACTGCATGTTGCGTATGCCGTCAAAACGCATATAGGCATCTTTGAGTTCCACCACACCATCGGCAAGGTCCATATCCAACTCGCCATACCAATTCTTGCGGAATTGTCCCTTGATGGCAAAGCGGGCACGACGAATACTTACGCCATTTCCAATCTTGTCGGCACCGTCGGTTGCTCCCCAAAATACTGCGCCGTCGGTTTGAACCCTCACATCAAACCAAATGCGATAGTCGGCAGCCTTGTTCTGGAACACAAGAAAACCATCTTGCGACTCTGCCGAGAGGGGTATGACGCTTACGGTCTGCCCATATTGGTTGATGTCGGTGGAGTAGGAGGTGGCTTTCAGTGGAGAATTAGCCTGCCTCGTGGTGTTTTGTGCCGCAAGATGCTGCACTCCCAGCGCAGCGCATACGGCAAAACAAATGGTAAAAAATCTTTTCATAAGCCAATAATTTTATGGTTATCAACCACGGTAAGATGCAAAATGCTTGCCGAGAGTGCCATCTCGGCGTCAATCCTGCACCTTACAGACAAATTATATTTGCTCAATTTTTATTTTTTCAATTCTTTATTGTATTTTTGCACGCTCCTATGGGAGTAAATAGTGGTTGCCCGAATGGTGGAATAGGTAGACACGCCGGACTTAAAATCCTGTGGACCGAAAGGTCCGTACCGGTTCGACCCCGGTTTCGGGTACTTGGGCGGAGAGAGTTGAAAAATTCTCTCCGCTTTTTATTTTGAACCACACACATTATCAATCATTTATTACAATGCCCTTTTCGGAGAGTGTTTGTTCGTTTTTCGAAAAAAGTTACTATATTTGCAGCGACAAATGGGTTACATACACTATGAACGCGAGTTCAATATAAGGGTATACAATACCCCTTTCCGAAAATTACGGGGGGGGGTATTTTGCTGATAGTCAATTAGTTACAATAAGTTGCAACTCAAAACGCGAACAATTATGAAAACTAAGACCCCGACGAGTTACCTCGCTCCTTCAATAGAGATAATTACCATCGCCGTAGAGCAAGGAATTGCTATTTCCCCAAACATGGAGAAGATTGAGACCGTACACGAGGAACAAGATTGGTAATTTAACGAGTGAAACAACTATGAAAAAGATTACTATTCTTGCGATGGTTGCTGCACTGCTAGGCAGTTGCGGGCAAAATAATGAGGACATTGTAAATCCAAACAATAAAGTCAAAGGGCGTATTATCTATGCCTCGTTCCAAAATGGCGAAACAAAAACCTATCTTGACGAGAGTTTGTCGCCACATTGGCACGCAGGCGACGAGATTTCGTTCTTCGATGCAGACACCTACAACAGCAAATATATCTTCGCCGGCGAGACGGGCGATGAGGGCGGCGAGTTTAACGCTGTAACAACGGGTAGTGGCACTGCCGTTGCAACAACCTATGGCGTCTATCCTTACAGTGTTATTTCCCTCAGCACTGCTGGCGTGTTGACCGTAGGTTTGCCCATCATACAAGCCTATGGTGTGAATTCATTTGGCAGGGGTGCAAATACAATGGTGGCAGTTGGTAAAGATGCTACCGATGATAAGTTGTTCTTCAAGAATGCTTGCGGCTACCTTGTAATAAAGCTCTACAATCCCGAGGGTGTGAGTGTTAAGAGTATTGTGTTGGAGGGTAACGCGGGCGAGAAGATAGCAGGAGAGGCAAAAATCACCGCAACCTACAATGATGCGCCTTCGGTAGCAATGGAAGATGACGCAACAACCTATATAACAATGGATTGTGGCGCAGGTGTAGAAATTGGCACCACTGCCGATGATGCAACCGAGTTTTGGTTTGTTTTGCCCGAGATGACCTTTAATGGCGGTATTACCATTACCGCAACCGACATCGAGGGCAACATCTTTAAGAGGACCACAACAAAAGCGGTGTCTGTTGTTCGCAATGAGGTGCAGCCTATGAAGGCTCTTAGTGCAGAGTTTGTGATAACCAAACCCGCAAATACCGAACTTTGGTATACCAATGGTAGCACAACCTCCAAGGTATCCTTCGATGACCGCTATTTCGGTGTAGATGTCGTTTCTCATCTATACGATGAAGCGAGGGAGTGTTGGGTGGTAACATTCGATGGAGATATCACCTCAATAGGAAGAAATGCTTTTAAGGATTGGGATGACATTACGAGTATCACACTTCCCGATTGCGTTACCTCCATTGGACAATACGCATTCAATGATTGTGACGGACTTGCAAGTATCACAATTCCCAATAGTGTTATCTCAATTGGAAATTACGCGTTTGCCAGTTGTGCTAATCTTGCGAGCATCATAATTCCCGAGAGCGTTACCTCCATTGGACAATACGCATTCAATCAGTGCTTGAAACTTACAGAAGTATACTGCAAAGGCACAACTCCTCCAACAGGTGGCACTAGGATGTTTAACAACAATCACAGCAAACGCACGATTTTTGTACCCACCGAGAGCGTAGATGATTATAAGACTGCAACATATTGGAAAGATTATGCCAAGAGTATCGTGGAGTTTGATTTTTAATTAGTGAGTAGTTAGTAAAGAGCAAAGAGTAATTGGGCGAGCGTGGATATTCTGCGCTCGCCTTTTTGTGTAGGCCACCGCTGTTTTTTGCGCTTTTGGCGAGAATAATTTTGCAAAAAAGGAACATTGTCGGCAAAAATTCCTACCTTTGTAAGAATTATTCCTATTTATATAAATAGATATGAAAATAGCGATTGCTCAACTAAATTATTCGTGCGGTAATTTCGATTACAACAAGTACAAAATCATCGACGCTATTGCCGAGGCAAAGGGGCAGGGTGCCGACCTTGTGGTTTTTGCCGAGGAGGCAATTTGTGGTGTGCCTGCACACTCGTTGCTTGTGAGGGGATACTTCCTCGACAAAGCCGAAGAGACACTTGTGGAGATTGCTGCATACTGTGACGATATTGCCGTGTTGGTGGGTCTGCCAATACTTCGTAATGGGGGTACGGTAAGTGCCGCAGCATTCATTCAAAATCGTCGCATTAGGCGTTATATTACCAAACGCTCGCTCCGCTCCGATGTGGATGCTGCCTACCTTGTGGCTGGCAGGGGACACGAATATATCAATGTGGCGGGCGAGAAGATTGCAGTTGCTATCGGTAGCGACTTTCTCAACGACCACGACTTTTCGGACGCAAGTACTATCGTAGTCATGGGCGCAGACCGCTACCAGCAGGGGCGCATCGAAAAACGCTACGACCGTTTGTCAGAGAAGGCTTTTATGGCAGATGCCAATGTGGTCTTCGTGAACCATGTCGGAGGCTCGTCGGAGGTTGTCTATGATGGCTCTTCGGCACTCTTCAACGCCAAAGGTAAGGCTGTGGCGTTGCTGGGCAGTTTTGTGGAGGAGATTGCATTTGTGGACACCACGCAGACGGAGCAGACCGTGGAGGTGCCCTATCAGGACAAAATCGCCAATGTGTATGGCGCACTCAAACTCGGTGTGAGCGACTACTTCGCCAAAGGTAATAGCAACAAGAAAGCGTGTGTGGTGCTGACGGGAGGTATCGACTCGGCAGTTACGGCAACCATCTTGGCAGATGCGCTGGGTAGCGATAGGGTAGTGGCTTTGCAGATGCCCTCGCGACACTCCACCGACCACTCTGCCGAAGATGCCGAGGCGATTGCTCATGCGTTGGGCATAGAACTCGTTACCATACCACTCAACGATATCTATCGTAGCAGTCTTGATAGTATTATCGGTGCTATTGGAGCCCCCGATAGCCCTAAGTTGGAGGATGATTTCAGGATGCGCCTTCGCACCGCGCTCTTTATGGCTGTGTGCGAACAGAGAGGTTATATACCCATCAATAGTTCCAATAAGACAGAACTCGCTGTGGGCGCACTGACGCTCTATGGCGATACAAGTGGTATGCTTAGCGTGCTGGGCGACCTCTACAAGAGCGATGTCTACGCATTGGCTCGCCATATCAACTCGCGTCGCGAGGTTATCTCTGAGCAGACTATGCTCAAATCGCCCACCTCGGAGGTGCTCGTTGAGAGTACAGGAGAGGAGGTCCTGCCACCCTACGATGTGATAGATGCAATTTTGTATCGTATGCTTGAACGCTGGCAAGACCAAGATGAGATTGTCGATGCAGGTTTCGATATTAAGGATGTAAAGACGGTGCGCGGTCTGATTTACTCCTCGCTCCAAAAGGTACACCAATTCTGTCCCATTTTGGAGGTGTCGTCAATGCCTCTCGATAGGAGTTATGTGGATTTACCAGTGTAGTGGACATATAAATGAGTAAACAATAAAAAAGGTTAGGTTATGGCTAAAATTATGGAACACGATGCCCGAGTGGTGGCAGTCTATCCCGATGAAAAGCGCGTAGATGCCGAGATGGTCGTAAGTAGTGCTTGTGGCTCATGTAAGGCAAAGGCTGTGTGTGGCGGTGGCGAGAGCCAACGACGATTGGTGTCTGCCTATACCAATCATCCCGAAATCTATAAGGAGGGTGACGAGGTGACGATTACCATCGAGCAGATTATGGGCTATAAGGCGATTTTTTTATCCTATGTTATGCCGTTGGTTGTGATGTTGTTGGCGTTGATGCTCACTTACGGTCGCTATGGCGATTTGGTGGCAGGAGTGTCAGCATTGGGGGCTTGTGCGCTTTATTATGTGATACTCTCCTTCTTCCGTAAACGCTTGGAGAGAGTTATAGTTTTCTCGGTTAAGAATAAATACTTTTAAGAAAGATAAGAGATGGGAAGTTTAGGGACAACCGTATTGGTTATTGGTGGAATTGCTGCTCTGCTGGCACTTTTGCTCTATGTGGTGGCAAAGCAATTCCATGTTGAAGAAGACCCACGCATTGACGAAGTGGAGAAGATGTTGCCTGGTGCAAACTGCGGTGGCTGTGGCTTTGCAGGATGTAGGGGTATGTCGGAGGCTTTGGTGAAGAATGAAGATATATCCTCGCTCTACTGCCCCGTGGGTGGCGCAGAGTGTATGAAGTGCATTGCAGGCTTTCTCGGCAAGGCAGCCTCTGAGCAAGAGCCCAAGGTGGCTGTTGTGCGCTGTGGTGGCTCGTGCGAGATGCGCCCCAAGACCAATCGTTTCGATGGAGCCTCCTCGTGCCTTGTTGCCTCTTCGCTCTATGCAGGCGATACGGGATGCTCGTTTGGTTGCTTGGGCTTGGGCGATTGCGCGGCTAAATGTGAGTTCGATGCACTGCATATCAACCCCGCAACAGGACTACCAGAGGTCGATGAGGAGAAATGTACGGCTTGTGGTGCTTGTGTGAAGGCTTGTCCCAAAATGATTATAGAGTTGAGAAAGAAGGCACCCAAAGGCAGGAAGGTATATGTTTCGTGCGTCAATAAGGCAAAGGGTGCTGTGGCAAGAAAGGCTTGTAAGGTTGCTTGTATCGGCTGCGGCAAGTGCGCTAAGGCTTGTCCCTTCGATGCCATTACCGTTGAGAACAACCTCGCCTATATCGACTCCTCGAAGTGTAAGATGTGTCGCAAATGTGTTGTGGAGTGCCCTACGGGTACTATTGTGGAGGTTGGCTTCCCTGCACGCAAAGTTGTGGCTCCCGAAACTCAAACCGCTAAAACAGAGTAGAGATTATGAAAACATTCCCTATTGGCGGTATTCATCCGTCTGATTGCAAAGAGTATAGCAAAGAGAGCGCCATTGAGCGTTTCCCCATTCCTGCGAGCGTAACCATTCCTCTCTCGCAACATATTGGCGCACCTGCAGTGGCTTGTGTCGCTAAGGGCGATAGGGTGAAGGTTGGTCAGGTTATTGCCACGGCTGGCGGTTTTGTGTCGAGCCCCATCCACTCTTCGGTGTCGGGCACGGTTACGGCTGTGGAGCCTAAGGCAGACGCTCAGGGTAACCTCAAACCCTCGATAACTATTGCTGTTGAGGGCGATGAATGGGTGGAGAGCATTGACCGTAGCCCAGAGGTTGTCAAGAACATCAATCTTACTCCACAAGAGATTGTGGCTAAAATATCCGAGATGGGTATTGTGGGTATGGGCGGTGCAACATTCCCCACACATGTAAAACTCTCTATTCCTGCTGGTAAAAAAGCAGAATGCCTCATTATCAACGCTGTTGAGTGCGAGCCATATCTTACGGCAGACTACCGCGTAATGTTGGAGCAGGGCGATAAACTGCTCGTTGGTGCGAGGATTTTGGCTAAGGCGATAGGCGTGGATAAGATATATATCGGCGTTGAGAATAATAAACCCGACGCTATCGCTCACCTCGAAAGACTCGCAGGTGCGTACCTCGAAGTGGAGATTGTACCCTTGAAGATGCGCTACCCTCAGGGCGGCGAGAAACAACTCATTGCAGCAGTAACGGGGCGCGAGGTGCCAAGTGGCTGCCTGCCTATTGATGTGGGTGCTGTGGTGCAGAATGTAGGTACGGCACTGGCTGTCTATGAGGCTATTGCGAAACGCAAACCCCTTGTGGAGAGGGTGGTGACCGTTACGGGCTCGATGCTCAAAGCGCCCAAAAACCTCCTTGTGAGAATTGGTACTCCTATGAGCGCACTTATTGAGGCATGTGGCGGTATGCAGGGCGTTGGTAAGGTTGTAGCCGGTGGTCCTATGATGGGACGCGCTGTGAGCAATGTTGATGCTCCTGTAACGAAGGGTACCTCGGGCGTGTTGCTTATTCCCACCGAAGAGGCTCTGCGACAAAAGGAGGGTAGTTGCATTCGCTGTGCTAAGTGTGTAGAGGCATGCCCTATGGGCTTGGAGCCCTATCTGCTCAATACTCTTACTCAAAAAGGCAACTTTGAAGAGTTGGAGAACCATTGGATTGCCGACTGCATTGAGTGTGGTTGCTGTACATTCTCTTGTCCCTCATATCTCCCTCTGTTGGACTGGGTAAGGATTGGCAAGGCAGAAGTAATGAAACGCTTCAGAGAGAGGGCAGCGGTTAAAAAATAGAGTGAGAAACGAAAATAAAAAGAGATAGAGAAATGGATAGTCAGAAATTGGTAATATCGCCTGCGCCACATGTTCACGGCTCGAATGATACGCGCCGTATGATGTGCGATGTGCTTATAGCCCTGATGCCCGCATTGGTGGTGTCGGTTTTGGCTTATGGCTGGCAGGCTTTTGTAGTTACCGCCTTTTCGGTGGCTTGCTGTGTACTCGTTGAGTGGTTTGCACAGCGCGTTCTGCTGAAAGGTGCAAACACGCTTGGTGATCTTTCGGCGGTAGTTACGGGTGTTTTGCTGGGCTTCAACTTGCCCGCCAACATGCCTCTTGGTTTGGTTGCTGTTGGTGCAGTTGTGGCTGTGGGCATCGGCAAAATGACCTTTGGAGGTTTGGGTAAAAACCCCTTCAACCCCGCACTTGTAGGTCGTGTATTCCTGCTTGTGGCATTCCCTGTGGCTATGACCTCGTTCCCCGAGGCTGTGGGTGCTGTGAGTGGTGCAACTCCCCTTGCAATGGCAAAGGAGGCATTGAAGGCAGGTGCGCCCGTTAGTGAGGTTATGCAGAGCGTTGATTTTGGGGGCATGCTGATTGGTGCTAAGAGTGGTTCGCTGGGCGAAATTTCGGTTGTAGCACTGCTGGCGGGCTTTGTGTGGCTGCTCGTAAGGAAGGTTATATCGTGGCACATTCCAGTGTGCATCTTGGGAACTATGGCATTGTTCTCGGGCATTATGTGGGCTGTAAGTCCCGCGGAGTATATGAGTCCCTTGTTCCACATCCTCAGTGGCGGTGCGGTGCTGGGTGCGGTCTTTATGGCTACCGACTATGTAACCTCGCCAATGACCAAGAAAGGTATGGTTATCTATGCTGTGGGTATTGGCGTTATCACAATGCTCATTCGCCTTTGGGGTCCCTATCCAGAGGGTATGTCTTTCGCCATTTTGATTATGAACTCGGTGGTGCCACTTATCGATAAGTATGTACGCCCAAGACGATTTGGTGTTGTAAGGTCTAAAAAGTAGGAGGAAGAGTATGAAAAGTTCGCTTAGAAATATGGTTTCGATGCTCTTTGCCATTGCGCTGGTCTGCTCGGCGGCAGTGTCGGTGGTCTATGAGATGACCAAAGAGCCTATTAGGAGGGCAGAGGAACAGAAGGTTGTTAATGCTCTTAGGAGTGTACTCCCCGAGTTTGAGGCTGTGGCTGAGATGGAGGAGCGAGAGGGTGTCTATGTGGCGACCAATGGCGACGAGGTCGTTGGTTATGCCATCAAAGGCACTTCACCCAATGGTTTCAATGGAGATGTAGGTATTATGGTGGGTTACACTGCCGATGGTACCATCTATAATATAGAGGTGTTGACTCAGGCAGAAACCCCCGGTTTGGGTGCCAATATGGAGTCGGAGGATAATGCTCTGATTGGAAGTTTTAGGGGCAAGAAGGCTGAGAGTTTGACTATGACCGTTAAAAAAGATGGTGGCGATGTTGATGCGCTAACTGCCGCTACAATCTCTTCGAGGGCATACGCCGAGGCTGTGGCTCTGACCTACGAGGTATTCAAGGCGGTCTATGAGGAGGCTAATGCTGTGGTTGTAAATCCTGCCGATGTACTACCCGAACACGACGAGGTCTTCGCCTCGGAGATTGACGGTGTGGTTGTATACACCGCAACCAAGGAGGGTCACGCAGTAGGCTATGCTATTGAGGGTGTATCGGAGAAGGGCTTTAATGGCGCAATTAGGTTGCTTGTAGGCTTCGAGCCCAATGGCACAATCTACGATGTTGTGGTGCTGGAACAGAACGAAACCCCAGGTCTTGGAGCAAAGATTTGCGAGGAGGATAATGCGCTCATTAGGAGCCTTAAAGGTAAACGCGCACACCGTGTGAGATTTACTTTGCGTAGCGAGGGTGGCTCTATTGATGCACTAACTGCCGCTACAATCTCTTCGAGGGCTTATATCGAGGCTGTTGAGGAGGCATACAAAACTTTCAAGAAAATTGAGTTGTAAAAACGAGTAGAATATGGGTAAGAATTTGAAATTTTTTACTGACGGCTTAATCAAAAACAACCCAACCTTTGTGTTGGTGTTGGGTATGTGTCCCACGCTGGCTACGACCACTTCGGCAGCCAACGGTTTGGGTATGGGTGTGGCAACACTCTTTGTGCTTGTGATGTCCAATGTTGTGATTTCGCTCCTCAAAAACATCATCCCCGACAAGGTGCGTATTCCTGCTTATATTGTGGTTATATCCTCGTTTGTGACTGTTGTTGAGTTGCTTATGAAGGCTTATGTGCAGGATTTGTATAACACTTTGGGCGTGTTTATCCCCCTTATTGTTGTGAACTGTATCATTCTTGGTAGGGCAGAGGCTTTCGCCTCAAAACACGGTGTGTGGGAGTCTGCACTCGATGGTTTAGGCATAGGCTTAGGTTTTACGGGTGCGCTTACTCTCATTGGTATTGTTCGTGAGTTGTTGGGTGCAGGCGAGATTTTCGGCTTGGACATCTGGCAGGGCGATGGCGCACTCATCTTCATTCTCTCCCCAGGTGCATTCTTCGTGCTTGGCTACCTTATGATTATCTTCCGCAAACTCACCACTAAAAAAGCATAACGGCGTATGGAATTATTTGCAATTATCATCGGTTCTATCTTTGCGAACAATGTGGTTTTTTCGCAATCGCTTGGTATTTGTCCCTTCTTGGGCGTGTCGAATAAGGTGGGTACTGCCGCAGGTATGGGTGCTGCCGTAACCTTCGTTATGGCAATATCATCCATTGTAGTGTGGTTGCTCCAATACTATGTGCTCGTGCCACTCGGTATGGAGTATATGCAGACCATTGTCTTCATCTTGGTTATTGCGTCACTTGTACAGATGGTGGAGATTGTTTTGAAGAAAATCTCGCCCTCGCTCTATCAGGCTCTGGGTATTTTCCTGCCACTGATTACCACCAACTGTGCAGTGCTGGGCGTTGCTATTTTGTTGGTACAGAAGGAGTATAACCTCTTAGAGTCGGTTGTCTATGCAACCTCCATTGCTATTGGCTTTGCCCTCGCACTTGTTATTATGGCGGGTATCCGCGAGCGTTTGGAGTTGGTCGATGTCCCCAAAGGCGTTAGGGGAGTGCCCATCGCACTCATTACCGCAGGTATCTTGGCGATGGCATTTATGGGCTTCTCGGGCTTAGTCTAATGTAAGCACATATCGTGGGTGCTTTTCGCACCAAACTTCAAGTGGCGACCTTCCTCATTTACGCTCGAGTAAACTGCGGAGGTCGCCCTTTCGTTTGGCACAAAAATCCCTCCACGCTATGCACTTACGGGAGTTCTGATGAACTGTGGAGCCGCTTCTTCATTTGTCACAGAATTTCCTCTGCGATATTCTACTCGCTCCCATTCATTCTTTTACATGAGAGTGGGCAAATAAAAACGGTTGCTGAAAAGCAACCGCATATTAACTTTCAACTCTCAACTTTCAACTTATATTGCTCTTTCAGAGCAAGATAATGCTCGCAGCCATCACTGCCATACCGAGGAACATTCCGTAGAGGGCAATGTGGTTTTCGCCGTAGTAGTGGGTGGCGGGGAGGAGTTCATCGAAGGCGATATAAATCATAATACCTGCAACAATCGCCATTATACTGCTTACAAGTGCTGGGGTGATGAACGGCATCAGCACAAGCCAAGCAATAATTGCGCCCACAGGCTCGGCAAAGCCCGAGAAGAAAGAGTACCAGAAAGCCCTCTTGCGACTGCCTGTGGCGTGGTAGATGGGCACCGAAACGGCAATACCCTCTGGAATATTGTGAATAGCCACCGCCACGGCTATGGCAATACCTGCGCCAAGGTCGGTATAGGAGGTTACAAAGGTGGCAATACCCTCCGGGAAATTGTGTATGGCGAGTGCTATGGCACTAAAAATACCTGCATGGCGAAGTTTTTTGGAGGCGTGATGGTGGTTTTGGTTGTCCTCGCCATTCATCTCCTCCACATTGTGTAACTCGTGGGGGTTTTCCGCCTCGGGAATAAGGCGATCGATGAGTCCCGCAAGCAACACGCCGCCAAAGAAGAGTAGGGCAGTGATGCCGTCTGCTTTGCCAACGGAACCATAAAACTCTTCAAGAGAGAGCCTTGCACCATGCAACATCTCCATAAACGAGATGTAAATCATCACTCCTGCCGAGAGTCCAAGCGAGAAACAGAGGAATTTTTTGTTGGTCTTTTGGGCAAAAAAACCTATCAAACTACCTATGCCAGTCGCCAATCCGGCAAAAAGAGTAATTAAAAGCGCGAAAAGTGTGTTATCGTTCATAGAATTTTTATTAACTTTGCAAATATATACTTTTTACTCCAAAATTGGAGCAGAAAGGTTGCCAATATGAAAAATTAGAATTACAAAAAACTATATCACTATGAGCCAAAACAATAAGCGAGTAACACTCCACGACAAAACTTTCGAACTCTCTATCCCTCACGCTCAAATTTCGGAGGCTATCCAAAGGGTTGCTGACCGCCTGAACGAAGATTACAAGAATGTTGAAACCCCTCTCTTTTTGGGAGTTCTCAATGGTGCGTTTATGTTCTTGGGCGAACTGATGCAGAATATTGATCTTACTTGTGAGGTGCAATTCGTAAAACTTGCCTCCTATGTAGGTACAGCCTCGACCGGTAAGGTACAAGACCTCATTGGTTTGACCGACAGCGTAGAGGGTCGCCATATTATTATTGTGGAGGATGTGGTAGATACGGGCGAGAGTATGGAACACCTCTTGGGTCTGCTCTCTGAGCACAACCCCGCAAGCGTGGCTATTGCAACTCTGCTCTACAAACCCACCAAGTTTACCAAAGACTACGAGGTGAAGTATCGCGCCATGGATATTCCCGATGATTTCATCGTGGGCTTTGGCTTGGATTATGACGATTTGGGTCGCAATTTGAAAGATATCTACACAATTGTAAACGACTAAGTTAGACACTCTTTGCTGTCACAGAGTGCGCACGATTTGAGACAAGGCAAAAGGGTATGAAGGAAAGACTTAAAAAATATTGGCATTGGATGTTGGCAACAGTTGTTTTTCTGGTGCTTGTGTTTTTTTTGAGTGACCTCAGCCTTGTGGGACTAATAAAGACTAAGACCTCGGTACGCAGACTCAGGAGTGAGATTGAACGCTACGAGGAGCAAATTCGCGAGGATAGTATCTATGTCGAGAAGTTGAAAGACGATGAATTTCTCGAAAAATTTGCCCGCGAAAAGCATCTCATGCACGCCAAAGACGAGGTGCTCTTCATTGTGGAGTAGTGGGAGTAAGGTATGGCTACCGAGTTGAAACATAAGGTTGTAAAGGGTGTGGCATGGAGTACGGTGGAGAAGGTTGCCTCGGCACTCCTTCAACTTGCCGTAAGCCTTGTGCTGCTCAACTTGCTCTCGCCCGAGGACTACGGTCTTATCGCCATTGTGGCGGCGTTCCCTGCTATACTTATGCCACTTGTGGATAGCGGTTTCTCGCAAGCGCTCATTCGCAAAAAGGAGGTCGATGACCTCGACTACTCCTCGGTTTTCTATGTCAATATAGCCATTTCGGTGGCTTTGTATGTGGTGCTGGTGGCTATTGCGCCCGCCTGCTCGCGCTTTTTTGGTGCTCCCGATTTTGAGGTTGTGGCACCAATTCTCTACCTGCTAATTCCCATCAACTCCTTCTCGAACATCCAGAACGCTATTTTGCAACGCAAGATGGAGTTCCGTAGCCTTTCGCTCTATGTGCTTGTGGCAAATGCTGTGTCGAGTGCAGTGGCTATATGGATGGCAATAGAGGGCTTGGGCGTGTGGGCTTTGGTCGGACAAAGGCTTGGCGTTGTGGTGGTTAAGACAGCAATGATGTGGGTTGGTAGTCGTTGGCGACCTCGCTGGCAGTTCTCGTTGGAGCGCATCAGGGAGATGTTCCGCTATGGCTCGCGCATATTGCTGAGCGACCTTGTGAGCAATGTCTACTACCAAATCTCCAATCTCTTTATCGGTAAGTTCTACACCAAAGCCGACCTCGGCTACTACGATAGGGGTAATAAGATTAAGGAGATGCCTGTATCCTCCACGATTATGGCTGTGCTGAATGTCACTTTTTCGGCATTCTCGCGCCAAAAGGAAGATAAAGTAAAACTTAACCTAAACGCGCGTAAAGTCTATGTTCTGTGGGCTTTTGTGATGTTCCCGCTGATGAGTGGCTTGATTGCCGTTGCCGAAGATATGTTCCGCGTGTTGCTGCCCGAGGTGTGGCTCCCTGCGGTGCCTTATTTGAGGATTTTGAGCATTGCAGGTCTGCTTGCGCCACTCTCGGTCATCTCGTATAACATTGTGAAGGTGTGTGACGATGGCAATACCATTTTCCGCATAGAGTTTGTTAAGAAACTGATTGCCACCGCAATACTCGCCATCACCATTCCTATTAGTGTCGAGGCTATCGCGTGGGGTCAGGTTGCGATTTTTGTGTCGGATATGATTATCAACTGCCAAACCGCCAAACGCTACATTCCCGAGTGGAACCTATGGAGTAGGGCAAAAGATGCACTTCCTTACCTTGGTATTACGGGTCTGATGTGTGGCTTTATTTGGCTCTTAGGTGTTGCGGGCGCAAGCCTTGGGGTTGCCTTGTGGGTGGTCTTTGTGGCAAAGATTGTGCTTGGCGCAGGCTTCTACGCTCTACTCGCCGAACTCTTCCACCTTTCGGCTTGGAAGGAGATGAAAGAGATAATTGTCGGCTACCTCCCCAAACGCCGATAGGCGAATTGAAAATTATGAGTTTGAATTTGTAGTGCGCCGCGAATTTCGCAGCGCATTTTTTTAATCCCCCTCTAAGTTAGAGGGGGAATAAACCTCGTTTTGCCACGACCACCGCAGATGGGCGATTGGCATCTACCGTTCTTGTTCTTCTTGTCACTCTTGTTTTTCCTGTTTTTCTTGCAGGAGTGACAGGGATAACAAGGATAATAGGGGATAAACATTTCCCGCCTTCGGCACCCTTTCCTAACTTAGGAGAGGGTTATTTTTGTTCACGGGTATTAAAAAAGATACCCATGAACAGGGGGGCGGTGGTAGACAAACAAAAAGTGCGCTACAAGAGCGCACTTTTTTTTAGTATTTAACATCGGTAAGGAATAGTCCTGCTGCGGGGGCGGAGGAGGAAGAGCGCGAGAGGTCGCGCGAGGCGACAATCTCGGCAAACTCCGTGGGGGTGATTTTACCCCTGCCAACATCGACAAGAGTGCCAACAACAGCCCTCACCATATTTCTCAAAAAGCGGTTGGCGCGGAAGATAAAAACTACCATACCGCACTCAATTTCAACCCATTCGGCACGGTAGATGTGGCAAATGTTGTTGGTATTGTTACTGCCGAGTTTGGCAAAAGTCGTAAAGTCCTCGGTCGCAAGGAGTACCTTTGCTGCCTCGTTCATCGCCTCCAAGTCGAGTGGCGTGGTCAGTTGCCACGAGGTAGCCTTCGTAAAGGGGTCTTTGCGGGTGTGGATATAGTAGCGGTACTCCCTCTCGGTGGCATCAAAACGCGCGTGGGCATCGTCAGCCACGGCATAGATGCGCGAAAAGGCGATATCTTCGGGTAAGATGGCATTGAGGTGGTAGACAAACTTTTCGGGCTCGGCAATCTCCCTTGCGGTGTCGAAGTGGGCAACATAGAACACTGCGTGGACACCCGTATCGGTCCTGCCCGCACCTACAACATCTATATCCTCCCTCAGAAGCGTAGAGAGTGCCTCCTCGATGGTCTGCTGTACGGATATGGCGTTGGGCTGTCGCTGCCAACCGCAATAGGCTGTGCCCTTGTATGAAAGTTCTGCAAAGTAGCGCATAAATTCCTTTTTTGTCTATTTGTGCAACAAATATACAAAGAAAATCGCTATTTTTGTAAGTTAAAACCCGAGAAAGATATGAAAGTTGCAATTATAGGCTACGGAAAGATGGGGCACGAGATTGAGAAAGTGCTCATCGAGCGAGGACACGAGGTCGCGCTGAGGATTGATGTGGATAACCGCGCGGAACTGTTGGTGCCCGAGAAGATGGTAGAGATTGATGTGGCAATTGAGTTTACTTCGCCCGCTACCGCTTACGACAACATCAGGCAGTGTCTGCTTATGGGTGTGCCCGTACTGAGTGGCTCAACGGGCTGGCTCGACAGGAAAGCCGAGATAGACGCCCTCTGCCGCGAGAGGGGTGGGGCGTTCTTCTACTCCTCGAACTACTCGCTTGGCGTGAATGTGCTCTTCCGCCTAAATCGTTGGCTTGCAAAGGTTATGGCTCCCATGGAGCAGTATGGCGTTAAGATTGAGGAGACTCACCATATCCACAAACTCGATGCTCCGAGCGGTACGGCTGCAACTCTTGCCGAGGAGATGGCTGCGGCAAGCGAGGGGCGCAAAGCTGTTAAAAAAGAGGATATTATTTCCTATCGCGAGGGCGAGGTTGCGGGTATTCACACCATAACTTACGACTCCGAGGAGGATACTCTCACGGTGTCGCACAGCGCAAAGTCGCGCCGAGGTTTGGCTCTGGGTGCAGTGCTGGCTGCCGAGTGGCTCGTAGGTAAGACGGGGGTATTCTCAATGGATGACTTTTTGCAAATTTAGTTGATTATGAGAAAATTGCTCAAAAATAAATGGTTTAAGTTCGCCATTGTGGCGGTGGTCTATGTGCTGTGGTTTGTGGTGTGGACCGAGAATTTGTGGTTGCTGTTAGGGTTACCCATAATCTTCGACCTCTACATCACTAAACGCATTGCGCGACTGTTCCGCTGGGACAAGCACGAGGAGCGCAAGCGCACCAATAAGACCTACAAGGAGATTTTCAGTTGGTTAGATGCCATTGTCTTTGCGCTCGTATTTGCTTGGCTTATAAACATCTACATCTTCCAGATGTATACCATACCAACCTCCTCAATGGAGAAAACGCTGTTGGTAGGCGACTATCTCTATGTGAGCAAGGCGACCTATGGTCCTCGCTTGCCACAAACACCACTCTCGTTGCCACTTATGCACCACACAACCCCTTGGGGCACAAAGTCTTACTCGGAGGCAGTAAAGATGCCCTATAAGCGTCTGGCAGGTCTTCGGGGCGTGGAGCGTGGCGATATTGTGGTATTCAACTTCCCCGCAGGAGAT
This sequence comes from Tidjanibacter sp., assembly GCA_045591965.1. GTDB lineage: Bacteria > Bacteroidota > Bacteroidia > Bacteroidales > Rikenellaceae > Tidjanibacter. The sequence continues at coordinate 28,085 of JAZNTX010000015.1, read as the reverse complement.
ACGGTAATCCTCGAAAGGCAAAACGAAACATATTACGACATTGTGCGCCAATTTACCTCTGCCTACGGCGAGAAGAGGGGGCGCGAACTGATGAACAAACAGTATAATGTAGTGGCTCGCCCTGTGGATAAGAGGGAACACTATGTGAAGCGTTGTGTGGCTGTGGCTGGCGATACGCTGAGGATTGAAAAGGGTATGCTTTATGTCAATGGCGAGGAACAAAACTATATTGACAATCAGCAATATATCTACTTTGTACAGACCTCTGCACCTCTGAGCAAGAAGAGTTTTGAGCGACTTGGAGTATCGCCCGATGAGGTGTACTACTCGTCATCTACCGGCATCTATACAATGCCTCTCACGAAGGCAGCGGTGGCAATGCTTGAAGGTATGAACAATGTGGTGTCGGTAAGCAAAAACGAGAGTACCGAACCCTTCCTTGCCATCTTTCCCAATAACCCTGCATACGCTTGGACCGAGGATAACTTTGGCGAACTATGGGTGCCCAAGAAGGGTGCTACGGTGACTCTTACGACCGACAATCTACCTCTCTATGAGCGCATTATTAAGAACTACGAGGGTCACGACCTGAGGGTAGAGGATGGTAAAATCTATATTGATGGCACCGAGAGCGACCACTACACCTTCGCGATGGACTACTACTTTATGATGGGTGATAACCGACACATGTCTGCCGACTCGCGCTTCTGGGGTTTTGTGCCCGAAGACCATATTGTAGGCACTCCTTCGTTTGTATGGTTGTCGCTCGATAAGTTCAAACCATTCCCAAGCAATATTCGCTGGGATAGGATGTTTAGGGCTCACAAATAAACCTTTACTCGAAGTGGCAGAGGATACCTATAAAACCATTGTCGGCAATGCCGAAACCACCATTAAGGAGCGCAGTAGTAAATTTCTTGCGCTCTCTTATCATGTCACATCGGCAGAGGAGGTGAGGGATATTATGGAACCTTTGCGCAAAAAGTTCTACGATGCAACTCACCACTGCTACGCCTACCGCATTGGTTATAGGGGCGAGGAGTGGAGAGCCAACGATGACGGCGAGCCTTCGGGAACGGCCGGCAAACCCATCTTGGGACAACTCCTGTCGCGCGATATTACCAACTGTTTGGTGGTGGTTGTCAGGTGGTTTGGTGGCACGAAGTTGGGCGTTGCGGGGCTTATCGAAACCTACCGCGAGGCTACGGCTGCGGTGTTGGATGTGAGTAGAGTGGAAGAGAGAACGATTGACAGAATTATCTCGGTGCGCTATCCTTTCGAGAGTATGAATGGCGTGATGAAGGCAATAAAGGCTATGGATCCTAAAATTTTGGAGCAGACCTTCGACAATATGTGCACCGTAAAACTCGCCATAAGGCTCTCGAAGGCAGAGGAACTCATTGCAAGGCTCGAAAAGGTCGAAGGTATCAACATTGAAGATGAAGCAGAAGTATAATTCCATATATATCAAGGGTGCAAGGGTCCACAACCTCAAAGATATTGAGGTTGAGATTCCTCACAATCAGTTGGTTGTGATTACGGGACTCTCGGGCTCGGGCAAATCCACGCTCGCCTTTGATACTATATTTGCCGAGGGACAGCGAAGGTATGTAGAGAGCCTTTCGACCTATGCTCGCCAATTCTTGGGCAGGATAGAGAAACCCGATGTTGATATTATTAAGGGTATTGCTCCTGCTATCGCCATTGAGCAGAAGGTTACTTCGCGCAACCCTCGCTCGACGGTCGGCACCTCCACCGAGATTTACGACTACCTCAAACTGCTCTTTGCGCGTGTAGGTAGAACTTACTCGCCAATTTCTGGCAGGGAGGTTGTGCGCCACCAAGTGCAAGATATTGTGGAGCATATCGCAACTCTTGACAAGGGTGAGGCTGTCGTCATTGCTGCCCCTTTTGTACTACGCGAGGGCGAAAGACCCATCGAAAAGGTAACACTCCTCATGGAGGAGGGCGTGCAGCGTTTCCGTTTCGGAGGCGAGATGATGTTAGCAGAGGACTTTGTGCGAGAGATAGACAAAAACATTGATATAGAGGATGTTTTAGTTGTTATCGACCGCCTTAGAGCCTCCGATGAAGAGGATCTGCTGAGTCGTGCAGGCGACTCTATTCAAAGAGCCTTGGAGGTGGGTAAGGGAGTTTGCCGACTCCTCTATGCGGGACACGAGGAGGAGTTCTCGACTCGTTTCGAGGCAGATGGAATGACCTTTGAAGAACCCACCGAACACCTCTTCTCGTTCAACAATCCCATAGGTGCTTGCCCTATTTGCGAGGGTTATGGCAAAGTTGTGGGCATTGACGAAAACCTTGTTGTGCCCGACAAAAATAAGAGTATCTTCGAGAACGCAATTGCTTGTTGGCGAGGTGCTTCGATGAGTTGGTTTAGGGATAGATTGGTGGAGAATGCTCACCATTTCGATTTTCCCATTCACGCACCCTATCACACACTCACTCAGCAACAAAGACGACTTCTGTGGTCGGGTAATGAGTATTTTCACGGCTTGGACGAGTTTTTCAAAATGCTCGAAAAGGAGCGTTACAAGGTGCAATATAGGGTTATGCTCTCGCGCTTTACGGGCAAGACCGTCTGCCCCGAGTGCGAAGGTGCGCGACTCCGCAAGGAGGCTCTCTATGTGAGGGTGGGGGATAAGACTATTGCACAATTGGTCACTATGCCAGTAGAGGCTCTCTCGGAGTTCTTTGCAACACTAAGCCTTACGCCCCACGAACTCTCGAAAGTCGAAAGGGTGCTTACGGAAATTCGCACAAGGTTGCAATATGTTGTCGAAGTGGGACTTGGCTACCTTACATTAGACCGCCTATCATCAACACTCTCGGGTGGCGAGAGCCAACGCATAAACCTCTCCACATCGCTTGGTAGTAACCTTACAGGCTCACTCTACATTCTCGATGAGCCGAGTATTGGTCTGCATCCGAGAGATACACACCGACTGATTGGTGTTTTGAAGAAGTTGCGCGATATGGGTAATACGGTTATTGTTGTGGAGCACGAGGAGGAGGTAATTCGCGCAGCAGACCGTATTGTGGATATTGGTCCCGAAGCGGGCGAAAACGGTGGCGAGGTGGTCTTTAATGGCGCTATTGCCGAACTTGCAGAGGCAAAAAGGAGTCTTACGGCTGACTATCTTTGGGGGCGCAAAAGCATTCCTATGCCCACCCATAGGCGTGGTTGGAGCAACTTTGTGGAGATTAAGGGCGCAAGAGAGAACAATCTTAAAAATATAGATGTAAGAATACCCCTTGGGGTTATGACTTGTGTGACGGGTGTGAGCGGTAGTGGTAAGTCCTCGCTTGTGGAGGGCATACTCTATCCTGCACTGAGGCGTAAGATTTACGAAACAGGCAATGCGCCGACTGGTTATGGCTCGTTTGGAGGGGATGTGGGACTCATTCATTCGGTTGAGATGGTAGACCAAAGCCCCATTGGTAAGTCACTGAGGTCCAATCCTGTAACCTATACCAAAGCCTACAACGACATTCGCCAGCTCTACGCTCAGCAACCCTATGCCAAACACAACGGTATCACGCAGTCGCACTTTTCGTTCAACCGCCCAGGTGGCAGATGCGAGGAGTGCCAAGGCGAGGGTGTAATCCGCGTGGAGATGCAGTTTATGGCGGATGTTGAACTGCGATGTGAGCATTGTGGTGGCAAGCGATTTAATGACGAAGTTTTGGAGGTGCGCTACCGCGGTAAGAGCATTTCGGATGTATTGGAAATGAGTGTGGATGACGCGGTGGAGTTCTTTGCGCAGGATGACGATAGCCTCAATAGGCGCATTGTGGCAACACTTTCGACCTTGCAGAGTGTTGGTCTTGGGTATGTTAAACTCGGACAATCTACCTCGACACTTTCGGGCGGCGAAATACAGAGGGTTAAACTCGCCTCGTACCTGATGGGCGAGGATACTACGGCAGGCACAATGTTCATCTTTGATGAGCCTACAACGGGACTACATTTTCACGATATATCGAAACTCCTTGCGGCATTCGATGCACTCCTTCGTAAGGGGCACACGATTGTCGTTATTGAACATAACTTGGAGGTTATCAAGTTTGCCGATTGGGTCGTTGACCTCGGCGCAGAGGCTGGCGACAAGGGTGGCAATTTGGTATTTGAGGGTACGCCCGATGATTTGGTGAAGTGCAAGGAGAGTTATACGGGACAATTTTTGGCTCAGCATATTGCAACGGCTGAGAAGATGGCGAAGAAGTAGGATATGGCACGCGAAGAATTCTTTGTACATACACTTCCAAACGGCATACGATGCGTACTCAAAAGGGTACGTAGCGAGGTGTGCTACTGCTCGATGACCATTGGTGCAGGCTCGCGCGATGAATATGATGAGGAGAGGGGAGTGGCTCATCTGCTGGAACATACACTCTTTAAGGGGACAACAAAGCGCAAGGCTTGGCAGGTCAATTGCCGTCTTGAAAACCGAGGTGGCGAGATAAACGCCTTCACAACCAAAGAGGAAACCGTTGTTCATGCCACGGTTATGAAGAGCGATTTCGGTAAGGCTGTCGAACTCATTGACGATATTATTTTCCACTCCACATTCCCCGATGTAGAGGTCGAAAAGGAGAAGGAAGTGATTGTTGATGAGATAAATATGTATAAAGACTCTCCCGAGGAGCGCATCTATGACGAGTTTGAGGATAGGCTCTTTGCGGGCTCGGAGTTGGGGCATAACATCTTGGGCTCCAAGCGCAACCTTATGAGGTTGAATGGCGAGAAGATTGCCCGCTTTGTGGAGCGTAACTACACCACCGATCGTATGGTTTTTGCCACCATTGGCGACATCTCGCCCAAGAGGTTTGTGGCTGAGATGGAGCGCTCATTTGGTGCGGAAGGGGCTACCACAAGGAGTCAGCAACGCGCTGTGCCTGAGGTAACAGAGCCTTTTGATGTCACCAAATCACACCCCTCGCACCATCAGGTGCGCTCGATTATGGGCGCGAGAGCCTACTCGCTCAATGACTCCAAACGCTTGGCACTGATACTGATGACAAACCTGCTCGGAGGACCCTCGGCGGCTTCGAGGCTCAATGTCGCACTCCGCGAGCGCAACGCACTGACATATTGTGTAGAGGCTCTCTATACGCCACTGAGCGACTGCGGAATGTTCTCCATCTACTTCTCGTGCGAGAGGGATAAGTTGGAGCAGTGCCGCCGTATTATCGGCGAGGAGTTGCAAAGGCTTATGGAAGAGCCTCTCTCCAAACGACAACTCGCCATTGCTAAAAGGCAGTTTATGGGGCAGTTTGCCATCTCGGCGGAGAACAATGAGGCTTATATGCTCGGTGTGGGCAAGAGTTATTTGGTTTTTGGTGCGGTGGATAGCACCGAGGAGGTCTACCGCAAGGTGGAGGCTCTCACTCCCGAAGATATACAAGCGGTGGCCCGTGAGGTATTACCCTCGCTTTCAACCCTTTCCTATGTATAATATATGAACATGATGAACGAAGAACTCGAAAGATATATGCGCCGACTCTCCTCGCCAGAGGACGAGTTGCTTGCGGAGTTGGAGAGCGAAAGCAATCAGCGCGTTGTGCAACCACAGATGGTGTCGGGGCACTTGCAGGGTAAATTCTTGGAGATGCTCACCCGTATGATTACGCCTCGCAGGGTACTCGAAATAGGCACCTTTACGGGCTATGCAACTCTCTGTTTTGCAGCGGGTATGCCCGAAGATGGCATTATTGATACCATCGAGATTGAGGATGAGTTGGAGGGTATCCAGAGCGAGTTTTTCGCCCGCTCGCCCCATGGTCACAAGATTCGTCGCCACACAGGCTCGGCACTCGATGTTATGCCCACGCTGGGCGAGAGTTACGACCTCGTATTTATTGATGGCAACAAGAGGGAGTACCCCGACTACTACCGTATGCTCCTTGATGATGGGCTGGTACACTCGGGCAGTTACATCTTGGCGGACAACATTTTGTGGTATGGCAAGGTTGTGGAGCAGAATATTAAGCCCTCCGATGTGCAGACCCTCGGTATTGTGGAGTTCAACCAGATGGTGCACGACGACCCACGAGTGGAGAGCGTCATTGTCCCCATCCGCGATGGCATAAACCTTATAAGAGTAAAATGAGTTGAAAGTTGAGAGTTGAAAATTATGGTGCGAGCGCAACATTGCGCTCGCATTTTTTTCTTCCCCCTCTCTAAGGAACTTCTCCCCTACGATAGGGGAGGTGCTGCGAAGCAGCGGAGGGGTCTGTCCCCTGTTATTCCTGTTACCCTTGTTACCCCTGTCATTCCTGCAAGAAAAACAGGAAAAACAAGAAAAACAGGAAGCCCCCAAGGGGCGCACACAACTTTCAACTCTAAGAACGGTAGATGCCAACCGCCCACCTGCGGTGGGCGTGGCAAGACGAGTTTTATTATGCTCGGTAGACGGTCAACAAAAAAGGCGAGAGGCACAAGCCTCTCGCCTAATGACTAGTTACTAACTACTAGTTACTCACTGAATTAAACAAGGTTGAGCTCTTTTTTCATCTGCTCAATCTTCTGGTCGAGTTGAACGGAAACCTTGTCGTAGTCGGCGAGCGATGCGAGAGGCTCCTTCACGCCGAAGTAGAACTTAATCTTGGGCTCGGTACCGCTGGGGCGAATCGAGAGAATGGTGCCATCGGCGGTGAGGTACTGCAAAACATTGCTCTTGTCGATGTCGATAGGTGAGGTGGTGCCACTCTTAACATCAAGAGCCTCAGACGATTGGTAGTCCTTGATAGTCACGATGTCCGAGCCGCAAATCTGTTTGGGAGGATTGGCACGGAAGTCCACCATCATCTGTTTAATCTCGGCTGCGCCCTCCTGACCTTTGCGAACAACGCTCACAAGACCCTCCTTATAGAAGCCATACTCTACATAGAGTTCCTTTATCAACTCATAAAGCGAGGTGCCGATGCTCTTTGCCCAAGCGGCAGCCTCGGCAGCAAGCGAGCAAGCCGAAACGCCATCTTTATCCCTCAGGAACGAGCCAGCAAGGAAGCCGAAACTCTCCTCGCCACCACCGATATATACTTTACCCTTAGCCTCCTCGGCACGGATAACCTTTGCAATGTTCTTGAAACCTGTGAGGCAGTCGAAGTACTCAACGCCAAAGCCTTTGGCAACATCTGCCATCATCTCGCTGGTTACGATGGTCTTGACGATATACTGCTTGCCATCGAGCATGCCGTTCTCTTTCCAGCGGCGGCACATATAATAGGTAAGCAGAACGCAGGTTTGATTACCATTAAGGAGCACGAAGTTGCCGTTCTCATCGGGAACAGCGATACCGATACGGTCGCTGTCGGGGTCGGTAGCCATAACAATCTCGGCACCCTCGCGCACGCCCTGCTCGATAGCCATACGCATAGTGGTGCGCTCCTCGGGGTTGGGCGACTCAACGGTGGGGAAGTTGCCGTCGATTACCATCTGCTCAGCAACGGTCGAGATGTTGGTGAAACCGTAGCGGCGGAGCGATGCGGGAACGAGTTTGTGACCGCAGCCATGAATGGGGGTATAAACAATCTTCATATCGTGGTACTTAGCCACCGCCTCGGGCGAGAGCGAAAGGCTGTGTACACGCTCCAAATAAATCTTGTCAAACTCCTCGCCGACAATCTCAATATTCTCGGGATGCAGACCGCTAACAATCTGGTCTACGGAGGTAATCTTGTTTACCTCGTCAATGATGTTCTTGTCGTGGGGCGCGATAACCTGCGAGCCGTCCTCCCAATATGCCTTGTAGCCGTTGTACTCGCGGGGGTTGTGCGAGGCGGTAACCATCACACCGCTCTTGCAGCCGAGTTCGCGAATGGCAAAACTCAACTCGGGGGTGGGGCGGAGCGACTCAAAGAGATAGACCTTGAAGCCGTTGGATGCGAAGATGTCGGCAGTGCGCTCGGCAAACTCGCGAGAGAAGTTGCGGCAGTCGTGCGAAACGGCAACCTTAATCTCCTGACCCTCAAAGCATTTCTTCAAGTAGTTTGCCAAGCCCTGAGTTGCCATACCTACTGTATATACATTCATACGGTTGGTACCAACACCCAAAATACCACGCAAACCACCGGTGCCAAATTCGAGGTCCTGATAGAAACTTTCGGAGAGTTCTTTGGGGTCGTTCTCCATAAGATTTCTTACCTGCTCTTTGGTCTTTTCGTCATAATTTCCATCGAGCCATTTCTGTGCTCTGTCGAGAATGTACTGTTCCATAGTAAGTTAGTGTAATTATAAATTTTGCTTATATATCATATATATCCTTATTTAATTTTCCAATATGCAAATATACGATTATTTTCATTAATTCTCAATATCAGCACATTAAAAAGAGTGTGAAAATTCATCCAAAAATCCCTATAACAATTAAAATTAATTTTGCAACAGCAAAAGATATTTTTTTTAATAAATTTATACACAATTTTGCACCAAGAAATCAGTAATTAGTTACCCAATCGCATAAATGATAGTTAACGCGACTACATATAGTGATGTATGGCAGAACTGCTTGGCTCAAATCAAAGAACAAACCACCGAAGAAGAGTTTGCAAAATGGTTTAAGCCCATAGTTCCCATTGGCTACGATGGTAAGACATTGCGCCTGCGCCTTCCAAGCGAGGATAGTGTCTTTCACATCGAGCGCAACTATATCCCCTCGTTGCGCCCCATCATCTATGCGCACTTTGGCAACAACACTTCGTTGCGCTACTCGGTGCTTACGCCCGAGCCCTCGCCCGAAGAGCAGATGAAGGCTACGGAGTCGAGTGTGGCAACCATCAACAAGGTGGTTACCCAGAGCGACACCACAAAGATAAAAAATCCTTTCGTAATTCCTGGTATTAGGAAACTCGAAATTCCTTCGCAACTCAACCCCAACTACACCTTCGAGAACTTTATTGAGGGTGATTGCAACCGCCTTGTTAGGAGTGTGGGTATGGCAGTGGGTGTAGAACCAGGAAAAACCGCATACAACCCTCTCTATATCTTTGGCGACTCGGGATTGGGAAAGACCCACTTGGCACAGGCTATCGGTATGGACATCAAGCAACGCCACCCCGAATTGCAGGTGTTGTATGTGTCAATGAATAAATTTCAGGCACAATACACAACTGCTGTGCTAAACAAAGAGCCTAACGATTTTATTAACTTCTACCAAATGGTAGATGTGCTCATCGTTGATGATATTCAGGAACTTTCGGGCAACAAGGGTAGTACCCAAAACGCCTTCTTCAATATCTTCAACCACCTCCACCTTTCGGGCAAGCAGCTGATTCTCACTTCGGACAAACGCCCCTCAGAGTTGAGCGATATTAACGATAGATTGCTCACTCGTTTCAAATGGGGTTTGGCAGCAGAACTTACTCAACCCGACTATGAGACAAAAGTGAAGATTATTCACAACAAGGCTCGCAAACTCGAAGGCGTTGATGTTATTCCCGAAGATGTGGTTGCATACTTTGCCGAGAACATCAATGGTAATGTGCGCGAAATTGAGGGTGCATTGTCGGCACTTGTGGCAAATGCCAAGTTCATGGGTCGCAAAATTACCGTCACTTTGGCAAAAGAGGTGCTTAAAACCTATGTCAAAATCAGCCCCAAGGAGATTTCGGTTGAGAATATCCGCAATATTGTGTGTGACTACTTCAATATTGACGAGGCAACCTTCGACTCGCCCAAGCGTACGCGCGAGATTGCTCAGGCAAGGCAGATTGCGATGTACCTCTGCAAGCAGCACACCAAATCGCCACTCTCGGCTATCGGTGCGGCTATCGGTGGCAAAAACCACGCCACTGTGCTCCACGCCTGCAAGGCTGTCACCAACCTTATGGAGACCGACAAATCCTTCCTGCAAATCGTGGAGGAACTCGACCGCAGGGTAACGGCGAAATAGTTTAGTGTGTAACGAGTAGTGAGTAAATAGTAATTTGGCGAGCGCATATTGCGCTCGCTTTTTTTGTCTGCCGTCTAAGGACCTAAGGCTACTTAAGAGTTCTAGGATTGCTAGGACTGTTGGGATTTCTTAGTTCTCTTAGTTCTCCTAGAAAAACTTTCAACTTTTTTATTTGGAGTTTTGCGAATTTTTGTCTAATTTTACGATTAGATTTGCCGAGTGTGGCGTTTAAGTAAAGCAGTATGTTGAAAGTTGGCGATAAAGCACCTCTGTTTGAGGGCGTTACACAAGATGGTAAGAGCGTAAAATTGAGTGATTTTGGCTCTCGAAAGGTTATTTTGTACTTCTATCCCAAGGACAACACCTCGGGTTGCACGCTCGAAGCCAAGAGTCTGCGCGATGGCAAGGCCGCACTCGTTGAGATGGGCTTTGAGATTGTGGGCGTAAGTCCCGATAGCGTAAAGTCGCACCAGAACTTCTGCGCCAAGCACGAACTCAACTTCACGCTCATTGCCGACACCGAAAAGAGTATCGCAGAGGCGTATGGCGTATGGAAAGAGAAGAGTATGTATGGCAGGAAGTATATGGGAATTGTTCGCACAACTTTCATCATTGACGAAAGAGGAGATATCATACACATCTTCGACAAAGTGAAGCCCGCAACCCATTGGCAGCAAATTGCCGAGTGGGCGCAGAAAGAATTGACGGCAGAAGAATTAGTATCACTATATCCGACAAATATAAAATATTAAATATTATGGCAGAGAAAGTTACAATTAACCCCGACAAACAGAAGGTACTGAGCGCTGTGTTGGACAAAATCGAGAAGGATTTTGGTAAAGGCTCGATTATGAGGATGAATAGCGAGAGCGCCCAGCAGGTGGAGGTTATCCCCTCGGGCTCCATCACTCTCGACAATGCACTCGGAGTGGGCGGTTACCCCAAAGGCAGGATTATTGAGATTTATGGTCCCGAGTCGTCGGGTAAGACCACGCTGGCAATCCACGCCATTGCCGAGGCCCAAAAGGCAGGTGGCATTGCAGCATTCATTGATGCAGAGCACGCTTTCGATAGTTTCTACGCCTCGCAGTTGGGTGTCGATATAGACAACCTCTTGGTATCGCAGCCCGACAGCGGCGAGCAGGCATTGGAGATTGCCGAGACCCTTATCCGTTCGAGCGCAATCGATATTATCGTCATTGACTCGGTGGCGGCTCTTACTCCCAAAGCCGAGATTGAGGGCGAGATGGGCGAGTCGAAGATGGGTTTGCAGGCAAGGCTTATGTCACAGGCTCTCCGCAAACTCACCGCTGCCATCAGCAAGACTAAGACCGTTTGTATCTTTATCAACCAGTTGAGGGACAAAATTGGTGTGGTCTATGGCAACCCCGAAACCACAACAGGTGGTAATGCACTGAAATTCTACGCAAGTGTGCGTATCGACATCCGTAAAACTTCGGTTATTAAGGATGGCGACGAGCAACTTGGCACACGCACAAAGGTTAAGGTTGTGAAAAATAAGGTTGCGCCTCCTTTCCGTAAAGCGGAGTTCGATATTATGTACGGCGAGGGTATCTCGAAGATTGGCGAGATTTTGGACTTGGGCGTTGATTATGGCGTAATCAAGAAGAGCGGCTCGTGGTACTCCTACAACGATAGCAAACTCGCGCAGGGTAGGGATGCGACAAAAGTCCTCTTGGAGCAAAATGAAGAACTTAGTGCCGAGATTGAGCAGAAAGTTCGAGCAGCACTCAAAGAGTCAAAGAATAACTAATTGACAAAGAGGTTGTTTGTGTTAAGACACAGACAACCTCTTATTGCTTTTGTGCGGCATACAAAGCACAAGTATTGGGCATCAAACAACTCTAATCAAAAGCAATCATTATGGCTGGCTATACGGCAGAAGACGAGCAGATAATCTCTCGGGAGTTTAACGAATTATTGGCAGCGTGTAATAAAATCTGCAAGAGTGAGGCAGATTGGGAGATGATTAACAAGGCTTTCTTCCTTGCGAAGGAGGCTCACAAAGGTGTGCGTCGCCGCTCTGGCGAGCCATACATTCTCCACCCCTTGGCGGTTGCCAAAATTGTGGTGTGCGAAGAGGGATTGGGCGTGAAGTCTACCGCTGCGGCACTTCTGCACGATGTTGTGGAGGATACGAGTTATACAGTGGAGGATATCGAAAACCTCTTCGGAGCGAAGGTGGCTTCGATGGTTGACGGATTGACGAAAGTTGCGGCTGCACTGAGTGAGGATGTGACGGCTCAGGCAGAGAGTTTTAGGAAGGTATTGCTAACCCTCTCTGATGATATCAAGGTGATTATCATCAAGATAGCAGACCGTCTTCACAACATGCGCACACTGGGCTCGATGCCACGACACAAACAGATAAAAATCACCAGCGAAACGATGTATCTGTTTGCACCATTGGCATACAGGCTTGGTCTTTACGCCATAAAGACCGAACTCGAAGACCTCTCGCTCAAATATATGTACCCCGAGCAGTATGCCGAGATTGAGGCTAAGATGGATGCAACAGCAGCCGAGCGTAATGAGTTCATTGAGAGGTTTATACAGCCTATTAAGGATAAACTTTCGGAGAGCGGCATTGAGTTCTCCATATCGGGTAGGGTTAAGACTGTCTACTCCATTTGGTCGAAGATGCAACGCAAGCAGATACCTTTTGAGGAGATTTATGACCTCTTTGCGGTGCGTATCATCTTTAAGCCCAATAATTTGGTGCCCGAGAAGGCGCAGTGTTGGCACATATACTCCTTGCTCACAGACATTTACACCCCCAAGCCCGACCGTATACGCGACTGGGTAAGTTTCCCCAAGGCAAATGGCTATGAGGCTCTGCATGCAACTTTTATGCGTCCAGATGGTATTTGGGCTGAGGTGCAGATTCGCTCCGAAAGGATGGATGAGATTGCCGAGAGAGGATTTGCTGCGCATTGGAAATATAAACAAGAACACGACGACGAGGATGAGTTCGACAAATGGCTGCGCGATGTGCGTAGTGCGCTGACACATCCCACGGGCAATGCTGGCGACTTCTTGGAGAATGTAAAGATGACTCTCTATATGACTGAGATGGTGGTCTTTACTCCCAAGGGAGAGGCTCGCAAATTCCCCGTTGGAGCCACCGCGCTCGACTTCGCCTACGACATCCATACCAATGTGGGTAACACTGCCATCGGCGCGAAGATAAATCACAAAATTGAGTCCATCTATACGAAACTCAAAAGTGGCGATCAGGTGCAGATTCTCACAGCCGAAACCGCGCATCCAACCATCGAATGGCTCGACCATGTTGCGACCGTAAAGGCGCGACAATCAATTATTTCCTACCTCAAACATGTGAGGCAGAACAATATAGAGCACGGTATCTCTATTTTTGAGAACCGTATGAAGGAGTTTGGCATCACTCCAAGTGCCCGCTTGTTCCGCAAACTCCTACCTGCTTACGACTGCAAAAACAAAGACGAATTTTACAGCAAATTAGGCTCGGAAATCATAAATCTCAAAGATATCGATAGCGTTCTGAGGCAGAATGCAAAGAATAAAGTGTTGAAATTTTGGACCTTTGAGATGGCAGGCAATAAGAAATCCCAAGATATTGTGGTAAAGAATGCCGATGTGGATAGCATGGGCGAGCCTAAGTTTGTTGCCGCCGAGTGCTGCAATCCCATCCCCGGTGATAATATCACAGGTTACAAAGATCCTCGAACAGGAGATATCATTGTGCACAAGACGGAGTGTCAGGAACTCATAAGCCTTGCGGCTCAAAAGGGCGAAAACTTGGTAGGCAATATAAAATGGTCTACATATAAGGCTGTTTCGTACCTCTCGGAGATTAGGTTACGAGGGCTTGATAGGGTAGGCGTACTGCGCGACCTTGCCCAAGTCATCACCGTTGAGCTCGATATCAATATCCGCGAGTTGCAAATCCAGAGTCATGATGGCATTTTTGAGGGTAAAATAAGTGTCTATGTGTCCGACACCGAGAGCCTCTATTCGCTAATGGATAAAGTTGGCAAAATTAAAGGTATAGATAAAGTTGAACGAATTTAATCACTTATAAACGATAGACTATGGCTACGATTTTTTCTAAAATAGCACAGGGAGAGATTCCAAGTTACAAGGTTGCCGAAGATGAGAATTACTTTGCGTTTCTTGACATTAATCCACTCGCCAAGGGACACACACTCGTTATCCCCAAGCGCGAGGAGGACTATATTTTCGACCTCTCGGATGACGAACTTGCCGGAATGGTAAAATTCGCAAAGAGGGTAGCGGCTAAGCAAAAAGAGGTCTTTGGTTGCAAAAAGGTTGCAATGATTGTTTTAGGACTCGAAGTACCTCATGCACACATCCATCTTATTCCAATGAATAGCGAGGCAGATGTCGATTTTCGCAAACCTAAGTTGCAACTCTCGCCCGAAGAGTTTGCCACAATTGCACAGAAGATAAAAGTAGAGTAGGGTGCTTTAATTTTATATTTAGTAGGGTAGAGTAGGCGATTGCCTACTCTTTTTTTGCACTATTCTATTTTACAATTGTAAAACAGGGCGCAATTTTACAGCCAAAATATACCACGCCCAATAATTTGCAAAACAAACAAGTTCAACTTTTTAATAAATGAAATATAAAACAATGAAAACCAATATTTTAACATCATTTGCATTAATAAACGATTTATATATAAATTACATATAACAAACGATGTAACTCCTTAAAGTATTATCACACAATTATTAATGCATAAAATATTGATTATTAATATATTCCATACCTTAATCTATTTAATTACTTTATATTACAAAGCGAGGCAATTGTACGATATTTATGTAGGTGAAAAAATACAGTATTTGTATTTTACAAAATATTATTTTACATTTGTAAAACAATATACAAGGTATGAAAAATAGAATTGAGCATATTATTAAATCGGAGGCATTGAGCAATTTGCAGTTTGCCAATGCGCTTGAAATTAGCCCTGCGGCTGTCACACACCTTCTTTCAGGTAGGAATAATCCAAGTTTGGATATTGTGGTGCGCATTGCGCAAAAATACCCTCACTACAATCTTCGCTGGCTGCTGCTCGGCGAGGGCTCGGTCTATAATGGCGAGAATAATATCCACACTATACACCCAGCAGCCCAACCCGATTTATTCGCGACATCAGAACCCACAATTTCAACTTCGACCGTAGTTTCGACTTCAATCCAATCGGAACAAACCCCCGAACAACCGCCCCTCAAATCGGGCAACGCCACCGAGCACTCAAAACTAATTCTCTGCCTTCCCGACGGCACCTACCGCGAATTCATCAAGCAGTAGTCTATTATCTTCCCACACTAACTACAAGATAGTCAAAAGATTGCAATTTTTTCAAAAAAAATCACTTTTTTTTCTAAGTGTTTAACGCTCTGTAATTTAATCGCGTACGCGCACGCACGAATCGAGCACGCACGCACGCGTTATTTACACACTTGCTAACACTATAATAACTAAGCACCGAGTTGTTTGTAATACTCAGTGCTTAGTTATTTACAGCATTAACAAGCATATAATAACGCTTAGCAGAACTCGGATATTAAACCGAGGGTAATAATAACAACAGCCAATAATGAAACAATTAGCAATGCCTTTTTTGCTTGTTTCGGGTCAATTTTAGGGTTAATAAAAACTATCATAATAATATATTTTGCCACAAATATAATAATTATCTTCTAAAACCCTTATTGCTATACACTTTTTGTGACGGTTTCGACACCGTAACGGAAGATGGGCGTTTATAACCCGATGAATGAGAAGAGCCAATTGCAGACCTAACGCCAGCCGATACACCACTTGCAAAATATATACATTATGTAAAGTGGAGGATTGGGGTAATTTATGAATATTAGGAGTAAATGGAATATCTCAACTATATAACCGCGACTACCGGTGAGGAGGTAAAGTATGAGCCAATGATGACCGTTGAGCAGTTTGATAAATTACGCAGTAATTAGCCCTTTTGTTTTGAGGGAATTTATTATTTTTGCTATATGAAACGAATAGTTGTGAATATAGTTTGTGCACTGAGTTTGTTTTTGGTGTGTGTGGCGTGCAATGGACGCAATGTCAATAGTGGAAACAATAGGAGTATTGTCGTGACTATTCCGCCACTACAAGGGCTTGTGCAAGAGATTGTTGGCGATGATTATGAGGTGGTATGCCTACTGCCCATGGGGGCTTCGCCTGAGACCTACTCCCCCACTGCCCGCCAAATATCAATGCTTGCGGATGCCGAAGCAGTGTTTACGATTGGCACGCTTACATTTGAGCAAGAGATTATTCAACGCATTAAAAATCAAAACGATAACATAGTCACAACGGCTAAGGGCATTGAGTTATTAACAGGGTGCGGGCATCACCACGCGGTCGATGGACAAGATGAACATCACGCGCACAATCACCACCATTCGTTTGATCCCCATGTGTGGCTTGCGCCAAATGAACTGGGAGTAATTGTTGATAACATTGCTCACGAAATAATTACGCAAAACCCCGATTCGGTAAAGTATGTCGCTAATTATGAGCAACTTAAAGCAAAACTTGAACAACGCTCAAAGACTTATCGCGAGGTGTTAATAAACGCTACTCGGGCGTTTTTGATTTACCACCCTGCGCTCGGCTACTTTGCTAAGGAATACGACTTGGAGCAAATTTCGCTCGAAAACGAGGGTAAATCCCCCACCCCTGCGGCTTTGGCAGATGTTGTCGACAGGGTTGAGCGCGAGGGGCTGAGGGCGATGTTTTATCAACAAGAATATCCGCTCGATGTAGTTAAACCTATTGCGGAGATACTTGGTGTTAATTTAGTGCAAATCAATCCTTTGAGTAGCGATATCATTGGCGAACTCGACAACATTGTAACACGACTTACTAACAGCAATGAATAGGCGCGAAATCATAAAAATCAACAACCTCGGGGTTAGTTACGAGGGGCGCGAGGCGTTGCGCGATGTCAATATCTCGTTCTACGAGGGCGACTTTGTGGGCATCATCGGTCCCAATGGCGGCGGCAAGAGTACTCTCGTAAAGAGCATTCTTGGACTAATCCCCCACTCCGGCACTATTGAGTTCTGCGGTGCGCTCGAAGGTCGCCACCGCATTGGCTATATGCCCCAACTCAACGCCTTCGACAAAGGTTTTCCAATTTCGGTTGCAGAGTTGGTTTTGAGTGGCTTACAGTCGGGCAAGGGACTCAGAAGGTACTCGCGCGAGGACAGGGCAAGGGTTCAATCAACGCTCAAACTGCTCGGCATTACCCACCTCAAAGACAAGCAGATAGGCGAACTATCTGGTGGCGAATTGCAGAGGGCTCTGTTGGGTAGAGCGATTATCTCGGAGCCGAGGCTATTGATACTCGACGAGCCCGCGAACTTTGTTGATAACCAATTCGAGGGCGAACTCTACGCGCTGCTCGAAAGGCTCTCGGAGCGTATGGCGATTATTGTGGTGTCGCACGATGTGGGCACCATCACTTCGCTTGTGCGCAGCGTGGTGTGCGTCAATCGCACCGTTCACCGCCACCCCACTGCCGAACTAACGCCCGAACTCTTGGAGAACTACCACTGCCCCATTCAGGTCATCTCGCACGGCACCATTCCCCACACCGTTCTCGCCCACCACGACTGCGATTGTGGGCATAAGCACGAGTAGATAGAAATGTTATTATTCAAATAATAACTATTTTATACACAAGCCTTTTTTTTGTGTGGCATGTGTGGGTAAAACAGCAAGCGGGGCTACTTTTTCAAGTAGCCCCGCTCTATTTTGCGTGGGTGAGATTGCGATTACTCGAACTTGCAGATCTCGCTTAGTTTGCCCCAGAGTTCCTCGGTGCGCTCAACGAGCTGTGCGCGGATGTAGGCATAGTGTTTGCGTACAAGCGAGGGGTTATGTTTCTCGGCGGGGTTGTTAACGAGTTCCATAAGGTTGTTGCGCATATCGACAGCACCCTGCATGATGGCGATAATCTCCTCGTGTTTGTCAGCATGGAAACCGAGCGAAAGGTAGCAATCATAAACCACCTCGTTTACGGTGTAGTCAATCTCTTTTTTGATGTCTCTTAAACTTGCCATAATAAAAGGAATGTTCTATAAATTAGTAAATGTGTCAAATTTTAGCGGAAGAATTTTATATTTCGGTCGCTTTGGATTCTCTTTCGGCATCTATCTCATCTCTGCTCGGTTACAATGCCCGCATTGCGCCCTCACAGAGAGAATGGGATATCTGACTCGAAATACAATTCAAAATCACCTCGACCTAATTTATAGAACCTTCCTTTATGATTTGGTGTTTATTGTATTCTAACAAGCAAAGTTAGTAATAAATTCGATACTCCCTACTCTACGGGGCGGAAAATATCACCTCTAAGCCTACTTTTGCCGTTTTTTGCCGTAGTCGTTCACCATTTTGATTACAAAAATGATGGTACTCATCGTGGCGGTGAGTCCGTTGGCGATGGCGAGAGGCACATTGCCCGTCAGTATGCCCTGCACAAAGAAGCAGGCTGCACCCAGAGCCATAAGCACAAACGACCCGAGGGCTATGTCGTCAGTCTTGCGAGTGCGAATGGTCTGAATGGTCTGCGGAATGTAGCCCAGCACCATAAGTATAGCCGCGCTATAACCAATAATCGAAGCAAAATCCATAATTCCGAAAATTTTATTGTGCGAAGTTACGAAAAATTTGTCGAACGACAAACGACAAATGTCGTCGAACGACTAACGACAAACGACTAACGACCTAAGGCTTATAGGACTACTAGGACTACTAGGACTACTATGAGAACTAGGAAATATCTTAGTTGTCTTAGTACTCTTAGTGCTCATGGGGCAACTTTCGGCTCTCTGAGGCGTTTTCTGCACATTATTTGGAGTGAAATGGTGGGGTGTGATGGATTTTTTGTATATTTGTAAGCAAACCACCGCGCGTTTGCACCAACTTAACGAACAAAACTATGAGTGAAAACAAATTTATGCGAATGGCTATCGAACTCTCCAAGGAGAGCGTTGCCAAGGGTGGTGGTCCTTTCGGTGCAGTTATTGTGCGCAATGGCGAGGTCGTAGCCACTGGTTCCAACAGCGTAACACTCCTCAATGACCCCACAGCCCACGCTGAGGTAAGCGCGATACGCGCTGCGTGCGCCAAGGTGGGCAGTTTCGACCTTGCAGGCTGCGAGATTTACTCCTCGTGCGAGCCTTGCCCTATGTGTCTCAGTGCAATATATTGGGCTGGCATAGAGCGCATCTACTACGCAAACACACGCAGCGATGCGGCAGCTATTGGTTTCGATGACGCATTCATCTACGACCAGATACCCCTTGCCCCCACCGAGCGCACAGTCCCTTCCCTACCCCTTATGCGTGCCGAGGGCTTGGAGGCTTTCCGACTATGGACCGCCAAAGAGGACAAGGTTGAGTACTAAACAAAAAAGTTGCCTTTCGGGGCAACTTTTTTGTTAGTGAGCAATGAGTAATTAATTTGGCGAGCGCGGAAATTCTGCGCTCGCTTTTTTTTACACACGCCCCCGCGCTCCGCGCACCCCCTCTAACTTAGAGGGGGAATTACTTCGCCCCAAAAAAAAGCGCATATAAGCGAGCGTATTTAACGCCCCTTTTGTGAGGGTGGTTTCAAAGAAGGTAAAAACACATATAAGCGAGCGTATTTTAGGCGCACAAGAAAACCACCTCCGCAGTTTACAGGGCGTAAATGAGGAGGTGGTTTATCACAGTGCAACGCCAAAGACGCCGCTTAGATGCGTTTTTTAACTACCAAAGTTGTCATACATAATGTTCTCGGGTGGTACGCCCAAATTGTCGAGCATATTCACCACTGCCGAAATCATCATAGGAGGACCGCACAAATAGTACTCGATATCCTCGGGTGCGGGGTGATCCTTCAAGTAGTTGTTATAGATAACATTGTGGATGAAGCCAATATACTTGGGATCCCAATTGTCATCGGGTCTGGGGTCGCTAAGACCGATAGCAAACTTGAAGTTGGGGAACTCCTTAGCGAACTCCTCAAACTGCTCCTGATAGAAGATTTCCTGTTTCGAGCGTGCGCCATACCAGAACGAGATAGGCAGGTCGCTCTTGACGGTCTTGAAGAGGTGGAAGATGTGCGAGCGCATAGGCGCCATACCTGCACCACCACCGATAAACATCTTCTCGTTGGGGGTATCCTTGATGAAGAACTCGCCGTAGGGACCCGAGATGGTCACCTTGTCGCCGGGTTTGCGCGAGAAAATGTACGACGAGCAGATACCCGTAGGTACATTCATAAAGCCACCAGTAGCCCTATCGAAGGGAGGAGTAGCAATACGCACATTGAGCATAATGATGTCATCCTCGGCGGGCTGGTTAGCCATCGAGTATGCACGGAAAGTAGGCTCGGGGTTGTTTGCCACCAAATCCCACATTTTGAACTTAGTCCAGTCTGCGTGGTATTTCTCGTCGATATCCATATCGGAGTATTTGATACCCTCGTACTTGGGAATATCAATCTGGATATAACCACCACTCTTGAAGTTGAGCCTCTCGCCCTCGGGAAGTTTCACAACAAACTCCTTCATAAAGGTCGATACGCTGCGGCACGATACAACCTCGCACTCCATCTTCTTAACGCCCAAAACGCTCTCGGGAATACGAATCTCCATATCGTTCTTAACCTTCACTTGGCAACCCAAACGCCAGTGGTCTTTCTGCTGTTTGCGGGTGAAGAAGCCAACCTCGGTAGGCAAAATCTCGCCACCGCCGTCCAGCACCTGAACTTTACACATACCGCAACTGCCCTGTCCACCACAAGCCGAGGGAAGGAAAATCTTCTCCTGTGCGAGTGTGGTCAGCAACGAATTGCCGCTTGCAACTTTGAGGCTCTTCTGCCCCTCGTTGATATTAATCGTAACCTCGCCCGAAGAGGTGAGTTTTGCCTTTGCTACGAGCAACAGCGCCACGAGCAGGAGCAAAGCCACAAGGAAGACTACGACCGCTGTAATAATTACTGTATTCATCTCTCTTACTGTTTGCTAATTAATTCTACATCTGGAAACCCGAGAAAATCATAAACGCCATACCCAGCAGACCTGTGATAATGAAAGCCAAACCGGGACCACGAAGACCCTTGGGAACATTGGAGTATGCGAGCCTCTCGCGAATGGCTGCCATCACGAGGATTGCAATCCACCAACCGAAGCCCGAGCCAAAACCGAATACGGCTGCCTCGCCAACGGTATCGAAAGCCCTCTGCTGCATGAAGAGAGCACCACCCATAATCGCGCAGTTAACAGCGATAAGGGGCAAGAAGATACGGAGCGAGTTGTAGAGCGAAGGCGAGAATTTCTCAATAACCATCTCCAACAACTGAACAAATGCTGCAATAACAGCAATAAAGAGAATAAAACTAAGGAAACTCAAATCTACGGTTGCCAACTCGGGACTAATCCACGCCAAAGCACCCTCTTTGAGCACATAGTTTTCGAGCAAATAGTTCAGAGGCACAGTCACGAGCATTACAAATGTAACAGCCAAACCCAAACCATTCGCAGTCTTCACGCTCTTCGATACGGCAATGTAGGAGCACATACCGAAGAAGAACGAGAATACCATATTGTCAATAAAGACAGACTGAATAAATAGTTTCAAAAGTTCCATATTCTGTTCCTCCTATTATTTTTCTTGCAATTCTTTGTTCGATGTGCGGTGTACCCAGATGATGATACCTACGATGATAAGTGCAGCAGGTGGGAACAACATCAAACCATTGTTTACATAACCAGCCTCATAGAAGCACTCGGGCACAACCTGATAGCCAAAGAGGGTACCATTGCCGAAGAGTTCCCTTACAAAGCCGATAATAACGAGCACAGCACCATAGCCGATACCATTACCGATACCGTCGAGGAGCGAAGGCAGAGGTTTGTTCGACAATGCGAAAGCCTCCACACGACCCATGATGATACAGTTGGTAATAATCAGACCTACATATACCGAAAGTTGTTTACTAACATCGTATACATACGCTTTAAGCACATCGTTCACGATAGTTACCAAAGCAGCGATAACCACCAACTGCACGATGATACGAATACGCTCGGGAATACCATTGCGCAACAGCGAAAGAATCAGGTTCGAGAATGCGCACACAGCGGTAACCGACAAACCCATAACGAGTGCGGGTTTCAACTGGGTGGTAACTGCAAGTGCCGAGCAGATACCCAGAATCTGAACCAGAACGGGGTTGTTTTTTGCCAACGGATTAGTCAGCGATTGAAAAGTTTTGTTTTTCATTGTCTTACTCTGCATTTACGGTTTCTACTACTTCGGTTGCAGCAGCCTTCTGAGCCTTGAAGAAGGCATCGTAGCACTGCAAGCAGTCTTTAATCATATTCTCCAAGCCAATGGAGGTTTTGGTACCACCGGTTACAGCATCTACGGAGTGAGCAGCACCCTTTGCGCCACCTTTCACTACATAAACGCCAACCAACTCCTCGCCCTCGTAGATGGTCAAGCCAGGGAACTGAGCCTGATATTTGGGAGTAGCAATCTCTGCACCCAAACCAGGGGTCTCGCCTGCGTGGTCGAAGATGGCACCTTTGATGGTATTCATATCAGCATTCAAAGCAACATAGCCCCAAATGTCGTCCCACAAACCTTTGCCAGTTACGGGAACAACCACCTCGTGGGTATTCTTGTCTTCGAATACGATATACTCACCAGCAGCATAACTATCTGCCAATTTACTAAGGCGTTTGATAACCTCGCCCTCTACTGCAACCCTTTCGCCTGCGGCATTAACCACATAAGCCTCGATAACGCTGTCATACGAGCCTTTCTCCAAGCCGAGCGATGCAACGATAGCGTCTTTCTTCTCATTGATTTCGTTTGCCTGCTGTTTCTCTTTGAGCGAGAGCGAAGTGAAGGCAAGCAGAAGAGCAACAATAACTACCATAACGGTAGAATAGAATACAATGTAGGCGTTAGAGTTCTTACCGCCAAGGAATCCTTTTTTACTCATAATTCTTTTCCTCCATCCATTAAGCGTTAATACTCTTTTTAGCCCTGCGGTTGCGACGGTTGATGTTCGCCTGAACAACATAGTGGTCAACAACGGGTGCAAGTGCATTCATAAAGATGATAGCGAGCATCATACCCTCGGGGTAGCCAGTATTGAAGACGCGTACCAAAATAGCAAGCGCACCAATCATAAAGCCTACGATAACCTTACCGCAGTTGGTCTGTGCCGAGGTAACAGGGTCGGTAGCCATAAATACAGCACCGAAAGCAAAACCACCAAGCAACAAGTGCTGCCAAGCGGGGAGTGCCATATAGAACTCGGTTGCGGTCTGGGGCTCTGCGGGAGCAAGGAGGTTGAAAACGCCACCCATTACCAAACCACCAACAAATACGCTAATCATAGTCCTCCAACTTGCAACACCCGTAGCGAGCAATACAATAGCACCAAGCAAGATGCACAAGGTCGAAGTTTCGCCCACTGAACCAGGGATGGTACCGATGAATGCGTCAAGCATCGACACGCTGGTAGTACCGGTATTTGCCAACTCGCCAAGAGGAGTAGCTCCGGTGCGTGCATCGCTAAACCATACAGCCTCGCCCGAAATGCTCGAAGTGTAGGAGAAGAAGATGAACAGACGAGCAATCAGTGCGGGGTTGAAGATGTTCATACCCGTACCACCGAAAATCTCTTTACCGATAACCACAGCAAAAGCGGTAGCGAGTGCGGTCATCCACAGAGGAGTACCGATAGGAATAATCAGGGGAATGAGCATACCCGACACGAAGAAGCCCTCATTGACCTCCTCTTTGCGAATCTGAGCAAAAGCACACTCGATCGAAAGACCTACAACATAGGTTACGATAATCGAGGGAAGCATCTGCCAGAAGCCATACCAGAAGTTCTGCCAAATGGTGAAGTCCGCACCGTCAATCCTCTGGAAACCAATGTTCCACATACCGAACAAAATGGTAGGTATGAGAGCGATGATTACCATGAACATGGTGCGTTTCATATCGTTACAGTCGCGGATGTGAGCGCCTTTCTTGGTCACATCAGTAGGCACATAGAAGAAAGTCTCCATTGCCTCATAGAACGAGTGCAGCCACGAGAGTTTGCCGCCCTCCGAGAAGGTAGGAGCAAACTTGTCGAGCAATCGTTTGGGAAGGGGTTTATTGTTAATCTGTTTCATACGCTTACATCTCTTTAATCATGAGGTTAATACCAGCGCGGACAAGAGCCTGCAAATTCTGCTTCGAGGGGTCTACAAACTCACAGAGAGCAACATCCTCCTCCACAATCTCGTAGATACCGAGGTTTTCCATCTTCTCAATGTCGCCAGCCAAGATAGCCTTGAAGAGGTACATGGGATAGATGTCCATAGGCAGATATTTCTCATAAAGACCTGTCACAACAAAGGGACGCTCGCCACCATTCAAACCGGTGCGGAGGTCGTACTTCTTGTTGGGCATAAGCCACGAGAAATAGGTGCGCGATACGGAGAATTTGTGGAAACGAGGTGCAAGCCAACCGATGAGTTCCAACTCGCCACCCTCGGGGATAACAGTCACCTGCGAGGAGTAGATGCCCATATAGTCATTTGCAGTTGCCTTAATACCCGAGAGAACATTACCCTCAATAAGGCGGAATGTCGAACCACCACCCTGAGGTTTGATGCGTGCGGGCATGAGAACATCGCAAAGCGACGAACCAACAAGACACCTTACATACTGAGGATGAGCAACCTGCGAACCGGTAACAGCATAGGTCTTAACCATATTTACCCTATGCTCCAAGAAGAGGCGACCGATGATAGCCACATTCTGGATAGCCACAGTCCACACCTTCTCGCCCTTATTAACGGGGTCGATGTGGTGGATTTGCACACCCACATTACCTGCGGGATGAGCACCTGCGAAGTAGTGTTTCTGAACACCCTCAATACCCTCCAAAATACTTTTCTCGCCTGCTTTGAGCGAAAGGTGTACATTGGGACAGAGTTTCTTCAAGGCATCGAAACCTGCCTGAACGGCCTCTACATCCTCTTTTAGAGCGATATTCATATCGGGCGCGAGAGGTGCAGTATCAAAGCCCGAAACGAAGATAGCCTTGGGGCTCTCTTTCGAGTCGGCAATGATGCCGTAGGGACGCTGCATGATGGTTGCCCACAAGCCACTCTCCAAGAGTGTGGCAACAACATCCTCACGCGAAGCCTCTGAGAGGTTGGTGTTGAAAGGTTTGTAGTTCTGCTCGGCTTCGGCAGCAACCTCAATGGCAAGAAGTTTGCGCTTCGCACCACGGCGAACTGCCGAAACGGTACCGCTGACGGGCGAAGTGAACATCACCTCGGGGTGTGCTTTGTCGTAGAACAGAGCGTCACCTGCAAGGACCTTGTCACCCTCAGCCACCAACAGTTTGGGTACAACACCCTCAAAAGCAAGAGGAGAAACAGCGTAACGCTCCCCAATAGGAAGTTCCAATACACTCTTCTCAGCCTCACCTACGAGTTTGATGTCGAGACCCTTTTTGAGTTTAATGACTTTCGACATATCTGTTAAGATAGGTTAAGTGAATAAAATTATTGGTTTGTTTTTATTGTAATTTTGTTCGGTTTGGTCTTCGTCTAAAAACACGCGCAAATATAACCTTTATTTTTATAAATAGGTATCTATTCTGTTATTATTTTCACGCAATTTTTCAACAAAGTGGTTTATCTTTGTAGTCGCTATGGCAGATTTCGTAGATATACACACCCACAAACCTCTCGAAAACGGATGCGGAGTGGTCAATTTCAGGCTCGGAGTGGATACTGCCGTGCCCTCTGCGCCCTTCTCGGCAGGCATCCATCCGTGGGATATTACCCCCGACTATCCCACTCTGCTCGACAGGTTGCAAGAAGCCTTAGCCCTCCCCAACTGCGTGGCTTTAGGAGAAATTGGGCTCGATAAGGCGTGCGGAGTGGCTTGGGAGTCGCAATTGGAGGTTTTTGCCAAGCAATTAACCCTCGTCGGACATCGCCCCGTCGTCATCCATTGCGTCAGGGCACAGGGAGAAATTATAGAGATTTTGCAGCGACACAAAGAGGTGCAAAAGGTTATATTTCACGGGTTTATAGGCTCGCGCGAGCAGGCTTTGGAACTCACAAAGCGGGGATACTTCATCTCCTTTGGATTTGGCACTCTCCGCTCCCCTCGCACCGTCGAGGCACTCAGGGCTTGCCCACCCGAGGCGATGTTTCTCGAAACCGACACCTCACCCCGCTCCATAGAGGAGTTATATAGGCTGGTTGCCGAGATTAAAGCCATTGAATTAAAAGAACTTAAAGAGATAATACACCACAATTTTAAGCAACTTTTTTAGATGAGTTGGAAAGAGAGAACGCGACTTTTGTTGGGTAGCGAAAAACTAAAAACATTGGAGCAAGCACACATCTTGGTTGTGGGGCTTGGTGGCGTGGGTGCATACGCTGCCGAGATGCTCGCGAGGGCTGGTGTGGGCGAGATGACCATCGCCGATGCCGACACCGTAGGCGTGAGCAACATCAACCGACAACTCATTGCGCTACATTCAACTATTGGTAGAGATAAAACCGAAGTACTTGCTGAAAGACTGCGAGATATAAACCCCGAAATAGTGCTAAACATCCACACCGAATACATCCGTGACGAGAAGACTTACGAACTGCTTGATGCTGCAAAATATGACTATGTTGTGGACTGCATCGACACCCTTTCGCCCAAGGTAAACCTCATAGCGGGCGCACTCGAAAGGGGCTATCCGTTAGTGAGCTCTATGGGCGCAGGAGCCAAGACCGACCCCACAAAAATCGAGGTCAAGGATATTGGCAAGAGCCACCACTGCCCCTTGGCGCACATGCTACGCAAAAGGCTCCACAAGATGGGTATCAGGAGCGGTTTTTGGGCGGTTTTCTCGCCAGAGCCGGTGCGCGAAGGGTCTATGATTATTGCTGAGGAAACGAACAAAAAATCCAATGTGGGCTCCATTTCGTACATCCCAGCATCGTTTGGTTGCATCTGCGCGAGTGTCGTCGTGCGCGATCTACTTGGAGAGTTTGAAAATTAACCTAAAAACCTGAGAATATGAAGATTGTATTTCTTGATGAATACTCGCTTGGTGGCACCGATTTGAACGCCATTCGCTCGCTTGGCGACTACACAGGCTACCACAAAACCTCGCCCGAAGAGGTCATTGAGAGGGCGAAAGATGCCGAAGTTGTGATTGTAAACAAGGTCGTAATCGGCAGAAAAGAGATGGAGCAACTCCCCCACTTGCGCCTTATCTGCGTGGCTGCTACGGGTGTAAACAACATAGACTTAGTGGCAGCAAAGGAGCGTGGCATTTTGGTGCGCAATGCCGTCGGCTACTCCACCCATACCGTCGCAGAAGCCACTCTGGGCAGTGTTTTGGCACTTTTGAGGCAGACGAACTACTACGACCGCTATGTGAAGAGTGGCGAGTATAGCGCATCGGGCGAGTGGGTCAATTTCGACCGCCCCACCCACCGACTTTGGGGCAAAAATTGGGGCATTGTAGGTATGGGCAACATCGGTCGCAAGGTTGCACGCCTTGCCGAGGCTTTTGGTTGCAAGGTTGCATACGCCTCCACCTCGGGAGCCGAGCGCAAAGAGGAGTATGAGAGGAAGGAATTGGACTCGCTTTTGGCGTGGGCGGATGTTGTTTCGGTGCACTGCCCGCTCAACGACACAACGCGCGGAATTATTGACACTGAGCAGATTAGCAAGATGAAACCCTCGGCAGTGATTGTGAATGTTGCTCGTGGTGGAATCGTTGTTGAAGAGGCAGTAGCAAGGGCTCTTGATGAGGGACGACTCGCGGGCGCAGCCTTCGATGTCTACCCCTCGGAGCCGATGCCAGCCACCTCTCCCCTCCTGCATACCACCGACCCCGACAAACTCCTCCTCTCGCCCCACAATGCGTGGTCGGCTGTGGAGTCCATCGAATGCTTAGTGGAGTGCATCGCCCAGAATATAAAGAGTTACATCACAAGCATTTAACCGACTAAATTATATAATAAAAACTGCGCTGCGAAATTTCGCAGCGCAGTTTTTATTAACC
>JAZNTX010000014.1:0-23640 GCA_045591965.1 Tidjanibacter sp. | reverse complement strand
GCGAATTGAAAATTGAAAATTGAAAATTGAAAATTTAGGCGCACCTTCGGTGCAGAGTTTTATCTCTCTTCTCTGTGTTGAGATAGAGTTTGCCCGAAGAACAACACGCTCTTGCGAATTGAAAATTGAAAATTGAAAATTTAGGCGCACCTTCGGTGCAGAGTTTATACAATGAATAGCAACAACATCATCGTAGCAAAGAGTCAGCAGTTTGCGATTCGGATTATCAAATTTGCTAAGTTCATACGCAAAGAGGGTGTGGACGCTATTCTTGTACGCCAAATTCTCAAAAGCGGAACGAGTATTGGGGCTAATATACGAGAGAGTATAAATGCCCAAAGTAAAGATGACTTCATACATAAGTTATCTATCGCATTGAAGGAGGCGGACGAAACTGCATATTGGTTAGAATTATTGGTTGGAGCCGAAGAGATTTCGCAAAAACAATTCGACTCTTTATGTTTGGATCTTAGAGAAATCATTGCTCTGCTTACATCAATAATCAAAACCAGCAAGGGAATATAGAAACATTGAGAATAAACAACCGCGCCCAATGGGCGCACCATAATTTTCAATTTTCAATTTTCAATTTTCAATTCAACACCACATTGTAACAAGTGAAACGAATAGTGTCCATATTAGTAATGCTGTTTGCTCTGTGCGCGGGGGAAGCCCACGCGCAGTACAACAAGCGTTATATCGCGTGGGCAAGCCGTAATATGCTCGCCTCGGACAACTACAAGGAGGCTATCGACATTCTCAATGTGCTTATCCGCTCCGACAAAGAGTCCTACGAGGCGTACTTCCTCAGGGGGTATGCGAAACTCGGCTTGGGCGACCTTGTGGGTGCAGAGTACGACCTATCGAAAGCCTTGGAGATAAACCCCGTCTACACCGAAGCGTTCCACTATCGAGGTATCGTCTATGCCGAGATGGGTAACTACGAGGATGCTGTTAGCGACCTCACAAACGCCATAGAGTTGCGCCCCGACCTTGTAGGGTCGTACTATTCGAGGGGTGTTACGCACCTGAGAAACAAGCAGTGGGTCAAATCGCTGGTGGACTTCGATATGGTCTTGCGCTTTACGGACAAAGACGCACAAACCTACATCAACCGCGGCATTGCTCTGCTCGGAGTGCGCGACACACTGGGGGCTCACGATAATTTCGACAAGGCTATACGCACCAATCGCGACTACACCGAGGGCTACAACCAAAAAGCCCTACTATTGATGCAGGAGGGCAAGAATGGGGAGGCTCTCGATATGTTCAACAAGGCAATAGAGTGCGACAGCACCTATCTACAACCCCTCTTCAACCGAGGTATCGTCTACTGCAACCTTGAACGCTACAAGGAGGCTGCGGCAGACTATCAAAGGGTGCTCGCAATTGACCCCTACATCACGGGGGCATACTTCAACCTCGCCATCATCTACTCCATAGAGCGCGACTTTATGAAGGCTCTCGACTACTACAACAAGGTGGTCGAACACGCACCCGAGAATGTGAAGGGATACTACAACCGCGCGGGTGTGCTGATGGCTATGGATAGGGATTTGGAGGCTTTGGGCGACTACTCAAAAGCCATTGAACTCTACCCCGATTTTGCGGGTGCTTATCTGCAAAGGGCTATCGTGAAGGACAAAATACACGACACATCGGGTGCCTCGCGCGACAGGGCTATTGCGAGCCGCAAGATTGCCGAATATGAGGCACGCTTGGAGGAGGACCCCGAGAGTCTGAGCATCTATGCCGACACCTCGAAGCACTTCAACCAACTTGTGTCGTTTGAGTCGAAGTTGGCAGAGCGCGAACTCGCCGCCGAGAATGCCTCGAATGCCACAATCAGGGAGTTGTTCCGTTGGTCGCTCAGTGCCCCCGAGGCAACAGCCGCACATCACTACTACACACCCCTCATAAACGAGGCAACAATGGCTACGGATGGCAACATTGTCTTTACGAATATGCCCACAACGCTCTCCGAAGAGGAGGTGGCAGCCATCAATGAGGAGTTCGAGGCGCACGCCTACGAGAGCGTGGAGTCGCTATTCCGCTGGTCGGTGTCGCAACTCTCCATGAGGCAGTACACCTCGACTATCAACATCCTCTCGGAGGCTATACGCTTGGAGCCCACCAACGCTATGCTCTACCTCAACCGAGGTGTGGCAAGGGCAGAGATGATAGACTTCATCTCCTCCATAAACACCACCGAGCGCATATCCATAGACTCCGATATGGCTTTGCGCACGACACCCAAGCGAACATACAACTACAACGAAGCCATCGCCGACCTCTCGCGTGCAGCAGAACTTGCGCCCGAGGTGGCGTACATATACTACAATCGTGGCAACCTCTACGCTCTATCGGGCGATATGCCGGCAGCGTATGAGGACTACACGAAGGCTCTCGCGCTGGCCCCCTACCTCGCCGAGGCGTACTTCAACCGCGGACTTGTGCAACTCTACATGAAGGACACCCAGAAGGGAGTGATGGACCTGAGCAAGGCTGGCGAGTTGGGTATTAAGGAGGCTTACGGTATTCTTAAACGATACCAGAAGAATTGACAAAACTTCGTTTTGTCTAAAATGCTCCTGCTCGGCAAAGCGTGCAAGCCCGCTTTGCTCTCGCTTACTCGCATTTGCGAAAATTGAAAATTGAAAATTTTTTGACTTGGGTCGTTAGACATTAGACGGTTGATAACAAACGAAACACACAATAAACTAAACTAACAAAAAACTTATGGTACAACAAATTCAAAGAAAACTCAACGATTCGGCACTGGCGCGTTGGGCGGCACTGATTCTCATCGCACTGATGATGTTCTTTGCCTACATGTTTGTGGATATGCTTTCGCCCCTGAAAAGTCAGTTGGAGAGCAGTCTTAATTGGAGTAGTTCCACTTTTGGCACCTATGCTGCAAGCGAGTACTTCCTCAATGTCTTCTGTTTCTTCCTGATTTTTGCAGGTATCATCCTCGACAAGATGGGCATCCGCTTTACGGGTATTCTGTCGGCTTCGCTGATGGTTGTGGGTGCGGCTATTAAGTTCTACGCCATGAGCGACCTCTTTGCAGGCACCGCTTTGGAGGCTTGGTTGAACTCGTGGTGGGTATCGCTCCCCGCAACAGCCAAACTCTCGTGCCTTGGCTTTATGATTTTCGGTTGCGGCTGCGAGATGGCGGGTACAACTGTATCGAAGGCTATCGCTAAGTGGTTCAAGGGCAAAGAGATGGCTATGGCTATGGGCTTGGAGATGAGTATTGCTCGTCTGGGCGTATTTGCTGCCATGTGGCTCTCGCCTATGGTCTATGAGAAGTTTGGCGCAGTGGTGTCGGCTCCCGTAGGTTTCGGTACTATCCTGCTCCTTATTGGTCTTATCTTCTACACAGTCTTTGTGATTATGGACAAGAAGTTCGACCGTCAGTTGGAGGCTGCGGGCGAACTCGTAGCAGAGGAGAACGAGGAGGAGTTCAAATTCAAGGACTTGGGCAAGATCTTTTCGAGCAAGATGTTCTGGCTTGTGGCACTCCTTTGCGTGCTCTACTACTCGGCAATCTTCCCCTTCCAGCGTTACGCTCCCGACTTTTTGAACACCACGCTCGGTGTGGACAATGGCGCACAACTGTTCAGTTGCTTCCCCATCTTGGCTATGGTTCTGACCCCCTTCCTTGGTGCTTTTATTGATAATAAAGGTAAGGCTGCTTCGATGCTCTTGGTTGGCTCGCTCGTGATGATTCTCTGCCACCTCTCGTTTGCATTCCTGCTGCCCAAGTTCCCCTCTGAGTTGTTGGCAGTTACCATCGTGGTTATCCTTGGTGTTTCGTTCTCACTGGTGCCCGCCGCTCTGTGGCCCTCGGTACCCAAGATTATCGACAACCGCATCCTCGGCTCGGCATACTGCATCATCTTCTGGATTCAGAATATCGGCTTGTTCGCAGTGCCCATCCTCATTGGTAATGTGCTCGACAAGACGGGCGGCTACACACTGCCTATGGTTATCTTCTCGTCGTTTGGCGTGTTGGCACTCTTTTTCAGCCTCTGGCTCAAACGCGAGAACCGCAAGAACGGTTACGGTCTGGAAGAACCCAACATTAAAAAGTAAGCGACTGATGCTTTGTAAACAAAAAAAAGGCTCGGCAATGTTGCCGAGCCTTTTTTGTTTTGTCTACCGTCTACCGACCTAAGGCTTTTGACGGTAGGCGGTTGTCGGTCGACGCTCTTTGGAATGTTCTAAATTCCTACGAATTTAGAACATTCCAAAGAGCATCTTTCAATTCGGTAATCCCCTGCATCGCCACCGAAGAGATAAAATAGGCGGGGATGCCCTCGGGGAGGGTGGTTTTCAGGTGGTCGATAATCTCCTCATCAACCATATCGCATTTGGTAATTGCCAACAAGCGTTCTTTGTCCAACAATTCGGGGTTATACTCGCGCAACTCGCCGAGCAAAATCTCGTACTCACGCGCGATATCGTCGGAGTCGGCAGGCACCATAAAGAGCAGCACAGAGTTACGCTCTATGTGGCGCAAAAACCTCATACCCAAACCTTTGCCTTCGTGCGCACCCTCGATAATCCCAGGGATGTCTGCCATCACAAACGAGTGATTGTCCCTCACAGCCACAATACCGAGGTTGGGCTCCAAAGTGGTGAAAGCGTAGTTGGCAATCTTGGGTTTTGCAGCCGAAACAACACTCAGCAGGGTCGACTTACCCGCATTGGGGAAGCCTACCAAGCCCACATCTGCCAGCACTTTGAGTTCGAGGATGAAGGCACCCTCCAAACCCTCCTCACCAGGTTGCGCATAGCGAGGTGCTTGGTTTGTTGCGGTCTTGAAGTGCCAGTTTCCCAAGCCACCCCTGCCGCCTTTGAGGAGTACAACCTCCTCGCCGTGGGCTGTTACCTCGCCGACAATCTCGCCCGTCTCGGCATCGCGTGCAACAGTACCGAGGGGCACCTCGATGATTTGGTCGGCAGCCGTCTTACCCGACATACGCGAGCCACCACCAGCCTCGCCGTCCTTGGCGAAGACATGGCGAGCATATTTGAGGTGTATGAGAGTCCAATATTGGCTATTGCCTCGCAGTATGACACTACCACCGGCACCGCCATCGCCACCATCGGGACCACCATAGGCAACAAATTTCTCCCTACGGAAGTGGGCACTACCAGCACCGCCCGCACCCGAGCGGCAAAATATCTTTACATAATCTACGAAGTTCGACATAAGAATTTCTCTATTTACAGGCGCAAAGATAACTAATTTTCATTAAGGGGCAAAACATCATCACAAGTGGCAAGCAGTAGTTGGTAGTTGTCGTTGAAGTAGTCGAGCACCCCAAAGAGCGCACACTCTCCCTTGGGGATGGTGTGATTTGCGAAGTCGCTGCGTCCCGACAATCTCACACCAAGCGTATCCTTTCTGGTTGCAAAATCGACAATATGACGGGTGGTATCCCTCTTCATGGGAGCCCACTCTTCGCCCTCCTCCACAAAACTTACCGACTCCAACAACACACGCGTGGAGAGCATCGATGCCGACACCTCGCCAATCTTCACACGCTTATAGGGCACCTCTTCGGCAAAGCCCACAAAACTATACTGCTCTCTCCAACGGGCAAGCGTGAGGGGTGCGACCTCACTCGTGGTGCCCTCTGCACCAAGCCTTATGGAGCCGCCATAGGAGCCTATTGTCAAGCCGCAACAATTAATTCTCAGCACATCGCCCATCTTGTGCAGTTGGAAGAGTTTGTCGCTATCGACCATAAACGAAACACCTCCCGTAGAGTCCTCCACCACAATCCTACCCCGAAATTCGCCACATTGGTCGCTGCTGACAACCACCGCCTCTATCGTAATCGGCTGGGTAATAGTGCGCGGGTAGCCCTCATAGAGAGCCACAAGTTGGCGGATGGAGATATCTCGGTTGTGATTGTCGCCCTCGCCATCTGCGTTGCAACCCACAAACATCAGCATGGCGACCGCCATCAAACATCTTAAAGGCACTCTACTCGATAATATCATCTCGACCTCTCAGTTTTATCACAAAAACATCCTGTTTATCGACCCTATCCACATAGAGAATACCCCTTGCGCCAAACACGCCCGAAGGAATCTTCTCGGTGGCAAAGTCGGCATAGCGACTTGTGCGGATGATGATTCGTTGCTCCTCGGCAACCTCGAAGATGTGATCCACCTCGTTACCGTAGTTGGTCACCGCCCACTCGGTAGGCTCTTCCTCGTAGCGCAAACCTCCGACCTCAACCAACCGCCCACACATATCACTCCTCAGTTCGTCGAGGGTGCAAAGCATGGCACTCGGCTCCTCGCCCATCTCCATAACCGCCACACGACCAAGCACCTCGCTACGGGGAGCAACAGGCTCCAAAGCACCACCACTCCAACCATAGACTGCCCTGCCAAGGCTCAAACACCCACAATTGCGGGTAACCCTAAGACCTCCACAATCTACCCTCACGATACTCCCCACGGGGAAGAACGCGTGGAGGTCGTAGAGCGCGAGCCTTAGTTCAACACCCAAGCCCTCTTCCTCTATAACTATGGTGCGGTAGAAGTTGCCCGAAGCGTCGTTTGCCACCACCCTACCCTTAATTATTGCCCCTTCGGGCAGCGGACTGCCACTCTCCGCATAGGAGGGCAAACGCGACAGGTGGAGTGTGGGGGCTACGCTCTCGAACTGCGGCACACACCCCTCGTGACTATCGTAGCCACAGCCAACAAGCAGCAACAGCAGCAGATATATGCCCAAACGGTTAGAACTCATAGCCAATAGTCATTAGGAAATAGCGTGGATAGATATGTTGGTAGCGTGGGGCACGGGGTTCGTATGTTATCGAAGCGTTACTCTCGCGCACACTCATTCGCGAGGGTTGGTAGCCGTCGTAGTAGCCATCCGTTTGATTCAAGAGATTACACACCGAGAGCGAAAGCCTAACCTTGCCGACTGTGCCATAGGCAAAGAGATTGAGCGAGTTGGCATTGCCAAGGCTTTGGGGCGAGATGATTGCAGCACGCACCTCGGGCGAGAGGTCGCGCCCCTGCACCACATCCGAGCAGAGGAAGAGCGAAGGCTCCATATACCTTCTTCCAACTACGCCCCACTCGCCTCCCAACACCCAATCATAGGGGGTGTTATAGCGCACAACCAAAGCCAAAACCGAGAGTGGCGAGGAGGTGGTGGTTGCACCCTTTATCCCAAGAGATGTGGCAGTGGAGAGCGGTCTACCCTCATAGAACGACACCACATCGCCCACCGCATTGCTCACATAGCGCGAGGAGAGGAGCGAGGTGTGGAGCGTTGCCGAGAGCCCCTTGCATATATCCACCCGAGTGGACAACTCCGCACCGTATGCAAACATATCGAGTTCTCCTGCCAGCAGTGCCGAATAGCACCCCGAAAGGTCGTTCCAAAAGTGTTCCACCCTGCTACCCGAGCCATTGTAGCGTGCAAAGAGGGTCGAATGGAGCGACACCTTGCCCCAAGTAGACCTTCCCCACAGTTCTGCCGAGCCGCAATGTTCGTTCTTGGCATAGGGGTTGATAGTCATAGCCCCCTCGACAGAGCCAAAGGTATCTGCCCAATGAGGAGGTTTGTAGGAGTAGTTGGCATTGCTACCCACAATCACACTCTCTCCTATCGTGTGGCTCCAACGAGCCACCATATCCACCGTCAAATTCTCGCGTGTGGTTTTACGCCCACTTGTGGCGGAGCGATACGACAATCCCACACCCCCAAACTCTGCTGCCAGCGATAGCGTGCCCCAATTGGTCGTGGTGTAATGGGTTAAATAGAGTTCCCACGCAGAGTGCGCCACCGAGTAGTCGTAGAGGTTGTAGCCCTCCACAAGGGTCGTTGCTCCCAAGAGGTCACGCGGCAGGTTGTGATTGTTGGTCGTGTGGTGCGAGAGCCTTACGCCCACCCTCATACCATCAATGCCCACAAAGGCTGCCGAAGCATCCACCACAGCCGAAGCCACATCCTCCCTCTCCTCCATGATAGCATAGTGCGCCCCTCCTGCCGAGAGAGCGTTGCTATTATAGAGCCCCTGCCAATCTATTTGGGTGTACTTTTCGTCGCCACGGAGCCACACATCGTATGCAAGGAGTGCCACCTCGGGGTCGCTCTGACCGCTGGGTAGGTAGAGGTAGTAGTCGGGCAGAGGGTTGGGAGCCTCAGACCAATCGAGCGATGTACGACTCTTGTGCCCCACACCAAACAGCGTAGAGAGGTTTATGTTGGAGAGTATATAGTTGTCATCGACATCAAAAGAGGTATAGAGCATAGGCACACACTCCCTTCTTACACGCGAAGAGCGCACCTTGCCCTCCTGCCAACCCCAATAGGAGTTGTAGAGGTTGTTGCCCGCAAGCGTAAAGACCTCCTCGGTATTCCAACTGCGCCCCGAGCGCAGTGTTGGGGCGACCATAAGAGCCATTTGCAGTCGCTTTATAACGCCCTCGCCCCAAGCCCTCTCTGCCGAGAGCCAAAGGTACTCCTCCTCGATGAAGAGTCCCTCTATGTTGCCATCGCGACCCCATCTGCCACCCACCAAGAGTGAGTAGTGCCACAGGCTGTCGAGCCTACCTGCCGAAGAGTAAGAACTCCCCAAGCGGTAGGTGCGCGAGGAGAGTTGAACCTTCAACAGATGACGCTCCGAAAGGGCACTCGGCGAAGTATTGAAAACCTCCGAGCGCACATCGGCACCCCACTCGGAGTGGACATTACTCCACAAATTGGTGCGGCGTGCAGGCGCACGCCTCAGCATATTCAGAAGGGTATAGTTGGGATAACGGTCGAGAGGAGAGTCTACCTCCACAGCACCGAGCCTTGTGGTGAGCGAGTTGCTCCTCTCGCCCCTGAACGCATAGTCTACAAATGAAAACCCCCAACGAGCAAACTGCTCGAAAGGGGAACTAAGCAACTGAGGCATTGAGTGATACTCGCCCTCACGCGCCCACATCTCAACATCCATCCACTGGGGATTTTCGCGATAGTAATTCTCGCTGAGTTCCTGCGCCAGAGCCGACAAGGTGGCGACAACACACAAAGAGAGTATTACAACGCGTTTAAGCATTGGGCGTAGTTTGTTAAAGTGTTGAATTACAATTTGATTTTGCAGATGGGGATGGGCTCCATTTTGTGCCTATTGGCGCGGTTGCGGCGCACATAGATATCCATCACTTCGCGCTCCCTGCCCTCGAAATCTTCGACCCTTACACCCCTCTCATATTGCTCCATAGCCCACTCCAACTCGGGGTAGGTTGCGCCAATCTGCTCTTCGTCGCTCCTATCGTCGCCAAAGAGTCCATCGGTTGGTTTTGCCCTCAAAATGGAGTCGCACACACCTAGATATGCGCCCAACTCAAAGACCTGCGACTTGGTCAAGTCGCCTATGGGGCTGATATCCACGCCACCGTCGCCCCACTTAGTGTAGAAGCCAATGCCGAAGTCCTCGATTTTGTTGCCCGTACCAGCCACCAGCGCACCGCGCAAACCCGCATAGAAGTAGAGGGTTGTCATACGCAATCTGGCGCGTGTGTTGGCAGTTGTGAGTTCGAAGTTTGCGCCCTCCTTGGGGAGCACCGCAAGAAGGCTCTCGTAGGGCTCGGTGAGTTCTGCCCTTGCGCGCTCCACATTGGGGAATGCCGCCACAAGGTTGTCGATATGCTCACTCGCGCGGCTCACCTGCGAAGGGGCTTGATGAATTGGCAGTTCAACGCAGAGGGTGGGCAAGCCCGTGCGGGCGCAGAGCGACGACACCACCGCCGAGTCCACACCGCCCGAAATTCCCACAACAAAACCCTTCGAGCCACACCCCGCAGCGTAGCCACTGAGCCAACTGACAATATATTCCGCAACTGCCTTTGGATTTTTCATTCCTTTTATCCTTTTAAGTTCTTCAAGTACAAATATAAGGAGTTTTTTTGTATGCGGGAAATTTTTATTACATTTGTAGCAACATACGGAAATATATTATAGCGTTTTTCCTATTGTACTTGATTCAGAAAACTGCCAATTTTCAACGCAACAAGAACAGTAGACACGAAAACGCCTGCGCTTTGCGTGGGTGGTGTTTATATGTTGCGTGGGTATGGCAGTACCTCTGAATCATATAGCCTACCCACGCATTCTTTTGTTATGCATAGGGTAATAACTAACATTTGACACACTAAACCTTATTGTATAACTTAATAATAAAACTTTATGAAAAAGATTCTATTCTTTCTTGCAGTAACAATGCTAACCCTATTTAGCAGCTGCACAACAACTACCTATTTTATTGATGGCAGTTATCAAATAAAAGAAACCGCATCTAACCCTAAGGCTGATAATGTAAGCTGGAATAATCAAGTCTATTCTGATAATTTTATCTCTATGTATCCTACTGTTGATGGCAAAAAGATAAATTTGACAATAGTAAACAAGCATAGTTCCTCTATTCGTATTCTTTGGGACGAGGCTGCATATATTGACAATGACGGCTCTTCTCACAGAGTAATTCACAAAACCACAAAATTGCACAACAAAGAGCAGGAACAAGTGCCCTCCGTAATTCCAACAGGTGCTCGTTTGGAAGATTTTGTCATTCCGGCAAGTTATGCATTCGTAACAACAGAGGGATGGGCTTACCAACCCTAAGTGTACAATGCGTATAACAGGCGTGAATCCGCTGAAAGCGCATTGGCTACATACAAGTCCAACCCTTATTATTCGCAAACAAAACTTTTATTACCTATTGAGATTGATGGCAAAAAGATAGAGTACACAATGTCTTTCACTGGTAGTAATTTTAATATA
The DNA here is from genome assembly GCA_045591965.1 of Tidjanibacter sp. Lineage (GTDB taxonomy): Bacteria > Bacteroidota > Bacteroidia > Bacteroidales > Rikenellaceae > Tidjanibacter. The sequence continues at coordinate 12,824 of JAZNTX010000014.1, read as the reverse complement.
GGTAGTACAACAGAACTTGACAACGATAAAACTTTAAACTTTACGATGATATTCAGTGGTACGCTAACCATTTTAGCTTACCTCATCGCAATGTCCTTATAACTTGTTCTTTCGACAAACAAATAGCAGAACCTTCTTTTAGTCGGTTCTGCTACTTATCTGGCACAACTTATGATTCCATAAAAAGACCGAGTGGCGAGGAAGCATCAAACCATCATGTCGCTAAACTATCGTGCAGAGCCCCAACTCCTACGGCAGTGTTCGCGAACATACTCCAAGCGTCCAAAACGAACACGAGTATATGCTCGGACATGGACGGGCTTGTCAACTCCACAATAGAGGTGACCGCCAATAAGTGCTACTTCGTTCATTATTAAATTATGTTATTAGAAATGTGTGTAGCGAAGTGCCTTTTGACGAAAACCACTAACCACTCGGCTGTATTTTTGATTTCAAAAAGAAAAGCATCTACTTGGGGATAGATGCTTTCTTTTTAATGAACGAAGCGTTGCTACATTCTAATAACGCCACAAAGATAATACAACTTCTGCGTTTTTCCAAATGTCTATATTATTTTCTTTCATAATGAGCCACTTTGCAGTGTTTTACAGCGGCAATTTGCTAAAAAATCATCTTTACGCCTATGCGGGCACCTGCACCGAGGGCGCGGTAGGTTGCCCAGTGGTAGATGGGTTGGTTGAGGAGGTTGTCGCCACGGAGCCACACCACAAGTCGCTCACTCCACAGCCACTCGGCACCCACGCCAAGGTCGCAGTAGGCGGGCATCTCCAAGGTGGTGGTGCTCTTAAAATCAGCACCCACAACCGTCACCTCCATCTTACTCTTACACTCGCAGCGAGCCGTAAGCGTAAGGCGGCTCAGAGGTTGCCAGCGCACCTCGCCCGAGGCACTCCACTTGCGTGGCTGGAAGTGTGCCGTGCTACTCTCTGCCCTGCCGAGGCTCACAAAGCCTGCGCGAGCCACCATATCGAGACTTTCGGAGGGGCGGTAGCGCACCTCCGCGTCTGCATACCACACCCTTTGACCCTGATTTCTGCCATAGCCGAGCAGTGGCGAGCCCTCGCCAACAACCTCATAGAGGTAGGTCGAGAACCAACGCGAGGAGCCCGAGAGTTTATAGGTCAGCATTGGGAGTTCGCCCCTAACGCCCACCTCGGCAAGGAAGACCTTGCGCGAATCTATGGGAAGCATAGCCATATAGGGGTTATTCCACAAGCCGTTGCGAGTCACTTGTGTCTGCACATCGTTGGCAACCGTCAGGTATGGCACCGCTATGCTATATTTATCAAACGAGGCTACAAGGCTTGCCACAACGCCATTGAGCGAGTTCTTCGCACCCTTATAAATCATGTGGTCGTAGCCCACCATAGCCTCAACGGGTATCCACTTGCCAATCCTGAAACCCCACTCGGGAACGAGCGTTATGGAGGTGTCGTAGTATGGCTCGGCACACCTCGACTGCACACCCGAGTAGTGGAGCGTCACCCTCCCTGGGAGCCACGACCTGAGACTATCGAGCCCCAACACTCCAAAGTTCACATTGAAACGCCACACATCCTCGCCCGAGTTATTCCACGCATAGAGTCCCATGGCGTTGGCATCGTAACCAAGCCAAGAACTCTTGCCGAGCCTACCCGCAAGGTTTACCTTGGCATCGAGGTCGTGAACACCCACAAAGGGTCTATCGCCCACAACCCCCACACCGCCATAGCCCTCGCCAAGCGTTCCTCGGTAGTTCACACCTGCCGCGAGCGAGGTTCTCTTACCGATGAGCGTGGAGTAGCCTACGCCCGCTTTGTTGCGTAGCGTAAGAGCCCTCACCCTCTCGCCATCCATCGAAGTAACCTTACCCTCCGAGCCCTCGTGGTTGAGCCACAACGAAAGATGCGAGCGATTATTCTGCACGGGAGTCCAATAGATGTCCACCTCGCTCTGCAATGGCAAACCAGCACCCACATTGAGATAGACCTTGTGTGGCACCTCCCACTCGGCAGTCGAGATGGCGATGGGACGGAGCGAAGAGGTTGCAAACTTTGTTATGTGGGCTGTGGGTCGTATGCGATAGGAGAGTTCGGGGCGTAGGATGGTTGTATCCAAGAGTGCCACCTCGCTCTCTATGCGCTCGGCGCTCCTTACCGTAACCTCATACTCCTTCTGCACCTCTATCTGCTTGGTAAAACCCTCCTCTTGGGCACGCACGACACTACACACGCAGAGCGTAGAGGCGAGCAATATGTATCTTATTATGGTATTCTTCATAGTCGTTAGTTGTTGTCGTTTCTGCTCGAATTAAGGTCTTCAATCTTTTGGACAGCCAAGTCCACCACACCATCGTTCTTGTTGGAATATCCATCCACCACGCTCTGGTAGGTAGCCCTTGCTTGGAACAGGTCGCCACGCGAGGTGTAGACATCGCCCAGCAGCAGGAACGATTTTGCGAGCCAATATGCGTGTGGTGTATTCTTCTCGGCAAACTCATAGACAAGGCTCTCCGCCTTCTCGAAGGAGCCATACTTAAAGGCTATTTCGATGATGCGATAGGCGCTCTCGGCACCCTCCACATTCGACACATCTTTGCTCAGCGAGTCGTAGATTGCCACCGCAGGGTTGCGTTTGCCGCTCGCTTCGAGAGCCTTAGCCTTCTCGAAACGCGCCCTACGAGCAAGGTCGGCGGTTGCATCCTTGTGCGAGGCAACATAGTCCGCAACCTCCACAATCTCGCCACTCTCGCCCGAAGCCACCATTGTCGAGAGGTAGCCTTCGAGAGCCTTGCGGGCATCGGCAGAGGTTGTTGCTATCTCGGCAAGAGCCCTATAAGCCTTGGATGCTGCCCTCCAATCAGCACCTGCTGCCGAGAGTGCTGCCAGACGCTCATAGCCACGCTGTGTGTAGGAGTTGTAGTAGAGGGCAGTGAGGGCGGTGAGTTTCTCGCGAGCCACAAGCGTGTCGCCCAGCGAGGTGTAGCACTCGGCAGCGTAGTAGAGAGCCGCAGGCGAGTAGACACCCTCGGGATTGTCGCCTATATACTTATCGAAAGCGGCTGCTGCGCTCTTCTTGTCGCCCGCAATGTAGAGCCTTTGGGCTGCCACAAAGCCGAGCGAGTCGCGTTGCACACCTCCGAGGTCGCCACTCATACCCACACCATCGGCATACTCAAAGAAGCCGTCTACATTGTTGCGCTCGATGTAGATATTGCGTATCTCGCCCAGCGCGTTGTGAGCCGCGAGGGAGCCCTTGTTGGTTGCGACGATTTTTTTGTAGGTTTCGAGTGCCGCATCGTTATTGCCCGTATTGCGGTATGCCAAGCCGAGGTCGGCAAGTGCCGAGATGTAGTCGCGCGAGGTGGGATAGCGTTCTACAAAGTCGCCCAGCACCTCCACAGCACGCGAGTAGTTACCCGCACCAAGCAGCGTATTGCCGAGTTCGTAGTGAGCCCTTACGACATAATTGCCTTTGCCACGCGCGAGAATCTCCTCCAAAGCCTCGACCCTTGCCACCACATTACCTGCCATACCCTCCATAAGAGCCACACGGTAGGCACCATAGTAGGACTCGGCGGTGGTGGTGGAGGCACTCTTGCGGTAGTGTTTTGCTGCTACGGAGTACTCCTTTTGTGCCGCCTTCGAGTCGCCCATACGGTTATAAGCATCGGCATAGAGGCTATCCTGTCTATCGCTACCCCTAACATCTATGAAGTCGGCAAAATCATCGTAGGCTGCCGCCCAACGCGAAGAGTTGAAGTGGGCGTAGCCCATATTGTAGTAAGCCATAGCGTATTCGCTCTGGTGGGTCATCTCCAATGCGAGGTATTGGTCGTACATCGAGGCAGCCTCCTTGTATCGCTCTTGCTGATAGTCTATCTCGCCCAGCAGGTAGAGCGTGAGGGCGGCTATCTCCTCGTCGTACTCCTTGTAGTCCAGAGCATAGCCGAGGTACTTCTCAGCCTCTACCCACTCACCACGCGAGTAGCACTCGGCAGCGTAGTAGTAGGCAATCTTCTGCATAGCCTCGCTAATCTTACCGCCCGAGGTTGCAAACTCCTGCAATATGAGGTAGGCACCCCTCAGGTCGTTGGCTGCATAGCATGCCGAGATGAGGTAGCCCTCTATTTCGTTGCGATGCACCGAGCGAGGGTATCGCACCAAGTAACTGCGGAGCGACTGTATCTCCTCGTTGAACGAGGAGCCACCAAGTTCCACTTGCAACTTGCAGTAGTTGTAGTGTGCATCCTCGCTTATGGGGTCGTCATCCGCGCCCCCGTATGCCATCGAGAAGCACTGCATAGCACCCCTCTTATCGCCCCAGCGTAGCAGGCAGTCCGCAAGGTGGTAGGCAGCGTTGCGTGTGAGCGAGTCCTCGCCTGCACAAGCACCCCTCAGGTACTCCGCAGCCCTCTCCCACTCGCCCAGCGAGAAGAGCGCGTAGCCGGCAATATAGTTCTCCTCGCGCGAGAGTGTTGCCCCCTCGTCGTCCCTGAGGGAGGCGATGTGGCGTTCTGCCTCGCTCCACTCCTCGTTGCGGAAGGTACTCTGGGCAGCAATCCTGCGCACCTCCTTGCGTCTTTCGCCCTCGATGCCCTCCAACACCTTGTCGGCATTGCGAGCCACATAGAGGTCGTTACCCAAGCGGTGCTCCACATTCAGCAGGTAGTAGGGTATCACAGCACCATACTCCGCGCTCTCGGCAAGAGCCACAAAGCGTTCCTTAGCACCCTTATAGTTACCATCGGCATACTCAATCATACCGAGCAGGTATTGTGCGTGGTGGTAGTGGTCGCCCTCGCGCTCCACCTTCGAGAGCCACGAGTGAGCCGTTGCGCTATCGCCCAGCAGATACCAACTATGACCGCACATAAAGCAGAGCCTATCCAATTCCTTGTCGTTCAATTTCTCAATGACAACCCTCTCGAAGGCGTTTGCTGCCTCAAAAAATCGCTCCCACTCGTAGTGTTCCTCGCCAATCGTAAACATAGCCTCGTTGGTGTAGGGCGAGCGAGGGTAAGCCTTCACAAACTCCTCCACAGCCACCGCGCCATCGCCCAACTGAGCCTCGCACATTGCCGAGAGCCACGCCACCTCGGTGGTAACCACAGGCGAGAGTCTACGCATTGCCGTAGCATCCGCCTGAGCCTTGGAGAGTTCCACTTGCGCCTCGCGATAGAAACCCGCCTCGTAGAGCGAGCGAGAACGCGCGATGTAGTCCTCAACGGTGCGTTCCTGCGCCACCACCGCAGTGGTAGACAGCACAGTAGCACAAATCGTAACTAAAAAACGGTTTCGGTTCATATATCTTTGTTTGTCTAATGTCTAACGACTAACGACTTTTTCTTTCGCGACTTTTTGTAAAAAGTCGCCCAAAAACTTTTATGCGATACTGCGTATCGCTTTTACCACCCCGCGAGATGCGCTCGCCTATCTTAATGCCGCGAGCGACACCTTCTGAGTTACCTCTCCTCGTCGCAGAGTTACAACTCCTGCGGGTGCGCGGAGCAGTGCCCTAAGTGCCACAGCGTCCATATTACACTTCTCAATACCTCCAAACAGCCCATCGACAATGCGTAGCAACGAGGTTGTAACAATAACTATTCGCTCGCCCCTTGCCATGCAGGTTTTTGCAAAGTTGCGTATCTTCTCCACATCCCTCGCCGAGAGTTCTTCGACCCTCTCCACACACAGCAGGTGGCAGGCAGGCATCATAAGAATTTGGTCGGTAATGTCAAAGTCGCCAATTGCAAGTCGGAAGTCGTTGATGCCGACCTCTATATCATCTTTTGCGGGACTCTTGATGCGGACAAACTCCCACACCTCTTCGTTCCACCACTCGCTATCATTCACATCAAATTCGAGCTCCTCGCCCGAGGCAACATTGCGGCACACCACAAGGGTAGCCTCAGCCTCGCGCTCCCTCTCGGCAGCCATCTCCTTGGCGATATTGACACCCACACCAAAGGGAAATCTATCGACCACGGGGAGCATAACGAGCCCATAGAGCGAAAAGAGCACCACGCCACACGCCACAGTCAGCGCAGCAACAGCACTCCACACCTTGCCCCTCTGCCCCTTAGTGCCGTTCAGTGATACAACCGCCAAAGCAGTTAGGGCTACATTCTTGCCGAAGGTCTGCCAATTTGTGAGTCGTATAACATCGCCAAAGCAGCCACACTCCGCCACGGGATTAGCCACAGCCACCCAAAGGGTAAAGAGTGTGAAGAGCGACATAAACACCACTGCCACGCGAGATGTAAGGCGTGGCATCGCACCCAAAACGAGTGCTCCACCCAGCAACATCTCAAAGCCTATGAGCACTACGGCAAGGGGTGTTGCAAGCCCCGTAGCCCACTCGGCACCCATAGCGTGGAGATACTCGCCAATTTTCAGCACCGTACCGTATGGGTCTATTGCCTTCGTCACCGCCGAGAAGAGAAACACCACCCCCAGCAGCACACGCGCCACAACACTCACGAGGTTATGTCGATTACCGTACATCTTCAATTCTAAATTTTTAATTCAAAAACACACGCCCCCGCCTTTCAGGCACCCCCTCTAACTTAGAGGGGGAATATAAAACCTGCGCCAAAGGCGCACCGCAATTTTCAATTTTCAATTTTCAATTCTAAAAGCGGAGCAACCGCCTCTGCAACCCTCTCAAAAATCTCCTCGGGCGAAGCCATCGTACCCTCGGCATTGGAGCAGTCCACAACCTTGAAGTCGTTCTCCTTGCGGGCAGCCTCCAAGTAGACCTCCCTAACGCGGCGTTGCAGGTCGAGCGACTTTTCGTGGATATCCTGTGCGCCACCGAGATACTCCCTATCTGCACCCTCGCGCTGTGAGGTTAGTTTCGCCTCGGTAAAGCCAAAGGGTACATCGAGGAAGAGCGACAGTGTGGGGCGAGGAATGGCAAACTCCTCAAACTCGGTCTTATAAATCCACTCCGCCAACCTCTCGCGCTCCTCGGGGCTCTCGACCTTAGCGCACTGGTAGCCGATGTTGGAGTAGACATACCTATCGACAATCACGCACCGTCCCTCGGCAATCCACCCCCGTATTTGGGTAGCAGCATCTGCCCTATCTCCCGCATACAAGAGAGCAACCAAATATGGGTTTACCTGCTCCACAGAGCCGAACTCGCCCCTAAGAAAACGAGCAATCATATCGCCATAGACGGGCGCATCGAACCTCGGAAAGTGGAGATACTCACACTCCCAACCAGCCTTCTCGACCATCTCTCTGAGCAACTTTATCTGCGTGGACTTACCAGCCCCGTCTAAACCTTCGAGTACTATAAACATAATTTTTTGAGTTGAAAGTTGAAAGTTGAAAGTTGAAAGTTGAAAGTTTGGAAAATTATATAAACTCTGCGCCAAGGGCGCACCTTAATTCTCCATTTTCAATTTTCAATTCATTTTAACATTTTTACCGCCTTACGCACAGCGACTACCAATGCATCTACCTCCTCCATAGTGTTGTAGAGCGCGAAGGAAGCCCTTGCCATACCCTGCACTCCGTAGTGCGCCATAACGGGGTCGGCACAGTGTGCGCCGGTGCGTATCGCCACACCGCTCCTATCCAACACCGACCCGAGGTCGAAGTTATGCACCCCCTCGACATTGAAACTCACAATGCTACATTTGTCGGGCGTGGTGCCATAAATCCTCAGACCCTCAATTTTGCTGAGTTGCTCGGTGGCGTAGTCGAGGAGTGCCTTCTCGTGAGCCAAGACCTCCGCCCTATCGAGCGTGCGCAAAAACTTGATCGCCTCCGCCAATCCTATGGCATCGATATAGTTTGCCGTGCCCGCCTCAAACTTCAAAGGTAGGTCAGCATAGGTGGTCTTATCAAAAGTTACCTTCCTCACCATATCGCCACCGCCCAAGAATGGGGGCATAGCCTCCAACCACTCCCTCTTGCCGTAGAGCACGCCCACGCCATTGGGACCGTAGAGTTTGTGGCTCGAAAAGGCGTAGAAGTCGCAGTCTAGTTCCTTGACATTGACCTCGCTATGCACAAAGCCCTGACAGCCATCGACCATCACCACAGCACCCACCGAGTGAGCCTTATCAATGATGGGTCTGAGGTTGGGCATGGTGCCGAGCGTATTGCTCGCCTGAGTGACAGCCACAACCCTCGTGCGCGAGTCGATGAGCGACTCCAAGAGTTCCAATCTCAAAGCCCCCTCGTCATCGAAGGGCAGCACCCTAAGTTGAGCCCTCTTGCGCTCGCACATCATCTGCCAAGGCACAATGTTGGAGTGGTGTTCCATCTCGCTCACGACCACATTGTCGCCCTCCGAGAGAAATTTTTCGGCAAAACTATATGCCACAGTGTTTATCGCCGCCGTAGCACCGGCAGTGAAGATTACCTCCCCAGAGTCGGGAGTACCGAGAGCCTCGGCAACCGTCTTGCGGGCATCCTCATAGAGCATAGTGCAACGCTCCGAGAGGTAGTGCACACCTCGGTGGATGTTGGCATTCTCCTCCCTATACAGACGCGCCACACACTCTATAACCTGACGAGGTTTTTGTGCCGTTGCGCCATTGTCGAGGTAGACCAGAGGTTTACCATAGACCCTCTGCTCCAAAATCGGGAACTCCTCGCGTATTTTCTTTACATCGTACATATTATCCTTTGTCAAATATCCAACCCTCCTAAGTTCCTAAAATCAATCTCTCGGGCGCTGTGCGCCCGCGACTTTTGACATTAGTCGTTAGTCATTAGACGCTCTTCGAACTCTGCGCGGAGAGTTTCATCGTCAATCTTCTGCAAAATCTCGCCAACAAAACCCGAGAGTTGCAGCCTACGGGCAGCCTCCTCCGACAAACCCCTCTGGCGCATATAGTAAATCTGCTCTTCGTTCATCTGACCGACCGTTGCTCCGTGCGAGCACTTCACATCGTCGGCGTAGATTTCCAATTGTGGCTGGGTCTGTATTCGTGCCGTAGGCGACAGGAGTACATTGCGGCTCTGCTGATACGCCTCGGTCTGCTGCGCATCGGGCGCAACATAGACCAAGCCGTCAAAAAGAGCATAGCCCTCGCCATCGGCAATACCCCTGACCTGCTGGTCGCTATGGCAGCGTGGTGCATTGTGACGCATCTCGGTATGCACCCTCACTTTGTCCTTATCGCCAGCCATCATCACACCATAGACCTCCGCCTCGGCACCCTCGCCATTGAGGTTGATGTGGTAGTCGTAGGCAACCTCCCCATCGGCAACAGCCGCAAAGACAACCTTTGCCCTTGCGCCCTCTGCCAAGTGGATATTTACGCTATGGGTGCCGTGAGTGCAGAGTTGGTACACCTCCACGCTCTCGCCCGCAGCAACCCTCCACTCGCCACCGCACTCTTCTCTTAAAATTATGATTTTATTCTCTGACATAAGAGCAATTTCAATTTTCAATTTTCAATTTTCAATTCAAATTACTCCTTGTAGTCCGCAATGAGCCAATCGTAGCCCTCTTTCTCCAACTTCAAGGCGAGTTCCTTGCCACCCGAGTAGATGATGCGACCCTTATAGAGCACATGTACATAGTCGGGCACGATGTAGTCCAAGAGCCTTTGGTAGTGGGTGATGAGCACCGTAGCGTTACTCTCCGAGCGCAAGCGGTTGACACCCGTAGCCACCACGCGGAGTGCGTCGATATCCAGACCGCTATCTGTTTCATCCAAAAGCGAGAGTTTGGGCTCCAACATAGCCATCTGGAAAATCTCGTTGCGTTTCTTCTCGCCACCCGAGAAGCCCTCGTTCACTGCCCTATTCATAAGTTTGGCATCGAGTTCCACAACTTTGGCTTTCTCCCTCATATATTTGAGCATTGCGCCCGCACTGAGGGGCTCCAAGCCCTGAGCCTTGCGCCTTTCGGCAACGGCAAGTTTCATGAAGTTAGCCATGCTGACCCCTGGGATTTCCACAGGGTACTGGAAGCCGAGGAACAAGCCCTCGCGAGCCCTCTCCTCGATGCTCATTGCGAGCAAGTCCTTACCCTCGTACTCCACCGAGCCCTCGGTAACCTCAAATTTATCGTTGCCCGCCAGCACCGAGGCAAAAGTACTCTTGCCCGAGCCGTTGGGACCCATTATGGCGTGCACCTCGCCCGCCCTGACCTCAAAGTCGATGCCCTTTAATATCTCCTTACCATCGACCGAAGCGTGTAAATTCTTAACTTTAAGCATATATCTTTTTTGTCTAATGTCAAAAGTCTAAAGTCTAACGACTTTTTCTTCTTGCGACTTTTTGTAAAAAGTCGCCCAAAAACTTTTGTGCGATACTGCGTATCGCTTCCACTATCCTACCGAACCCTCCAAAGAAATGGATAGCAGTTTCTGAGCCTCCACCGCGAACTCCATAGGTAGTTTTGCGAGCACCTCCTTGGCGTAGCCGTTCACAATCAAGCCCACAGCCTCCTCAGTGCCAATGCCCCTCTGGTTGCAGTAGAAGAGTTGGTCGTCGGAGATTTTGGAGGTTGTAGCCTCGTGCTCCACCACCGCCGAGGTATTCTGGCAGTCGATGTAGGGGAAGGTGTGAGCACCACACTTGTCGCCAATCAGCAGCGAGTCGCACTGCGAGTAGTTCCTCGCGCCCTCGGCTGCGGGTACAACCTTCACAAGTCCGCGGTAACTATTCTCGCTCCTACCTGCCGAGATACCCTTCGACACTATGCGGCTACGGGTATTCTTGCCGATGTGTATCATCTTTGTGCCCGTATCTGCCTGCTGGTAGTTGTTCGTGAGAGCCACCGAGTAGAACTCGCCCACCGAGTTGTCGCCTTTGAGAATACACGAGGGGTATTTCCAAGTGATTGCCGAGCCCGTCTCGACCTGAGTCCACGAGAGCCTTGCGTTATCACCACGGCAGATGCCGCGCTTGGTCACAAAGTTGTAGATACCACCCTTGCCCTCCGAGTCGCCAGGGTACCAGTTCTGTACCGTGGAGTACTTCACCTCGGCATCCTTCTCGACAATAATCTCCACAACGGCAGCGTGGAGTTGGTTCTCGTCACGCATAGGAGCCGTGCAACCCTCCAAGTAACTCACATAGGAGCCCTCGTCTGCCACAATGAGTGTGCGCTCGAACTGACCCGTACCCGCAGCATTGATGCGGAAGTAGGTTGAGAGTTCCATGGGGCAGCGCACGCCCTTGGGAATATAGCAAAACGAGCCGTCGGAGAAGACCGCAGCGTTGAGTGCCGAATAGAAGTTGTCGCCCACGGGCACAACCGTACCGAGGTACTTGCGCACAAGGTCGGGGTACTCCCTAAGAGCCTCGCTCATGGAGCAGAAGATGATACCCTTCTCGGCGAGGGTCTCGCGGAAGGTGGTCTTTACAGAAACGGAGTCCATAACGGCATCGACAGCAACACCCGCCAGAGCCATCTGCTCTTCGAGCGGAATGCCGAGTTTATCGAAAGTCTCCCTCAACTTGGGGTCTACCTCGTCCATCGACTTTTTGTCGGGCTCCTTCTTGGGTGCTGCAAAGTAGATGATATCTTGGAAATCGATGGGAGGTATTCTAAGGTGCGCCCACTCGGGCAGGGGCATTGTGAGCCACTTGCGGTAGGCTTCGAGGCGGTAAGAGAGCATCCACTCTGGCTCGCCTTTGAGAGCCGAAATCTGGCGCACGATATCCTCGCTCAACCCCTTAGGGAGGGTCTCGGTTTCGATATCGGTCACAAAGCCATACTCGTACTCCTTGGAGGTTACCTCGCTAAGTATTTTATCTTGTTCTGACATAGTTTACAATTACAATTTCTATTAATTTACAAAAATAAAAAAATAGTTGGATATATCCAACTATTTTTTTGTCCAACATCAAATGTCTAATGTCTAACGACTTATTAAATTGGAATTCAGACCAGACTGCCGTGGAGGAGGAAGTACAGACCTACCAACAGCACAACGAGTGCCAACGCCTTCGAGCGGATGTTGCGCTCCTTGAAGAATATTGCGCCCAGCGTGAAAGATACAATTACCGAGCCACGGCGTATGAGCGAGATGACCGCCAGAAGCGCACCCTCCTGTGCCAAAGCATTGAAGTAGCAAAAGTCGGCAATGGAGAGAAAAATACTAATCAACACAATGCTCCAACGCCACTCAAAACGGCTCTCCTTGCGCTTAGGAGCCCAGATGATAAGTGTCAGGATACCATAGAGTAAGGCAATGTAGAGCCCACACCAAGCCTGCACAGAGGCGGGCTGTATACCTTTCATCAAAATCTTGTCACAAAAGGCACTGCCCACACCCAAAAGTACCGCCATCATAAGGTACAGAATACCCCTATTTTTCGTAAAGCGTATACCCTCCTTGTGGCTCGAACGGTTCATCATATAGAACGCCACGAAAGCGACCACCACGCCTATCCACTGGTACACATTGAGCCTCTCGCCAAAGATGAGAATAGAGCCGAGGAGCACCAATACGGGGCGCAGTGCGTAGATTGGCGACACAATGGTAAGGGGCAAGTATTTGACCGCCAAGTAACCAAAAAGCCAAGTGGCAGCCACAATGACCGCTTTGAGGGCTACCAGCAGGTGCTGCTCCACACCCATAGGGGTAACGGCAAACATCGACCCCTCGGCAAACCACCCCAAGTCGAACTCCGAGGAGAGGATGACGGGCAGGAAGAAGAGTGCAGATATGGAGGTAGCAATGGTCAGTACGGGGAGTACCGCATTGCCCTCTACGGAGCGTTTCTTGGCTACATCATAGAAGCCAAGCAAAACGGAAGATATTAGCGCAAACCAAATCCACATAGTGTGTTCAATGTTGTGTTATGTGGGCGCAAAGATAGAGAAAAGAATTGAGAATTGAG
>JAZNTX010000013.1:0-21890 GCA_045591965.1 Tidjanibacter sp. | reverse complement strand
GAAAACGGGCGACCTCGGTCGCCCGCAAAAAGCATGGTAGATGCCAATCGCCCACCTACGGTGGTCGGGGCAAGACGGATTAGACAGACCCCTCAGTCACTTCGTGCCAGCTCCCCTAACTTTGGGGAGCAGTACACACGCCCCCGCCCTTCGGGCACCCCCTCTAACTTAGAGGGGGAATTCCTTTTACTCTCCCCCTTTCGTAGGGGAGGTGTACTTAGAGGGGGAGTTTTCCAATAACCATAAAAAATAATTAGTGCATAGCGCGAGGCGAGTTCAAGGCACACAAGAAAATCCCCTCCGCAGTTTACTCTTCGTAAATGAGGAGGGGATTTATCACAGTGCAACGCCAAAGGCGCCGCTTAGATGCGTTTTAACGAGGGAATATCGCAGAGCAGATACAAGGCTTGCGAAAAAATCTCTCCCGCAGTTTACTGAGCGTAAATGAGGGAGAGATTTTTGAGCGTAACGCAGTAGATGCCTGCGATATTTCCTCGTTACAACGAAATTGCCTCGTTGGGGCAAACATCCGCGCAACTACCGCACTCAATGCAGGTATCAGCGTCAATAACATAAACATCGCCAGCCGAGATAGCCTCTACGGGGCACTCGCCAATGCAGCTACCACATGCTACACATTTGTCGGGATCAATTTTGTAAGCCATAATCTTTGTTTGTTAAAAAAGTTTATTGTGTTTGTTCGTATTTCCGTAGCGCAAAGATAATCAAAATTTGTTACCTCACACCCCTCTCTGCAATTTATTTTACACAAACCCTACCAAAGTGTAGGAGGTGTAAACTATTTGCCCGCGATAATGTCGAAGCCCAAGTAGGGGCGCAATACCTCAGGGACTACTATACCCTCGGGAGTCTGGTTGTTCTCCAAGAGAGCAGCCACGATGCGGGGCAGAGCCAGCGACGAGCCGTTGAGGGTGTGGCAGAGTGCCGTCTTCTTATTATCGGTGCGGTAGCGGAGTTTGAGGCGGTTGGCTTGGAAACTCTCAAAGTTCGACACGCTCGAAACCTCCAACCATCTGCCCTGAGCAGCCGAGTAGACCTCGAAGTCGTAGGTCAGAGCCGAAGTGAAACTCATATCGCCACCACAGAGGCGCAAGATGCGGTAGGGAAGACCGAGTGCCGAAACAAGTTTCTCAACATGTGCCACCATCTGGTCGAGAGCCTCATAGGAGGTGTCGGGGTGGTTGATGCGGACAATCTCCACCTTGTCGAACTGGTGCAAGCGGTTCAGACCCCTCACATCCTTACCATACGAGCCAGCCTCGCGACGGAAGCAGGGGGTGTAGGCAGTAAGGCGGATAGGGAGGTCCCTCTCGTCTACGATGCAGTCGCGGTAGATGTTCGTAACGGGCACCTCAGCAGTGGGGACCATATAGAAGTTGTCTGCCGTTGCGTGGTACATCTGACCCTCCTTGTCGGGCAACTGACCCGTACCGAAACCCGAAGCCTCATTGACCATAATGGGGGGCAAAACCTCCAAGTAGCCAGCCTCGGTATTCTTGTCGAGGAAGTAGGTAATAAGTGCGCGTTGCAAAGCAGCACCCTTGCCCTTATAGACGGGGAAACCTGCACCGGTGAGTTTCACGCCCAACTCAAAGTCGATGATGTCGTACTTCGAGGCGAGTTCCCAGTGGGGCAATGCGCCCTCGCCAAGAGTGGGGATTTCGCCACCCTGACGCACCACAACATTATCCTCGGCAGTGCGACCCTCGGGCACAATGGCTGCGGGGAAGTTGGGGAGGGTAACGATTGCAGCGTTGAGTTCATCGATGGTCTGTTTCATCTGAACATCAAGTTCTTTACTCTCCTCTTTGAGAGCCATTGCGCGGGCTTTAATAGCCTCTGCCTCTTCGCGTTTACCCTGAGCGAAGAGTGCGCCTATCTGTTTCGCAGCAGCGTTCTGCTCCGAGAGATTTTTGTCCAATTTTTGTTGTTGCTCTTTGCGAGCGTCATCAAGTGCGATAATGCGGTCAATAGTTTCACGAGCATCCACACCTTTCACGGCAAGGCGGCTGATTGCAAACTCCTTGTCATCGCGCAATTGCTTCAATGTAAGCATAGGAAAAAAGGTTTTTATGGTTTATTTGGCACAAATATACCAAATTTTCGTATCTTTGTAATTAACTGACGCACCTTTTTTATGAAACATATAACTTTAACTCTTATTTTTGCCCTTTCGATGGTGGTTTTCGGGTGTGGTGGCGCACAAAAACGCACCGCTACAAACTCCGAAAAAGGTAACCATACGCTCAAATACTACACCTTTCGTATAGTTGGCGAACTCCCCCACTCCACCTCGGACTACACACAAGGTTTTCAGTATGCCGATGGGATGTTTTGGGAGGGAACAGGTGGCTACGGCTCCTCGGTACTCAAACGCTATGAGCCATACAGAGGAGCCAGCCAGAGGGAGATTGCACTCCCTCGCACCTACTTCGGCGAGGGTATAACACTCCTTGGCGAGGAGATTTTCCAACTCACTTGGCGCAAAGGTAAGGCTTTTGTCTACGACAAGCAGTCGCTACGCAAGCGACGCGAATTCGACTACGAGGGAGAGGGTTGGGGTATAACCACCGATGGCAAAGTACTCTACATGAGCGACGGCTCCAATAAAATAACACTCCGCGACCCAAAAACCTTCGCCTCTTTGGGCACCATTAGTGTAACACTCGGCGGGCGCAAGGTTGAAAACCTCAACGAACTCGAATGGATTAATGGCGAGATTTGGGCTAATGTCTATATGACTGACAACATTGTGCGTATCAACCCCGAGAGTGGCAAAGTGGTGGGCATCATCGACCTTGCGGGCTTACAGTCACCGCTCGATGTGACCTACAACACCGATGTCCTCAACGGCATAGCACACGACCCCACAACGGGGCGCATTTGGCTTACGGGCAAGAATTGGAACAAGATTTATCAGGTCGAAATAGTCGAAAAATAAAGGAGTATATGTGCAATAATATCAACAACATAACCGAAGAGATTTTGGGTGGCTATCTCAACCTTCTTGCCACCTACTACGATCTTCACTCCCATCCCGAACTCTCCTTCTGCGAGTGGCAGACTGCCGAAAGGCTCTCGGTGCATCTAAGAAGCGAGGGTATAGACCACCGCACCATTGCCCAGACGGGCATCTTGGCAAAGATTGAGGGTGAGGCTGAGGGCGCAGACCTCCGCAAGGCTATCGTTCTGCGTGCCGATATTGACGCTCTGCCCATAGAGGAGGCTAACGACACCCCCTACACATCTCAAAAGAGGGGTGTGATGCACGCCTGTGGTCACGATATGCACGCCACCATTCTCCTCGGCACTCTCGACTATCTCAACCGCCACCGCAAGGAGTTGGGTTGCACCCTCTTTGGACTCTTCCAGCCCGCCGAGGAACTCAACCCTGGGGGCGCAAAGATTGTGTTGGAAGAGAACCCCTTTGAGGGGTATGAAGTTGTGGCTGTTCTTGGCAACCACATAGAGCCCTCGCTCCCAACAGGCACGATTGGCATCTGCGAGGGACAGTATATGGCAGCGTGTGACGAACTCCACTTCCGCATTGTTGGTAAGGGAGGTCACGCGGCACTCCGCGAAAAGATTATAGACCCCATTTTACCCACCGCACGACTTATAGAGGGGCTCTATGCACTCCCCGCAACCGCCCCCAAAGATGCAGGACAAACCATCCTATCCATCGGCAAGATTGAGGCAGCAGGGGCGACAAATGTCGTTCCCGATGATGTGCGCTTGGAGGGTACGATGCGCACCTTTGACAAGGCTTGGAGGGAGGAGTTGATGGCTCGTATCATCTCACTGTGTGCCGATATTGAGGCGAATTTTGGTGTGAGCATCGAGAATAATTTTGGCAGTGGCTACCCCTCGGTCTACAACAACCCCTCGCTTGCCCAAAGTGCAAAAGAGGTTTTGGGCGGCATCTTCGAGGTTGTGGAACTTGGTATGCGACCTACGGGCGAGGACTTCGGCTACTACACCGAGCGTTACCCCTCACTCTTCTACCGCTTGGGTGTGGGTTACTCGGGCGAGGAGTTCGAGGGCGGCAAGGCTGGCGCACTCCACACCCCAACGCTCCTGCCCGACACCAAGGCTATTGGCGTGGGAGTGTTGGCTATGACGCTCCTTGCGCTGGAAATTCAGAACTCAAATTTAGGCAGATAGTATGGTAACAAAGGCAGATTTTCAACTTGTGCGCTCGCTCGCGGATAAGCAGGCACGCACCCAGCACGGACTCTTTGTTGCCGAGGGCGACAAACTCGTGGGCGAGATTATCGCCAACCCCAAGTGGCACATCGAGCGTCTGTTTGTGACCGAGGGGAGCAAGGTACTACAACAAGCCCAGCGAGTGCATATCGCGGAGCAGATGCAAGGCTTGCGAGGGGCGAGGATGCAGAGTTTACTTGGCGTAAATGAGCAATCCGAGCCCAAGCGTAACGCAGCAGATGACTGCGAGATGTGCTCGCCCAAGGAGATGGAAAGACTTTCCGCTCTCAAAAGCGCACCACGCTCCATTGCGCTTGTAAAACTACCCGAGCGCAAGGCTTTTGTGCCGAGTGCTGACGAGTTGGTGATTGCGCTCGACGAGGTGCAAGACCCCGGCAACCTCGGCACCATCATACGCACCGCCGATTGGTACGGCATACGACACATTGTCTGCTCGCCAACCACCGCCGACTGCTTTGCACCAAAGGTCGTGCAGGCTACTATGGGTGCGCTGCTCCGCGTGGAGGTTACCTATTGCGACCTCGCGGAGTGGTTGCAGGAGGCTCGTAAGAGGGGTGTTCCGACCTACGCTACCACGCTCGATGGCGAGGATATCCACACCGCGCCACTCTCCAAAGGGGGCGTTATAATTATGGGTAACGAGGGTAAGGGCGTGAGCCCCGAGGTGCAAGCACTCGTGGAGCATAAACTCTTCATACCCCCCTACCCCGCCGACCGCCGAGGTAGCGAGTCGCTCAATGTCGCCATCGCCACCGCCATAACCTGCGAGAACTTCCGCAACCACAAAGGCTGAAAGTTGAAAATTGAAAATTGAAAATTATGGTGCGCCGCGAAGTTCGCGGCGCATTTTTTATTCTCCCTAACTTAGGGGAACTGTCGCAACGCGACTGATGGGTCTGTTTCTCATGTTACTCGTGTTACTCCTGTCACTCCTGCAAGAAGAACAAGAAAAACAGGAAGAACAGGAAGCCCCAACCTCATGGGTATTAAAAAAGATACCCGCGAAAAAAGAGAGAGCAACTTTCAACTTTCAACTTCAAGCGCGGTAGATGCCAATCGCCTGCCATTCGGCAGTCGGGGCAAGACGGGGTTTGTACTCCCCCTCTAAGTTAGAGGGGGTGCGCGGAGCGCGGGGGCGTGTGTAAAAAAAGGCGAGCCGAAACATCGGCTCGCCAAATTACTCTTTACTCTTTAATCAATTACTCACTAATCAAAACTCCACTGTTGGGGCACTCTCCGCACCTGCTTTGCTCTCGAAATACGCCTTAGCCTCATAGCCAAACATCGAGGCGATGAGGTTTGCGGGGAAGCGTTTGGTCTTGACATTATAGGCCCTCACAGCCTCGTTGAAGTCCTTACGGGCAACAGCAATGCGGTTTTCGGTGCCCTCCAACTGCGCCTGCAACTCCATAAAGTTGTTGCTCGCCTTCAACTCGGGGTACGCCTCGCCAATAGCCATCAGTCTGCCCAAAGCAGCACCCACAGCACCCTGAGCCTCGCTATACTCCGCCAACTTCTCGGGCGTGAGGTTCTCGGCATCAACCACCACCTGCGTAGCCTTAGCCCTCGCAGCAACAACCTCCTCGAAGGTCTGCTGCTCGTGAGCCGCATAGCCCTTGACGGTATTCACAAGGTTGGGAATAAGGTCCAACCTGCGCTGATACTGGTTTTCAACCTGACTCCACGCATTATCAACCCTCTCGCCACGAGTCACTAAACCATTGTAGGTGCTCACACCCCACACAACAACGACTGCCAGGGCAGCCAACAAAATCCAAGTTTTCTTTTTCATAGTTTTATTTTGTTTGTTTCTCCTGTTATTCCTGTTTCTCCTGTTACCCTTGGTATCCTTGGGACCCTTGGCTAAAAAAACCAAGGGTTACAGGGGTTACAAGGGTTCCATGGTTTTTCTTCCCTCCCCAGCGAGTGGGTTTTGTATTACCACCTCCCCCGCAAGTGGGTTTTGTGGAGGGATTTTTGCGCCAAACAAATGAGCAAGTCCGCAGTTTACTCAGCATAAATGAGGAACTTGCGATATGCAGTTTGGTGCGAAAAGCACCCACAAGGCACGCTCGCCCGCGAGATGTGCTCGCTAAAAGCGACCGCCAGCACCACCGCCTCCACTAAATCCGCCGCCGAAGCCGCCACCAAAACTACCACCACCGCGACCGAAACCTCCGCCGCCCAAGATGATGGGGCCGCCTCCTCTGCCGCCGTTTGAGTGGTCGTCAACCTCGTTGCGCCAAACAATGTGCCCGCACTTATTGCACTTAAAGGCAACTTTATAGACCGTCTGGAAGGAGTTTTTAGACACCTCCAAGCGGTCGGCTGTGCGTGTAAGCGTACCCTTCTTACACTTGGGGCAACGGCTATACATACGCAGCAGCACCGCAATCAGCACAAAGAAGAGCACTCCCGTGCCGATGAAAATCGCCAACCCAATGAGGTCGTCATCATCATCCTTGGGCACAAGGTCTTCGGGCACCTCGGAGGTGGAGAGGATGGAGGCAATAGCACCCACACCCTCGGTCATACCTCGGTTGAAGTCGCCCGCCTTGAAGTGGGGTATCATAACGCGCTCGATGATGCGTTTGCAGAGCGCATCGGGGAGCGTACCCTCCATACCATAGCCTGTTTCGATTTCGATAGCCCCTTGTCCGACCACCAAGAGCACCAAAAGTCCATTATCGCGCCCCTTCTCGCCTATGCCCCAATGGCGGAAGAGTTCGGTGGCGAACTCGCGGGGCTCGGCAAAGCCTATGGACTCCACAGCGACCACTGCAACCTCGGCAATACGCGCCTCTTTGAGCCTCAGGAGGGTTGTATCTATCTGGTATACAGCCTCGGAGGAGAGTATGCCGTCGGGGTTACTCACAAAGTGGCGATAGTCCGCAACCTGCACATTGGGCACCGTCTTGGGGGTGTAGGACTTAGCAACAGAGTGCATTGTGCCGCAAACCAGCACAAAGAGGGTAGTGACTATAAGGTGTAGCGTCTGTTTCATCATTCAAAACTCGTTAATACCTAACGCGGTTATTTACAAAGATAGTATTTTTTGGTGGGAGTGCAATAAATTTTCCCGAAAATATGCGAGGCGTTTTGAATTTCAGACAAATTGTCACTACCTTTGAGAGTGATATCCTTGTTGTTTTTACAAGCGTAATAATTTGACAAACTATGAATAATCCAAACATTGCCCTCGGTAAGCGCGTACTCGAAGAGTGCAATACTCCCGAAGCGATGCTCGATGGCAATTATCACGACTTTGATGGCACGGGTGGCTACTGCGGTGTGCATGTTCCAGCCTACCTCACCATCGATCTTGGGCAGAACTACTCGGTGGGTTATATCCGCTTTCTGCTGATGAACCGCGGAGAAGAGGACACCAACCTTGGTGCAGCACCCCGCAAGTATTTCTACCGCCTACTCGCCTGTGCGGACACCCCCTGCATCAACAACTCTACGGAGTGGAAGGTCATCTACGACACAGAGAATGAGGGCTATGTCGATTGGCAGTGCTTCACACTCTCGGAGCCTATGGAGATGCGCTACATCCGTATCCACACCGTCGATAACCGCAAGAACAACGGTTTCCACATCATCCAGTTCGAGGCATACGAGCGCCCCGCGGAGTTGCCCGAGGGAGAGAAGGTGTCGTTGGAGAAGACAATCGACACTTCGGCAATATGTAGCGAGGTGGGCGATGGTCTGCCACTCTACAAGCGTCTGTACGACATTACCGGCATCTTGTCCACCATCATGAAGGACCAACTCGGTCGTAGTTACTTGCAGATGAACATCTCCGAGAACAACATGCCTCTGATGAACAAGTCGGTCATGAATGTCATCAGCCACAACGAGCAGACGCACACCTACAATGTTCAGGGTGACGATATGGTGAAAATCATCTCCAACTTCGCCAACGATGTGAAGATTCTTGAACGCAACTCCGATGGCATAGAGCGTGCAGTCATAAGCCCCGTGCAGACTGCCATGACCGAGTCGCGACGCTCCAATACGAAGTGGACCTACTGGGGTCTGCTCTCTTCGATTATTGGTATTCTTTTGCTTATAGTAACCTTTATTGTCCATTAGTGAGGAGGAGAGAGATATATGGTAAAGACTACGACAACAAACCCCAACCTCGCTCTTGGGAAGAGAATACTTGAAGATATTTGCTACAAACCCAACATCACCGACAAGGGAATCCCCGTTATAGCGTGCAGCGGATGCGAGGAGAGGGTAAATTGCCGCAAGGTACACAACCCCGACGGCAACAAGCGTTTCCCCCTGACTGACGGTAATGTGAGCGACTACACCGAGTTTGGAGGCTACCTCTCGGTACTTGCCCCCGCCTACATAACCCTCGATCTCGAAAAGGTCGAAAAGGTGCAGACTATACAGTTCCTACTGTGGGATAACTGCGGTGGCGAGAAGAGCGAAAATTGCAACCTCAAATATCAGTATCGACTGCTTACCTCCACTGACGGCAAGCAGTGGCGTGTACTCTTCGACACCTTCCGCGAGGGTTACTGCGGCTGGCAGCGTTTCGACCTCTCTTCGCCACTCGAAATGCGCTATATCCGTTTCCACGCCCTGACCATCAATGAGAGAACTCCGCCCCCATTTATGTTGGTGCAGATGGAGGCATACGCCAAGGAGCCCGAACACTACAACTATCGCTTTATGCCCACGCTCCACACCGATATCAATGTGGATAATGTGGCACAGAAACGACTCGACACACTCGACCAACTAACTCACCACAAACTCTCGCGTTTCTTCCAATCGATGGTCGATAACCTTGCGAGCGATGTTAAGGAGTGTGAGGCGAAGGGACGCAATGAACTCAAATCGCAACTCGACCACCTTATCCAAGCGATGAACTCCATTCAGCACGATGTGGTGGACTACGAAGATGGTGTGGATGAGATAAAGAGCAAGATTCTCCACAAGACCGACGACGAGATTAGCAAGGGCAAGAGCCTTGAACGCAAGGGTCAGATATCATTCTGGCTCGGTGTGTTGGCGACAGTTGTTTCGGCTCTGGATATGTTTGGCATCATATAGGCAGTGTTCCAAAGGTGTAGCAAAATCTACAAAATTTTGTATATTTGCGATTGCTGAATGCGTAAAATTGGTATAAACTTTATAAAATTACTACGACTATGAATTTGAAAAT
Source organism: Tidjanibacter sp. (assembly GCA_045591965.1). Taxonomy (GTDB): domain Bacteria; phylum Bacteroidota; class Bacteroidia; order Bacteroidales; family Rikenellaceae; genus Tidjanibacter. The sequence goes on along the minus strand of JAZNTX010000013.1, from coordinate 12,460 downwards.
CAGGTTGATTATCATGAACTTCCTGCAATTTGCGGTGTGGGGTGCCTACCTTACAAGTATGGGACGCTACCTCGGCGCGGCAGGTATGGCGGAGAACATCGGTTGGTTCTACGCAATGCAGGGTGTTGTATCTATCTTTATGCCTGCACTTATGGGTATCGTTGCAGACCGCTGGATTCCCGCCCAGAAGGTGTTGAGCCTCTGCCATGGCTTGGCAGGTGCGGCGATGTTGGCAGCAGGTCTTTATGGTTTGGGTACCGAGGCTCCCGAGTTCGGCACTCTCTTTACGCTCTACTCCATTAGTGTAGCATTCTTTATGCCCACCATCGCGCTTACCAACTCGGTGGCTTATTCGGCACTCAACAAAGCAGGTTTGGACACTGTAAAACACTTCCCCCCAATCCGCGTATTTGGCACCATTGGTTTCATCTGCGCAATGCTTTTGACCGATGCACTTGGCTTCCAAGCAAACGCCAAACAACTTGTCTTCTCGGGCGTTATCGGTTTGGTATTCTGCCTCTATGCACTTACCTTGCCTAACTGCCCCGTAAATAGGAGTGCAGAGAAGAAATCTCTCGCACAAACACTCGGTTTGGATGCGTTCAAACTCTTCAAGGAGAAGAAGATGGCTATTTTCTTCATCTTCTCGATGCTCCTCGGTGTGTCGTTGCAGATTACCAACGGCTTTGCAAACCCCTTCCTCGGTAGTTTCGAGGCTATCCCCGAGTATGCCAACACCTTTGGTGTGCAGCACTCCAACATGCTCATTTCGCTCTCGCAGGTGAGCGAGACCCTCTGCATCTTGCTCATCCCCTTCTGCTTGCGTAAGTTCGGCATCAAGAAGGTTATGCTTATGGCGATGATGGCTTGGGTCTTCCGCTTTGGTCTGTTTGGCGTGGGCAACCCCGGTGGCGGTGTGTGGATGTTCATCCTCTCGATGATTGTCTATGGCGTGGCTTTCGACTTCTTCAATGTTAGTGGCTCGCTCTATGTTGATCAGGAGACCAAACCCGAGATTCGTTCCAGCGCACAGGGTCTGTTTATGATGATGACCAATGGTCTGGGTGCTACTATCGGTACCCTCTCGGCACAGGCTGTTGTGAACGCTTGCGTCAATAGCCAGCCCGCAGGCGCGGCTCAGGTGGCAGGATGGAGCAACGCTTGGCTCATCTTCGCAGCCTATGCACTCGTTGTAGCCGTTCTGTTTGCGCTCATCTTTAAGTACAAACACAATCCGAGCGAATCTCGCGAGTAAATTTTGCACCAAAATTCAGAGAGTGGCTTCCTCATTTACGCCAAAGAAAACTGCGGAAGCCGCTCCTTCTTTTTGCACAAAATTTCCTCCGCGATGTTCTATTCTACTCGCCCGCCCACAAAAAGTTGAAAGTTGAAAGTTAAGGTGCGTTCTTCGGAACGCACTTTTTTATCCCCCAAACAAATAATTCTCAATTGACCAGCCTTCGGCCGCTCTAAAATGCTCCTGCTCGCATAGTGCACAAGTGCCCTCTGCACTCGCTTACTCGCATTTACCTCAATTCTCAACTCTCAATTCTCAACTCCTCCTCTCGTGGCATAGAGTTTGCTCTTTGTGTGGGTCGGTGCCGCACAGGCACTCCGTTTCATCAATCAACAAACATTTATTCACACAAAAACCAACTGTAAACCTATGTCAGCAATCGTAAGACGCAATCAGGGCTGGGTGCCCTCGCTGTTTAGCGACCTTCTGCCCACAGAGTGGTTCGAGAAGGGCGCAGGTGTGACCCCTGCAATCAATGTAAAAGAGACCAAAAAGGAGTATAAGGTGGAGGTCGCTGCCCCCGGTATGACCAAGGAGGACTTCTCGGTGCACCTCAACGACCAAAACGACCTTGTGGTGTGCCTCGAACACCACAGCGAACAGAAAGAGGAGGATAAGGAGAGCCACTACCTGCGCCGCGAGTTCTCCTACTCGAAGTTCCAGCAGACCATGCTCCTGCCCGAAGATGTCGATCGCTCGAAAATCGAGGCGCATGTCGATAGGGGTATCCTCTGCATCCACCTGCCCAAGAAACCCGAGGCAGAGCAGAAGCACGAACAGCGCAAAATCGACATCAAATAGTAGCCGATTTTTGAGGCTCTTGTTCGCGGGGAACATTTTTAGTGAGTAATGAGTAATTAGTAAAGAGTAATTTGGCGAGCGCTGGTGCGCTCGCTTTTTTTACACACGCCCCCGCGCAAAGCGACACCCCCTCTAACTTAGAGGGGGAATACGAACCCGTCTTGCCACGACTGCCGAATGGCAGGCGGTTGGCATCTACCGCGCTTGAAGTTGAAAGTTGAAAGTTATGGTGCGCCGCGAATTTCGCGGCGCACCATAACTTTCAACTTTCAATTCTCAACTCTTACTGTCTTGTGCCAAAGAGTTTTTCGGCGATCTGCACCGCGTTGAGGGCTGCTCCCTTGCGGATTTGGTCTGCTACGCACCAGAAAGTCAGACCCTTAGGGTTGGCAATGTCCTTACGCAGGCGACCTACAAATACGGGCGTGGTCTCAGCCACAAAGAGCGGCATAGGATACCTCTTCTCGGCGGGCACATCTTCCACAACGATGCCCTCAGCCTGCTCGAAAGCCCTCAAAGCCTCCTCGACCGATACCTCCCTCTCGAACTCTACCCAGATAGCCTCCGAGTGAGCCCTCGCAACGGGCACACGCACACAAGTTGCGCTAACGGCAATGTCGGAGTGCATAATCTTCTGCGTCTCGTAGTACATTTTGAGTTCCTCCTTGGTGTAGTCCTCCTCGGCAAAAACATCGATATGGGGAATGACATTGCCCGCAATCTGGTAGGCGAACTTGCTTACGGTCGTAGGCTTACCCTCGGCAATCTCTTTGTACTGGTTCTCCAACTCGGCAATGCCCATAGCACCCGCACCACTTGCCGCCTGATAGGTGGCAACATGTACGCGAGTGATGTGAGCCACCCTCTCCAAAGCCGCCAAAGCCACCACCATCTGTATGGTCGAGCAGTTGGGGTTGGCGATGACATTGCGAGGGGTGTTCTTGGCATCCTCGGGGTTTACCTCGGGCACCACAAGGGGCACATCGGCATCCATACGGAATGCGCTCGAATTGTCAATCATAATCGTTCCGTGCTTGGTGATGGTCTTCTCGAACTCCTTCGAGGTGCTGCCACCCGCCGATACAAACGCCACATCAATGCCCTTGAAGTCGTCGTTGTGCTGCAATAGTTGCACTGTGTACTCCTTGCCCTTAAATGTGTATGTCCTGCCTGCACTCCTCTGGCTACCAAAGAGATAGAGGTTATCAATAGGAAACTCCCTCTCGGCAAGTATCCTCAAAAATTCCTGTCCTACTGCGCCACTCGCGCCCACAATTGCTACATTCATACCTATACCTATTTATTTCGCGACTTTTTATAAAAAGTTGCCCAAAAATTTTTATGCGATACTGCGTATCGCTAATTCTCAATTCTAAAAGAACTCGTCTGCTTCCTCGAAGATTACATCGCTCGGTTTCTCCTCTACGGGCTCTTCGGTGGTTTCGCCACCCTCCTCCTTCTCGACCTCTTCGATGGTTATCGAGCCGTCCCAGCAGTCGTAATCCTTAGCACCCGTGGGGCGATGGAAGGTATCTTCGCGCGTAACACCCAGAGTGCCGTCTTCCATAACTTTGCGTAGAAACTCGCCATAGACGGGCAGTGCCACAACCGAGCCCTCGCCCTTGTCCGAGAGGTGTACGCTCTGGTCCTCGCCACCAACCCATACGCCACCCACCAAGTTGGGGGCAACGCACATAAACCACGCATCCCTATTCTCCTGCGAGGTGCCGGTCTTACCACCGACCTCCACGCCATTCATGCCATACGCCCAACCGAGCCTCACGCCCGTACCGCGCTCCACAACCGTGCGGAGCATACCGAGCATTGTGTAGGCTGTCTGCTCGCTGATAGCCACCGTACTCGTTGGCGAGAACTCTGCCAAAACATTGCCGTGTTTATCCTCGATGCGGGTCACAAAGATAGGTTCGGTGTGTACTCCTCGGTTGGCGAAAGTGGAGTATGCACCCACCATCTCGAAGAGGCTCACATCGGGAGTGCCAAGGCAGATTGCGTTCACAGGGTCTACGAAACTCATAATACCCATATTGTGTATGAAGTCGGCAACAGCGGCGGGCTGGTTTGCCTGTTTCATAATCCAAGCCGAGTAGTTGTTGCGACTACGCGCCAAACCCCAACGCAGGGGATACATCTCGCCATCGTAGACAACATTTGTGCCTGCCTCCTTGGGGGTCCACGCCTCGCCCGTATAGGTTTCGATAGTCACGGGCAGGTTGGGTACCATGGTGCAGGGGTTATATCCGAGGTGGTCGAAGGCGAAGGTGTAGATGAAGGGCTTGATGGTCGAGCCGACCTGACGCTTACCCTGCTTTGCCATATCGTACTTGAAGTAGCGGAACGAGGGACCTCCCACATACGCCTTGACATAACCATTGTGTGGGTCTACCGCCATCAGCGAGGCACGCATAATGCGTTTGTGGTGGAGGATGGAGTCGAGGGGAGAGATGAGTGTATCGACCTCGCCGGCAAAGGTAAATATCTTCATCTTGGTCTTGGTGCGGAAGACGCTGTCAATCTCCTCCTTCGAGTAGCCGTCGTTTGTCATCTCGCGATAGCGGTCCGAATAGCGCACAGCACGCTCGATAATCTTGTCTATATCTTTCTGCTCCAAGTCGTTGAAGAGCACACCACTCTTTTTCACTTGTCTATCCAGTGCTGGCTGGATTTGCTCCGAGAGTTGTTTTTGCACAGCCTCCTCGGCATAACGCTGCATACGCGAGTTGAGGGTGGTGTAGATTTTCAGACCATCTCGGTAGATGTTGTAGGTCGAGCCGTCGGCCTTCGTATTTTTCAGACACCATCCATACAGAGGGTTATTCTCCCAACGCTCCACCTCTTTCTCGTAGTCGTACTTGGTGTAGTACATACTGCGCACAGGCTTGGGCGAGGTCATCGTCACGCGAATCATCTCGCGGAAGTAGGTCGCCAAACCCTCGTTGTGCGACGAGGAGGAGAAGTTGAGTTCTATGGGGAGTGTTTGGAGCGAGTCGAGTTGTGCTTTTGTGATGTAGCCGCTCTGCTCCATGCGAGTCATGACCGTATTGCGTCTTGCGAGTGAATTCTTGGGGTTACGCACAGGGCTGTAACGAGTGGGGGCGTTCACAACACCCACCAACATTGCAGCCTCCTGCACATTTATCTCGTGAGGCTCTTTGCCAAAGAAGGTCTTGGCTGCCGACTTGATACCGTAGGCATTGGAGCCGAAGAATACGGTGTTGAAGTACATTGCCACAATCTCGTTTTTGGTGTAGTTGTGTTCGAGTTTTACGGCAGTTATCCACTCCTTAAACTTGGCAATCACAAGCCTACCAGCGCGAGCAATCTTCGAGGAGTAGTGTGTGGTGTCGCGTGGGAAAAGGTTTTTGGCAAGTTGCTGTGTGATTGTCGAGCCGCCACCCTGTCCGCGGTCGCCAAGTGCGATGGTCTTGATACCTACACGGGCAAGCGATATGAAGTCTATGCCCGAGTGGGAGTAGAAACGAGCATCCTCGGTGGAGATGAGTGCCGCCACAAGTGCGGGCGAGAGTTCCTCGTAGTCCACATAGGAGCGGTTTTGCACATAGTACGAGCCGAGCAAAACACCATCCTCGGAGTAGATTTCGGTTGCGAGATTACTTTTGGGGTTTTCGAGTTCCTCAAACGAGGGAAGTTTGCCAAATGCGCCTTGGTTGGTAGCCACCAAAAGAGCCACCACTGCGAGTGATGGTACAAGGATAATGGTCCAAAACCAAAGGGTTAGTTTTTGTGCTTTTGATAGTTCGCTATATCTTTTCATCTTCTTGGCTGCTTTTTAGCGGTTGTTTCAACCGACAAAGATAGTGTTTTTTTGTGACTTTGTCACAATGCGCACAAGAGAGATGTGTCTTGGGGATTAGAAATTGAGGTTCAGACCGCCCGAGAAGGTGGGTTTGGAGAGGTAGCGGCGGTCGAAATAGCACCCCACGCGGAAGGTTAAATCGCCCTGCTCGGGCAGGCGGAGCCACGATGTGTCAGCCCACAAGTCCACGCCCAAAGTGGTTGCATCGCTCCACATTCTCGCGCCATCTTCGCGCCACACTCTGCCCCAAAGGGTGTCCACAAAAAGCGAAGCCCTCACACGCTTAATCATCACAATGCCACTTGCGCCCCAATCGGGATAGCAGAGTGGCACATCGTACTGTACCGAGCCGCCAATCGTATCATCGGGGGAGACTGTCGAGCGCATACCGCGAGGGGTGAGCCACCCGAAGTCGAGTGCGTAGTTGAGAGCCCCATTGCCCTCAAAACCCTGCCACGAAGCCCTCAGTGTAAAGCCGTCGTTTAGTCCAAATGCGGGTGTGTAGGCTCTCAGGTATGCGCCTAAGGTTGTGGGTGTGTCGAAAGGTGCAAAACACTTGCCCACACCACCCACAAGAGCCAAGCCCCAGCGTGGTTGCAGGTTGCGATATGCCGAGCGAGTGTAACTATTCCACTGGATGGTTGCCGCTGCCGAGGTCTGCCCCTTGTAGTAGTCGCCCATAGAGGGGTCGTAGAGGTGGTTATTATTGTACGCCGCCTCAATAGCGGGGGTTACAACGGTTGTAATGTAACTATTTGACACAACGATAGGCAGGGATACTCTGCCGAATAGCGAATATCGCCCACGAGGCAGAGAGTGCTCGTAGCCCATCTGCGAGTTGGAGTAGTCGTAGGAGTAGGCATAGTCGCCATTCTCCATCACAACACCTTCGCGCGAGGCGACACCCGCATACGAACTATCGACCATTGCGTTGAACTCGAATTTTGGTACCCAGCCCGTATATTTCATATTGATGTTTGCCCCCACTGCACCTTGTGGTAGATAGTAGACACCGAGTGTTGTCACCGCATCCGAGAGTAGGCTCTGTGAGGAGATGGTTGCTCCCAAGCGTATGTCCGAGAGGTTGCCCGACATGAGTTGGTCGGGACGATAGTAGGCGGGTGCCCACGAGTGGATATTGAGTAGATTTGCAGCCTTGCCAAAGGGCTTTGCTTTTACGCGCTCTTTGGACTCGGCAATCTGCTCTGCGCCATAGGCGAGGGTGTCGATGCAAAGCACATCCTCCCACCGATAGACCTCAGGATTGACCACATTGTGGGGCAGGGAGGAGTTCTCGACCCTCTCAATTGGGGTGTTGGGCGAGAGGGCAAGGTGATAACCCTCAGCGTCATAGACCGCCACTGCTAAGGTTGAGCCATTGGGCGATGGCGAGCCATAGAAAGAGCCGTAGCGCGAGGTAGTGAGCCTCTGTTCGGTACCCGTGGCGAGGTCTATGGTGTGTACCTCGTCATAGCCCGAAGCAATAGAGCCAAAGTAGAGCCGATTGTCAGAGGCAGTAAGGTCGGAGAGCGTAACGCGAGAGGCGGGTTTTACCACACCCCACTCGCGACGCTCGGGCGCAAGGCTCTCAATTGCCATACCCCCGTCACTTGTTGTTAGCAGGTAGAGAGTGTCGCCCACCGCTGCCAAGCCGTGACACTCTACACCCTCGGGCAGAGAGAATTCGCCCTCGGGCAGAACTACCGTATAGGTGCCATCCAAATTGTAGCGCACATACGCCAATTTGCCGTTATATTCGGTGGGATAGAGTGCAAAAATATCTTTGTCCAGTGCCTCTTCGGAGAACCCTTTGCCATCCTTTTGAGCGCGACACAGCACCGAGCCGATATGCTGAGCAAAGGAGGAGATTTGCTGCATCTCTGTCCAATAGATATACTCGCCAATGATTGCAGGGCGCGAGTTGAGTGCGCCTATGTGGTGGAGTGTGCGCCTTGTGCCACGCGAGGTGTCAATATCCACCAATGCCGAGGGCTTGTCAAAAGTATTTTCTACAACCACAATCCTCTCGTTATCAAGCCATAACGGGTATTTAGTCTGCGTGTAGGTATTGCGATATTTGCGGTGCGAAGTGTGGGGAATAGGCATTGCGCTATCCTCCCTCGCGGGCAGGGAGTCCCAATGGTCGTTGAGCCTTTGGAAAGTCTTTGTGAAGAGGTCGGCTGTGGAGTAGCCCAACTGCTCCCGCATAGCCCACTCAAAGGGGGTAATAATGTAGGGCTTGCGGCTTGCGTAGTCCATAATTCCGCCCCATACATACCTGCCCGCAAGTGTGTTGGCGGTGGTTACCATCTGGTAGCCGAGGTGGTAGTGGCTGGGGATGTACTCGTTGTAGGAGCCACTGAACCACTTGTCGGGGTTTTTGCTCTCCAAAATACGCCTCCCCACAGCGCGGTAGTGCATCGTGAAGGAGGGTTGGAGTGCCCTACCAAAGAGTGTTGCTTGGGTCTCGGCATCGACAGCATCGCCCTCCAACCACCAAAAGGGCATTACTCCCGTGGCGGCAAGCAGAGCCTGCTCGCCCAATAGGTAGTACAACCAGCGGACTGTGCCGTCAAAGAGCCTTGCATATTGCGCCGCGTGGCGATATTCGTGAAGGGTAAGATGTCGGAGCCAAGGGGTGGTGTAATCGCTTGTGGTGGAGGGCATTGAGTTGATTTCGATGCGCTCGGGAGCCATGATGGTTATGCCATTCGAGGCGCTGTTCTCGGCGTGTATCACAAATGGCATTGCAAGTGGTTTTATGCTGCCCCCATCTGGCGCAAGACCATAGCCTATGGTGTTTGTGAGAGTGTCGGCAAGGAAGAGCACCTTGCGAGCCACCTGCTCGGCATAGTCGGGGGCAACAACCCTCTGCTTGCCACTTTGGAGCACGCGCCAACTAATACCGCTCGGGCTCGTTCCCAGCGAGTAGAGTTGTGCCGAGAGAGGTAGTAGGGAGATGCCCCACCACACAAGAAGTGCCAATATCGTTCTTCTAACTCTCAATCTATGTAAGATTTACGCCCCTGCGCTCTTGGCACGGTAGCCTTTCGAAAGGAGGATTTCGAGGACGCGCTCGCGGTGGGCTCCCTGAATGATAATCTCGCCATCCTTTGCCGTACCGCCCACGCCACATCGGTTTTTAAGTTCCTTTGCCAACTCTTTCAGATCCTCCTCCGAGCCCACAAAACCCTTCACGAGCGTTACGGTCTTACCACCTCGGTGGTTGCGGTCTAACCACACACGCAAGTTCTGCTTCTCGGGCGCAAGAGTTTCGGCAACTTCCTCCTCTTCGGTATTATAATTAAAGTTTGGATTAGTCGAAAAGACTACGCCAAGGCGGGCTTTCCAATCATTATTTGACATCTTCTTCGGTTTTTTCGGGGAATTTAACAGAGTAGATAAGATGTTCGAGTCCGCGCACAAGGTCGCGCTGACCGTGCTTGGGTGAGAAGACATAGCAGTCGATGCAGATGACGCGGTTGGTTTCGGTGTCGAGGGTGCTCCACGAGAGCATGGGTCCGCCCATGAAGTCGCCACCCTCCAAGTCCCAGAAGCCGCGCATCTCCGCCCAAAAGCGACCATCGATGCGTTTGTAGGTTACTTCGGGTTCGTACTCCTTGACGGTGGTCATATACGACTTGCCCGAAGGACCGGGGATATTCTTTACGAAATTGTCGCGCTGAGCAACGAGGTTTTTCTGCTCGAAGTCGCTCTTGCCCTTGTAGGGATAGGAGTAGATGGCTATGCCCTGAGTAGCCGTGGGGTACTCAAAGGAGGTTACCAAGAGGCTGTCGCCACTCGTGCCACGCGAGGTGTAGCCTCGTGGCAGGTCTATCGAAAAGCCGAACATATCGCGTATCTTATCGACCATCACACCCTCTTTGTGTTTGCGGTTCATTTTGAGAGCACGCTCCCTCTCGGCGAGTTCGTAGAGCGTGAGGAGTTCCTCTTTGTTGTCCCAAAGGTAGGCGATGAGTTCCTCGTCGTTGGGTGCTGTGAGAGTTACGAGCATTTGGTCGGCGGAGTAGGCACTCTTTTTGTGGTCGAACATTACCTCGCTTACGGCAGGGTTGATGCGAATGTAGAGGACATTGCGGTGAATCTTGATGAAACCCTCAAAGGCTGTGGGCAATACCCTCATAAGATCCATGCGGGGTTCTACCTCGTTGAGTCCCATGACGGGGGTGGAGAAAATCTCCCTAAGAGTTTCGCCCACTTCGCCCTCCCACTGGGGTTGGGGAACAACAGCGATGAGTTCATAAGGGGCACCTCCGGCACTCTGTTGTGCGGTACCAACGGTTGCCGAGTCGCAACCTACCAAAAGAAAAAGAGCCGCAAGGCTCGCAATGAATATGCGTTTCATACTGCTATGTGCGTTTATACCATGACTTTGTTTACGGTTTAGATTACAAAGATACAAAAAACTTTATACCTTTGCACGACAAAGGGCTGAAACCAAGAAAATGTATTTTCACTTTCCGAAATTCCTGAGGCGAATGATGCCCACAATGCTGTGGCAAGTCGATTGTGAGGGTAGTGTCTACCTCACATTCGACGATGGTCCCACGCCCAAAATTACCGAGCAAATACTCGACATCCTCGACAACTATGGTGCCAAGGCTACTTTCTTCTGCTTGGGTAACAATGCCGAACTCTACCCCGAACTTGTCGAGGAGATTCTGTCGCGAGGTCACGCCATAGGCAACCACTCCTATAACCACACGCGCGGTTGGCTCACAACCACCGACAACTATATGGCAAGTGCCTACAAGGCTGGGCAGTTTCTGCCCCACACACGCCTCTTCCGACCCCCTTATGGTCGCCTGACGATGCGCGAGGTGCAGCGTATGCGCTCCCAAGGGTGGAGGGTTGTCATGTGGAACAGCATCTCGGAGGACTACGACCACCGCGTTTCGCCCCCTCGTTGCGCCCACAAGGTTATACGCCACCTCCGCGCAGGCAACATCATAGTCTTCCACGACTCGGTCAAAGCCTCCAAAAATATGCTCTATGCACTCCCCAAAGTCCTCGAAGCGATAGCAAAAAAGGGGTTGAGGTGTGATATTATTAGCCACGACTTGTAGGAATTCCGCTAAAAAACACTACCTTTGTCGCTTGGAGCGACACACGCCCCAACGATAGACGAAGAAATCTAAACTAACAAAACGATATTTTACACTATGGCAACAGCATCAGACATCAAAATCGGCATGTGCATTGATATGGACAACAAGACCTTCCTTGTTGTTGATTTTCAGCATGTAAAACCTGGTAAAGGTCCCGCCTTTATCCGCACTAAACTCAAAAACCTCGAAAATGGTCGCGTACTCGACAAAACCTACTCTTCGGTGAGTGAGCGCATCGAGCCCGTACGCGTAGAGCGTCGTCCCTACCAGTATACCTACGAGGATGACCTCGGTATCCACCTCATGCACATGGAGACTTTCGAGGAGATTACCATTCCCCGCGATTTGATTGAGAACTCCGACCTTATGGTAGACGGTCAGATTTTGGAGGTTATGTTCCACACCGAGAAAGAGTTGGCTCTCACCGCTGAGTTGCCCCCTATCATCGATATGGAGGTTACCTACACCGAGCCTGGTGTGCGTGGCGATACCGCTTCGACCAACTCGCTCAAACCTGCTACCGTAAACACTGGTGCAACCGTTAAGGTTCCCCTCTTCATCAATACCGGCGATAAAATCCGCGTGGATACTCGTACTCGCGAGTACTACGAACGAATTAAATAGTATCTCGCGGGCATCTGCTGCGTTACGCTCAAAAATCTCCCCCTCATTTACATCAAGTAAACTGCGGGGGAGATTTTTTTTCGCAAGTCTTGCATCTGCTCCGCGATATGCCATTTAATTGTTTTTTATCGGTAAACTGCGGAGGTGGTTTTCTTGTGCGCCTAAAATCCGCTCGCTTATATTAAGTTTTTTTGTCGACCGTCGACCGACCGTGGAATCCCTGTAATCCTTGGTTGTTTTAGCCAAGGGTCCCATGGATACCAAGGGTAACAGGAGAAACAGGAATAACAGGAGAAACAAACCCCTCCGTCACTTCGTGATACCTCCCCTAAGTTAGGGGAGGGTCCGCGAAGCGGGGGAGAGGTATGTCAAAATTACTCTTTACTCAATTACTCTTTTTTACACACACCCCCGGCGCAAAGCGACTCCCCCTGTGCGCGGGGACGCGCACGCAATTTCGACCACCCCTCCCGACCTCCCCTTGCGTAGGGGAGGAGTACTTAGAGGGGGAATACCTTTTACTCTCCCCCCTAAGTTAGGGGGAGTACCCGCAGGAGGAGGGGGTCTGTAAAAATCGCACTTCGCATCGGCGGCGGATAAGCGACCGCCGTGTGCGGTCGTGACGAGCAAGAGTCGCAAAAGCGTTAAGAAACAAAGACGGTAAATGCTTTACCCGCCAAAGGCGTTTGTTTTAGGTTTTGCGAGTCTTGCTCCCGCCAGAGATGCGGTGCGTGGCTTTTGCGCCACTTTTGCCACCAAAAGTGGCAAAGAAAT
>JAZNTX010000012.1:0-71684 GCA_045591965.1 Tidjanibacter sp. | reverse complement strand
GATAGGTATCTTCTTCGTTGTTATCACACTACTCATCATCGTTTCGGGTTACTTGTTCAACTTGATATTATAAGTGCGTTACATCATAATCAAGAACCCTTTGTATAATATAGTAACAGCAGTTATGCTCTAAAAAAATATTTTTTCGTATCTTTGCACAAAGATTATCCTCCTTGAAGAAGAAGAGTAGTTGATTTAGAGAGCGATTTCAGGGCGATTAAAAAGGCATTTCGGCACTGCTCAATATGCCAGATACTGCCCTAATACTGCCCCAGTGGTATAATTAGTTATATTAATTTGTCAATCAAAGGTCTATGAAGACACAAGATGACTTTAACGAGGACGAGTACTAATAAAGGAAACAAAGATTAAGAGAAAAACTCGCAGGTAACAAATGCTACCTGCGAGTTTTTTCTACTATTGGTATTTGTAAGATTGCGAACTATCTATTAACCACCATAAAGCGAGTACCTGCTGTGGGGTTGAAATTTCGAGTTTTGCTCGTCTTACTTAAAGCGATGTCGGCAGGTGCCTTCATCACGCCACACGCGGTCTTTCTCTGATGCTGAACAGGGGCTCTCTTCTTGTTTGCTTCAACAGCAGGAGCACTCTTGGCGAGTTGTGCGGGGGTTGCAAGCGACGCAATGAACTCCTCGGCAGGCGACACACCATCCTTGCTGAAACTTACAACATGCAGCACTCCCTTGCCATAGTCTCCAACGGCATCCTTTGCAATACCCATAAATGTATATGCTGTGTCATATCTCAACACTGCAATACCACTTGTGCGATTAACACTCACATTTTCCACGCCCATCTCGGCTCCATAGGTCACAAGCATAGCGACAATATCATCATCTTCACACCAATCACCCTCTATGTAATCACCGTCAAAGTACGCAGAGTACCAAGTATCTGCCGAGGTAGTCTTAATTTCGTAGGGTACAACAACTTGTCCTTTGCAACTATTAAACTGAGCAGCATCTATCTCTGCCAACTCGCTGCCGTCGTAGTAGTTGCCGATGACAAATTGAATAGTCGCCTCGCCGACAACTTTTTCGAGCGTAGTGAACTCTTTGTAGGAGTAACCCTTGCTCACAATCTCTCCACTTTCGATATTCACAGCCACGGCATAGACCACATAGTTAGTATTAGGTTCGAGATCGCGGAAATAGAGAGTATCAAATCCTACACAACCTGCCAACTCCATGAGATAATCGGCACGCGAGCAATAAAAATAATCTGCACCATACTCAATCTCTTCGTCTGCCATGCGAGCAATGGCAGCCTCAACACTTCCTTCCTCTCTGGTGTAGGTATCCAATTGAGCCTTGTGAGCCACTGCACAGAAGTACCAAGCACCAAGCGATGGGGTACACTCTACCCTCATTTCGCTATAACTGAGTTCAGTGATTTCAAAATCAACGACCAAATTGGCAGCATCCTCAATATTAATATCGGCGGTGGTAAACTTGTGAATAAACATATCCGTCGTAGGTGCTCCGTTCCAGCCAAAGCATACAATCATATATTCTGTGCTGGGGGTCAATTTATTCAACTCTGCGAGGTCGGTTGTACCCCTACGGAGTGCAGCCTCGATACCTCCGTTCAGTTTGTTAAACTCGCTCGACAAGTAACTCATGTATATATCCTCGTCGTTATCGAACGATTCGAGCGATGCAGCGTGTTGTATGGAGCAGATGTAGGGGTCGTCGTTGGATGTTATCACTCGTCCCTCCACATGGTCGTAGTAGATGTTGTCAATCTCCACCGTAAAGGTATTGTCCGAGGGTGTAGGCTTGGGTGTCACAAACTCCACCACCTCCACTTCGGAGCAAGCCATAAAATCATCATCGACACTCAGAGCGTAGGCATAATAGTGTCCTCCGGCTATCAACTCGTCAAATTCGAGCGACATCTCGCCGATGAAGCAGAGGTTGGCAATCATCTCTTCGGTAGTTCTGTCCATGTTGAGGTAGTAACTCCTGAGGGCTTCCAGTTGGCGCACATACGCCATAGCATTGCCACCATAGTACTCATACTGCTCCTCGTCCAAGACATTCATAAAGTAGGGTGTGGAGGTGCTTGTGGGCGTAACGGTCACAAGTGCCGAGTTGTATCCAACATCGCTCACGCTCACCTCGAAGCCATCCTTGTTGAATGTGTACCCTTCGGTTTTGAACTCTTTTTTCACCAACTCCGAGATTATCTCGCCCTCGTAGGTCATGTGGTAGGCGTAGATGTAGTACTCGGTATCGGGACTAAGCGACGCTGTTGAGTCGTTAACATCTCCCACTGCGAGCATCTCTTCGAGCAACTCTCTGAGCGTCATATCATTCTCCTCGGCGACCTCTTGTAGATACTCTATATCGTCTTCTATGTATGCGTCCTCGCTCTCAAACGAGCCAAAAGTCTCCTTGTCGATAATCATGAGGAGGTATGGCAGACTCTTGTCCAATGGTTTCACGCTAAAATCAACCGAGGTCTTTGTGACGCGGTTAATGACAATATTAAAAGCGGGGTTTTCTTCGGGCGTAGGCGTTGTTGGATTGTCGGGCTGACACCCCACCACCGACAACATACCAACCAATAAAGCCAAAATTGTGGTTAATTTTTTCATAATATTAGTGTTTTTGTGGAATTTTGTAGTTTCACAAAAATACAACAGATAAACTAAATTTACAACCCCTGCCACCGTTAATCGCTCTATTTTTGCCCTCCGAGGGGGCTATTATGATATAGAGGTGCGGTTAAAGGTTAAAAAAATGTCAAAAAAGGGCGAGGGAGAGAAAAAAAACTATAACTTTGCTCTTCCGCAAGGACCTTTGCGCCAAAGATGCGCTCCTTGCCGACGAAAGGTAAAACCTAAAAAACAGTCTGCGAATGGACTACCAACAAGTAATTGAGAACATATACAAGGAGATTTTGCCCTACGCAAAGGAGGGTAAACAGGCGACCTATATCCCAGAGTTGGCGAAGGTCGACCCCGACCAATTCGGCATGTGTATCCACACGATTTATGGCGAAACCGCCTCTATTGAGAGTGCCGACACAAGGTTCTCCATTCAGAGTATTTCCAAAGTCTTTGCTTTGGCTATGTGTCTTTCTATCCAAGGCGATGACCTTTGGGAAAGGATTGGCAAAGAGCCTTCGGGTACGGCTTTCAACTCGCTTGTGCAACTCGAACTCGAAAGGGGTATTCCCCGCAATCCTTTCCTCAACTCGGGTGCTATTGTGATGGCAGATATTCTTCTCTCGAACCTTGCAAATCCCGAGGAGGACTTCTTGCGCTTTGTGCGTTCCGTTGCGGGCAACGACACCATCGAGTATAACCGCGAGGTTGCAGCCTCGGAGCGCGAGAATGGCTATCTCAATGCCGCCATTGTCAATCTGCTGAAATACAACAACAACATCAACAACAACATCGAGGATGTGTTGCAATTCTACTTTTTGATGTGTTCGGTGGAGATGAGTTGCCGCGAACTATCCATTGCGTTTTTGGCTTTTGCCAACCATAGGCGCAAGTTCGACTATGCGGGTATCGCCCTTACCTCCTCGCAAGTCAAGCGCATTAACGCCATTATGCAGACTTGCGGTTTCTACGATGAGGCGGGCGAGTTTACCTACCTTGTAGGACTCCCTGGGAAGAGTGGTGTCGGTGGTGGCATTGTTGCAATCTACCCCTTGCAATACTCTGTTGCGGTGTGGAGTCCTCGCCTCAACGCCAAGGGCAACTCCATCATGGGACTCAAAGCCCTCGAATTACTCACATCGGAAACCAAGGAGTCAATTTTCTAATATACCGACAAAATATACTGCTCCACGGGTTAAAAACGCAAAATTCGCAACAATTTGTTGTGTTATTTCAAATATAATCAGTATATTTGTTGCGATTAAGACTATGGACAAATACTGAACGCGAGTTCAACACAGGGGTATATGATTACCCCCTCCCCAGAAATGGGGGGGGTATTTCATTGATACACAATAAGTTACATAGTCGGGGCGATGTAACGCCCCACAAGCAGTCTATTGTTAAAACACAACGGAGGAACTGCTGTTTTTTATTTTACTACGCAATTAAAACGATTTAAGATAACAAAAACATAAAATAAACATTAACCAAACACACAAAACAAATGAAAAAACAAACTTACCTACAACCGCTCATTGAGCAGACCGAGGTGCAGGTAGAACAGGGCATTGCGAACTCTACTACCATCTTACTCGACGCTTACAACCAGATTATGGACATGGAGGAGGGCGACGCTTGGGGCGTCTATTCCGAGTAAAAATGGAGGACTAAGAGTATGAAAAGAATTTTCAACATAGCACTTATTGCTGCACTTCTGGTTTCGTGCAACAATTTCGATAACGAGGGTATCAACCCCGACAACGCTACCTCTGGCGACGCCATCCAGTTCTACGCAGGCGAGAACACCAAAACCACCTACTTCGAGGACGAAGGTCTTGGCATCCACTGGGAAGAGGGCGATCAAGTGCCTATCATCGCTCGTACAAAAGTTGACCAAAGTATCAGTAACAATGGCGAACTTCGTGTACGCAAATACTATACAGCTTCCTCAACAGGTGCAAGCACAGCTTTCGCAAGTGAAGCAGGTCTGGAGTGGAGCGCTGCGTACACATACAAGGAGGCAGGCAACAATACTGTCACCCACGGAACAATTGGTCAATGCGAGACTGACTTTTTCGCTCTTCACTGCGGCAAACAGCAGACAACCTCTACCACCATTTACAATGGTGTGCTTGTTTACTCGTCGACTGAGCAGACTCAGGCTGCTGCCAACGATTATAGCCACATCGGCGACTATACCGTGCTTGCATCCGACAAGGTAACTCGCGAGGCTGGTAACACTGACCCCATCTACTTCCAGTTCACCAACTGTATGTCGGTTGTGGAACTTACTCTTAAAGGCGATGCCTCGAAAAAAATTATGAATATCGCTCTCTCCTCTGCAAGTGCTCCTTTGGCATTTAACACTGCCTATGTTGCATTCGAGGACTTCACAATTACCGATGGTGTTACTGAGGAGCCTTATGAAATTTACGCAAGTTCGGGCACGGGTACCGCTGGTGAATTGTCCAACACTCTTACCCTTACACTTACCGAGCCTGCGGCTCTTTCGGCAGAGGGTACCAAGTTCTACCTTGTTGTTCTCCCCGGTGTCCACAACACCAATGGCGACATCACTCTTACCGTTACTGCCAACGACAATACTACTGCAACTGTAACAATGGGTGCTATTACACTCGAGAAGAACAAAGTTTATCGCCCTGCGATTACTTTGAGTAATTTCGTTGAGCCCTCTGTTATTCCTGCTGCCGAGGTTGAGGTGTCGGGTACTGATGCAAGCAAGATGTTTGGTACCGTAAACTTCGAGAATGGCTCCTTGTTTATCAACTCCCGCACCAAGATTAATGGTCATAGTGCAGATATGGCAACATACAACATCCCAGAGCAGTTCCACTACTCAGAGACTGATACTTGGCAGACAATGTCGATGATGAATACTATTTATCCCAACTTGGATGTAACAGTGAAGACTACTGGTATGGTCTATCTTCTTGTTGATGGCGCGAGCAGTGATGTCAACACTAACTTGGTTAATGCAGGATGGACAGCTGAAACAGCAAGGAAATCCGCCGATGCAACAGATGAGCAGAAAACTAATTTCAACAATGGTGTTTGGGATGAAACATTCCCCATCTTCTACACAACCGCCATTGCGTCCATGTCATCTCCCGGATATTTCACCATCTACTCCAAAAAGTTTAATGCAGGTGATGCTTTCAACATCAGCACTCTTTTCACAAAAGCCGCAACATTCAGAGGTGCTCGTTTAGTAGCCAAGAGGATTGGTTGGCCCGTGGCTGAGGCAGAGATTCAGAAAACAAGTGCGCTGAGCGATGGTGCTTTGCATACTTTTGAAGTAGATGCTAAACTTGCAGAGGGTCACGCAGCAGTTATTGCAACAGTAAATAAGGATGGTGGTATTAAAAGCATTCCCGCAGGTTATGTAGGCATGGACTTCTTCACCATGAAGCGTGGCTCGAGTGCTACTCCCAACTGCCGTACCGTCACTGCAAAGGTAACCAAATCGGGTATGCTCTATCAAATCTTCCCCTTGAACGCACAGAAGATGGATGGTATTAAACCCTCTGGCAGGGACGCGTATGATGGATGGAGAGCAGTAGATTATTTCTATCTCAACAGTATCACAGCAAACCCATTCTACATCTCGGCTAAGTGGGTTGAGGCCGGCGACGAGATTACAACCTTCGATTACACTGACGCTGTGGAGGCGAATGTAGGTGTTGTAAGCTACTACAACACAGGTATCTTTATGGGTAAACTTACCGTAAAAGAGGTTGAGTAGTTTAATTAGTTAGCAATTAATAATTGGGCGAGCCGAATGTATTTCGGCTCGCCTTTTTTTTCATCCCCCACCCTCGCCCCCCCCTGTTCGCGGGTATCTTTTTTAATACCCGTGAGGTTGGGGGACTTGTAATCCTTGGAACCCTTGGACTTTTTACCAAGGATAACAGGAATAACAAGAGTAAGGCGAGCATAGTAAAATTAGGGAGCGAGGTGCAAAGCACCAAGCGGGGCGGGTGGGGTGCGCGGAACGCGCACAAGTTCAGCATGGTAGATGCCAATCGCCCACCTGCGGTGGTCGTGGCAAGACGGGTTAGACAGACCCCTCCGCCCTAACGGGCTCCTCCCCTAACTTAGGGGAGGAGTACACACGCCCCCGTCGCAAAGCGACACCCCCTCTAACTTAGAGGGGGATTAAAAAAAACTGCGTCGCGAAATTCGCGGCGCAGTTTAACTTTCAACTCTCAACTTTCAACTCCCAACTTTCAACTCTTTTGCGAAGCAAACTCATAGAGCCTCGCAATCTCCTCCGCCCAGAGGCTCTCGTCGATGGTTTCGAGCACAAGGGGCATATCGTCGAAGCGTTTATCGTGGGCGATATAGGCGAAGCACTCCCACCCTATCATTCCGCTGCCGAGCCTCTCGTGGCGGTCGATGCGGCTACCCAGAGGTCGCATAGCGTCGTTGAGGTGCATACCCTTCAAATAGCGGTCGAGGGGCACAATACGGTCTATCTCACTAAAAGTCCTCTCGCAAGCCTCCGCCGACGAGAGGTCGTAACCCGCAGCAAAGGCGTGGCAGGTGTCAATACATATACCCACCCTCGATTTATCCTCCACACGGTCGATAATATAGGCGAGTTCCTCGAAGCGGTGTCCGAGGTTGGTACCCTGACCTGCGGTGTTCTCAATCACTGCCGTAACGCCCTTGGTCCTATCGAGCGCAATGTTGATACTCTCGGCAACCCTCGCGAGGCTCTCCTCCAAACCTATACGCCCAAGGTGGCTACCGGGGTGAAAGTTGAGTCTATCGAGTCCGAGCAGTTCGCAGCGGCGCATCTCCTCAATGAACGAGTCGCGCGACTTCTCCAAGCCCTCGGTGTCGGGATGTCCAAGGTTTATGAGGTACGAGTCGTGGGGTAAAATCTGGTGTGGCGCGTAGCCAAGTCGCTCGCACTCATTCCTAAACGCCTCTATATCCTTTGCGGTGAGCGGTGGCGCAAACCATTGGCGTTGGTTTTTCGTAAAGAGCGCAAAGGCTCCCGCTCCTATAAGGTTGGCATTGACGGGCGCGTTCTGAACACCTCCCGATGCCGAAACATGTGCTCCAAAGTATTTCATAATCTATCCTTATGGTGTTTTTTATCTATTCATTTGCTATACAAAGATACTAACATCTAACAAAAATTCATACCTTTGTATGATTATATCTTTTTATATCAACATAGGTATAGACTATATGAGCCCGAGGGTGCGAGGTTTGGTGCTGTTTTTGATGGCTGTGGTGTTGGTAGCAACCGACGCCGCGGCGCAGTACACCATTGTGCGCTCGCAACCCCAAAGAGAAGATACGGGACAACCGGCACTGAGAGGACTCACACGCAACAGCGTAGAGGTGCTCACAAACGACTACTACGACCACGCAGCGTGGGTGGCTGAGCGCAACAGGCAGCGACGCGAGCGAAATCTCTTCGAGATTGAGGGCTCGTTCCAGACCTCGGCACTCCAATTCGAGAATTGGACTGCGGGTGGCGACAACACCTTCTCGGGACTCGCAACGCTCTTTGTACACCATCGCTACAAGCGCAGTAAGTTCGCACACGACCTGACAATCAATGCGCGCTATGGCATGAACTACATCGACGAAACACCCTTCAAAAATGTCGATGAACTGAAAATATCGGAGGTAATGTCGTGGGATATTCAGAAGGGAGGCTGGTCCTACTCTGCAACGCTCAACTTCCGTACCCAATTTGGCGACGGTTTTGCCTCGCGCACAGACCAAACACTCATCTCGGCAGTGATGTCCCCTGGGTTCTTGGATGTCTCGATAGGTTTCACCTATGCGCCCAGCAAAGCCCCCTACAAAATCACACTCTCGCCTCTGTCGGGCAATATGATAACGATGCTCGACGGTAGGCTCTATGAGCAGGGACTCAATGGTGTACCCGCGGGCGACAAGGTTTTTAGTGCGCTGGGTCCTTCGATAAATGCCTCCTTCGACAAAAAATTCTGGGGCGAGAGGGTACGCTACCGCTCCACGCTCTATGCCTTCACATCGTTTGCTTCGCCCCCAACTTGCCGTTGGGACAATTGGCTCGATTTGAACATCTCGAAATACCTCTCCGTAAAACTCTATGGGGTGGTTTATTACCTCCATTCGGCAAGCCCCAAGGCGCAGTATCAATACTCGGCAACATTGGGTCTGACCTATAAATTCCGAAATAAGTAGTCAATGATGAAAAAAGATAACTTCAACCTATGGTTGCCAACTGTGGCAACTGCCATACTTGCCCTTGGTGTGTGGATGGGTTATACCATCTCCTCGGCACGCCCAAAACCCACCGACGGAGGAGTTACCACCATCTCTTCCTCTTCGGTTGGCAAGGTGGATTATACACTCTCGCTTGTCGATAGGCTCTATCTCGACCCCGTTGATACGGACACTATCGAGGAGCGACTGATGCATGAACTCTTCGCCTCGCTTGACCCTCACTCGGTCTATATCCCTGTGGAGGAGATGCAGGCTGTCAACGAACCTCTCGAAGGGGAGTTCGACGGTATCGGTGTGGTCTTCAATATGGCAACAGATACGGTTGTGGTTCTCAATACTGTGGTTGGTGGTCCGAGTTACAAGGCGGGCGTTGTGGCTGGCGATAGGATTATAACCGTCAATGGAGACACGGTTGTGGGACGCAACATGGAGCAAGACAAGGTTGTAAATATGCTGCGTGGCAAGCGTGGCACGAAGGTTAAGGTCGGTATTGAGAGGGGCAATGTCGACGGACTTGTAGAGGTGGAGATTGTGAGGGACAAGATACCCATTCACAGCATTGACGCTGCCTTTATGATTCGCCCCGAGGTGGGATACATAAGGCTTACAAATTTTGCCCGTACGACCCACTTTGAATTCCTCCAAGCCGTGGCAAAACTCAAAGAGCAGGGGATGAAGAGCCTTATCTTTGATCTCAGGAGCAACTCTGGTGGCTACCTCGACCAAGCAATCCGTATGACCAACGAATTCCTCCCCGAAGGTAAACTCATGGTCTATACCGAAGACAAGAACGGCAACCAGCAAAAAGAGTATAGCACAGGTGGCGGCACAATGACCGACATCCCTCTTGTGGTCTTGATTGACGATTATAGCGCCTCGTCGAGCGAGATTTTGGCGGGTGCATTGCAGGACAACGACCGAGGTACCATCATAGGTCGCCGCTCGTTTGGCAAGGGATTGGTGCAGAGTCAGATACCTCTTTCCGATGGCTCAGCAGTAAGGATGACTGTCGCAAGGTACTACACCCCCACTGGGCGTTGTATCCAAAAGCCCTACGACAAGGGCGAGGAGGACTACCTCTTGGACATCATCCATCGCTACGAGAAGGGCGAAATGTTCTCGGCAGATAGTATACACTTTGCCGACTCGCTGAGGTTTGTGACACCCAAAGGCAAAGTAGTCTATGGAGGAGGAGGCATTATGCCCGACATATTTGTCCCCATTGACACGCTTGACATGACCCCCTATTACTACGCTGCAACGGGACTCAATGTTCTCTATCGCTACACTTTGGAGTATGCCGACCGCCATCGCAAGCAGATAAACGCCATAAAGAGTATTGAGCAACTCGAAGCCTTCCTCGATGGCGACCAGAGGCTTTTGGAGGATTTTGTGGCATACGCCTCTCAAAAGGGTGTGAAGCCCAAATGGAGCGAGATACGCAAGTCGGAGAAACTGCTACGCTCGATGCTCCGCGCCTACATTGCCCGCAATACGGAACTGCAAGATGTGGGCTACTTCTCGCAGATTGCGCCCATAGACGAAACACTGCAAAAGGCATTTGAAATACTCGCCACCGAGAACAACTGACAAAGTGTCAGTCACCATGGTCTGGCACAAAGGTTGCGAGAAGAGGATGCAAAAGCGCATATTGACTACGCTCGAAAACTTAAAAAAAATAACAATAATAAAAGCATTAAAACTATGATTAAACCACTTTCGGATAGGGTGTTGATTTTGCCCGCAGCGGCAGAAGAGAAGACCGCAGGCGGTCTGTTTATTCCCGACACAGCAAAAGAGAAACCACTTATGGGTAAAGTTGTGGCAGTTGGTCCCGGCACAGCAGAGGTTAAAATGGAGGTCAAAGAGGGCGACAAGGTACTCTATGGCAAGTATGCAGGCACCGAAATCCACTTCGATGGCGAGGACTACCTCATTATGAAGCAGTCGGACCTGCTCGCAATACTCGGCTAATAAAAAAAGAGTAAATAGTAAATAGTAAATAGTAATTTTTTGACTATAATAGTTGGTCGACGGTAGACAGAAAAAAGATATGGCAAAAGAGATTAAATATAATGTTGAGGCGAGGGAACTTCTCAAAGAGGGTGTTGATGCTCTCGCGAATGCTGTGAAGGTAACACTTGGACCTAAGGGTCGCAATGTGATTATTGACAAGAAGTTTGGCGCACCCCACATCACTAAGGATGGTGTGAGCGTGGCTAAGGAGGTGGAGTTGGAGGACAACTTCGCAAATATGGGCGCACAGATTGTCAAAGAGGTGGCAAGCAAGACCAACGATGACGCAGGCGATGGCACTACCACCGCTACCGTTTTGGCGCAGGCTATCATTGGCGTGGGTATCAAAAATGTTACCGCAGGTGCCAACCCTATGGATTTGAAGAGGGGTATTGACAAGGCGGTGGCAGCCGTTGTGGAGAACATTAAGAGCCAGAGCCAAGAGGTGGGCGACAACTTGGAAAAAGTTGAGCAGGTGGCTACCATTTCGGCAAACAACGATAGCAGCATTGGTAAACTCATTGCCGAGGCTGTGGGCAAGGTTAAGAAGGAGGGTGTCATCACCGTCGAGGAGGCAAAAGGTACCGAAACTCATGTTGAGGTTGTTGAGGGTATGCAGTTCGATAGGGGCTACACCTCGGCTTACTTTGTGACCGATACCGAAAAAATGGAGGCTGTTTTGGAGCGTCCCTATATCCTGCTGACCGACAAAAAAATCTCCACCATGAAGGAGATTGTGGGCGTTTTGGAGCCTGTGGCTCAGAATGGTCGCTCGCTCTTGATTGTTGCCGAGGATGTTGATGGCGAGGCACTCAGCGCACTGGTTGTCAATAAACTTCGTGGCACAATTAAGGTTGCTGCCGTTAAAGCCCCTGGGTTTGGTGACAGACGCAAGGAACTCTTGGAGGATATCGCAACTCTCACGGGTGGTACGGTAATATCGGAGGATAAGGGTTTGCGATTAGACGCTGCTACTGTGGAGATGCTCGGCTCGGCAGATAAGGTGACTATCACCAAGGACAATACCACCATTGTTGATGGTGCGGGCAACACGGAGGCTATTGAGGCTCGCGTGGCACAGATTCGCAACCAGATGGAGAACTCCACTAGCGACTACGACCGCGAAAAACTCCAAGAAAGACTTGCCAAACTCGCAGGTGGCGTTGCTGTACTCTTTGTGGGTGCTGCCACCGAGGTTGAGATGAAGGAGAAAAAGGACCGCGTGCAAGATGCCCTTGCGGCTACGCGCGCAGCCATTGAGGAGGGTATCGTTGCAGGTGGTGGCGTGGCTTATATTCGCGCTTCGGAGGCTATCGCCAACCTCAAAGGCGACAACGATGACGAAACAACGGGTATTGCCATTGTGCGCAGGGCTATCGAAGAGCCTCTGCGTCAGATTGTTGCCAATGCTGGTGGCGAGGGCTCGGTAGTTGTCAACAAAGTTAAGGAGGGCAAAGGCTCGTTTGGCTATAACGCTCGCGCCGACCGCTACGAGGATATGTTCGAGGGCGGTATCATCGACCCCACAAAGGTTTCGCGTGTGGCACTCGAAAATGCGGCATCTATCGCATCGCTCTTCCTCACTACCGAGTGTGTCTTGGCAGAAAAGAAGGAGGAGAATCCCGCACCTCAGATGCCGGCAGGTGGTATGGGTTACTAAAAAAAGCGACCAACAGGGGCATAGCGTAGCCGCCTTTTACCCTATTGGCGCAATCTTTTGGACAAAAAAAATGGAGGTTATTTGCCATAACCTCCATTTTTTTTGCTCAAACGCTTGCACTTTTTGAAAAAAGTAGTACTTTTGCACTCGCTATTGGGCTGTGGTGTAATGGTAACACAACAGATTCTGGTCCTGTTATTCATGGTTCGAGTCCGTGCAGCCCAACTAAAAGGAGATTTTCCAAGTGGAAAATCTCCTTTTTTTATACCCAAAGGCATCGCCTCGTATTACCCAAATACGAGCGAACCCTAAAAGCCCTGTAAATCCACACTCATTTCACTGATATACTCCTCAACGCCAGCCTCGGGGTTGCCCTCCTCTGCCCACCAGCACCAATAGAAAGAGTAGGTGGAGGCGTTCGCTATGAGGGGTAAAACCTCCTCTACAATGCGGAACGAAAACCACCTATACTGCGCTTGTACTCCATTGGTGGAGGGACTCTCGCCTACGAGTTGCAACACCGCCGTATCGATTGTGGAAGAGGTTGCATCGTAATAGAGTTCCACATCGGGTGTCTGCTCCGTAGAGGTATAGCATACATTTACATTGACATATCCACCACCAACTCTCACCTCGTAGGGCATTGTGGGGTATTTGAGTAGCGACACAAAATCCTCGTCCTTCCAACCGTCAATACTCTCCACCCCGCTCATACTAACATCTTCAACACCAAAGAGCACCATATCCTTAATATCCAAGGGGTAGAAGCGATTGAGTCGTACATAAAATCCACCCTGAGGGTTATTATCCAAAACAGTATAGTTGAACAGCACACGCCCCACCTTCGACTCCACCTCTTGCCACGAGGTACCACCGCCCAGTGTAGCAATGCAGAGCGACACACCGTCGTCTGTCACAATGCAATGTTCCTCGCCCGCAATATCACCAAAAGCCGTCACATAAAGACCATCTACATTCATCGATGGTTCGTACATATTCACATCCGCCATACACGACCACCCTGCAACCACAACCAACAGCAGAGCAGCAATGCGGGATGTTATTTTCAAACTCTTTTTCATCATTGTCTATTCCACATTAGTTAAAGTTAAAGCGCAGACCAAATCTCGTAGAGAGGCTCAAAGGATGAACCGTACGATAGTTGTCGGGATAATAGGCGGGTGATATCCAGTAGGAGCAACCCACCTCGCCAAAAATACCCATATTGCGCACAATCTGGTATGTAGCACCCACAGCAGCATCGAGCGCAAAGGTCAGAAGGGGAACTTCGAGAGTATGTTTCTCCACAAGGTTGCCGTCCATGTAGGTTTTATCTTTGGCATTGATACACAACTCCACCGTACCGCCCACACGCCCATAGAGCGACAAGCGATCGAAATTGGCAAAGTAGAGCGACGCAGCAATGGGCACACCCAAGTAGTCGATGGTACGCCTACGCGCATACACACTCATAGAGCCCTCATTATCTCCCTTGGAGTAGATGTTCGTATAGAGCAGACCGCTATCCACCGAGAGCCAATCGTTCAACGAGAAACTTACCGTAACACCTGCCGTTATGGGCATAAAGTGTTCGAGTTTTGAGTCGGGGTTTTGTTGTGCATGGAAAGGAGGCATATAGGAGTTGCCTGCCGAGATGTCGTTTTGTTCTTTGACTATCATAGAACTATTGGTCAAGTTATTGAGCACGATATGACCATAGTTGATACCAACATTTTGGGCGTAAAGTCCCACCTTGGCAGAAGAGAGAATACTCTTAGGAGAACTCTTCTCCGAGAGAGCCACACGCCAATACTCCTCCAACTCCTGCTGATTTTGGCGCGAGGAGGTGGTGCGCACACTCTTCTTATTATTCTCGCGCTCTGTGGACTGCTGAGCCTCGACAGTTTGGGTTGTGGTTTGGGTTGTGGTTTGGGCTTCAACATCTACCCCACCCTCTACCTCGGTGGCAACCTGCTCCACCTCACGAGTGTTCTCCACCGACTCTTCGACATTGGCAGCGGTTGAGGTTATTATTGCGGTGTGGGTTGTTGGAGCGGTGCTCTCGACCTTTGGAGTTGCCACAGCAACCTTTTGCAATTCGGGCGTTTCGACCAAGGAGGGTTGTTCGCTCATTGGCTGTTCCGCGTGCTGCTGCGCCACAACCCTTATCTCCTCGGGGGCATTATTCCTCAGCGTAACAACCACAACAAGAGCCAACATTGCAACCGCCATAGCCGCAGCCACACCCCTCACAAAGGGTCTGTTCCAAAGAGGCACAACCCTCTTAGGCTCAGCCACCTCAGCACTACGCTCTGCCGTCATCTCAACCTCGCGGAGCGTCTGCTCAATGCGCTCGAACATACCCTGAGGGGGCTCCTCACTGAACGAGCGCAACTTGTTGCCCAAAACTTCGACAAACTTATCGCCCGTCTCTTCGGTATATTTATGTTCCTTATAATCTTTCATAAAATGACTCTCTTCTCTCATTTGTACTCTTTCTCTATCAGTTCAGCCAATCGTGTTTTGGCTCTCAGTAGTTGGCTTCGGCTTGTTGCTTCGCTTATATTGAGCATTTGGGCAATCTCGGCATGCCCATACCCCTCAACGGCATACAACATCAATACTGTTCTAAATCCCTCGGGAAGCCGCTCCACAAGCCTCATCAGTTCCTTATCGGCAATCCTCTCAACGGCATCGGGAGGTGCGCCTGCGACTGCCGATGGTGGCAGTTCGCTCACATCCTCGGCTATCACCCTATCTGCCGACTCTCTTCTTAGGTGGTTGAGTGCTGCGGTAATAAAAATACGCCTCATCCACCCCTCAAAAGAGCCACTGCCTCGGTAGTCGCCAATCTTTGTAAAGAGCGTCACAAAGCCATCGTGGAACACATCCTCAGCCTCCGCACGAACTCGTACATAACGCCTCACAAGCGAAAACATCGCCGTAGCGTACCTCTCGTACAGTTCTCTGCGAGCCTCGTTGTCGCCCTCGCGACAACCATTTATGATGCTCTCGATGGTCATTTGCCTCTCTCTCAATTGTTAGATGCATAAAGGGGGCAAAATGTTGCACGCCCCCCGAAAATTTTTTGTCTACCGACAGCCGTCTACCGTCTACCGACTCTCTTCTGCGACTTTTTGTAAAAAGTCGCCCAAAAACTTTTAGTGTAGCCCTTGCGGTGAGTTCAAGGCTTGGTTTTGATTTTGCTCCGCAGTTTACAAGAGGTAAATGAGGAAGCAAAATCAAAAGCGTAACGCCGAAATCGCCCACAGAAATCAGCCGCACACCAGCGGGTGGGTTTTGTGAGGGGCTTTTTGCGCCAAACAAATGAGCAAGTCCGCAGTTTACTCAGCGTAAATGAGGAACTTGCGATATGCGGTTTGGTGCAAAAAGCACCCACAAGGCACGCTCGCCAGCGAGATGTGCTCGCTAAATTATGAATTCGATTTCTTTGAATAGGTATGGAACAACCATACCCTCGCTCTCAACGAGCAACTCGCCCGTGGGCTTCACGCCCAAAATAACACCCTTAAACTCCTTGCCATTAGGCAGGCGGTAGGTGTGCAGTTCGCCCTTGCGGTAGAGCAACGCGTCATACTCCCTCTCCAACTCCTCGGGGGTGTTTTGCAGTTGCGCGTAGCGACTCTCCAAAGCGTCATAGAGCGTCTGGAAAACCTCGTTCATATCGAGCACCTTGCCACCCACAAGAGCCATAGAGGTGGGATTAGGCACCCACTCTTCAAACTCTTTCTGATTGACATTCAGTCCAATACCTACAATAGTACGGGCAAGTTTACCCTCCACGCCGAGATCGTGCTCGATGAGTATACCGCAAATCTTCTTATTGCCGACATAGATATCGTTTGTCCACTTAATCTTCGAACGGATATCCCACTTTTTGAGGGTGTCCGTAAGCGCGAGAGCCACAGCCTCCGAGAGCAAGAACTGCCTCTTAGCCTCCATGAATGTAGGCTCCCACACGAGCGAGAAGGTGAGGTTTTCGCCCGCCTTGCTGCTCCACTTATTGCCCCTCTGACCCCTGCCTGCGGTCTGTTCGCGTGCAATAATGGCGTCGCCATGACGATATCCCGCCTTCTTAGCCTCCGTATTGGTCGAAGGCAACGATTTATATATCAATACTGCCATAGGTTCGAATTGAGAATTGAGAATTGAGAATTGACAGACCCCTCCGTCACTTCGTGACACCTCCCCTAACTTAGGGGAGGAGTTACTTGATGCCATTAAAGCCCTGAATGACGGTTGATAGCGAATTTAATGTATCGGTTATACCGATACGCCAAATTCGCGGAGCGCATCATTGAGCGAGGTCTTCTTGTCCGTACTCTCCTTGCGCTGACCGATAATGAGGGCACAACTCACGCCATAATCGCCTGCGGGGTAGTGGCGCGTGTAGGTACCGGGGATAACCACCGAGCGAGGGGGTACATAGCCCTTATACTCAACGGGTTCTGCGCCCGTAACATCAATAATCTTGGTCGAGGCTGTGATGACCGTATTTGCACCCAATACCGACTCCCTACCGATATGTGCGCCCTCGACAACGATGCAGCGAGAGCCGAGGAAACAGTTGTCCTCAATAATCACTGGGGCTGCCTGCACAGGCTCCAACACACCGCCAATACCCACGCCACCGCTTAGGTGTACACCCTTGCCAATCTGGGCGCACGAGCCTACCGTAGCCCAAGTATCGACCATGGTGCCGCTATCGACATACGCGCCAATGTTTACATAGGAGGGCATCATAATCACACCCCTTGCGAGGTAGGCACCGCGGCGAGCCACAGCGTGGGGCACAACCCTCACGCCCAACTCCTTATAGCCCGTTTTGAGGGGCAGTTTGTCGTAGAACTCCAAGTCGCCAGCGTGTGAGGTGGTCATCTCGTGGGTGGGGAAGTAGAGGATTACCGCCTTCTTAACCCACTCATTAACAACCCATTCGCCACTCTCAGTGGGCTCTGCTACGCGCAATTTACCCTCGTCGAGAAGTGTCACAACCTGCTCGATAGCATCGAGCACCTCGGGCTCGTGGAGCAACTCACCGTTCTCCCACGCCGCCTCAATATGTTTTTTCAGTTCTGTGTACATATCATCTCCTAATTTGTATTACATACCTACAAATGTACAAAAAAATATCGCAAGTGCGAAACACAACTGTTGTATTTTTCGCATTTTGTATTATCTTTGTACCTTATACGCCCAGAGGCTTGACAAAAAAACAAACTTCTCTTATGAAAAAACACGAAGAAAAACAGACAAAACAACTCGATGACTATACTCCACTTGTGGATGATATACGAAGGCTCGACATGAGCGCAAAACCACGCAAGGTTGCGTGGTGGTTGCGTCCTGTGATGTGGATAGCATCTTTCCCCGTGACTTGGATTCATCGCACACGCATACGCAAAGTTAATATGGAGGGTGTAAAGCGTCCCTACCTGCTCCTTTGCAACCACAATGCATTCTACGACTTTATGGTGGCTATCAAGGCGACATTCCCCAATCAGGCTTACTACATTGTAGCCATTGATGGTTTTGTTGGCATTGGTGGTCTACTACAATGGCTCATGGCTCGTGTGGGATGTATTCCAAAGCGCAAGTTCACCAACGACACTCGTCTTGTACGCCAATTGCGCGAAATCAAGGAGCGTGGCAAAATCGTAGCATTCTATCCCGAGGCTCGTTACTCGCTCTGTGGTACAAACGCCATCCTTCCACCTTCGCTCGGCAAACTTGTAAAACTGCTGAAACTACCCGTTGTAACACTCATAACACAAGGCAACCACATCAACTCTCCATTTTGGCATACGGGCGATAGGTTTATAAAAACCGAGGCGACTATGAAGCAGATTATCTCTGTGGAGGAGATTGAGCAGATGGACTACAACCAAATCATGGAGGTTATAGACCGCGAGTTTAGTTATGATGACTTTGCTTGGCAGCGCGACAACCAAATCCGTATGACCAAGAAGACTCGCGCCGAGGGTTTGCACAAAGTGCTCTATCAATGCCCTCACTGTGGCAAGGAGTACCGTATGGCAAGCGAAGGCTCACATCTTTGGTGCAAGGAGTGTGGACACAAGTGGTGGATGAATGAGTATGGTCAGTTGGAGGCAACCGAGGGCGAAACCCACTTTGCACACATCCCCGACTGGTATGAGTGGGAGAGGGAGAATGTCCGCAAAGAGGTTGAGGCTGGCACCTACGGCATCGAGCTCAAATCGGATGTCCGCGCACTACCCCACCCCAAAAACTTTATGGAACTTGGCGAGGGTGTACTACGCCACGACATGAATGGTTTTGTTCTCTCCGGCGAGTTTGACGGCATTGACTACTCCATGAGTCTGCCGGCTGCACAGCGTTACTCCATCCACATCGAGTACGACTACCGCAAATGGAAACGCGACTGCGTGGATTTGAGCACCCTGACGGACACTATGTTCGTATTCCCACAAGGCGAGGACTTCTCGGTAACGAAGATTTCGCTCGCAACCGAGGAACTCTACAAACACTACCACAAAGCAGAACAGAAGTAGACCTAACACCTCCATCTAATACAACAAGGGCGAGCCTTTTTGAGGTTCGCCCTTGTTGTATTATCAATCATGAGTAGTGGGGCTATGCGCCTTGCTTCTCCCCAATGAGGAAGTAGCCATCTATACTCTTCAAAAACTCCGCTCTTGTACGGTCACTAACGGGTGGTACCGTTGCCTCGGGTTGTCCCTGCTCGTTGCGAGTCATGCCGAAGAAGAGTTCGGCAATCTCCAAACTGCGGTCCAACTCATTGACCAACTCATAACGCTCGTGTGGCAACAACACCGAGTAAATAAGGTGCTCCAAGTATTGGAATTCATCAATCAAATTCTCCTCCACAAAGGGTTGTTTCGAGTCGGGGAATGTGAAGTAGTAGTAGAGTTTCTGCGTGATATCTTTCGCAAAGTCACGAGCCAGAGCGTCGCCCTTCTCGGTGGCACCTGCTGTATAGTAGGCATCGATGTAGGGGAAGGACTGGTAGCCGTGGGGCAGTTGTGAGAATGGCAACTCCTCCATACCCCTATCGAGTACGGTCACAGCCTCCTCGTTGCGACCTTCCGCCACAAGTGCCTCCGCAAGGCGAGCAAAACCACCGCGAATTTGCGTGGAATTGATATTATAGCGCGAGAAGTTGTCGATGTAGACACTTTCGTCCTTCACATTGCCATAGCGGTAGACATTCATTATATTGTTGTAGAGATAATCCGTATCCACACGCCCCATTGTCGCAACGCTCTCCACAGGGGTCTTAATGGGCACAAGGCGATAAGCGTAGCCATCGTATTGTAGATAGTCGGTAATGCCGAGGTCTTTGAGCAGGTTGGGCTGCACAAAGTAGACAGGTCGGCTCCAATCCAACTCGGCAAGCATATCGAGAATCATCACTTCGGGCTTTTCGAGCGTATTCTTCTTAATATTGAGTTCGATGCTATCAAGTATAAGGTGTGCGTCTTCGGGTTTGACAATACCCGCCTTCAATACATTCTCCTTATTGACTGCCAGCGAGAGTTTGTGCTGTGGCAGGAAGTCGAATTTCAGGTCGTCGGAGTAGGCAATTTTTGTTGCAGGACTCTCGCTCTTAACCACCGCCATAGCCTGTTTCAAATCCACACGGTAGTCCACCACATCCTCCACAAAGATGTAGTCGTTGGCGTACATATACTTATTCTTGGGGAAGGAGAAAGGTACGGGTGCGCTCGCGTTGTAGGTCTGCTTCATCTGCTCAATATACCAGCCGCCACCCAGATAACTTTGGTTCATAATCCTCACATCGGGGCGCACACCCTCCACCTCCTGATTGTACCACATAGGGAAGGTATCGTTGTCGCCAAAGTTGATGACTATGGAGTTGGGCAGCACCGAAGAGAGGTAGTTGTAGCCCATATCGCGCATCACATATCTTCCGCTCCTATCGTGGTCGTCCCAGTTCTCGGCACAAAGGATTGTGGGCACCGAAAGGCACACGACGGTAGCCACCACAGCAGCCGTTTTGTCGCTCTTCTTGAAGACTTTTTTGAGCCACTCCGCCATAGCCAACACCCCAAAGCCTATCCACATAGAGAAGGCATAGAACGAGCCCGCATAGACATAATCCCTCTCGCGAGGCTCCCCAGGGGGCGAATTAAAGTAGACAACAAGCGCAACACCCATCATCACAAACAGCCACAAAACAACTGTGAAGTAGCGTGGATTTTTGCCAAGTTGCCACAGCAGACCAAAGAGTCCCAAGAGGAAAGGCAAGAAGTAGTAGCAGTTGCGTCCCTTATTGTTCGCCATCTCGTCGGGGAGGTTATCCTGAGGACCAAGCATAGCCTCGTCTATCACCTTCACACCCGAGAGCCAATTACCATTGGTAATCTCTCCAACGCTCTGATTGTCACTTTGACGACCCACGAAGTTCCATAGGAAGTAACGCCAATACATGAAGTTGAGTTGGTAGTCGAAGAAGTAACGCAGGTTCTCGCCAAAGGTTGGCACCGTGTAGGTTTCGCCCGCATAGCGCAACCTACGCCCCTTGACACGACCCCACGACTCATAGCCCTCAATATGACGCTCTTGGCTCGACCACATACGAGGGAAGAGCATCTTGAACTCCGAGGGGTAGGTGTAGCCACTAACGGTCTTTTCGCCCACATACCTACCATTGTCATCCACATAGTATTTGGTGCGGTATTTGACATCCTCCACAGGGGCAGCATACGACACACCCGAAAGGATAGGTTGCGCCTCGTACTGCTCGCGGTTGAGCAGGTAGAGCAACGAGTAAGGGTTGTCGGGGGCATTGGAGTTCATTGGGGGATTTGCCGAGGCACGAATGATTACCGAAGCGTAGGAGGAGTATCCGATAAGTATTACCGTAAGGCATGTAACCACAAGATTGGCGAGTTTGAGTCCCCTCTTTTGTGTATACCAAATACCCACACCAAGTGCCACAAAGAGCAATAGTGCATATATCGCAAAGCCCACATTCACAGCCACTCCCATAGAGTTCAACATCCTATCGAACCAAGCACCAATCTGGGTGGTATAGGGAATCACAAGGCTATTGACAAACAAAATCAACGCGCCACTCACAAGGGTGGAAATAATCAACCCCTTGGGAGTCACCTTCTCTGTTTTGCGGAAGTAGTATATGAACACCAACGCGGGGATTGTCAGCAAGTTAAGGATGTGTACACCTATCGACAAGCCCATCATATAGGCAATAAAGACAAGCCAACGCTCGTTACCTTTTTGGTCGGCGACACTCTCCCAGCGGAGCATAGCCCACACCACCACGGCAGTCATCAGCGACGAGAGGGCATAAACCTCTGCCTCTACTGCCGAAAACCAAAAAGTGTCGGTAAAGGTATAAGCCAACGCACCCACCAAACCTGCACCCATAATGGCAACCATCTTTGCTCCCGAAGGCTCCTCGTCGCGGCGCGTTGTCATACGGCGGGCTATGTGGGTAATTGTCCAAAAGAGGAACATGATGGTCGCAGCCGATGCAACACCCGACATTACATTGACCCAAAAAGCAACCCTCTCCACATCGCCAAAAGCGAGTTGCGAAAAGAGGTTTGCAATCATCATAAAGAGTGGTGCCCCCGGGGGGTGACCAACCTCCAACTTATAGGATGTAGGGATAAACTCTCCGCAGTCCCAAAAACTCGCCGAAGGCTCGGCAGTGAGGACATAGACCACAAGCGAGATGAGGAAAACACCCCATCCAAGCAGATTATTGACTCTATTGTATGTTTTCATAGATAAATAACTCTCTATTACGCTAAATATTTTGCAAAGTTACAAAAATAATGAGTATTTTTACAACCTAAAATTAGACCAATTAATATCATGGCTACAAAGTTAATGCTATACAACACTCTTTCGCGCACGAAAGAGGTATTCAAACCCCTCAATGCCGAGCATGTGGGAATGTATGTGTGTGGTCCTACCGTCTATGGCGACCCACATTTGGGACACACCCGTCCTGCCATCACCTTCGACCTTTTGTTCCGCTACTTAAAGTCGCTGGGCTACAAGGTGCGCTATGTTCGCAACATTACCGATGTGGGACACTTGGAACACGATGCCGATGAGGGAGAGGACAAAATCTCAAAAAAAGCAAGGCTCGAACAACTCGAACCTATGGAGGTAGCACAGTACTACACCAATCGTTACCATACCTTTATGGACAAACTCGGTGTTCTGCCCCCATCAATTGAGCCTCACGCCAGCGGTCATATCATTGAGCAGATAGCACTCGTGAAGGATATTCTCGATGCAGGTTACGCCTACGAGAGCAACGGCTCAATCTATTTCGATGTTACCAAGTACAACGAAAAATTCCACTATGGCAAACTCTCGGGTCGCAACCTCGACGATGTGCTTGTGGGCACACGCGATATTGACGGTCAGAGCGACAAGCGTAACTCCTACGACTTCGCCCTCTGGAAAAAAGCACAGCCCGAGCATATTATGCGTTGGTCCTCGCCTTGGAGCGATGGTTTCCCAGGGTGGCACTTGGAGTGTACGGCAATGAGTACCAAGTATCTCGGCGAGCAGTTCGACATCCACGGTGGCGGTATGGACCTTATGTTCCCCCACCACGAGTGCGAGATTGCCCAATCGTGTGCAGCACTCGGTCACGACTCTGCACGCTACTGGGTACACAACAATATGATTACCATTGGCGGTCAGAAGATGGGTAAGTCGCTCGGCAACTTCATCACTCTCGAACAACTTTTCAGTGGTACGCACGACAAACTCGAACAGGCTTATTCGCCTATGACCGTAAGGTTCTTCATCTTGCAGGCGCACTACCGCTCAACCCTCGACTTCTCGAATGAGGCACTCAAAGCGGCAGAGAAGGGCTACGATAGACTCATGAAGGCTGTGGATACGCTCGGCAAACTCAAAGCCAACGGAGAGAGTTCGAGTGTGGATGTTAGCGACCTCCGCACCCGCTGCGAGGATGCAATGAACGACGACCTCTCGTCGCCTATGGTTATCTCGGCACTCTTTGATTGGGTGAGGATTATCAACTCGCTGGCGGATGGCAAGGAGAGCATCAATGCCGCCGACCTCGAAGAACTCAAACGCGTTGTCAATCTCTATGTATTTGATATTCTTGGTCTTCGCAACGAGAAGAGCGAGGGTGGCGAGAGCCAACTTGCACCCCTTATGGATATGATTCTCGAAGTGCGCCGCACCGCCAAGGCTAACAAAGATTGGGCAACGAGCGACCTAATTCGCAACCGCCTTGCCGAAATCGGCATCCGAGTGAAGGATAATAAAGACGGCACGATGGATTGGGAACAGGCTTAATAGAAAAAAACTCACACTGAACGGTGTGAGTTTTTTTGTAGTGAGTAGTGAGTAATTGAGAGAACTAAGAGAACTAAGAGAACTAGGAGCACTATAATTTCCTAGTAGCCCCAGTAGCCCCAGTAGCCCCAGTAGCCCTATAACTCATAGTTATCAGCCCCCGCAGTTTACTGGTCGGGAGCGGTAAAAACGCATAGAACGGAGGGATTTTTGTGCCAAATAAAGGAGCGGCTCCGCAGTTTGCTAAGCGCAAATGAGGAAGCCGCTCTCTGAAATTTGGTGCAAAAAGCACCCGTTATATGCGTTTTTTTACTCTACGCGGTTTGCACTACCAAGAACATTAATATTCTTGTTCATGTAGAGTTCTTTGAGCGAGTCGCGAGCGGGACCCAAATACTTGCGAGGGTCGAACTCTGCGGGGTTCTTAGCGAACACCTCGCGAACAGCAGCAGTCATTGCAAGACGACCGTCGGAGTCGATGTTGATTTTGCAAACTGCGCTCTTGGAAGCCTCGCGCAACTGCTCCTCGGGAATACCTACTGCATCTTTGAGTGCGCCACCATAGGTATTGATGATAGCAACTTTGTCCTGAGGTACGCTGCTCGAACCGTGGAGTACGATGGGGAAACCAGGGATGCGCTCCTCAATCTCTTTGAGGATGTCGAAACGCAATGGGGGAGGAACGAGGATACCTTTCTCGTTGCGGGTGCACTGCTCGGGTTTGAACTTGTTAGCACCGTGCGAAGTACCAATCGAGATTGCGAGCGAATCAACGCCGGTCTTCTGTACGAAATCAACAACATCGTTGGGGTCGGTGTAGGTGTGGTGCTCAGCAACAACCTCATCCTCAATACCTGCCAAAACGCCCAACTCACCCTCAACGGTTACATCGAACTGGTGAGCATAGTCAACCACCTGTTTGGTAAGTGCTACATTCTCCTCGTAGGGAAGGTGGCTACCGTCGATCATAACGCTCGAAAAGCCCATGTCGATACACGATTTGCACAACTCGAAGCTGTTGCCGTGGTCGAGGTGGAGAGCGATAGGAATGTTTTTGCCCAACTCTTTTGCGTACTCAACAGCACCCTGTGCCATATAGCGGAGGAGGGTCTGGTTAGCGTACTTGCGAGCGCCAGCCGAAACTTGGAGGATTACGGGCGAGGAGGTCTCAACGCAAGCCGAGATAATAGCCTGCAACTGCTCCATATTGTTGAAGTTGTATGCAGGAACTGCATAACCACCTTCGATTGCTTTGGCGAACATCTCTCGGGTGTTTACCAAGCCTAATTCTTTGTAAGATACCATATTAGTAAAAAATTTATGTGTGTTTGTGTGTTTGTTTCCCTAACCTTCTGTACACCCCAAAGAGAGTGCCCGAAATATAGTTATTAAAAATTTTTACAAATATAAATGCTTTTTTTGGAATAAGAGGTAACTTTAAGGTTAATTTTTCAAGAAAAATGCCTTATCTTTGTGGGTTAGAGAGAATATGTACAAAAACAATACAATACAAAACTACATTTTATGAGCGAATTTAAGTATCAACCTATGTTTGAGCACGGTGTGGATACCACCGAGTACGAACTCGTGTCGAAAGACTATGTGAAAGTTATCGAGTGTGACGGTCGCAAAATTTTGAAAGTAGACCCCGAGGGTTTGACCGTTTTGGCTAAGAGGGCTTACCAAGATGTGTCGTTCTACCTGCGCGCTTCGCACTTGCAGAGCCTTGCAAACATTCTTGCAGACCCCGAAGCAACCGACAACGACAAATTTGTGGCTCACACAATGTTGGCAAACCAAGTGGTGGCTGCCGAGGGCGAACTCCCCACTTGTCAGGATACGGGTACGGCTATTGCCATCGGTAAGAAGGGCGAGAATGTGTGGACCGGCGTGGATGATGCAGAGTACATCTCGAAAGGTGTATATGAAACCTACGCAGAGCGCAACCTCCGCTACTCGCAGGTGGTGCCCATCACTATGACCGACGAGCACAACAGCGGCAACAACCTCCCCGCACAGATTGATATCTATGCCGAGAAGGGCGACGAGTATAAATTCCTCTTCATCACCAAAGGTGGTGGCTCGGCAAACAAAACTTTCCTCTACCAGCAGACCAAGGCACTCCTCAATGAGAAATCTTTGACCGCCTTCATCGCTGAGCATATTAAGGACCTCGGTACTTCGGCTTGTCCTCCCTACCACTTGGCATTTGTTGTGGGTGGCACTTCGGCAGAGGCTAACCTTACCGCTGTGAAGAAGGC
The DNA here is from genome assembly GCA_045591965.1 of Tidjanibacter sp. Lineage (GTDB taxonomy): Bacteria > Bacteroidota > Bacteroidia > Bacteroidales > Rikenellaceae > Tidjanibacter. The sequence continues at coordinate 45,496 of JAZNTX010000012.1, read as the reverse complement.
TTCGGCAGGCTACTTCGACAACCTCCCCACCAGCGGTAACGATGGTGGTCGTGCTTTCCGCGACTTGGAGTGGGAAGAGAAGGTGCTGAAAATCTGCCGCGAGAGTGGCATTGGCGCACAGTTTGGTGGCAAATACTTCGTTCACGATGTAAGGGTTATCCGTATGCCCCGCCACGCTGCATCTTGCCCCGTAGGTATTGGCGTAAGTTGCTCGGCAGACCGCAACATTAAGGCTAAGATTAATGCCGAGGGTTTGTGGATTGAGAAGTTGGAGAAGAACCCCGCACGCTTTATGCCTGCTACCGCTCCCTCGATGGCTCCCGCAGTGGAGATTGACCTCGACGAGGGTATGGATAAAGTGCGCGAGACCCTCTCGAAATACCCCATCAAAACTCGTCTGAACCTCAAAGGTACCCTCATTGTGGCTCGTGATATTGCTCACGCACGCATCAAACAGATGCTCGACGAGGGTAAACCTATGCCCGAATACTTCAAGAAACACCCCGTATACTATGCAGGTCCTGCAAAGACCCCCGCAGGTATGGCTTCGGGTAGTTTCGGTCCCACCACAGCAGGTCGTATGGACTCCTATGTTGATTTGTTCCAGAGCGTTGGTGGCTCAATGGTGATGGTTGCTAAGGGTAACCGCTCGCAGGAGGTAACGGATGCTTGCCAGAAGCACGGCGGCTTCTACCTCGGCTCGATTGGTGGTCCTGCTGCAATTCTTGCAAAGAAGAGCATTAAGAGTGTTGAGGTTGTAGACTTCCCCGAACTCGGCATGGAGGCTGTGAGGAAGATCTATGTTGAAAACTTCCCCGCATTTATCATCGTTGATGATAAGGGCAACGACTTTTTTGCAGAGTTCAAGCACTAAAAAGCCTCTGTAATCGTTTCTATAACGAGGCTATCTCCCGATTTACTGAGGAGGTAGCCCCGTTATGGTGTGAAGAGGTCGGATATAAACCACAATATAATTAAATGGTCAGAAAAATACTTCTCATATTTGTTGCACTGCTCTCCTTTGTTGGGGTTGCCATGGGCGAGGAGATCTCCTTCGAGATTAATGCCCCGAGGGTTGTCGCTGTTGGCGAGCCCTTTGGTGTGGAGTTCTCCATCAACGCAAAGCACAAAGATTTTGTTGCACCCTCGTTTGAGGGTTTCGATGTAATTGCGGGTCCTTCGACCTCTACGAGTAGTAGCGTACAGTTCTTGAATGGCAAGATGAGCCAGTCTATCAACCACACCATCAGTTTTGTGCTTGTGGGATCTTCGGAGGGAGAGTTTACCATTGGCGAGGCGAGTGTGAAGGCAGACGGCAAGAGTTACAAGACTTCGCCTGTGAAGGTTAAGGTTGTCAAGGAGGTGCAGAGTGGAGCACAGCAAGGAGGTCAGGGTGGCAATCAGCAAAAGAATACACCACAGGCGACCCTCGCCGAGGACGATGTATTGATTGTGGCAAATATCGATAGGCGCAATGTCTATAAGGGACAGCCTGTGCTTGTGACCTACAAACTCCTTACCCGTGTGGCAATGAATGCCGAGGGGCAAAAGATGCCCTCCTTTGCGGGTTTTTGGACCCAGAGGCTCAATGTGGATTCCAACCGTTGGACAAGGGAGGAGTACAAGGGTAAACTTTATGAGTCGGTGCCTTTGGCAGAGTACCTCCTATTCCCTCAGCAGAGTGGAAAGGTAAAGGTTGACCCCATGGAGATGTCTATTGTGGCACGCTTGCAGGTTAAAAATCCACGCCGAGGGCACGACCCCTTTGCCGACTTCTTCGATGTGCCTCAAATTCAGGAGGTGCGTCGTGTGGTGCGAAGCGAGGAGATAACGCTCAATGTAAAACCTCTGCCCGAGGGTGCACCCGCGAGTTTCAGTGGTGCTGTTGGCGAGTTTGAGATGAATGTAACACCTCCCATAGACGAGATTGAGGCTAATAGTGCGGTGACCTATGTGGTTAAAATCTCGGGCACGGGTAACCTTTCGATGATTCAGGCTCCACAGATTGCGCTCCCCTCCTCTTTTGAGCAGTATAGCGTCAAGAGTTCCGAGAGTATTCAGACCACCGCAAGAGGTGTTAGTGGCTATCGCCAATTTGAGTATCCGATGATTGCGCGTGCCGAGGGCGACTTCTTCATTCCCGCGTTGGAGTTCACATATTTCAACCCACGCTTATCGAAATATGTAACACTTACGGCAGAAGAGTATGCCATACATGTCACACCCGATAGTGCCGTCGCCAACGGTATGCCAAATGCCGCATTGGTTAGTGGCATAGATAAGGAGGATATTAAGTTTCTTGGCAGGGATATTCGCTTCATTAAGACCTCCGATGCAGACCTACATCGCCACGACAAACTATTCATATTCGGCGGTTTGTGGTGGGCATTAGCATTGGGCATGATTGCTCTTTTTATGGTTGTTGTGTGGTGGCTCTCTCGCCTGCTAAAACAACTGCGCAACCAAGCGATGCTCAAAGGTAAGAGGGCTAACAAGGTGGCTTTGGCTCGTTTCCGCGCTGCCGAGAAGTATATGAAGGAACAAAACACCCGAGGTTTCTATGAGGAGATGCTCAGGGGTTTGTGGGGTTATCTTGGAGATAAACTCAATATTCCCGCTGCCGACCTCACAAAAGAGAATGTGCGCGAAAGACTTGCTCGCAAGGGTGTAACTCCCGAAGATATAGAGAATTATGTATCTCTCATTACCGACTGCGAGTATGCACAATATGCCCCTGTTGGCTCGGTGCATATTGAGGATGCCTACCTGAGGGGTGTTGAAGCAATCTCGCGCTTGGAGGGTGTGATTAATAAATAGTTGGGAGGATTGGAATATGAAAAAGATAATCATTTCGATACTTTTGTCGCTTGCCACACTTGGGGCTGTCGCTTCTGAGGAGGTTGATGTACAGACGCTTTGGGAGCGCGGTAACCACCTCTATTCGGCAGGCGATTGGAATGGGGCTGTGGCAACCTACGATTCCATTGTCAATGCCGGCTGGGAGAGTGCCGACCTCTACTACAATCTTGCAGGTGCCAACTTCAAGGCGGGCAAAAAGGGCAAGGCTATACTCAACTACTATCGAGCACAAAGGCTTGCCCCTGGCGATGACGATATCGCCTACAATCTCGCCTATGTGCAGAGTTTTGTGAAGGATAAGATTGACTCTGTCCCCGAATTTGCGCTAAATCGTTGGATGGGTGGCGTAAAGCGAGTTATGAGTGCCGATGCGTGGGGAGTATGCGCGCTGGTTTGCTTGGGAGTGATGCTCACTTCGATAGGCTTCTACCTGCTTGCACAAAGGCGCAAGATACGCAAGAGCGGATTTGTGGTGTCGTTAGTGTCGCTTGCTATGACAATCTTCTCGTTGGTGTTTGGTGCCGAGGCGCGTAGTGCTCTTGTCAACGATAGTGAGGCTGTGGTGCTTTCGACCGCTGCGGTAGTCAAAGCCTCGCCCGAAAAGACGGGCAAGGACCTCTTTATCCTCCACGAGGGTACAAAGGTCGATATTTTGGACACCTTCGGCGAGTGGAGTGAGATACGCATTGCCGATGGCAACGAGGGATGGATACGAAGCACCTCGATAGAGATTATTTAAGGCGAGCACATATCACACCGCATCTGCGGCACGATATGCACTCGCGGGGAAAATTTTGAATTTTGAATTATCCAACGAATGTCGAAACTACTAAATGATGCTGTTGGGGAGTTGTCGAAACTGCCCTCTGTGGGTAGGCGTACTGCGTTGCGTCTGGCTCTCCATCTGCTCCACGAGGAGCCCGAGGAGGTTGCGGCTCTTGCCGAGGCATTGGTACGCTTCCGCCGCGATGTGCGTTTTTGCGCTCGCTGCAACAACCTGACAGACAACGAGATATGCCCCATTTGTACCAATCCTGCAAGGGATAGGAGTACGGTGTGCGTGGTGGAGCAGGTGGGCGATGTTATGTCCATTGAGAACACACGACAATACAACGGCTTATATCATGTTTTGGGCGGCATTATCTCCCCAATGCAGGGTATCGGTCCCAGCGATTTGAAGATAGACCTCTTGGTCGAGAATATTGCCAAAGGCGAGATTAAGGAGGTTATCTTGGCTATTGGTGCAACGGTTGAGGGCGAGACTACCCTATTCTATATTATGCGACGCTTGTCACAATTTCCCAACCTGAAAATCACAAAGATTGCGCGTGGTATAGGTGTCGGCGACGAGATTGAGTACGCCAACGAACTGACGATTGCCCACGCACTGCACAATCGCATAGAGGTAGAAAAAAAATAGAAACCAACTTTGGTTTCTATTTTTTTGCCTTGAACATCTCCCACAGGACTACCCCACCCGTGACTGCTACATTGAGCGAGTGTTTGGTGCCCACTTGTGGGATTTCGAGAGCCATATCGCACACATCAACAACCTCCTGAGCGACACCCTCCACCTCGTTACCGAAGACGAGTGCATATTTCTCGTCACTCGCGGGCTGAAATTCGCCCAACTTCACCGAGCCCTCAACCTGCTCCACAGCGACAATCTTGTACCCCTCCGAGCGTAGGGTTTCGACAGCCTCCAAAGTGTCGTCAAAGCCCCTCCACTCGACGGTCAGTTCTGCTCCGAGCGCAGTTTTGTGTATCTCCTTGTGAGGGGGGCGTGCGGTAATACCACACAGCACAATACCACCCATACCGAAGGCGTCTGCTGTGCGGAAGAACGCGCCCACATTACCTGCCGAGCGAACATTATCCAGCACCGCCACAACGGGCACCTTATCCATAGCCTTGAACTCCTCCACCGAGAGGCGACCCATCTGTTCCTGCGTAAGTTTCTGCATAGTTATTCGCGACTTTTTATAAAAAGTCGCCCAAAAATTTTTAGTGTAGACTCTGCTCTACATTAGTTTTCTTTGCATCCAATCTTTTTACAACTCTTTGGTAGATAACAAGCGCAATGGCAGCGACGGCTGCGATGGCGGCAAAGTAGTACCAAATGTAGTGCGCATTTGCCGAGGCTGCGAGCCACTCCTCGTGGGTGGCAAACCTCGCGGGGTCGGGGCAGTATTTATCAAGCAGCCAGCCCGACATCGCAAAGCCCACAAGGGTCGATACAAACGACTCCAACTGCGCGAAGCCCAAGTACATACCCTCCTCGCCTTTGGGCGCTTGGAGCGAGAAATACTCCAAGTAACGGGGCGAAATAAGAGCCTCCGCCAGTGCCTGCACGCAGATACCGCACAACATCATAAAGACCACAGGGTGGAGTCCCAAGATAGGCTCCGCGAAGAAGTGACCCGAGGACATGATGAGTGCCGAAATGGGGATGATGCACATACCGCACATCATTGAGAAGAGTGCCGTGCGTTTGGAGAGCATACGGGTTAGACCGTTCACCGTGAGTATCACAATAAGTGGGTTGAGCATCGTATACCAACCAATGGTGCTCGCCTCGCCCGCCAAGCGGATAACATACTTGGGCATTGTGGCGTAGAGTTGGTAGTAGACCGTCCAAAAGCCGCTTGCAATCAAAATCAAAGCCACCAAGCGACCATTGCAGCAGAGTTTGCCAAACGAGCGGAAGATGCCCCTCATACTCTTCGACTTATCGGGCTGTGCGTTGTCGCTACGATAGAAGATATAGATAGCCACAAGTGCCAAGAGCGTCATAACCACCGAGAACCAGTTGAGGTAGATAAGACCACTATCGCCCATAGACCTACGTAAGGGGTCTACGATGAACTTGCCCGAGAAGGAGCCTATGTTAATCATCGCATAGAAGATAGCAAAGCCCTGAGCCCTATTCTTTTCGTCGGTCTCCTTGGCGACACTGCCACTAATGATACCCTTAATGAATGAGCCACCAATCACAAGAATTACCAGCACCGGAACAATCAGGTAGCGGTAACCACTTGTGGCTAAGCCCGTAAAGATGGTCTTCTCGCCATACTCCACCAAGCCCGCAGCCTCCAAGCCCGTAGGCAGGAGTGCCAAGCCTGCATAGCCCACCGTCAGCAGCGCAAAGGCGAGCAACATCGCCCTGCGGAAGCCTATCCTATCGGCATACGCGCCAGTAAAAGGTGGCAGGAAGTAGAGCAACGAGGCGTACAGACCACTGATGATACCAGCCTCAATATCCGAAAAGCCGAGGATGTTGCTCAAATAGAGCGTGATGACCACAAAGACACCATAGTATGCCGCCCTCTCGAACATCTCCGCCATATTGGCAACCCAAAATGCCTTACTAAATTTCGATTTCTTCATTTTTTTGTCTAATGTCAAAAGTCTAACGACTTTCTTTGTGACTTTTTATAGAAAGTCGCCCCCAAATTTTTATGTGATACTGCGTATCGCCTTCTCCACCCTGCGAGTGCATATTGTGAGGCGAGTTCAAGGCTTGGTTTTGATTTTGCTCCGGAGTTTACGAGAGGTAAATGAGGAAGCAAAATCAAAAGCATAACGAAGAAATCGCCCACGAGATGTACTCGCTACTTCACGATACGAGTACCGCAGGTGGGATCACCAAGGCACGCTGCATCGGTAATAATACACTCGCCACCGCAGTTCTCCACAAAGTGTACTGCCGCGCGAATCTTGGGAGCCATTGAGCCTTCGGCAAAGTGTCCCTCTGCGAGGTACTGCTTAGCCTCAGCAACGGTAATTCTATCGAGTTTACGCTCCTCGGGGGTATTGAAGTGGAGGCAAACCTTCTCCACATCGGTAAGGATGTAGAACTCATCAGCGCCCACAGCCACAGCCGTAACAGCGAGTGCCAAATCCTTATCAATAACAGCCTCCATACCTATCCATTTACCATCTTTTTCCACAACAGGCACACCGCCGCCACCAACGGTAATCACAATATTACCTCCCTCGGCAAGTTGTTTCACAAGTTCGACATTGTGTATTGCAAGGGGTGTTGGCGAAGCCACAACCTTACGCCAGCCACGACCTTTGGGGTCGCGGTGGTAGGTTTCGCCCTTTGCGGCAGCAAGAGCCTGAGCCTCCTCCTCGGTGAAGTAGGGACCGACGGGTTTGGTGGGATTTTGGAAAGCCTTGTCGTTCTCATCGACCACCACCTGCGAAAGGAGCGATACGACCTCGCGCTTGATACCCTTCTCAGCCATCATATTGCGCATACCGCACTCAATCATATAGCCGAGCGAGCCCTGAGTTTCGGCAACGCAGAAGTCGAGAGGCATAGCCTCAACATCGTACATCTTCCTGCCAGCCTCGTGTTGCAACAGCACATTGCCCACCTGAGGACCATTGCCGTGACCTATAATCATACGCACACCCTCGCAGACCATTCTTTCGAGGGTTGCACAAATCTCTGCTACATTCTCCTGTTGCGAAGCGTAGTCCACACCACGACCCGTACGGAGCAGTGCGTTGCCGCCAAATGCTATTACTACAAGTTTTTCCATAGTTTATTTATCTGTGTATTTCTCAATTAATTTCTCTACCAACAGCGGTGTACCCTCTGCCGAGCGCATGGGGATATACTCCGCCAAGTTGCGTATGCCGTGACCTGCGGGCAAGTTGGGGTCCACAAGGTAGACGGGCACTTCGGGGCGCACATACCTCACAAGCGAGGCGGCAGGATAGACCGCCAACGATGAGCCTACAACGACCATAATATCTGCCGTTTGGGCAATCCTCACAGCCTCGTCGAACATAGGTACCGACTCGCCAAAGAAGACAATATGGGGGCGCAACAAAGCACCATCGGGAGCCCTATCCTCCAACTTTTGCTCCCAACCCTCAATCGGAACAATGAGGTTGGGGTTCTTCTCGCTGCGGAGTTTCACAACCTCGCCGTGGAGGTGCAACACACTCTTCGACCCTGCCCTCTCGTGGAGATTGTCGATATTTTGTGTTATAACCTTCACATCGAAGTGCTTTTCGAGTGCGGCTATGGCGTAGTGTCCCGCATTGGGCTCCTTGCTGAGTACCTCGCGGCGGCGCATATTGTAGAACTCCACCACCTGCGCCCTGTTGCGCACCAGAGCCTCGGGCGTGCACACATCCTCAATGCGGTAGTTAGCCCACAGCCCGTCGCTATCGCGGAAGGTCGCAATGCCACTGTCGGCACTCACTCCCGCACCCGTAAAGACCACAACTCGTTTCATATCCTATTGTCTCAAATTGTCAGAAACTGCAAAGATAGGATTCTAAAACCAAAAAGCAAAATTTGGGCGTATGGTGGACCAATAAAAACGACCTCAATGTGTGAGGTCGTTTTCTTTTAGAAGTTGTTTGAATTTGTTGGTAAAATTATTTTATGGGCTGCTTTGTGGCTATTTATTTGGATGATTTGAGGCGCATAGGGGGTACGAAGGACGGAAATCACAACGATTTCCGTTCTTTTTTCGTATAAACACTCTTGGTTTGGCAGCGTTCCGTGGCGGAATTGGGCAAAAACAAACCTCTCTGCAACATTTATTGAACCTATGCTGAACCAAGGGAAAAATTGAGTGAACCAAATTTGATATACTATTGTATTAAATTTCTTGTTATATTTGCAGTAGATATTAGCGGATGATGAAAAATATTACAGAACATAAATTAGTTATCGGAGATAGCAGAAATCTTTCTCGTATTCCAGACAAATCTGTTCATCTCATTATTACATCGCCTCCATATTGGCAGTTAAAGGACTATGGTAGTAGTAACCAAATTGGTTTTCATGACAGTTACGAATGCTATATCAATAACTTAAACATGGTATGGTCTGAGTGTAATAGAGTATTGCATGATGGCTGTCGTTTGTGTATAAATATTGGAGATCAATTTGCTCGATCTGTTTACTATGGTCGATATAAAGTTATTCCTATAAGAACGGAGATAATTCGTTTTTGTGAGACACTCGGCATGGATTATATGGGAGCTATAATCTGGCAGAAGCAAACTACTATGAATACTTCAGGTGGCGGTGCTGTTATGGGTAGCTTCCCTTATCCAAGAAATGGAATACTCAAGATTGATTATGAATTTATCTTGGTATTCAAAAAACAAGGTAAGGCACCAAGACCGTCTGCAGAACAGAAAAAATTATCTGAAATGACCAAAGAAGAGTGGAATACATATTTCGCTTCACATTGGACATTTGGAGGAGCAAAACAGGATGGTCATATAGCTGTATTCCCAGAGGAGCTCCCTCATAGATTGATAAAAATGTTCTCTTTTGCGGGAGAAACTATTTTTGATCCATTTATGGGCAGCGGAACGACTGCATTGGCTGCTCGTAACTTACAGAGAAACTCTATTGGCTATGAGATAAATCCAGACTTCTTTACTTACTATAAGCAAAAGGTGGATTCTGCTCTTCCTTTCAACGATGCCATATGTCTATATGAGGAGGACTCTTCTGTGATTGATAATGAAGATTTGTTATCTAAACTACCATATCGATTTGTCGATCCCCACAAGATGAATAGTAAGATTGATGTTAAAAAGCTTCAATTTGGCTCCAAAATAGACAAGAATAGTAAAGAACGAGAGGAGTATTTTACCGTAAAAAGTGTGATAGCTCCTAATATGGTTGTTTTAAGTAATGGATTGACTGTTCGGTTAATCGGAATCAAAGAGAGAGCAGGTGTAAATGGCGGTGCGGCAAAATTTATTATTGAAAAAACGAAAGGTCGCAGAGTATTTCTTAGGTATGATTCTCTAAAATACGATTCTGATAATGTGTTGTTGGGTTATTTATATTTAGATAACAAAACATTTATTAACGCCCATCTGCTAAAACATGGATTAGCAGATGTGGATACTTCAATGGAATATAAATATAAATCAAGATTTATAACATACAGCTATGGCAAACACTAATCAAGAAGTTCAGCGATTATTGAGGATTATTCAATTCGGAAAGGCAAACGCAATGCACGCAGAGGATATTGCTCAAATGTTGGGATATCAGACAGACGGCAACCAAGTAGAGACTCGTCAGCTAATTAGATATGCAATTCAGCAAGGCAATATCATTTTAAGTACTCCAGCAAATGGGTATTGGCGTTCAAATACGAAACAAGAAGTAGAAGAGTATATTGATGCATTACTTAGTCGAGCTAATGATATCTGCACTCGTAGTAATGAAGTTAAAGCAGCTTGGAATAACACATATCCCAATAATCTTATCCCATAAGCATGAAACGATATTCTTTGAACTTTGGAAAAAAGGAACGAGTTCTAAACTATGCTTGTCAGACATATCAATTATCTCGTCCTAATAAGGTTGGGGCTGTAATGGCTCTGATTAGAGAGTGTCAGCCAAGCACATTTGAGGAATGGCAAACTTGGTATTTTCAGAATGCTCAAACGGCAGGAAAAACTCCTACGAAAATTACCGTAGATAGCTTAAAGGAGTTAGGAGAGCGACTCTATGCGAAAATTACCGAGATAGTAATACCTGAGTGGGAGAGTGCATTTCGAGAATTAACAGAACAAGATTGTATTGACTATATATACAACTTGACCATCAATAGAACATATGATGGGTATATTCGCGAAAAGTCTGTTATTAATGATGGCTTAGCAAAGATTTTTCCTGATGTCAAGTTTGAAGAGAGCGACCCAGAGTTGGATCATGCTGGAGATATAGATTATGTAGCAAAGGTCGGAAATAGCTCAATCGGTATTCAAGTTAAACCGATTACAGCAAAAGCTAATTTTGGTAGCTACTCTTTAACCGAGAGAATGCAGGCAAGTTTTGATGCATTCAAAGAACAGTATGGTGGAGAGGTGTTTGTTGTTCTTAGTCTTGATGGTGAAATAGCAAACAAAGAGGTCATTGACAATATTAAGAAAGAAATAGAACGACTAACAAAATAGCCCTATCCGCCTATTGCGACGAAATGCGACAAAAGTGTTGAACCTATATTGAACCTACATCGTTGAAATACGAGCTGTACGCGCACGATTTTCGTCATTGAACAGCCCCTGAGTGGGTCCTATGTAACGAAAATCATACGAGAAAAGAGCCGTAAACGCCAAAAAAGAGTGAAACAAACAGACATCAAACAGCTTCTTAGTCCAGCGGGTAGGCGGCGAGGAATATATCCTTTCCTGCCAGCTTATCCTTGACTGCCACAAGGTCCGAGAGTCTTACGTCGCCCACAATGTAGTTCCACTCCGACGAGGCGTAGCGTTCCCTAACCTTCGAGAAGTGGATGAGGGTGGAGTCCTCCTCGGTGCGGAAGCGATAGTAGATACGGTGGGTAACATCGTTGGTGTGGTGGATGGGCGAGGAGGCATTCATACGCTTATACTCGTAGCGGTAGTCGTAGCGGCATGCGGTAATATCACTCAGCACCGCAGCACCCGTAGGATGACCGCCTGCACCCCTGCCGAACATAAACTGTTTGTAGTAGTAACGACCCTTGATAACCACGCCATTAAACTCATCCTCAACGCTATAAATATACTTGTCGCGCGAAATGAGTTGGGGAACAACCCAAAGGTACATACCTCCATCCTCGCGTTTCTCAACATGTCCCACAAGTTTTATACGCCTCTGTTTCTCCTCGGCAAAGCGGATATCGGCATCGTTCATCGTGGAGATACCGTAGCGGAAAATCTTCTCGGGAGCCACATAGATACCAAAGGCGTGAATGGTTAGAATTACGAGTTTGAAGAGCGAATCCCAGCCATCGAAGTCGAGCGAGGGGTCGCTCTCGGCAAAGCCCAAATCCTGAGCCAACTTCAAAGCCGAGGCGTAGTCCATATTCTCGTTGAAAATCTTCGAGAGTACGAAGTTTGATGAGCCATTGAGGATACCCTTCACACTCACCAGCAGGTCGTTGTCGTAGTACTCCTCCAAGTTGCGGATGACGGGAATACTGCCACACGCCGAAGCGTCGTAGAGGAAGGGAGTTGAGGTCTTCTTTCCAAGTTCGATGAGTTCGGGCAGGTGGTAGGCGAGCATCTTCTTGTTGCCACTGACCACAGGCAGCCTCTGCTCCAACGAGCGGCGCACAATGCCGTATGCAGCCTCTGCATCGTCGATAAGTTCGACAATCATATTGATTTCCGGATCGGTAAAGATGTCGTCTGCCGAGTCAGTAAACTCCGCATCCACTCCCCTCTCCTTCGAGAGGTCGCGCACACAGATGCGCCTAATCTTGATATCCTTACCCTCGACAGCACCCAGCACATCGTACAAGCCGCGACCCACGCTGCCAAAACCAAACAAGCCTATGTTAATCTCCTTTTTCATATTAGTTCGTCTACCGTCGACCGACGACCGTCAACCGACAAAAAATTACTCTTTACTACTTACTCATTACTCTCTCATGAAATCCCTAATAATGGTATCGAGTTGCTCGCCCTCCACAAGGAAACCATCATGTCCAAATGGGGAATCAATGAGTCTATACTCCACATTGGGGATATTCTCAACCATCACATCGTGGTCGCAAGGTGGGAAGAGTATATCGCTCGTAATGGCTACAACCAAAGCCTTAGCCTTAATACCCCTTAGCACCTCCTCCACTGAGCCTCTGCCGCGTGCGATGTTGTGCGAATCAACAGCCTGCGTTAGGCGGTAGTAGCAGTGCGCATCGAACCTGCGGCGTAGTTTCTCGCCTTGGTGTTGCTGGTAGGTTGTAGCACGGAAACCCTGCAACTTCTCGCCATCGGGGTCGGTCTGCGTAGCGTTGTAAGCCTCCGCACCTCTATAACTAAGCAGTGCCACACTCCTCGCTACAGCCATACCTGCCAAGCCCCCATCGGGAGCGTCTGTGTGGAAGGTCTGGTCCGCCTCAATAGCCATCCTCTGCGACTCGTTGAAGGCAATAGCCCACGCCGACGAGCGAGTGCAAGTGGCAATGAGTGCCACACGCTTGGCAAAGTCGGGCTCCACAATAGCCCACTCCATGCACTGAAAACCACCGATGGAACTACCAACCAATAACTCTACACTCTCAATGCCCAACCTCTGAGCCAACTTGCGGTGCACAGCGACCATATCCCTGACAGTAATCATTGGGAAATCGGCACCGTAGCGTTTGCCCGTCGCGGGATTGATGCTCGCGGGCGAGGTTGTGCCGTATGGCGAGCCGAGAAAGTTGGCGCAAATCACAAACCACCTCGCAGGGTCCAAAAACTTACCCTCCTCCACGGTATTGTTCCACCACTCCTGCACACGGCTATCTGCCGTCAGTGCGTGGCACACCCATATTATGTTGTCCCTCTCGGGCGAGAGCGTGCCGTAAGTGGTGTACTCCACCTCAAAATTAGGCAGAGTCGCTCCACATTCCAACACTAAGGGTTCGTTAAATATCTCTTTCATTTTTTAGTCTAACGACTTATTTAGTTAAAAGTTGAAAGTTGAGAGTTGAAAGTTATGGTACGCCTATGGCGCAGATATAACAATTCGCAGACACAGCCTGCACCACAATTTTCAATTCTCCCGCGAGTGGGTTTTGTGAGGGGATTTTTGCGCCAAACAAATGAGCAAGTCCGCAGTTTACTCAGAGTAAATGAGGAACTTGCGATATGCGGTTTGGTGCACGGAGCACCCACAAGGCACGCTCGCTACTGGAAGGCAACTGCAAATGCTTGCTCGAAGTCAGCGATAATATCCTCCACATTCTCCAAGCCTGCCGAGATGCGCAGCAAGGTAGGTGTTACACCTGCCGAGCGTTGCTCCTCGTCGGAGAGTTGTTTGTGGGTGGTCGATGCGGGGTGTGTAACAACACTCACCGAGTCGCCAATCATAGTCATGTGGAGCACAAGTTTGAGTGCCTCCACAAACTTAACGGTTGTTTCGAGGTCGCCTTTGAGCACCACCGAGAGGACACCCGAGGAGCCGTAGCGGAAGTACTTTTGTGCGTTGCGGTGCGAGGGGTGGTCCTCAAAGCCTACCCACTGCACATTATCCACCAACGGGTGCGAGCGGAAGTACTCAGCAAGGCGTGCGGTACTCTCCACCTCGTGGCGCGTGCGTAGAGCGAGTGTCTGCAAGCCGAGTTGCATCAGGTAACTATCGAAAGCCGAAGGCGAGCAGCCCAAGTCGCGCAGAGCATCTACACGGCACTTAACAATGAACGCCATATTGCCGAAAGCCTCAGCCAAAACCAAGCCGTGATAGCCCTCCGAGGGACCCGATAGTTCGGGGAACTTGCCGTTTTTCCAATTGTAGGTACCAGCGTCGACAATCACGCCACCCATAGCCGTGCCGTGACCGTTAATCCACTTGGTGGCACTCTCCACCACGATGTCTGCTCCGTGCTCGATGGGGCGACAGAGGTAGCCACAAGCACCAAAGGTATTGTCCACAATGAAGGGTATATCCCACTTGTGGGCCAATGCTGCGAGTGCCTCCAAGTCGGGCACCGAGCAGGCGGGGTTACTCATCGACTCCACATAGATAGCTTTGGTATTCTCGTCAATGAGCCTCTCGAAAGCCTCCACCGAGTCGTTCTCTGCCCTGCGGCAGTCGATACCCATCTTGCGGAAGGTAATCTTGAATTGGTTGAAGGTGCCGCCATAGAGCAAGGGTGCAGCAACAATGTTGTCGCCAGCCTTGCACAACGAGGTTATAACCACGAGTTGTGCCGACATACCCGAAGCCACCGCGAGTGCTCCAACACCGCCCTCCAAAGCAGCCACCTTCTCCTCGTAGGCGTTGGAGGTGGGGTTTTGCAGTCGGGTGTAGATATTGCCGAACTCTTTGAGGTTGAAGAGGTCTGCCGCGTAGTCGCAAGTGGGGAATTCGTATGCTGCGGTGGGATAGATAGCCGCGCCGCGCGAGCAGGTGTCGTCGCGATGACGACCTGCGTGTATCTGCAATGTTTCGAAGTGTAGTTTCTTTTCCATAGTTCTCCTTGATAACCGTATATAAATGCAAAGATACTACAAATTATTAAAAAACTTAAATAAGTTTTATACAACTCTCCCTCTTTTGCCAAAAACTTATAGTTTTTGTCCCAAATACGGGGCTTTTGGCTGCGGTAGATTTTGCTCCCTACGGGAAAAACATTACCTTTGTGGCGAAATAAAGAAGAAATCACAAATTCACCTTTGCAAAACTCCATAGACTTATGAAGCAAGACAAAGTTTTCGACACGAGCGTGCAGTTGCTCAAATACAATGTACTGAAAGAGGTTGTACGCAGTGCCTACGAAGGCACTCTCGATAGGGCATATATTGATATTCCCAAGAAGATATCCCCCGGTCCCAAAGCCGAACTTCGTTGCTGTATCTACAAGGAGAGGGCTATTTTGCAGGAGAGGGTAAGGATGGCTTGTGGTGGCGACAAGGAGAACCCCAATATTGTGGAGGTTATTGATATTGCTTGCGACGAGTGTCCTGCAAAGGGTATTTTGGTTACGCCCGCGTGCCGAGGCTGTATCAGCCACGCTTGTAAAGATGCTTGCCCCAAGGATGCTATCAGCATTGTTGGCAAACGCTCGGTCATCGACCACGACAAGTGTATCGAGTGTGGCAAGTGTACTCAGGCTTGCCCCTATGGTGCTATTATCAAACTTTCGCGCCCCTGCATGCAGTCTTGCAAGGTGAAGGCTATCAGCATCGACGAGAACAAGAAGGCTGTCATCGACAACGACAAGTGCATCATGTGCGGTCAGTGCGTTGTGGCGTGCCCCTTTGGTGCCATGACCGACAAATCTCTCCTGCTGGACATTGTGCGTATGTTGCAGAATGCCGAGAAGGAGAACTATAAGGTATATGCTGTACTCGCTCCCGCCATCATCAGCCAGTGCCGCTATGGTCGCATCGAGCAGGTAGTTACCGCCATCAAGAAACTCGGCTTCCACGATGTTGTGGAGGTGGCTATGGGTGCGGATATTACGCTCTATAAGGAGGCGAACGAGTGGAACGAGAAGAAACTTCTCACTACCTCGTGCTGTCCTTCGTTTGTGAGGTTTATCGAGATTAACTTCCCCACCCTTGCGCAGCACATCTCGCACACTCCTTCGCCCATGATTGAGATTGCAAGGCTTATCAAGAAGAGCGAGCCCAACGCGAAGGTTGTCTTCATTGGTCCTTGTGCGGCTAAGAAGATGGAGTACACGCTCGAAAAGACGGGCGGTGCTGTGGACTCTGTGATGTCGTTTGAGGAGTTGCAGGCTTTCCTCGACGCGAGGGATATCGAGACCACCGAGCAGGAGGACACCCCTCTGAACAACGCTTCGTTCTATGGTCGCATTTTTGCCAAGGCTGGTGGTATCGTTCAGGGCTTGCTTAATTTGGCTATGGAGAAGGGTATCGAGGACCTCAAACCCGTCTATATGAGCGGTTTGGACGAATGCCGTATGAACCTTGCGAAACTCAAAGTAGGCAAGAGCGACTACAACTTCTTCGAGGGTATGATTTGCGAGGGCGGCTGCCTGAACGGTCCTTTGTGTATCAACCACGGTCCCAAGAATGTTGCCGATGTGGACAAGTACGGCAACGAGGCTACCGAGAAGACGATTGACGCTTCGGTGCGCTACTGGAAGAACATCACCGGCGAAGAGTAGAAGGCTGAAATAGGCGCATATTTGAACACACAAACTCCGAGTTTACGAATTGTAAACTCGGAGTTTGTGTGTTTTTTGTCGACCACCGACCGACTGACAGACCCAATAAAACCGTCTTGCCACGACTGCCAAGGGCAGGCGGTTGGCATCTACCGCTCTACAAAAAATGCGCTCGGTGTCATCACCGAGCGTCTTGCCACGCCTCAACTGCGTTGAGTCGTGGCAAGACGGAGTTTGGCAACTCTTGTCACTCCTGTTTCTCCTGTTACTCCTGTCACTCCTATTACTCCTGTCACTCCTGTTTCTCCTGTTACTCCTATAAAAAAACTACCGCCCTCGGGGATGAGGGCGGTAGCCGTTTTTTCGCTAATAGTCCGACAAATGCGGGCTAAGCGATAGATATTCTACTACATACCGGGAGCGTTAGTGATGGTAATGGTTACTTTGGTACCATTAGCATCTGCACCATCTACGGTAATGTTGTAGAGGTCGCTATCCATCTCCTCGCTATAACCAAGTGCCTCAACGGTAACAGTACCGCTTACGATAGGAGCGATGTAGCAGTCCTCAGCAGTGTACTCGGTGAACGAGCCACCTGCCTGCAAGCTTGCCAAAGTAGTGGGATCCATATACTGATAACCAGCACCGAGGTAAGCGCAGCAAGAGCACATGTAGGGACCCCAAACGGGAGTAGGAGCATAACCCTCATACATATCCCTAACCTCACCAGCTACTGCTTTGCCATACTCAGGAGTCTCGGAGATTTCGTAAGTGCCAGCGGGAATACCATTTGCAGAACTCTCGAGATAGAGACCCAATACGAGGCAATCCTCAAGAGAAGCGCTACCCATCATACCGCCACCGCTCATGCTACCGAAAGAGAGCTGGCAAACACCAATTTCATCAACCCCAACCCAGTCAATTACACCATAGGTGAAGTAGTGATCACCATTCCAGTTGATATTCAAAGCCTCGGTCAAAGTGGGATAATCGGGAGTTACCTCCTCGCCACCTTCGCCAGCACTGTAGAGTGCAAAATAGTCACATACGAAAAGAACATTAACAACATCACTTAAGTCCATCCAGTTCGTCATCACAAGTTTACCATTGACGCTAGTAGCATCCTCTTCAGGATAACGGGTATCGATCTCTATCCACGACTCATCTATACCAGTACCAGTAAGAGCATAGCCCGTCTTATTCTCGCCAATGGATGACCACGAGTACGACCAGAAAACTTTACCAGTGGCATCGGGCAAGTTCCATCCATCGTAGCAAGAATACTCACCACCAACAAGATAACCAATATTATCATCAGTAGTCTCAAGAATAAGACCTACAATATCGCCAGTGGTCGAAGTCAAAGTGAGCTCCCAAATCGAGTTGTCATCAGGGTAGTCGGTGAGGCTGTGATCCAAGGTTGCCGATGCTACAACGAAAGTAATATCCTTTGGAGCGGCAGTCTCGAAGGTCAAACCTTGGGGAACACCACCGTAACCCATGGTCACTTTAACAGCATCACCATTGCCATCTACACCCATAGCAGTAATCGAGGTGTAATCACCATCCCAACCACCAGAAGTGATTTCAAGAGTTACGGTATTAAGGCGAGCAATAATCTCACCTTCGAGATCCAAGAGCAAACCCGAAGTGATATACTCCTCCACGGGATACTCCGCGTCGAGCATATTGTACTGCCAATTAGGCTTGATATTAGCAGTATTGAGGACAACTTTTACCTTAAACTCTGCACCAGTGACAAGAATCTCTGTCTCGTCAAACTCTGTCCAAACATCAGCTACAGCCGAAACAGCCTCCCAATCTTCGTATGCAATAGGTGCTTTGGGGGTGGTGTAAGTCTTGGTAACCATACCGGTCACACCATTCGCATCCCTATAAGCCAAGAAGATGGTGTACTCAGTTTCGGGATTGCAACGGCTATACTCCATCTCAAAGTCCTCTTGGTTGAGACCCCAATCAGCATCGAGAGCAACGCCACCCATCTCGCTAAGAACATACTCAGCAGTGAAGGTCTCGTCTACATACTCGCTTGCAACAATAAGCCACGAAGCAGCCGCAGCGTTAGCAGTGGTAATGGAATATACCATATAGCCACCCCACATGCCTTCAACCCACTGAACATCCGAAATGCTACCAGTAGCAGCGCACTCGGGCTCGGGAACGATAGTCTCAGCGTCAGCAGCCTCGGCGGGAGCTACGCCAGCAGCCATGATGTAGAACTTGTCGGCAGTCTCGTTGAGGTAGATGTCATAAGTACCATCAGCCTCAATCTCGATGTTGTTACCGTTGTGCACTACTGCATAGTAGTAGTTAGCGCGTACGGGTTTGTCACCGTTGTAACCACGGTTCTCGGTCCAAGCGTTGTCTTTAACAAATTTGAACTCGTCACCTGCTTTGAGTTCAACACCTGTCAGGCTGTAATAACCATCTGCATACGCCATTGCGGGAGAATTCTCGGGTTTCCACTGAGTATCCTCGGAGTCGCCTTGGTGTGTACCTGCAATACCCCATACATCGTGAGCCTCAGGGGTAGGCTGTGGAGTAGGATCAACGGGATCATCGTTACAAGCAACTGCCATAACCATAGCAGCAGCAGCCATAAGTAAATGTTTGATTTTCATTTTGTTGTAAATTTGGTTAATAAAAAAGTTAATTGGTTTTTCGTATTGTTTGTGTTCTTTTTCTCGCCACAATATCATACATTCAAACGCAAATATAATAAAAAAAAGAAAGAATGTGCAAAAAAAGTAAGAAAATTTAAGAAATTTTGGGGGCAGAGCAGGAAAAACAAGAAGAACAGGAAAAACAGGAAGAACAGGAACTCCTGTTACTCCTGTTACTCCTGTACCAATGACACACAAATAGTAAAAAGGGCAGTTTCGACCGCCCTTTTTACTACTTGTGTGTCATAATATGAAGTATCATCCTATCGGTCTCCAACATACCGCGAGAGCCAATGGTCGTGAGGTTCAAAATGGACTTATCAACATCGTCATCAACAATACCCTCGTATGCCGTCACACACCTCTGCTCCATAGCCATCGTCGCAGCCATAACCGCCGTAGAGACCGAACTCGAAAGTTTGAGCGCACAACTCGGCTTCGCACCGTCGCAAATCATACCCGTAAGCGTGGCAACCATATTCTTCACAGCCATAGAAACCTCCCTATATCCGCCTCCCATAAGGTAGGTAATGCCACAACTCGAACCCGTAGATGCTACAACACAGCCACACAGCGCCGAAAGTCTGCCAAGGCTCTGCTTTATATATATAACGGTAAGATGGGAGAGGGTAAGTGCGCGGATAAGCCCCTCCTCACTCGCGCCCGTATCCTCGGCATAGACCACCACAGGAAGCGTCGAAACAATACCCTGATTGCCGCTACCCGAGTTGCTCATAACGGGTATCTTCGCGCCACCCATACGGGCATCACACGCCGCCGAAGTGTAGGAAATCATGTGAGAAAGTATGGTGTTGCCCATAATTTTGAGGCTCCCCGCACTCTCCTTAACAGTGCGACCAAGGCAGTGTCCCCATTCGCCACGCAGCGACTCGTCGGCAGCCGCCTTGTTGAGTCTGCGAGCCTCCAAAATGAAGCGCAACTCCTCAATGGGCGAGGTGGCAGCAAAATCCCACACCTTACGCAGGGTGAGTTCTACGCTCTTGCGCTCGCCAACCTCCGAAGCAGGCTTGCGGTTATCAACAACAACCTCCTTATCCTTAGTAACATAGACAAAGTTGGTGTGCGAGCCCGCAATCACAGCCGTAGCCCGATGGTCGGCACTCGTCGCCTGCACCTCAATATAGAGAGTCTCGCAGTCGCCCTCCTTCACGCCAACTCTCACACGACCCTCGTCAATCATCCTGCGACCCTTGACAACCGCCTCGGGAGTAACATCCCTCAGCACTTCGAGCATATACTCGCTCTTGCCAACAATGGCACCCAACGCTATGGCAATAGGCAAACCTATCATATCCGTACCAGGGATGCCTACACCCATTGCATTTTTCAGCACATTGGGACTAAGTAATACATTGATACTCTGAGGCTCACACCCCAAAGTCTCAACTGCCTTAGCCGTACACAGCGACACAGCAATAGGCTCCGTACAGCCCATGGCAGGCACAACCTCGCGATTAATGAGGTCGATAATCTCCTTTCTACACTCAGCGGACAACATAGGTATAAAATTATTAGGTTTCGGTTTCGATTTTAGGTTATTTCAACTCTCAAAGGTACTATTTTTTCGTTAAAGTGCGCTCCGCGGGCTCCACTTTTTGCAATTCTACTCGTCAATGACACCCGAGCCGACAAGTTCGTCGCCGTCGTACCACGCAGCAAACTGACCCGCAGTGATACCCCTCTGGGGCTCGTCGAACAAAAGGTAGCCGCCCTCGGCAGTGGTGTAGAGCCTTGCCCCTTGCAGAGGTTGGCGGTAGCGTATCCTCGCAAGATACCTACGGGGCTCCTCTCCCACACGCTGGCGCAAATCCTCCCTTACCCAGTGCATCTCCTCGGAGCGGATGCGGAGCGCCGAGCGCATTAAACCCGCGTGGTCGTGACCCTGTCCAACATAGACAATATTACGCACAACATCCGTAGCAATGACAAACAAGGGCAGTGCCGTACCTCCCACGCCCAAGCCGTGGCGTTGACCTACGGTATAGAAATGTGCGCCCGAGTGAGTGCCTACCTTCTTGCCATTCGATGGCTCGTAGGTGTATGGAGTTGAGAGAGTTACAACATCTTGCGCCTCAACCAATCGAGCCTCCTCTTCCGCACTGCGGTAGCCCTCCCAATCCCTCGGAATCTCCACAATGCGCCCCCTCTTAGCAGCCAACTTCTGCTGCAAAAAGATGGGCAAATCGACCTTGCCAACAAAGCAGATACCCTGCGAATCCTTCCTCTTAGCCGTAGCCAAATGGAGAGCACTCGCACGCTCCCTAACCTCCGGTTTGAGCATATCGCCAACAGGGAAAAGAGCCTTCGAGAGTTGCTCCTGAGTGAGTCCGCAAAGGAAGTAACTCTGGTCCTTATTGCCATCCACACCTGCCAGCAGTCGGTGGGTGCCATCCTCGCAATGCTCCACCCTGCAATAGTGACCCGTAGCAACCCAATCGGCACCCAATTTGAGAGCCTCCTGCAAGAAAGCATCGAACTTTATCTCCCTATTACACAGCACATCAGGGTTGGGTGTGCGACCCTTCTCGTACTCCGAGAACATATAGTCCACAACCCTCTCGCGGTACTGCTCGCTCAAATCGACCATACGGAAAGGAATATCCAACTTCTTCGCCACCAACTCGGCAAAGAGCCTATCGTCCTCCCACGGGCACTCGCCACTGAGCGTACCCACCGTATCGTGCCAATTGACCATAAACAAGCCCACAACATCGTAGCCCTGCTCCTTCAAGCACGCCGCAGCCACCGAGGAGTCTACACCCCCCGAAAGACCAACAACAACCCTCTCTTTTCTTTTTTCCATTTTCTATTTCGCGACTTTTTACCAAAAATCGCCCAAAATTTTTAGTGTATATCGCGGAGGATATTTTGTCACAAATAAAGGAGCGAGCCCACAGCATAGTAGACCTATGTGAGGAGCTCGCTCTCTGAAATTTGGTGCAAAATTTACCCGCGAGATGTACTCACTACATGCCCTTCATCTGTTTGAAGAGGCTATTGTAGTGGTTGTACTTATCCATATACTCGGGTTTCTCGTTGCGCACTTGGAAGCAAATACTCTTCAAGAACTCCACAGTGTTGATATCATCGGGATTGAGAGCGTGAGCCTTCTCAAAGGGCTCAATAGATGCTGCATAAGCCTCCATAGAAGCTTTCCTTACGCTTGCAAGGTTCTCGTCGTTCCACGACATCTGGTTAGCCTCCTGACCGAGATCATCGCCCTTGCGGGTGTAGGTGTAAGCCTTGTTAAGGTAGAGGTTGATGTTATTGGGATCTACTGTCAAAGCCTCGTCGAACATAGCGACAGCCTCGTCATACTTTTTGAGTTCTGCATAAACAGCACCCAAGCCAATCTTCAACTGAGGATTCTCGGTGTCAGCAGCGATAGCGTTCTTCAAGAGGTCTACCATAGGCTCGGGACTCTCGCCAAGTACCAAATAGAGGTCGGTCATACACGAGATGAGGTCGGAATTACCGGGGAACTTCAAAAGCGCTGCTTCGAGAATACCCTTAACCTCTGTCATCTTCTCCTTGTTGTCGATGTACGCACCACGATAGGAGTTGTAGAGTACATTATAGAGAGTACCATCTGCATAGAAACCGAGCGACTCAGCGATTTTCAAGTTCTCGATACTGCGCTCATACTGACCTGCAAAGTGTGCCAAATAACCAGCATTGAAGATGGAAATATCGTCTACTTGAAGACCAGAGTTGGGGATAATTGACACCTCATAAGCCTTCTGATAGTAGTCGGTAGCCGCTGCATAGTCCTGCATGAAGAACTTGCTATTAGCATTCTTGCGAAGGATGTTGTTGATATTCGCAAGACCGAGTTGCAACTTCTTTTCGAGTTTGGGGTTGAGTTCGTAGGATTTGAGGTAAGCCTCAACAGCCTTATCGATAGCCTCGGGATAGATGGGCTCATTAACATTCCAACCCATAACCATCTGACCAGCAGCATCTGCATAGATATCGTATGCACCAAAACCAAGTTTGATATACTGCTCGTGACCGATGGTAACCATCTCCTGAGTCAAGGGGTTACCAATTTTCATCAACAAGAGGTTGATGGGTGCCTGCTCGAAGATTTGGTCAGTATAGGCAGTCTCTGCCTCCAACATAACCTCGGCACGCTTCATCCAAGTCGAAGCCTTTACAGCCTTCTTCTCGTTGGCAATATCTGCATCGCTCTTCTCAATTTTTTTCTGAATTGCCTCAGGATTAACCTTCACTGGCTCCTGAGCAACCGAAGGCAGACACATCACAAATGCTACTGCCATTGTCAAAAACATCTTTTTCATAGTAGATTCTGTTATTTAAGTGTTCTATATCGTTAGTTTCTGCATTTATCGTGAAGTATGCCTACTCCTCGGAGGGGGTTTCAGCCTGCTGAGTCTCGGTGACCTCTGCGGCATCCGTTGCGATGTTCTCGGTGGTGCTAACCTCAGCACCCTCTGCTACGAGATTATCGTCCTCTTCCTCCTTGGGGACCGGTACTACGGAGGCGATAGAATCTCCCTCGCGGATGTTGATAATCTTCACACCCTGAGTAGCCCTACCAGCCACGCGGATACTTGCCACCGATGTACGGATGGTTGTGCCACTACGATTGATAATCATAAGGTCGTTATCATCGGTCACGGCTTTCAAAGCAACCAAAGCGCCCGTTTTCTCAGTGACATTGATGGTCTTAACACCCTTGCCACCTCGGTTGGTCACACGGTAGTCGTCAACATCGGTACGCTTACCATAGCCGTTCTCGCTCAGCACAAGGATATCTTTACCATCGCCCTGCTCTACGCAAGCCATACCAACAACCCAGTTGCCGTCCTCGATATCAACACCCCTTACACCGGTGCTGACACGACCCATAGCCCTCACTTTCTCCTCGTTGAAACGGATGGCCTTACCCTCGTGGGTAGCAATCAAAATCTCCGAGCGACCATTGGTAAGCACAACATCAACGAGTTGGTCGTCTTCGCGGATGTTGATAGCGTTCACACCATTGCGCCTTGGACGCGAGTACTCCTCCAAGAGCGTCTTCTTCACAACGCCCTGTTTGGTACACATCACAATATAGTGGCTATTGACAAAGTCACTATCCTCCAAGTGGCGGATGTTGATATACGCCCTTACCTTATCGTCGGGTTCAATCTGGATAACATTCTGTATTGCCCTACCTTTCGATGCCCTTGTTCCCTCGGGTATCTCGTAGACTTTCAGCCAGAAGCAACGACCCTTCTCGGTAAAGAACAACATGGTGTTGTGCATCGAGGTAACATAGAGGTGTTCGATGAAGTCCTCGTCCCTTGTTGCGCTACCCTTCACACCAATGCCACCACGATGCTGTGTACGATACTCTGCCAAAGGAGTGCGTTTGATATAGCCCATATGCGAAACGGTAATAACCATCTCTTCGTCGGCATAGAAATCTTCGGGGTTGAACTCGCCAGCACTCATAACAATCTCGGTGCGGCGCTCGTCACCATATTTCTCCTTAATCTCAATGGTTTCGTCCTTGACAATCTGCAACTGCATCCTCTCGTCTGCAAGCACAGCCGTGAAGTAGTCAATCTGTTTGGTCAGTTCGGCAAGTTCAGCCTCCAACTTACCCCTCTCCAAACCAGTGAGTGCGCGGAGCCTCATATCGACAATAGCCTGCGATTGTGCCTCCGAGAGGTCGAATCGTTGCATCATCACACTCTTAGCCTCATCGGGAGTCTGTGAGCCGCGAATGATGCGAATAATCTCGTCGATATTGTCCTGAGCAATCAACAGACCCTTGACAATATGAGCCCTCGCCTCGGCAGCAGCCAAATCGTGTTTGGTGCGCCTTACGACAACCTCGTGGCGGTGCTCCACAAAGGCAGCAACCATATCCTTGAAGTTGAGGAGCACGGGTCTGCCACCCACAAGTGCAATGTTATTGACCGAGAAAGAACTCTGCAAGGGGGTGTTTTTGTAGAGGTGTTGGAGCACAACGCTACTTACAGCGTCTTGTTTGAGGATAATCACAATCCTCACACCCTCTTTATTACTCTCATCGTTGATATAGGAGATGCCGTCAATCTTCTTTTCATTTACGAGTTGTGCAATCTTTTGTACCAACTCCGACTTATTGACCATATAAGGCACCTCGGTAACAACAATGCACTCCCTGCCGCTCTTGGTGTACTCAATCTCGGTCTTGGCACGCATCACAACCCTGCCACGACCACTCTCTATAGCCTCCCTAACACCTTCATAGCCATAGATAATGCCGCCTGTTGGGAAATCGGGACCTTTGACATACTGGCACATCTCGGAAGGCTCCATTTCGGGATTGTCGATATAGGCGCAAATTGCATCGCAGCACTCCGAGAGGTTGTGAGGAGCCATATTGGTAGCCATACCCACAGCAATACCATTCGAGCCATTGACCATCAACAAAGGAATACGAGTGGGCAACACCGTAGGCTCCAACTCCGTATCGTCAAAGTTGTAGGTAAAATCCACCGTATCTTTCTCGATATCCGCCATCACCTCGTCAGTGATTTTCCTCATTCGAGCCTCGGTATAACGCATAGCCGCGGGCGAGTCGCCATCCATCGAGCCAAAGTTACCCTGACCATCAACCAAGGGGTAACGCATACTCCAAGGCTGAGCCATACGGCACATTGCGTCGTAGATACTACTATCGCCGTGGGGGTGGAATTTACCCATCACCTCGCCGACAATACGGGCACTTTTACGAGTGGGTTTGTGCGAATAAAGACCAAGTTCGTGGCTCATACCATAGAGGATGCGACGGTGTACGGGTTTCATACCGTCCCTCGCATCGGGCAGAGCACGCGAAACAATTACCGACATCGAGTAGTCGATATAAGCAGTTTTCATCTGCTCCTCGATGTTGATTTTAATAATCCTCTCCTCTTGTGGGAGTTCTTCTGTAAGGGTTATGTTCTGTGTTTCGGACATAATATATTATTTAGTTTCTTTCACGCGATTTTAATCGCGTAAAGATACTACAAAAAATTGAAAGTTGAAAATTGAAAGTTGAAAATTATCCCTTTACAGCGCAAAATTCCCCTCTTTTAGAGGGGAGAGGTGAAAAATGCAACAAAAAGCGGTCGCCAAAGCAACCGCAACTCAATTTTTCTTTTGTGTATTTTACAGGTCTAATTCCTATCGAAAATCTATCACTTCGTAGCCCTCAATCTCTGGGACTTTGAAATCGCTCTCGGAGAACTCTTGGGAGCGCAGTGAGCGAATATTCACATAGAGTCTCACGCCCGCCATATCGTAGCCAAGGCGAGTGGGCAGAAGCGTGGTTTTATCCACCCTCAACTCCACAACATCTATTCCGTCGAGTACCCCCTCGGCTGGTCGCAACCGCAACTCCCACTCATTGGGCGAGATTTCCACAAAACTCACAATATCAAACAGTTCTGCCGCAAAGTCAAAAGCCTTTGTGGGGTTGTCGAAAAGGCTACGACTTGTGGGGCGTGGAGTATCGAGCGTAATCTCCTCATTGAGTCCATTCACAGCCCAAACAGCCACACCATCGGAGCCTTGTTGCATACCCTCGATAGATATCACATATCTCTCGCCCGACACCACGCAATAGCCCTTTGATGTGGCAGTCGCCGAGGGCATCTCCAACTCGAAATCTATGCAATAGGAGCCCATCGCCCCAATCTTCTTTGCCATCGCCCCAAGCACCTCCAAGCCACCCTGGCAGTATCCCGCCATCGCACTCAGCACCACGGCAAAAAGAGCAACTAACTTTCTCATAAATTCTCAATAAAAATGTCGTTGAGCAACTTTTCGAGCGAAGAGGGGTCGGAAATCAGCACCTCGCGGGGCTTGCTACCCTCACTCTTGCCGACAATGCCAAATGCTTCCAATTGGTCCATAATGCGTCCTGCGCGGTTGTAGCCAATCTTAAACTTGCGCTGAATGAAAGATGTGGAGCCTTGTTGATTGGCGACCACAAAGCGAGCCACCTCGTCGAACATACTATCCAAGTCGCCCACATCCTCCTTAGGCTCGCCGGCACCGCCATCTTCGGGCACATAGTCGGGCAAGAGGTATGCCGAGGAATAGCCCCTCTGTTTTGCCACAAAGTCGGTTATACGCTCAATTTCGGGTGTATCAATAAAGGCACACTGTAATCGTGTCTCCACACCATTAATCTGCACCAACATATCGCCCTTACCGATAAGTTTTTCGGCACCCGTACCGCCCAAAATAATCTGCGAGTTGATGCGGTTGGTAACCTTGAAGGCAATCCTTGCAGGGCAGTTGGCACTAATAAGACCCGTAATAACCTTAGCGTCGGGACGCTGTGTGGCGATAATCAGGTGGATACCGATAGCCCTCGCCAACTGACCGAGCCTCACAATGGGGGTCTCAACCTCCTTACCAGCCGTCATAATCATATCGGCAAACTCATCAATAACCACCACAAGGTAGGGCAAGTAGCGGTGACCATACTTGGGATGGAGTTTGCGCTCCAAGAACTTCTGGTTGTAGGCATCTATCCTCTTCACGCCCGCAGCACGCAGGAGTTTATACCTCTCCTCCATCTCGCCGCAGAGCGAGTTGAGCGTATAGACAACCTTCTGAGTGTCGGTAAGTATTGCATCCTCCTCGCTCTCCATCTTTGCCAGATAGTGTTTTTCGAGTTTGGCGTAGAGCGAGAGTTCGACCTTCTTGGGGTCTACCATCACAAATTTCAGTTCCGCAGGGTGTTTCTTGTAGATAAGCGAGGCGATAATGGCATTCAAACCTACCGACTTACCCTGTCCCGTAGCACCAGCCACAATCATGTGGGGCATCTCGGCAAG
This sequence comes from Tidjanibacter sp., assembly GCA_045591965.1. GTDB lineage: Bacteria > Bacteroidota > Bacteroidia > Bacteroidales > Rikenellaceae > Tidjanibacter. The sequence continues at coordinate 17,494 of JAZNTX010000012.1, read as the reverse complement.
GTCAAAGACAAAGGTTTCGTTCTGGATAGTCTTACCAATCACAACAGGCAGTGCCGCCTTGCTCTCTTGGAACTTCTTGGACCTCATAACCGAGTACATCGACACCGTGCGGCGTGTGCGGTTAGGAATCTCTATACCAATAGTACCACGCCCAGGCATGGGGATAATAAGGCGGATACTCATAGCCTTCAAAGAGATGGCAATATCATCTTCGAGCGACTTGATACGCGCAACCTTTACACCCATCTCGGGCTCAATCTCGTAGAGCGTTACAGTTGGACCGATGGTGGCGGTAATCTTCTTAATCTTCACACCAAACGAGTCGAGGGTCTGCTTAATAAGGGTTTTATTCTCATTAATCTCCTCGGTGGAGAACTGCACCGACTCCTCGTCATATTTTTCGAGAATTTCCACCGGTGGGCGTTGGAATTTCGAGAGTTCCTTTGTGGGGTCGTAGAGGGTCCCTATTTTGCCCGCCTCCTCGTCGGTGTGTTCGCTAACTATTACCTGAGAGGTACCATCCTCCGAGGTCTCCACAACACCTCCTGTGCCAATAGTAACCTCCTCTGCCGTGGTGGTTGGAGGAAGCCCTTTCATACCCTCCACTGTATTGGAGATAATCTCAAAGTCGTCATCAATCTGATTGGGATTGGTAGGTGTTGCAACGGCTTGCAGAGCAGCAATGGGAGCAACCTCGCTCTCACCAATCTCCACAAAATCATCATCTATAACCTCCGCGCTCTGCGCAACCTCCTCGGGGAGCGTTTCAATCACATCGTCCTCCTCTTCGGGGATGATAATCTCCAAGTCTTCATCTTCGTTGTCAGTCTCCAACTCGTCATCCTCTGCATCGAGAACATCTACGCTCTCTTCTCCATAATTGGCAATTGCAAGTTCTTCCTCATCTTCTTGCTGCTCTTGGGCAGTGCGAGGTTTCGACTTAAAGAGCGCAGCGAGCCTCTGTCCGAGGTTTCGGATAGCCTCGATGGTGCGCTCGCTATTGATATACAGAGCCACCAGACCCCAACACATAAAGAGCAGCAGCCCCATACCAAAGCGACCAATATAGTTCACAAGCCAGCGGGCGACATCAATACCCATCTTGCCTCCAATACCCGAGCCAAAAGCACCATCCGTACCCGTCACAAAGCCAAAGGTTATGCTACCCAAAATCATAACCATGAGTAGCACCTTTACAACGCGCCCCACATAGCCTTTTTCGCCACGATGTACCCTCAGCGAGAGCAAAAAGCCCGCAATGGGTATACAGAGAGCAAAGACACCAAAGCACTCTCCCACCAGCAAGTTGGCAATACCCAAGCCCCACGAGCCACCGCTATTGCTCACAGGTACACCGCTAACCCTAATTTGGTCTGCCTGCCAAGTGAAGTAGTGCGACACTATCGACAGTGTCACAAAAGCAGAAACAAAGAAGAGAATGAAGCAAACGACCCATCGCTGATTCTCGCCAAGCGTCAGTCGCTCGCTTAGCGAGCGTCGCTCCTCCTCTTTTATCTCCACCTTACGCTGTCTGCCATTGGCAGAGAGTGTTGTGGTTTTATTGTTTTTTCTTGTTGCCATATCTTACTATTTTCCTCTTTTCATTCGGACTTTTTACTCCTCTTGTTGGACTACCTGCATAGCCTTGTCGGTAATACGAGCCAGATAGTTATCGCCGCCAAAGGTTACAAACGAGTACTCCGATTTGTGCCCCTCGTCGGCTCTTAGACCGCCATTGTCGAGAATCCACTCCACCCTGCGAGCCACAGCGGGCGCAGGATTGACAATGGCAACTTCGCGGTCGCCAATAACATCCCTGATGGCACCCTCCAAGAAGGGGTAGTGGGTACATCCGAGGACAATCTGGTCGGCACCCTCTGCAATGATGGGTTCCAAGACCTTGCGGACCATTTCGAGGGTTTCGGCATTGTGCTCGCGCCCCTCCTCAACAGCCTCCACAAAGCCCTCGCCCACCGCTTCGAGTACCCTCACATCGTGGGCGTACTTTGCAGAGGTGGTGCGAAACAAATCTCCATGCAACGAAGCCCTTGTAGCAAGGATACCTATCGTGCCGCTCTTGGTGGCGAGTGCCGCGGGTTTCACTGCGGGCTCCATACCGACAAAGGGGATATCAAACTCCGCCCTGAGGGCATCGATGGCTACGGCAGTGGCAGTATTGCACGCCACAACAACCATCTTCACTCCCCGCGCCAAAAGTTCCACAACAGCCTGTCGTGTGAGGTGTGCAATATCCTCGGAGTGACGCTCTCCGTATGGGCAGTTTTTGCCATCGGCAAGGTACACAATAGACTCCTCGGGCAAGAGTTTGCGTACCTCGTGCCACACCGAAAGTCCTCCCATACCTGAGTCAAAAATACCTATTGGAGCGTTTCTATTCATTGTGCAATGTTTACCAACATACAAAATTAAGAAAAATAGTTGAAATCTAAAAAAATAGATTGAACGATGTTCAATCTATTTTTTTGTCAAGTATTTCAATCGAGCCACAATCACTCTACTTGGAATATTGTCGCAATCGACCACAACCTTCGCACGGGAGTAGTATTGCTCTCGCTCAGCGAGCAGTTCCGTAACATAGTCGAGCAATTCCTCCGGACTCTTATCAACAATCTTGGGGCGCACAACCCTCACATGCAGAAGTCTATCCCTAAGTGCAAGGGGCGACATTTTCAGGTAGACCGTAGTGCCGAGAGCCATCAATCGCTCCATATTATCGCCCACGCAGGGCGCACCTCCGCCCGTAGCCACCACAGCATTATCCGCAAACGCAAGCCCCTCAATGGTTTCCCTCTCCAATCTTCTAAACTCTTCCTCGCCCTTTTGGGCAAAAATCTCTGCCACATCGCTCGCACCAGCCAGTTCGCAAACCCTCCTATCGAGGTCCACAAACTCCCAGCCCGCAAGTTCTGCGAGTCCACGAGCAACGGTCGTCTTACCGCACCCCATAAAACCAACAAGAAAGATAACCATTTGGGAATTGAGAGTTGAGAGTTGAGAGTTGAAAGTTGAAAGTTAACACACGCCCCCGCCCTTCGGGCACCCCCTCTAACTTAGAGGGGGAATTTTTGAATTTTGGATTTCTACTCAATCCATTTTAGGTCAACCCTAAAAGAGATTGAGTTGTTGCGAGTCGGGGCGGGACTCCACCTCATCCTCATCCTTGGGGAGGATGATTTCCAACTCCACATCATCTTCGTCCTCGGCGGGTGTCTGCTCTACAACAGGCTCCACTTCGGGTTCATCCTGAGGCTCCGCTATCGTCTTCTCGGCAGGTGCAACTTGCTCTACAACATCCTCTACAACATCCTCTGCAACATCCTCTGCAACATCCTCTGCGACCTCCACCCTCTGCTCCTTAACGGGAGTTGCAGCAATGGTCGATACATTGTCGATGGGTTGCTCCGTCGCCTCGGTTTCTGCCACATTCTCCTCTGCAATATCCTCGGGCTCGGGGGTGGGTGCAAAGTGACGAGGAATAAACCTCAGTTTCTCCACAATATAGGTTGTAACCCTCTTACCCTTAGCCTTATAGCCTTTCACACCGATAAACTCTGCAACATTGATAATATCGGCAGGTTTGGTGGCGTGAGCGCCGCCATAGATGACCTCCAAAGCGGGCTGAGCCTCATCCGAGATACCCACCGACCTCGACTTGGGATTCTCCTCATCGACAAATGAGAGCATCCTATCGGTATCCTCCGCCATGAAGCGTTTGAGGTAGTAGAACTGTGCCCCTTCGTCCCAATAAGCAACACTATAAACCCTTGCGGAGTCGTACTTCTCGACCCTTACGGTATCCTCGGGGAAGTGGTGACCCACATCGTAGCCCGTGGTGTAGTATTGGTCTTTGGCGGTGAAGACAATAATTTTATCCTGTCCTTTGAACTCGCCGAGCAGCACTCCATGACCGCTATCGTTGAGGCGTTTGACATCCTCGTCGTACCAAATCTGCTGTCCTGCGAGAGTAGATGCGCCCTTCGCCTTCAAGAGTATCTTATGGATGGGGTTGCGCGAGAAGATATTACCTTGCGAAGCGCGACCCTTGATTGCCAGCGTGCTGAAATCGAGGTCCACAATAGCCTTTTTGAGTTTTGCCCTCTGGCGGAAGATGACCTTCAAAATCTCTGCCTCGCCATTGGGGTTCACACTCATATAGAGAATCCTACTCTTGGGATTACCCTTGGTAATGTTGTACTCCTTATCGCGAGTGATGGCACTGATGGCACAGCGTTTCATCATATTTGCACCCTTATCGCCATCGCGGTAGAGCACATTATAAATGGTCCTCTCGTCGCCCCTGCGGAAGACACCTATATATATAATACCAGGGGCATAGAAGTCTTTATCGAGCACCTTGCGGATGACATAGCGACCATCTTCGAGGAAGACAATAACATCGTCCAAATCGGAGCAGTCGCACACATACTCAGCCTGACGCATCGAAGAGCCAATACCAAAGAAACCACCCTCCCTATCAACATAGAGTTTGGAGTTAACAACCGCAACCTTCGCCTGTGCAATACTATCGAAGGAGCGTATCTCGGTCTTACGCTCACGATCCTTGCCGTAGCGCTCCTTAATTCCCTCGAAATATTTAATTGCAAACTCGGTGATGTGTGCCAAGTCGTGCTTAACCTGCTTGGTCTCTTTCTCTATCGCCTTGATATGATTATCCGCCTTATCCAAATCGTAGCGAGTAATACGGATAAACTTCAACTCGGTAAGTTTCACGATATCCTCCCTCGAAACCTCCCTTTTGAGGAGTTTTTTGAAGGGCTCCAAAGCATCATCGACAGCCTTATACGCCTCCTCGGGCGACTTACACTTTTCGAGTACCTGATATATCTTATTCTGGATAAAAATTCTTTCGAGCGAAGCCATGTGCCACTCCTCGGCAAGTTCGTTGAGCCTTACCTGCAACTCCTGAGCCAGCAGGTCGCGGGTATGCTCGGCATTGTGGCGAAGAATATCCTTCACACCGAGGAAGCAGGGTTTACCATCCCTGATTACGCACGAGTTGGGCGATATGGACACCTCGCAATCGGTGAAGGCATAGAGTGCGTCGATGGTCTTATCGATACTCTCGCCCGCAGCCACATGCACCAACAACTCCACAGTCGAGGCGGTGTTATCATCGACGCTCCTAATCTTAATTTTGCCCGCCTCGGAAGCCTTCACAATAGACTCCTTAACGCTCTCCGATGTGGTCGAATAGGGAATCTCGGTGATGGCAATGGTGCGTTTATCGACCTTATTGATGCGTGCACGAATTTTCACTGCACCACCCCTCAGACCATCGTTATAGCGAGTAACATCCATCAAACCTCCCGTAGGGAAGTCGGGGTAGAGTTCAAAATCCTCGCCCCTAAGGTGTGCTACACAGCCATCCAAAAGTTCGTTGAAGTTGTGGGGCAAAATCTTCGATGCCAAGCCCACAGCAATACCCTCAACGCCCTGTGCCAACAGCAGAGGGAATTTCACGGGCAGCGTCACAGGCTCCTTATTGCGACCATCATACGATAGCATCCACTCGGTAATCTTGGGGCTGAAAACCACCTCCAAGGCAAACTTCGACAATCGAGCCTCGATATAACGAGGAGCCGCCGCACCGTCGCCCGTAAGGATGTTACCCCAGTTACCCTGAGTATCTATCAAGAGGTTTTTCTGACCGAGTTGCACCAAAGCATCGCCAATCGAGGCATCGCCGTGGGGGTGGAACTGCATGGTGTGACCGACAATGTTGGCAACCTTAATACGGCTACCATCGTACATCCTACGCATAGAGTGCAGGATGCGCCTCTGTACGGGTTTCAGACCATCGTCAATATAGGGCACCGCACGCTCCAAGATAACATACGATGCGTAGTCCAAAAACCAATCGCGGTAGAGTCCCGTAAGTTTGGTACGGGCCTTGCCGCCCTCGCCCATAAGTTTTGCATACTTGTCCGAGAGTTTGCGCGAATCAACCTCCTTGGCAGCCACAACCTCCTCGGCAAGGGTTACACCCTCCTCGGAAGCAACCACCTCGGTAGCCTCAACATCAACAATCTCGTTTTCTATATTTTTGTTTTCTTCCATAGTTCTTTTTTTGCGACTTTTTATAAAAAGTCGCCCAAAAATTTTTATGCGATACTTTGTATCGCTTTCTCCTTTACTTCTCCCAATTCCCTGCGAGTGGGTTTTGTGAGGTGATTTTTATGCCCTCCCTGCGAGTGCATATCGTGAGGCGAGTTCAAGGCTTGGTTTTGATTTTGCTCCGCAGTTTACCGAGCGTAAATGAGGAAGCAAAATCAAAAGCATAACGCAGAAATCGCCCACGAGATGTGCTCGCTAGAACAAATCTTCAACATAGTCCGCCTCAATACGCAGGTTATCTACGATAAAACCCTGTCGCTCGGGGGTATTGGTGCCCATATAGAACTCCAACATTGTGTGGATAGGCTCCTCGCTCGAAATCTTCACGGGCTCCAAGCGCATCTTGGGACCAATGAACTCCTTAAACTCCGCACTGGAAATCTCGCCAAGACCCTTAAATCGGGTAACCTCATACGAGGCTCCAATCTCCTCCATAGCCCTCTGTTTCTCCTCCTCGTTGTAGCAGTAGATAACCTTGGTCTGCTGCTTATTCTGCACGCGGAACAAGGGGGTCTGCAATACAAAGAGGTGGTTTTGGCGGATAACCTCGGGGAAGAACTGCAAGAAGAAGGTCATCATCAGAAGCCTGATGTGCATACCATCCACATCGGCATCGGTTGCGATGATAATCTTGTTGTAGCGCAGATTATCAATACTCTCCTCAATATCGAGTGCCGCCTGCAAGAGGTTGAACTCTTCGTTCTTATACACAAAAGTTTTGCTCTCGCCGTAGCAGTTCTTGGGTTTACCGCGCAGGGAGAATACAGCCTGAGTCTGCACATCCCTCGATGCGGTAATTGAGCCGCTCGCCGAAAGACCCTCGGTAATGAATATCATTGACTCCTCCTTGCGAGGATTCTTTTCGTCGCAGTAGTGAATTTTGCAGTCGCGGAGTTTCTTATTATTGAGGCTTACCTTCTTGGCAATCTCGCGTGCCTTTTTCTGCACGGTGGTTATAGCCTTGCGCTCCTTCTCATTGTCGGCAATCTTCTTACCCAGAATGGTTGCCGCCTCGGAGTGCATGTGGAGATAGTCGTCGAGTTCCTGCTTAACAAAGTCACCAATGAATTGGCGCACCGAGAGGAGCCCAGGACCCATATTTTTCGAGGAGAGTTTGATTTTTGTCTGACTCTCAAACTCGGGCTCTTCAACACTAACACTAATGGCAGCGATAATACTACCTCTCACATCGGCAGGGTCGTAGTCCTTCTTGAAGAACTCCTTAATGGTCTTTGCCACCGCCTCCTTGAAGGCTGCTTGGTGAGTACCGCCCTGTGTGGTGTGCTGCGAGTTGACAAACGAGAAATATGTTTCGCCATAGCCCGTACCATGAGTGAAGGCAATCTCTATATCTTTGCCTTTGAGGTGAATGGGAGCATAGAGAGGCTCCTCGCCCATATTCTCCTCCAAGAGGTCGAGCAAACCGCGCTTCGACTCAAACTTCTTGCCGTTGAGTTTGAAAGCCAAGCCCGTATTGAGGTAGGTGTAGTTGCGAACCTTCTGCTCCACATACTCGGAGTTGTAGTCATAGATGCCGAAAATCTCCTCATCTACCAAGTAGCGCACCATGGTACCCGCCTTCTCGGTAACACCCTCTTCGCGGACATCGTTCTTTAAGACACCCTGCTCAAAAGTAACCGTACGGGACTGTCCATCGCGCACACTACGAGCCTCAAAGTGAGTCGAGAGGTAGTTCACTGCTTTCAAGCCCACGCCATTCAGACCCACGGTCTTTTTATAGCCTGCGCCATTGTACTTACCACTCACATTCATCTCGCCCACACAAGCATCGAGCATATTGAGTGGAATACCACGACCATAGTCGCGAATTGTCACCCACTTATCCTCGATTGTAATATCAATCTGCGAGCCGTAACCCATAGTAAACTCGTCCACCGAGTTATCCACAACCTCTTTGATGAGGGTATAGATACCATCCTCGGGCAATGTACCATCGCCAAGTTTACCAATCCACATACCTGGGCGCAAGCGCACCTGCTCACGAGGGGGAAGTTTTTTAATATCCTCGTCAGTGTACTGCTCAACTCTCTTGTTAATCTCTTTTGCCACTTTTCGTTATTGTTTTTCTTCGTTTATTCGTGTTTGTTCTCCCCTGCCCTAATCTCGGCAAGAGCCTCGCGAGTCATCTTCTCCACCCTCGCTGCCAACTCTCTTGCAGGCGTAGCCACAACCTCTTCGGCACTAATTGGTGGTAGTATCCTCACCGTAAGGTTGCGCCTATTAAGACCTCGCACCGAGAAGAGTCGCTTGGTGTCATCCATCACACAGGGTAAAATCGACACCCTATTCTCTTGCGCCAAGCGGAAAGCACCATCTTTGAAGCGGTGCACCTCGCCATCTTTGGTGCGCGTACCCTCGGGGAATATCGCCACGCTCGTACCAGCCTGCAAGTGTTCGGTGCCCTCCACCATAACGGTGGTTGCAGCACCCGTTGTGCCTCGGCGAATGACAATATCGTCCCTCATTCCGAGCATCCAACCAATGGCAGGAATTTTCCTAACTTCAATCTTCGACACAAACTTAAACTTCCATACGGGCAGGAAGAAGAGCAGTGGAATATCAAAGAAAGATTGATGATTGGAGGTTATGACATAGTGCTTTGAGGCATCCACATTCTCTACTCCCTCGACCCTCACACGCCACGAAGGCGACAAACGGTAGACCATACGCGCTATGGGACGAGATATGGCAAGCACCATCTTGCGCTCCTTGTCGAAAGGGAGTGAGAGGAGTGTTGCCACACCCATCACAACAAGCGCAACAATCGCCCAAACGACAATCAGGAGCAGATATATGACCAAAAGCACTACACGCATAGGAAGTTTATACCTTAATTTATTATTAGGGTGCAATTTTACGAATAATTTTCGGGACAAACCGAAAATTTAAGCCAGATTTTATTAACAATCTGTCAAATTGAAAATTGAGAGTTGAGAATTAGGATAGGGTTGATAGGAGAACTAGGAGAACTAGGAGAACTAGGAAATCCTAGAAGACCCAGTTGACATATCATCCCCCTCTTTGGTCACGGGTATCCTTTTTAATACCCGTGACCAAAGAGGATAATTCTCAACTCTCAACTCTCAATTCTCAATTTATTTCTTATCTTTGTAGTTCAAACTAACTATTTTTGTATGAAAAAGGCATTTGTTTTCCCTGGTCAGGGAAGTCAGTTTAGTGGCATGGGCAAGGATTTATACGACTCTTCGCCCATTGCTCACGCACTCTTCGAGGAAGCAGATAGGATTCTCGGATTCGAGATTTCAAAGATTATGTTCGAAGGCTCCGACGAGGAGTTAAAGCAGACCAAAGTCACTCAGCCTGCGGTATTTATCCACTCCGTAGCCGCAGCTCTCGCCTTGGGCGATGAGTTCCAGCCAGCGATGGTTGCAGGTCACTCTTTGGGCGAGTTTAGTGCGCTTGCGGCTTCGGGCGCTCTCTCTTTCGAGAGTGCATTGAGGCTTGTCTACGCCCGCGCACTTGCGATGCAGAAGGCGTGCGAAAAAACACCCTCCACAATGGCTGCCGTACTTGCGCTCCCAGACGAAAAAGTTGAGGAGGTTTGTGCCACCATTGAGGGTGTTGTTGCTGCCAACTACAACTGCCCCGGGCAGGTGGTCATCTCGGGCACCAAAGAGGCGGTTGCGGAGGCTTGCAAAAGGCTCAAAGAGGCGGGTGCAAAGAGGGCTCTTCCATTGGCGGTGGGCGGAGGTTTCCACTCGCCCTGCATGGAGATGGCAAGGGAGGAGTTGGCGGCGGCTATTGCCACCACCGAGTTCCACACTCCACGCTGCCCCATCTACCAAAATGTGGATGCCAAACCCCACACCAACCCAGAGGAGATTAAGGCAAACCTCATTGCACAATTGACCTCGCCCGTAAGGTGGACACAGAGCGTGAGGGCTATGATAGCAGACGGTGCCGAGGAGTTTGTTGAGTGCGGACCCGGCAATGTTCTGCAAGGTCTTATTGCCAAAATCAAAGCATAACCTAACACCCTAACAATATGAAATTTAGGCATTTTATTCTTCCAATCTTTGCACTGACGATGATTAGCACATCTTGCAACAACACCCCCTATGCCGAGCGCGAAAACCCTCTCTTGGCGGAGTGGAACACCCCCTATGGAATACCACCCTTTGGCGAGATTGAGGTTTCGGACTATATGCCCGCTTTTGAGGTCTCAATGGAGGCTCACAAAGCCGAAATTGAGGCTATCGTTACCAATAGCGAAGAGCCCAATTTCGAGAATACCATCCTCGCTCTCGACAATGCTGGTGCAAAACTCAACGATGTGGCAAATACCTTCTTCCTGATTTCTGCGGCAGACACCAACGAGAAGATGCAGAAAGTGGAGTTGGAGGTTAGCCCTCTGTTGGCGGCTCACTCGGACGAAATAATGATGAATGCAGAACTCTTCAAGAGGGTTAAGAGCGTCTATCAAAATCGCAAAAAGTTGGGGCTCGACAAGTTGCAGATGCGCCTTACTGAGCAGACCTACAAACAATTCGAGCGCAACGGTGCAAACCTCTCTGCCGAAGAGCAGGAGGAACTTGCCGAGATTAACCGACAACTATCGGAGGCTACTGTGAAGTATGCACAAAACCTATTGGCTGCCAATGCCGACTACCAACTACTTTTGAATGCCGACCAATTGGAAGGACTGCCTCTCTCGGTGAAAAATGCCGCCAAAGAGGCAGCCAAAGAGGCTGGATACAACAACAAGTATCTCTTCACACTGAGTAGCCCCAGCATCTTCCCCTTCCTCTCCTACTCCAAAAAGCGAGAACTTCGAGAGGAGATTTACACCGCCTACATCAGTCGTTGCAATGGTGGCAAGTGGGACAATACGGAGGTTATCCGCGACATTGCAAGCCTTCGCGCCCGCAGAGCCGCACTATTAGGCTATAAATCGCACGCGCACTATGTTCTTGACGATGTGATGGCAAAAAAACCAAAGGCTGTGTATGAACTTCTGAACGACCTTTGGGAGCCCGCACTGAACGCTGCCAAAGCGGAACTCGACGATATGAAGACTATCAGCAAACGCGACAAAATAGACGAGGATTTTGCCGCTTGGGATTGGTGGTATTATGCTGAGCGTCTGCGCAAACAACGCTACAACCTCGACGAGCAGGCAATCCGTCCCTACTTCTCGCTCGACAATGTGCGTCAGGGTATCTTCGGACTCAGCAACCGCCTCTATGGTATAACCTTCTCGCCCGTAAATGTAGAAGGTTACAACAAGGAGTGTTCGACCTATAAGGTGGAAGACACCGACGGCTCACTTTTGGGCGTTGTCATTTTCGACTTCTTCCCCCGCGCAGGTAAGAGTGGCGGTGCTTGGTGTGGCGAGTTTGTGTCGATGAGCATGAAGGATGGCAAGAGAGTACCACCCGTTGTTACGGTTGTGTGCAACTTCTCGCGCCCCAATGGCAACACCCCTTCGCTCCTCACTATTGACGAAACCGAGACTTTCTTCCACGAGTTCGGCCATGCGCTCCACAACCTCTTTGCACAAGTACCCTACAAGGGTTTGGCAGGTGTTGAGAGGGATTTCGTGGAACTCCCCAGCCAGATTATGGAGAACTGGGCTATGGAGCCTGCGATGCTCAAAACCTACGCCATTCACCACCAAACTGGCGCGGTTATCCCCGACCACCTCATTAAGCGTATCGAGCGCAGTGGCAAGTTCAACCAAGGTTTTATGACCACCGAACTTATCGCTGCATCTCTCAGCGACCTCGACATCCACACTCTCGGGGAGGTGCCTGAGGATTTCGATGCCAACGCTTTCGAACACAAGGTGCTCACCGAACAACGCGGACTCATCGAGCAGATTGCTCCTCGCTATCGCTACCCCTACTTCTCGCACATCTTCGATGGCGGCTACTCTTCGGGTTATTATAGTTACCTTTGGGCTGAGGTGCTGGATAAAGACGCTTTCCAAGCCTTTGTCGAGAGTGGCGACTTGTTCGACCGCGCAACGGCTGCACGCTTCCGCACACTCCTCTCGTCGGGTGGCACCAAGAACGGCATGGACCTCTACCGCGACTTCCGCGGTGCCGAGCCCAGCCGCGAACCACTCATGATTGCTCGCGGACTCATCACCGAAGAGGAATAATTTTTTAGTGAGTAAAGAGTAATTTGAGCCTGTCTAACAAGTTTTTTTGTTAGACAGGCTCGTTCTTGGAGGGGGGATACCGCCCCAAAAAAAGTTATGGGTTTCTTGTTTTTCTTGCAGGAGTGACAGGAATAACATGAGTGACAGACCCCTCCGCCCTAACAGACACCTCCCCTAAGTTAGGGAAGGAGTACACACGCCCCCGCCCTTCGGGCACCCCCTCTAACTTAGAGGGAGAATACCTTAATTACCTTAGGGCGGTTGTCGGTCGTCGGTCGTCGGTCGTCGGTCGACCTCCAATCCCACGAGCGCTTATCGTGCCGTAGATGCAAGGCTTACAAAAAATCTCTCCCGCAGTTTACAAGGCGTAAATGCGGGAGAGATTTTTAAGCGTAACGCAGCAGATGCGGTGCGAGATGTGCTCAATTTTCTCTAAAACACTCTACTCTGTCACATACCCCACATCTTCCAGCAGGTTGCTACCCTCGGCGGCGGCGACGGCGAGTTGGTCACAGCGGTTATTCTCCACATTCGAGGCGTGACCTTTGACCCACACAAACTTCACGCGGTGGCGGCGATAGACCCTCAAAAACCTCTGCCACAAGTCGGGGTTTTTCGCCTTCTCGAAACCCTTTTTCTCCCAACCAAAGAGCCAGCCTTTCTCCACCGAATCGACCACATATTTACTATCCGAATAGAGCGTCACCTCGGTACCATCGAATTTCAGAGCCTCCAAGGCGACACACACCGCCATCAACTCCATACGGTTGTTGGTGGTCACACGAAAGCCCGCGCTGAGTTCCTTGCGGTACGGAGGGGATATTAGCACTACGCCATACCCTCCCCTACCAGGGTTGCCACGCGATGAGCCATCGGTATATATAGTAACACTGGGCAATGTTTCTTCTTTGTGGGTTTTGACACCTTACAGCAGGCGCAGACTCTGCCTAACGCCTCTTCTCCTTAGCCTCCACCGAGAGGGTTGCGTGAGGCACTACGCGCAGACGCTCCTTGGGGATAAGTTTACCCGTCTCGCGGCAGATGCCATAGGTCTTGTTCTCGATACGCAGAAGTGCCGCTTCGAGGTGCTGGATGAATTTGAGTTGGCGTTGTGCCAAGCGACCCATCTCCTCTTTGGTAAGCGTTGCAGCACCCTCTTCGAGCACCTTAAAGGTGGGCGAAGTATCCTCGGTATCATTGCTTGCCGAGTTGTTCACCGAAGAACGCAGAAGTTCGTAATCGTCCTTTGCCTTGCCGAGCATTTCGAGGATAATCTCCTTGAATTCGGCTAATTCCTCATCGGAATATCTGGTTTTTTCAACTTCTTGTGACATAGTTTAGTGTTTTTGGTTTGTTAAAGGTACAAAACATTTCTCACATACGCAACTTTTCCGCCAATAATTTTTAAGCCCGCATTTTGTGCGGGCTTAAAAAAATGTAGATTATCAACTCCGAGCGTACCCAGAGCGCGCTTTCGTCTATGCTCGGGTGACGGCGATTTTGAGGGGCTCGTCATCGATGTCGCTATCGACAACAAAGTCGCCAGCGGGGGTTTCTGTCAAAATAACGCTCAGAGCCAGGGTTTGTGCGCCAATAAACTCGCCAAACGACTCAATAGCACCTACGAGCATCTCCTTCTTCTCAATCTCAACCCTAATGCGGTCAGTAACCTCGAAGCCACTATCCTTACGGATATTCTGGATGCGGTTTACAAGTTCCCTTGCCAAGCCCTCCTTACGCAACTCCTCGGTAACGGTAACATCGAGAGCCACAGTAAGTTTACCCTCGCTTGCCACGAGCCAACCAGGCATATCCTCCGAGGTAATCTCGAAGTCGGCAGGGGTTACAACAACGCTCTCACCCGCAACCTCCAAAGTAGTCTGGTCGGCAGCCTCAATAGCCGCAATCTGCTCCTGAGTGAAGGTTGCCACAAGTGCCGCCATAGGCTTAGCCAACTTAGCGTAGCGAGCGCAGAAATTCTTAAAGTTGAGTTTGATGCGTTTAGTAATCAAACCCGTAGTATCGGTAATGAGTTCTACCTCCTTAACATTAACCTCGCCCATCACAAGGGTCTTCACAGCCTCCAAGTGGCGTCCCATAGCAGCATCGAGGATGGGGATGATAATCTTCGTCAGTGGCTGACGCACCTTGATACCCACCTTCCTACGGAGTGCCAGCACCATCGAGGTACTCCTTTGTGCAAGCGCCATCATCTCCTCCAAGTCGCTATCAATCAGGCTCTCGTTGCAAACGGGGAAGGCGTTGAGGTGTACGGAGCCTTCGTGGCGACCACTAATCTCGTTCAGGTCGCAGTAGAGCCTATCGCTGAAAAATGGCGCAAAGGGAGCCGAGAGCGAAGCCACAGTTTCGAGGCAGGTGTAGAGTGTCTGGTATGCCGCGAGTTTATCTTTGGTCATACCGCCACCCCAGAAACGCTTACGGTTAAGGCGCACATACCAGTTCGAGAGGTTCTCGCCCACAAACTCCTGAATAGCCCTTGCTGCGGGTGTGGGGTCGTAGTCGCTGAGTCTTTCGCCCACAACCTTAACAAGCGAGTTGAGTGTGGAGATAATCCAGCGGTCAATCTCGGGACGCTCGGCAACAGGAATTTCCTCCTCTTTGCCCGTAAAGCCGTCCACATTGGCGTAGAGTGCAAAGAAGCCGTAGGTATTATAGAGTGTGCCGAAGTATTTACGCCTAACCTCATCCACGCCATCAACATCGAATTTGAGATTATCCCAAGGCTGCGAGTTGGAAATCATATACCACCTTGTAGCATCTGCGCCATACTTATCCATAACCTCGAATGGATCAACGGCATTACCGAGGCGTTTGGACATCTTATTGCCGTTCTTATCCAATACCAAGCCGTTGGAGATGATATTCTTGAACGATACGCTATCGAACAACATTGTCGAGAGAGCATGGAGCGTATAGAACCAACCGCGAGTCTGGTCCACACCCTCGGCAATAAAGTCTGCGGGGTAGACCTTCTCAAACTCCTCGCGGGTCATCTCGAAGGGGTAGTGTACCTGTGCGTAGGGCATTGCACCACTATCGAACCACACATCAATAAGGTCGCTCTCGCGGCGCATAGGCTCGCCCTTGCTCGACACGAGCACAATATTATCAACATAGGGGCGGTGGAGGTCAATCTTATTGTAGTTCTCCTTCGAGTAGTCGCCCACAACGAAGTCTTTATAGGGGTTCTCGGTCATCAAACCCGCAGCCACCGATTTCTCAATCTCGGCTTTGAGTTCCTCAACCGAGCCGATACACTTCATCTCCGAGTAGTCCTCGGTAGCCCACACGGGCAGAGGAGTTCCCCAGAAGCGGCTACGCGAGAGGTTCCAGTCCACAAGACCCTCCAACCATTTACCAAACCTACCTGTACCGGTCGATTCGGGTTTCCAATAGATGGTCTTATTGAGTTCGATGAGCCTATCTTTCACAGCCGTTGTGCGGATAAACCACGAGTCCAGAGGGTAGTACAAGACGGGTTTATCGGTACGCCAGCAGTGGGGATAGTTGTGGGTGTGTTTCTCAATCTTGAACACCTTGTTTTCGAGTTTCAGACCTACGGCGATATCAACATCGATGGTTGCATCCTCCTCGGTGAGTTTCTCATCGTAGGCGTTCTTCACAAACCTACCCTGCCACTCGGCATACTTCTCTACATTCACAAAGTTCTTTACATACTCGGGGTCGAGGTCCTCCAAGAGGTACATCTTACCCTGCTTATCGACCATAGGCTGCTGCTTGCCTGCCTTGTCGATGAGAAGCATAGGAGCGATGCCTGCCTGCTTAGCCACCCTATCGTCATCGGCACCAAAGGTGGGAGCGATATGTACGATACCCGTACCATCTGCCACGCTTACATAGTCGCCCGTAATCACACGGAATGCGTCGCCATCGGGGCGCATCCACTCCATCAGTTGCTCGTAGCGCACACCTGCAAGTTCGGCACCCTTCCAAGTGCGTTCCTCAACAGTGAATGTACCCTCCATCTTTTTAGTGAAGTATGTACCTACGAGTTCTTTTGCCATAATGACGGTCTGTCGGATACCCGTATAGGGATTGGCGCACTTAACCCTTACATACTCAATCGAAGGACCTACTGCCAGAGCGGTATTCGAAGGCAGGGTCCAAGGTGTGGTGGTCCAAGCGATGAAGTAGAGGTCGCCCTCAACATCCTCGAAGAGTTTCTCGCTTGCCTCGTTGCGTACTACCTTAAACTGAGCGGTACAAGTCGTGTCCTTCACATCGCGATAGCAACCGGGTTGGTTAAGTTCGTGGTTCGACAGACCCGTACCTGCTGCGGGCGAATAGGGCTGAATAGTAAAGCCCTTATAGAGCAGACCTTTCTTGTAGAGTTCCGAAAGCATCCACCAAAGGGTTTCGATATATTTGTTGTCGTAAGTAATATAGGGATCGTCCATATTTACCCAATAGCCCATTTGGCGTGTGAGTTCCTCCCACTTGCCGGTAAACTCCATAACGGACTCTCGGCAGATGCGATTATACTCCTCAATGGAGATATTCACACCCACATCCTCTTTGCGGATGCCGAGTTTCTTCTCCACACCAAGTTCTACGGGCAAACCGTGTGTATCCCAACCAGCCTTACGATGTACCATATAGCCGCTCTGTGTTTTGTAGCGACAGATGACATCTTTGAGCGTACGAGCCATCACATGGTGAATACCAGGAAGACCGTTTGCCGAAGGAGGACCCTCGTAGAAAACAAATGTTGGACAACCCTCTCGCGAGGAGATACTTTTGTGGAAGGTGTCGTCAGTGTCCCACTTTTTGAGGACTTCCAAACCTACCTCGGGCAAATCAAGCCCTTTGTACTCATTGAATTTCTTACCGCTCATATATGTAATTTTTTGTGTTTTTTCAATCAAACTACAAATATACAAATGAGAATTGAGAATTGAAAGTTGAAAGTTGAAAATTATTAAAAAATTTATCAAATACCCAAGTAACTGCTATTTGGTAAAAAGGCAGAGAACGGAGGGATTTTGTGCCAAACAAAGGTGCGGCTCCACAGACAGACCTCTCCCCCGCTTCGCGGACCCTCCCAGTGCGCGGGGACGCGCACACAATTTCGACCACCCCTCCCAACCTCCCCTTTCGTAGGGGAGGAGTATTCATAGGGGAGGGAGGTGGTTGTGGGTTTTCAAAGCACCA